>CAWJAG010000011.1:0-47305 GCA_963840755.1 uncultured Chitinophagaceae bacterium | reverse complement strand
TATATTCCGGAAAGCAAAAGTGGTTCGGATACATCTGGCATTAGTGTAAAAGGAACTTTGCATTGGGTAAATGCAGCTGATGCACTGGAAGTGGAAGTAAGGGAATATGACCGGTTATTTAAAGTGGAAGATCCCTCCAGCGAAGAAGGGGATTTTAAAGAGTATATAAACCCCGATAGTTTGAAAGTGGTAAAAGGCTTTGCTGAACTATCACTGGCAACTGCTACAATAGCAGACCGTTTTCAGTTTTATCCGCAAAAGGTACTATTGTTTGGATAAGGATTTCCTTCAGATAAATTAATCTTTAACCGCACTGTTATTTCGAAAGATGGTTGGAAGAAATAAACTAATTTTTAAAGGGATAGCAAACAGCTATTCCTTTCTTGTTTATAATAGGTGAAAGTATAGCTTTCATAAGCCACAATTCTCCAGAAATAATTATTAACTATTCCTTTTGCCACTGTATTAGTAATCAGGAGATATTCCATCCATTTTTTTTCTCTCACTTATCCATCTCATTTTATCGGCTGTCAAACAGTTTACTGCATCTGTTATTAGAAGCATTCTGCTTTCGATAGTGGTTATATTTTAGTGCTTGTAATTAAAATATCACAACCCGGCTTCCCTTTTAAACTTTAAATCAAACTTGTATGAAAAAAATCTACTTGCTCTTATTATTATTCATTTTTATTACGGGGTATGCCGGCTGGACCCAGACCGCAGACCTTTCGATTACCAAAACTGATTTTGTTACTACATATACACCCGGCTCAAACGGGCATACTTATATAGTTGAAGCTACCAATAACGGGCCTTCTGCTGTAATAGGAGCCACCATAACAGACATTTTACCTCCGGAAATTACCAGTGCTACATGGACGGTTACTTATCCCGGCGGCGGATCAGGACCTGCAAGTGGTTCGGGTAATATTAATGTGTTAGTAGATTTGCCAGTTGGCGCTAAGGCAAGGTTTGTAGTAAATGTACATATTTCACCCACAGCAACAACAAACCTGGTTAATACTGCAACGGTAACAGTACCCGGTGGAGTTACAGATTCTAATCCTGCAAACAATTCAGCTACTGATACCGATACTCCTGAAATACAGCTGATATGTCAATCACTAAAACAAATGGGGTTACAACTTATATTCCTGGCAGCACCACTACATATATTATAGCAGTTACTAATAATGGACCTGATGCATTGGCTGAAAAAACGGTAATTGATAACCTGCCACCGGAAATCACAAACGCAATATGGGCGGTTAGTTATGTTGGTGGAGCAACAGGACCTATCAATGGTACTGGTAATATTAATGTGATGATTGACTTTCCTGTGGGAAGCACAGCTACTTTTACAGTGGCCGCAGATATTTCACTCGCTGCAACTGCTAATTTGGTGAATACGGCATCCGTTCTTATTGGAGGTTATGTAGATCCTAACCCGGCAAATAATTCTGCAACAGATACAGATATTTTTCCATGTACCAAAATCTCTTCCTTTGGGAGTGCTGTAATTAGTACAGCTGGTAATATTGTTACAATTTCAACCTGCTCTTTTGCAGGTGAGTATTCTACTATTTCTGGCGCAGTTGCCGGGCAAACATTACAGTTTACCAGCAGCGTACCCACTGATGTTATAACTATTCATTCAGGCAGTCCATCCGGCCCGGTGCTTGCCTCAGGCATGACAGCACTCACATTTGCCAATACATTTACCGGTACTATATATGCACATTGGAATACACCGGGTTGTGGCAGTCAGAGTACTTGCCGTACTACTACTGTGCAATGTTTAGCTTGTGTTACCTGTACCATTGCCTGCCCGGCAGATATTTCTGTTCTAATGATCCGAATCAATGTGGAGTGTTGTAACTTATCCTGCACCAACTACAACTGGTCCTGCGATACCATTACCACGTCACCTGCATTGGTTCTTCTTTCTGTGGATGAAACTGTTACTGCCACGAGTACTGCGGGGCCTACTTGCACATTTACAGTAACTGTAACAGATAGTCAGTCACCGGCTATTACTTGTCCTGCTCCCGTAACAGGAAACTGTGCCAGTGCTGTGCCAGCCCCGGATACTGCATGAGTAACAGCAACAGATAATTGCCCCGGTGTAATTGTAGTGCATGTTGGTGATGTGATAGGTGGACAAACTTGTGCCAATAGATTTACGAGTACCAACTTACCGTGCCATACATCTTGCTGATCATTTTACAGATTGCACACAACAATAACAGTAAAGGATATAACCCCACCAACCTTACTGCCCTACGGCCATAACAGTTAGTTGTGCCAGTGCCGTACCAGTACCAAATATTGCATCAATAACGGGGTTGTCTGATAATTGTGGTGGTGCAGTAACGGTGACACATATAGGCGATGTAATAAATAACCAAACCTGTGCAAATCAATTTATCATAACAAGAACATACAAAGCAACTGATGTGTGCGGCAACTCTGCATTGTGTACACAGATTATTACAGTAAATGATGTAACAGCACCGGTAATTACCTGCCCGGCGAATATAACAGTTTCAACACCTATTGGTTCTTGTACCGCCGTTGTAAACTTTACTCCAACTGCAACTGATAATTGCAGCGGAGCTGTAGCTATTGTTTCTGTTCCGGCATCAGGTTCTGTATTTTCTTTAGGAACTACTACCGTTACCTCTACCGCTACAGATGCTTGTGGTAATAGCTCATCTTGTACATTTAATATAACAGTGCTTGATGGGCAATTGCCAGTAATAAGCACACAACCTGCTACGAGAACAGTATGTGCAACTTCTCCTGCTGTATTTAGTGTGGTATCAACCAATGCAGTAAGCTATCAGTGGGAGCAGTGGAATGGCAGTGCATGGGCGGCAATATCCGGGCAACTACGGCATCACTGTCATTACCGAATACTGCTGTAAGTATGAATACGAATACATACAGGGTAAAAGTAATTGGCTTGTGTACAACAGTAACATCCGGCGCAGCCAGTTTGTTTGTAAATCCGTTGCCAACAATAACAGTAACAGCTTCCCGCCCTGCGGCACTATTACCGGCACAGTCATTAACTATTTCAACAACAGCTAACCCTTGTGGCGGTAGTTTTGCATGGTTTAAAAATGGGCAATTAATGTCAGGGGTTACATCGGTGATTATCAAACCTTACAGTAGATAATATTGGAACTTACCGTGTTGTGTACACAGACCCGAATGGATGTGTTGCAACATCAGCCGATTTGATAGTAAGTGGCCAGGCATCAGATAATTTGTATGTATATCCCAATCCAAACAACGGGCAGTTCCAGGTAAGATTTTATAATTCTGCTAATGAAGCAGTATCTGTAATTGTTTATGATGATAAGGGGGCAAAAGTGTATAGCCGTGGATTGGTTACTGCAATTTCTTATACAAAGATTGATGTTGATATAAGCCGTTTGCCCGCAGGAATATATATGGTGGAAGTAATGAACACCGCCGGAAAGAGGATAGGGGTGAAGAAGATTATTAAACAACGTTGATGAATGGCATATTGTCGCAACCAAAGCCGTCCCGTTTTAAACGGGGCGGCTTTTTTAATTACTTTGATGATGCGTTTTTGATAAATGTATAAACATCATACTCCACAAAATCATTTGCTTTAATATCTATTGAAATTACTTTTCCATTTACGATTTTAAATTTCGTTTTAAAAACACCAAACTCAATATTATTATATTCAAGCAACCAGTCTTCGCCACCACCCAGCGATTGCAGGGTAGCTGTTAAATCAGGATGGGAATTGAATTTTATCAAATAACCATTGGCTATTGCTTTTGTAATAGAGATAGTTCCGTATAACTTATTAGAGTATGTTCCGGCATAAGGGTCTTTGCCATTGCTTGCGGTATCTGGCTGGTTTTTTACTTTTTCAACAATCATTTTCCAATCGTTAATTTCTTTAACCTGCTGACTCATTTCTTTATTAAATCCGCTTAGTTGCTGCAGGCTGCGGTTTACATAGGGCACACCGAGATAAGCATCTAGATCTGGTAACGAAGGCTTTCAAAGAAATTCTGGTTATCGTTATTCGTTAAAATAGCAATGCCTAGTTTTTCTTCTGGTACAAAACAAACATTACTTACCATACCTGCGGCACCACCTGTATGCCAGTAAATTTGTTTGCCATAATAATCGGCTGCAAATAACCCAAGGCCATAACCACGGAAATGAATAGGGTAGAGGGATGATTTTCTGCTGCCGGTAATAACATTTACATCCCTTGTTTTTTGCAGCACTGGCCAGGGCATTATTGTTTTTCCCTGGTAGCGGCCGCTATCTAATTGAAATTGGAACCAATGAGAAAGGTCGTTAACATTACTTACTATGCTGGTGCCGGGCCAAGGTTATCCCACACATCATACGGCACCTGCGTTAGTTTATTGGTAAAGCTTGTTGTATAAGGTTTTGCAATATTGCTTTGCTTTTTCTCAATACCATTTGAGAGGTCATAAGAATTATTCATAGCCAATGGTTTTAATAAACTATCGGTAATAAAATCCTCCCACTGCCTGCCTGTTACTTTCGGGATAATCTGTCCGGCTGTTAAAAAACAACTGTTGCAATAGCCATAATCCTGGCGGAAGGGATTAACAGGTTTCAGGTATTGCATCCTGTTCATTATTTCATCACGGCTGAGGTTGGTGTTCCAGAAAGTAAAATCTCCCTGGAATGTTTTGGTGCCGATGCGATGGCTCAGCATATCCCTGATGCTGACTAATTCGGTTGATGTTTTATCATACAATTTAAAATTGGGGTAATATTTTGTTATTTTATCATTTAGGGAAAGTTTGCCAAGATTTTCTAAATGGGCTAATGCCGTACCTGTAAATAGTTTGCTGTTACTTGCAATAAAAAATAAAGTGTTCGCATCTACTGGCTGTCCATCTTTAATTGCAGTGTTGCCATATCCTTTTTGCAATACAACTCTTCCATCTTTAATAATAACGATAGCCAGGCCGGGTACCTGCCACTGCTGCAACCCGTTTTTTATATAGTTTTCAATACTATCTGTAATAAATGCCGGTGCCCCGGCCGAAAAAAATACAGGAGGGGGTGGTTGATTATTATTTGCAGGTGCATTAGCAGTCATCAACTTATTTTTTTCTGTGATGGCCTGTTGCTTCCCTGCTTCAGAATTGTTGCCGTTACCAGTTGGTGTTTTATTAGCGGGGGTAGCAGGGTTTACTCCGGTTTTTTCTGCTTGTGCCATTGCATCACAATTACTTAAGCAACCCACGGATACAAAGCTGATAATAGCTAAAACATTTTTGAAAGCCGTCTTTTTTTTCATAATGAATAAGTTGTATAGTAAAAATATAAAAGCTGGCAGTAACTGCCAGCTTTTATATGCTAAATTTCAAAACAAATTATTGTATAACCCGTATGTTATAACTTATTGAAGGGGGATTGATTGCAGCCCCTGAATTATTTTCAAACCGTACTTCAATAGTATTAGCAGCACTTACTCTTGCCCATGCAATAATAATTCCGTTTGGTGGGGCGGTAGCAGGCGATATTGATACCACACTGCCAACCGTTGCCCCGGTAAATGCAAAACTTGTTGTAATGCCTGAATTTACCGGGATGTTTGGTGGGTCGATACCAATACCACCTTTAATAGTTCCCGACCATGCAGCACTATTGAAGGTTTCCAATCTGCCGCCATTATCTGTATTATATCTTACCATTCCGTTTACTGCTGTTGCAGGCCGTTGTGCTGTTGTTCCTGTTGGTACTATCATGGCACTGGTACTGTTTACATCCAATACTGCCCGGGGAGTAATGGATGCACCGTCTGTAACCAATAGCGAATCACCTAACCTGTTGAACCCTTTGTTTGAATAATAAGCAAAGTTTTTTCTTGCAGCAGCACCTGTTACAGAATTAATAAAAATTCCGGAAACAGAACCATCAACATTGTTGGCCAAACCACTAACTGTACCCAGCCATCCATACACATTACCTGTTACTCTTCCGGCTGTTGCACCGGTTTCCCATTACGTTTCTAAATCCTATTAAGTCACCGGTATTATTGGCATTACCATTTTGTATCCTTACCACATTTTGGATACCTGTTATTGAACCAGATTTTCCATTGCCACTGTTGCGGGCAATGTTGGATATTCCAATTACAATTTGTGCAGAATCGTTACCTGCATGTATTACTGTATTGGCTATGCCTGATACCTGGTCGCTTTTTTGCATTGCTTTTGGATTGATAACAGCTGAAGTACTTAATGAAGTATAAACAGTGTTGGCGGTACTGTTATCTGCTTCATAAACGATATTTACACTGGCACCGTTTGATATAAGGGTATCGCTTCTTTGCGAGGCAGTACTCTTAAAAGTAAACTTGCCACCGAAACTCTCTACAGGAAAATCAGAACCCAAACTATTTGTATTGGTATTCCTGTCGCTGAAAACAAACTGCCTGCTTTGTGTTTTATAAAAAATTGTATCACTTAATGGTAAGCCCCTTACAAGATTTACTTTATTAGTAAGGGCATCAAATTTCCATTCGCCTGGCCCGGTTGATAGTGGCTGCCATGCAGCACCATCAAAAAATTCGGGAGAAAGAATGTCAGTATTATTCCTCAACATAGCAGCAACACCAGTTACAGGCCGCTGTGCAGTATTTCCCGAGGGGATAATCATTGCACTGGTTGAATTTACATCTAAAATTGCACGGGGCGCAGTAACAAACTGGTCAGTAATTAAAGTTGAATCACCAAAACGGTTGCGGCCTTTATTAGAATAGTAAGCATAGTTTTTTCCGGGGGCAGCTATATTTATATTATTAAGAAAGATACCATAGGCATTGCCATTTAGCTGCCTGTTTCCCAATGTATCTAAAAAGCCACCCATGCTGCCGAAATAACCATATACATTTCCGGTTACATGGTTGCTATTGCTGCTAAACATATTTATGTTGTTACGGTACCCGGTTATGGTTCCAATATCGCCCCTCGCACTGTCCGTAATGCTCATGTTATTTTGAAAGCCGTTGAATGTACCAGTATATCCAGCGCCGTCAATAAAAGCATTACTTGCTAATGCGGTAACAGCATTTAGTGAATCTGCCCCTGTATGATTAACTTGTAAAAGCAATGAACGGATGGTGCTAGCCCTTTGTGTGGCAGTTGGCAGCATTTGTGTGGCTATTCTCATACCATTATAAAAAGCTGTATTAGGATTAGCTAAAGCAAATGAATCGCTGTCTACCTCAAATAGAAAATTACTGAGAGTAAGACTTGGAAAATTAAGTGTAGCGGAATCATTAAATATACCTGAAGCACTTCCTTTAAAAATATATTTACCCGGATAAAAAACATCAACAGGTGTATTATTAATGGATGCAGATTGTAATTTATCTGCAAAAACAAATTTGCGGCGGGCAAGGTTATAAAAAATCGAATCACCAACAGGATAGCCCCTTACAAGGAAAACCCTTGCTGTAGTAGTGTCAAATTCCCATTCGCAAGAGTCGCCGCCAAGCCTTGCTGCCGTTTGCTGCATCAGCGGCATCCATTGGTTTTGCGCTTCGCTGAAAATATAAATGGCCTTTACATCTGTATTGTACACAACCAATGCATTTGCAGGGTTTTTTATTTGCTCCATTTGTCCCTGTGTCATACGGGGCATTAAAAAGCCTTTATCGCTGCTTTTTAGTTCCAGTACAGAAGAGGGGTCTGGGTTTTCTTTGGCGGTGCCACCAATTTTTACTTGTGCAATTAATGAGGAAGAAATAAGTAGTAAAAAAATAAGCAGCAAATTGCTTTTAAGGTGTAATGGTTTCATGTTTTGAGGTTTTGATGAGAGCAAGATAAACAATCAAAGCATTGCCCGGCATACCCTTTTTAGGGGATTTATTAACCGGTAGTATTTTGTAGGTAACCGGAGAAAATTTATTTGTACTCTCCGTAAACTTCCCTCAATGTATCGGCAATTTCGCCGAGAGTGCATTTGTTTTCAACCGCTTCCAGCACGGTTGGCATCATATTTTCAGTACTACTGGCTTTATCATTAAGTAGTTGCAATAGTTGGTCGCATTTAGCATTGTCCCGGCTACGGCGTAATATATTTAGTTTTTCAGTCTGTATTTGCCTGATGCTGTCATCAATTTTAAAGCCGGGTATAGGGTTTTCTTTTTCTGTCTGAAATTTATTTACACCAACTATTATTTTTTCACCTTTTTCAATACTCCGCTGGTATTCGTAAGCGCTGCGGGCAATTTCGTTTTGTATAAATCCCTTCTTCAATAGCGGGCACACTGCCACCCATTGCATCAATTTTTCTGATCAGTTTCCATGCTGCCTGCTCCACTTCATGTGGTAAGCGATTCTATATAATAAGAACCAGCCAAGGGATCAACAGTATCCGGTACGCCACTTTCAAATGCAACGATCTGTTGTGTTCGCAATGCAATTCTTGCTGCTTCTTCTGTTGGTAAACTCATTGCTTCATCATATCCATTTGTATGTAATGATTGTGTGCCGCCCAATACGGCAGCCAATGTTTGTATTGTTACCCTTGAAATATTATTAAGTGGTTGTTGCGCCGTTAATGTACTGCCGCCTGTTTGTGTATGAAAGCGCAGCATCATGGCTTTCGGGTCTGTTGCACCAAGGATCTTTCATGATCTGTGCCCACATTTTTCTTGCTGCACGGAACTTTGCTACTTCTTCAAATAAATTATTATGTGCATTGAAAAAGAAGGAGAGGCGTTTGCCAAATACATTTATGTCTAGTCCTTTTTGCAGGGCGGCCTTCACATAAGCTTTGCCATTGCTGAGTGTAAATGCAATTTCCTGTACGGCGGTGCTGCCTGCTTCCCGGATATGATAACCGGAAATAGAAATCGTATTCCACTTTGGGTACTTCATTGCTGCACCATTCAAAAATATCGGTGATGATGCGCATGGAAGGTTTGGGCGGATAGATATAAGTTCCCCTTGCTGCATATTCTTTTAAGATATCGTTTTGAATGGTACCGGTTATTTTTTTAAGATCAGCACCCTGTTGTTTGGCCAATGGCTACATAAAAGGCCAGTAAAATAAAACCTGTTGCATTGATGGTCATGGAGGTACTTACTTCTTCCAATTGATTCCGTTGAAAAGTGTTTGCATGTCTTCAATAGAATCAATTGCCACACCCACTTTGCCTACTTCACCTTCGGCCAGAGCATGGTCGCTGTCGTAACCAATTTGTGTGGGAAATCAAATGCCACACTTAAGCCGTTTACACCCTGTGATAATAAATAATGGTATCGCTTATTGCTTTCTTCTGCGGTGGAGAACCCGGCATACTGGCGCATCGTCCACAGTTTACCCCGGTACATATCAGGCTGAACACCTCTGGTAAAAGGAAATGAACCAGCCATTTCTTCATTGCCTGAAGGAACATCTGAAGAGGCATAAACTTTTTTTATTTCAATGCCGGAGTCAGTATATTTTTTGTTTTCGTCCATTGCTTCAGAATTGAAAATAAACAGCACCCATAAAACGATAGCCTGCTTTTGTATAGCTTACGTTTTCAGTAAATGTATTGTTGGAAGAACTAATCAGACCGTTAATGTAATACTCTTTTCCGTTTGCAAAAATTAATTTAGGCCCGGCCTGTGTTTCTATGCCCCATTTTTTGCCAATATGAATTTGAATACCTGAACTAGCACCCGGGTTTATCTCAAATAATTTTCTTTTGTCAAAAATTTTTGAAAGGTCATCAACCCTGTCACCATTCTCCTTTACACGGTTACCTGCTTCTGTAAAAAAGGAGTAAGACCATGTAATGGCTTTTGAAATTGATTTTTTGTAAAAAGTCCTTTCAATTGTAATCCATTTCCTTGTTTCGGTGCCAACATCAGTTGCAATAGCACCGCCAGAGCCGTTAATATGAAATTGCCATGAATTATTTAATGCCTTATTCATTCTTTCATAACCAAGGTTGCCAATACCAAAACCTGATTGAGATGGAAAGCTTATAAAACCAAATTTTATTTTGTTTTGCTGGGCAAAAGAGTTTTTTACGATAAGTACCAATAATAATATTATGGCAACTTTTTTCATCAGGTCATTATTTTCTTTGCTTCAGCATTCAACGCATTAAGCACAGCCTCATGCATGGCGCCGCCGGGCTGGCCCATCAGCACTTCTAATATTTTTTTATTTAAGTCGGATGAAGATGCGGTAAGGGGTAACGAGCCAGCCACCTGGTTTACCACCATAATATTTTGTTCTTTCATGTTCTTTATTGCATCCCATGCTGGCTGGCTTACATAAAGTTGCTGTGTACTGTTGTACTCCACTTCCTGTTTTATATTTTCTGTAAGTATCAGTTTCATTTCGGCGGCGGATATGCCGGGTTGGTTTAAGCGGCTTATTATATTGGGTAGGGCAATTCTTTCAGTAAGTAACACTAATCTTTCATAAGCCTGTAACCGGAGAGGGGTGCTGTTAAAACCTTCAGATGAAGAAGGCGGCGTTTGATGCTGCGGTTTTTTAAAAAAAGATGCGATGGCTAATAATAAAGCAAGGCAAGCGATAATAAGGCTTATAGTGGTTGTATCCATTGGAATGAAAATTGTTTCAGCAAAAATAGGCTGAATGATATAATTAAGTGGGGCTGTTATTGAATTATTACTTCATTCACCACTTTTTGTTTCAACGCCTCGTTTACCCGTTGTTTTATTTTTTCTTTCTGATAAATGAGTTCGTTTTTAAGCGGTGCAACATTGGTGGTGATGATTAATTTGTCGCCAATAATTTGTAGCTTATCAGTATAACGGGCAATTGTTTTCCCCATTATTTCTTCCCAAACATCTTCTATCTGCAATGCCTGTATGCCGCCTTTAATGCGGCTGCCTTTAAGGAACTGGTTCATTGCTTCGCTGATAGAATATTCTCCCATAAAGCAAATATAGATAATAGATAAAAGTGAATAGATAATAGTTCTTTACAGGACTGCAAGACTGACTTAAGGAAACTATTATCTTTTATCTGTTAGTTATTAATTAAAGACTGTGTATTTCAAATGCAACGTCAATTTTTATCAAATGATCTTTCAGTCTTTCCTCGTTAGTATCAGTAATAAAAACCTGCCCTTCATTTTCGGCACATACTTTTTTTAAAAGGTTGCCAATACGGTCTTCATCTAACTTTTCAAATACATCATCCAGCAGCAGCAGGGGAGGGAAGCCTTTTTCTTTTTTCAATGTCTCCATCTCTGCCAGTTTTAATGCAAATAATAAACTCTTTCGCTGGCCTTGAGAGGCTATGGCTTTAAATGGTTGTCCAACCATTGTTATCGTTAAATCATCCCGGTGTATGCCCGAAGTGGTACGTTGCGCCATGCAATCTCTCTGGCGGTTTAGTTTTAATATTTCAGCAAATGATGCCTGCAGCAATTCAGACTCATATACAATCTCCGCATTTTCAAAACTATTGGCAATATTGCTGTATAAATGTTTTGCCTGCGGCAAAAATGAAAGCAGGAAGATTTTTCTTTTATTAAAAATAAACTCACCGGGCTTTATAAGTTGTTCATCCAGTACACCTAATAAGGAAAGATCCTTCTTACCCGTTTCAGCAAATGTTTTCAACAAAGAATTTCTTTGCTCCAGCACTTTTTTATAAACAATCAGGTGCTGCATATATTCCGCATCCATCTGGCAGAGCAATGCATCTAAAAAACTGCGGCGTTCCCGGCTGTCACCTGTAACCAGTTCTGCATCATCGGGAGCTATTACCACACAGGGGTAGCGGCCAATATGCTGGGAGAATTTTTCGTAAGGGTCATTGTTCATTAAAAATTCTTTTTTACCTGTCTCCCTGAAAATGCAAATGGCTTTCTCCTCTTTTTTGTGTAATTCAAAATCACCTTCTAAGCGAAAACCTGTTGAACCATGCTGCACCGTTTGTGCATCCTGCCGGGTAAAGTAGCTTTTGGTAAAACATAAATAATGGATAGCATCCAGCAGGTTGGTTTTGCCTGTGCCATTTTTACCACAAATACCTGTAACCTTTTCTGTAAAAGAGAAGCTGCGGTTGCTGTAGTTTTTGAATTGAAGAAGTGATATGTGGTGGAGGCAGAGCATGGTGCAAGATACATGGGACAATTAAGAATGAATAATTGAGAAATAAAAATGTTGATTAACGAACAGAACCCCGAACGGAGCGTCGCAACATCAGCCCAATCATGGAACAGAACCCCGGTTGCCCACCTCAAAACCACTGTATTAAAATTCCTTTTCTTTCCCTATTTTTGCGACTCGAAAAACGAAGCCTTGTGCATAGTTTTTATCGTAAACCGGGATATTAAACATCAAATTTTAAGCCTGTGGCTACCAAATTTTCTAAAGAAACTTATCTCTACTGGTACGAACTGATGCAACTCATCCGCCAGTTTGAGCTGATGGCGGAAGAAAAGTATAAAATGGAAGGCAAAATCCGTGGTTTTTTTCATGCCTATATAGGGCAGGAAGCTATTGCCGCCGGATGTATGACTGCTACAAGGCCTGATGATTCTTTTGTAACCGCTTATCGGGATCATGGATTGGCTATTGCCAAAGGCGTTTCGGTAAACAGTTGCATGGCCGAATTGTATGGCAAGGCCACTGGTTGTGCCAAAGGCAAAGGTGGAAGTATGCACTTCTTTGGTAAAGATGTAAACTTTTTTGGTGGTCATGGTATAGTGGGTGCACAAATTGGTACCGGCGCTGGTCTTGCTTTTGCGGAGCAATACAAAGGCACTGATAATATCGCTATCGCCTTTTTTGGTGATGGTGCTGCCCGTCAGGGAATGCTGCATGAAACCTTTAACCTGGCTATGCTTTGGAAGCTGCCGGTAATTTTTATTTGCGAGAACAATAACTATGCAATGGGTACGTCGGTTGGCCGAACCTCCAATGTCGTTGATATTTATAAATTGGCCGATGCGTATGAAATGCCTGCCGATACTATTGATGGTATGAGTGCAGAAGCGGTGCATGAAGGGGTATTGCAGGGCGGTAAAAAGAGCAAGAGAAGGCGGCGGGCCTACTTTATTGGAAATTAAAACATACCGGTATAAAGGCCACTCAATCAGCGATCCGCAAAAATACAGAACTAAAGAAGAAGTGGATGAATACAAGGGCAAAGATCCGATACAGATGGTGCTGAAAACGATATTGGATAACAAGTTTGCAACACAAGGAGAGATAGATGCCATAAACAAAAGGGTAGATGATATAGTGGCTGAATCGGTAAAATTTGCTGAAGAAAGCCCATGGCCGGGAGATGATGAAGTGTATAAGGATGTGTATATGGATCAGAACTATCCTTTTATTGTTGACTAAGTAAGATATTTTAATTTAAAAACTGAAACAGAAATAAAATGGCAGACAAGAAAACAGTGAATGAAATGACCGGTGACGCAGTTATAACCAAAGCGAAAGATTTTTGGGGTAGATACGGCAAGATATTGTCAATAGCCAGTATAGCTGTAATACTGCTGGCTGGTGGCTGGTATGTGTATAACAACTTTGTAAAAAAACCAAAAGAAATGAAGGCGGCTGATGTAATTTTTAAAGCCGAAGAATATTTTCGTATGGATTCTGTAAATCTTGCATTGAATGGTGATGGCCTTAACTGGGGTTTTTTAAAAGTAGCCAGCAAGTACAGCGGTACCGATGCCGGCAATATGGCTAATTATTATGCAGGGGCCTGTTATATTAAGCTCAATGAAAATGACAAGGCAATAACTTACCTGAAAAAATTCAGTACCAGTTCTAAACCTTTACAGGCAAGGGCTTATAAATTAATGGCTGATGCGTATGGTGATTTAGGTAAAACAAAAGATGCCTTTGATTATTATAAAAAAGCCGGTCATTATTTTGAAAGTGATGAACCAGGTTCTGCTGAAGCATTATTTCTGGCAGCTTACTTAGCACAGAAGACTTTGAATGATGCAAAGGGAGCAACAGAATTATATAAAGAAATAAAAGAAAAATTTCCCCGTACAGAACAGGCACAGCAGGCAGATGCTTACCTGGCACAAATGGGGGTGTATAATACCAACAACTAATTATGGCTGACATCAGCAACAGCAAGTTATTAAATCGATACAGGCATCCTTAAAAAGGATGCCTGTATCGTTTTGGTGAAAACTGAATGGAATGCTGCCATTGTGGACCAATTGGAAAGAGGCTGCATTGCAGAGCTGGAAAAGCAAGGAGTAAAAAAGATTGTAGCAATAACTGTTCCCGGTGCAGTTGAAATACCATTTGCTATTAAAAATTATTGGGAGACTGCGGGAAAGAAAAACAAGCCTGATGCTTTTATTGCATTGGGTTGTGTAATAAAAGGCGACACACCGCATTTTGATTATGTATGTAAAATGATAACAGACGGGGTACTGCAATTAAATTTAAGTTTGCCTGTACCAACCATATTTGGGGTACTGACAGTGAACACTGAAGAGCAGGCAATGGAAAGAGTGGGGGGCAAGCATGGGCATAAAGGAGAAGAGGCGTCGATAACTGCGATGAAGATGATTTCCCTTACTGCATCATTTAAAAAATAATTAATCATTGAACGTACAGCTATTCATACCATGTTTTGTAGATCAGCTTTATCCTGATACAGCTTTTAATATGATAAAAGTGCTGGAGAAAGCCGGTTGTACGGTAAGTTATAACGATAAGCAAACCTGCTGCGGCCAACCAGCTTTTAATGCGGGTTTTTGGGATGAGGCAAAATCTGTTTGTACCAAATTCATCAAAGACTTTAGCGGCAGCGATTATATAGTAACACCCAGTGCCAGTTGTGCAGGCTTTGTAAGAAATTATTACAGTAAACTGTTCGACAATTCTTCTATGCACAATGAAGTAAAAGACCTCGGCAAAAGGGTGGTGGAGTTTTCGGAGTTTATGGTAAAAATATTGGGGGTGGAAAATGTAGGTGCCGTATTAAATGGCAAAGCCACTTACCATGACTCCTGCGCTGGCCTGCGGGAATGTAAAATAAAAGAAGAGCCAAGAAAATTATTGGCCAATGTAAAAGGGCTTGAACTGGTTGAAATGAATGACGTAGAAACCTGCTGCGGCTTTGGTGGTACGTTTGCTGTAAAGTTTGAAGCCATCTCCGTTGGTATGGGCGAACAAAAAGTTGACAATGCTTTAGCTACCAATGCAGATTATTTAATCTCCACCGATTTATCCTGCCTTATGCACCTGCAGGGATACATTAATACCAAAGGCTACAAATTAAAAACCCTGCATATTGCCGATGTGCTGGCGATGGGGTGGTAGGATTTTACTATTTTCCGTTTTTATTAGTCTTATAAAAGAAGTATGCCTACCCTGATTGTTTCTGGGTTGTGTGCTGATAAAGGAGCAGGACAAAAACACCAGCTGCAAGTAATATAGAGAAATTTAAATGTCTTAAATTCGTTTGTGATGCCTTCGGCAGATAAATTGGTGTTTTGCAGGCGGTATAATGCTGCCACAAAACAAACGCAGTTAAAATTTTGAAAGCACAACATAGTAGTAAAAACCTATTTGGTTAAAATATTTTACAGTACTTAATAAATCATTATGCGCCAGTTAAAAACTATCCTTGCATTTGCAGCTGTATTATTTTCATCGCTGCTTATTGCACAACCATCATCATCATCCGCAAATGCAGAAGACAACCTCCCAAAAGACTATTTAACCAAAGAATTTCATGCAGGCAGAAGAGAAGCATTGCGGCAAATAATGCCTGCTAATTCTTTAACAGCCATCTTTGCATATCCCACCCGGGTTTTTTCGCAGGATATTGATTATCTCTATCATACTAATCCCGATATGTATTATTTCAGCGGGTACAAAGAACCACATTCGCTTTTATTAATTTTTAAAGAAGAACAAACAGACTCAGCAGGGAACCGTTTCAACGAAATTATGTATGTGCAAAAAAGAGATGCCCGCGGCGAACAATGGACCGGGAGACGCTTAGGTATAGAAGGCACAAAAAATAAATTAGGTTTTGTTACTGCTTATAATGGCGAAGATTTTCAAAAACTTCAACTTGATTTTACAAAGTTTGATAAACTTTTTTTTGAAACACTTCCTGAAGATATTGCCGACAGCCGTTCGGCTAAAGCAGATTTATTTGAATTGGTTGAAGCCTTTAAAAGGAAAGCCGGCATTCCGGAAAAGTATTCAAAAGATAAACGTTTTGATACAAGGGCTTTTGATAAAATGACCGGGCAACTCCGGGAAATAAAAACACCGGAAGAGTTAGACCTGCTTCGCAAAGCAGTTGAAATATCCTGCCAGGGGCAAAACGAAGTAATGAAAGCCGTAAGGCCAGATATGAGTGAACTGGAAATACAAGGGTTGCATGAGTATGTGCATAAACGCTACGGTGCGGAAGGTGTTGGTTATGGCTCTATTATTGGTGCCGGTGAAAATGGCTGTGTATTGCACTACATGGAAAATACCAAAACAAAAGTGGGTACTTCTATGCTACTGATGGATGTGGGTGCAGAATATCATGGTTATACAGCCGATGTAACAAGAACAGTGCCGGTGGATGGAAAGTTTTCTGATGAAGAAAAAGCTATTTATCAATTAGTGTATGAGGCACAGGAAGCCGCATTTAAAACACTAAGAGACGGCTCTAAATGGCAGGATGCCAATAAGGCTGCTTTTGATATTATTGCCGAGGGGTTAATAAAACTGGGGATTATAAAAAACAAGACCGAAGCTGCTACTTATTTTCCACATGGCCTTGGTCACCATATTGGCATGGATGTGCATGATCGTGGCTCTTATGAAAAACTTAAAAAAGATATGGTAATAACTATTGAACCAGGCATATATATACCCGAAGGGAGCAATTGCGATAAAAAATGGTGGAGCATTGCAGTACGGATAGAAGATGATTTATTAATTACAGAAACAGGTTATGAACTTCTTTCCGCTTTTGCTCCCCGAAAAATTGAAGACATTGAAAAAATGATTAAAGAAAAAAGTGTAATAGATAATTACAAACTCCCCCCGCTGGAGTCGGCAAAGAAGAAAGGGTTTTAATATATCTTTCCCCGCCCGTTGTAACTTTCATAGCCATTTCTAATATACCAGCCTGTAAACTTATGTGTACAGACAAGGCGGTAGTTCTCCATAGCTACCTGGAGTACCTGCCTTCGCACAAGTTGTCCCGCCTTTACGGGAAGGCTAAGATTGGAAGGTTTCGGACAGGAAGAGGCAAAATTTGTTTGCTTTTTTACACAGCTAATGTCAGCGGAAGTTTTTCTTTTTAAGTTCTTTTGCCATCATTAAAGAATGCTTCAATGAATTTATATTTTTCCAATCGCTATGTGCTATGATAATAAACTTTGGTTTTCGGCATTTCTTCTGAACTTTTTTTAGTGTAGATGCATATGCTGTTACATTTCCATCGTCTAAATAACCTAAATCTTCATCATCAGCACCTTTTATTAAGCAACCACCGTAGAGAATTTTTTCTTTTTTAAACCAGATTACAATATTGTCTTCGGTATGTCCTTGTCCGGGGTAGTACGTTTCAAAAGAATATTGTCCGGCATTGAAGACAGTATCGTTTGCCATTAAAAACTCAGCCCTTTTTTTATTATTCTTTTTACTTAATTCATCTGTAAGGGCAGTAGTATAGGTTTTAATTCCCTGTTGCCTGTAATATTCAAGTCCGGCAGTTTTGTCGCTATGCCAATGCGTTGCAAAACACAGTACCACACGTTTTATTATGCTTTAATTTTATACTGTCAAGCAATGGTTGAAATTGTGTTGTATCCCAGGGTGTGTCAAACATAACAACACCATTGTTGGTTACAAGATACATCCCGTTTGCAGGCACTTGACTTTCCTGATATGTATTGTAAGTTGTATAAATATAAAAATCTCCTGTTAAATGTGAGATTTTAAGTTTTACATTCTCTGCTTGTCCGAAAATATTGGTCAGAGAAAAAATAAATGCTATTGTCAATATAATTGTCCGCATAATGTTTCTGTAAATTATTTGGTGATAGTATCTGTATCCATAAGCTTTATTATGCCTTAGGCTTGCTTATATTATCTACATTGTCGTAAGGTCTTGTTTCAAATTTAATTAACTTTCAATGAAAAATGGAACAAACGATAATAAGGAAATTTTCATAATGCCCGGTAGCGAATAGAAAGATGAAGAGTGCCCTTCGTTGCCTCAGGGTAAACTTCCAACGAAGCTGATAGTAGCACTACAGCTGACAAAAAAAAGCCATCCGCCAAAGGCAGACAGCTTCTAAAAATATCAATAAAAAAAAATTATCCTTTCTTCTTTCCTTTTGGCGCAAACATTGCCAGCATCCTCCGGCCTTCCATCTTTGGCATGCTTTCTAATATGCCTGTTTCCGCAAGGCGTTCTGCAAATTTTAATAATAACAATTGCCCCCTGTCCTGAAACTGGATGGCACGGCCTTTAAACTGCACATAGGCTTTTACCTTGTTGCCGTCTTTTAAAAACTCAATAGCATGTTTCGATTTAAAATCAAAATCATGATCATCTGTATTCGGTGTAAAACGTATTTCTTTTACCTCAGAGACTTTGCTCTTCGCCTTCATCTCTTTTTCCTTCTTCTTTTTATCGTAGAGGAATTTGTTGTAATCTATAATCTTACAAACAGGTGGATCTACGGTTGGAGAAATTTCCACCAGGTCCAGTTGCTGGTCTTGCGCCATTTTTAAAGCGGCTGCTGTGTCGTAGATGCCTACTTCCACATTTTCACCAACTAATCTTACCTGCGGCACTCTTATAAAATGATTAATGCGGTGTTCCGCTTCTTTGCGGGGAACAAACCTGCCCCTGAAACCGCCCTTGTTAAATCCGCCACCGCCGGGTTTAAAACCCCCGCCAGATGGCCTGCTGAACCCGCCTCCGGGTTTTTGTGGTACTGCCATTTACTTTTTTTAGTTAGCCCCCGCCCTGAAAGGGGCAATTGGTTTTGTTTTATTATTTCCTCATACAGGTTTTGAGGATTTAAAATTATTAGTAAAGTCCGAAAGTCTGTAAAGTCAGCAAGTTCGAAAGAAACAACATGAAATGATGAATAGTCTTTCCGTCTTCCCTTTATTCACTTCTTCTCTCTTTTATCTCCGCTACTACTTCTGCAATAAACTCATCTACCACTTTTACTCCCACATCACCTTTGCCTTGTCTTCTTACTGCCACTTTATCTTCATTCATTTCTTTTTCCCCAACTACCAGCATGTACGGTACTTTCAGTAATTCCGTATCCCGTATTTTTTTGCCAATCTTTTCATTTCGGTCGTCAACCTCACTACGAATATCAGCTTTTTTCAGCTTATCTGATACAGCTTTTGCATAATCCATAAATTTATCACTTATAGGCAATACTTTTACCTGCACCGGTGCCAGCCACAATGGAAACTTACCTGCATAATGCTCTAACAGAAACCCGATGAAACGTTCATGGGTACCCAATGGTGCCCGGTGTATAATAAGCGGTATTTCTTTTTCGTTATGCTGATTGGTGTACGACAGGTTGAAACTGCGGCTCTGTGCAAAATCAACCTGGTTGGTAGCTAATGTAAACTCCCGGCCAATTACACTCCATATCTGCACATCAATTTTTGGCCCGTAGAAAGCGGCTTCGTCCTGCACCTCTACAAACGGGGTATTGGTTTCTATCAACACATTTCTTACTAATGTTTCTGTTTCTTTCCAAAGCTCCGGCTGGTCTACGTATTTCTTCCCCAGCTTATCAGGCGAATGTAAGGAAAGGCGCATTACATATTTATCAATACCAAATATTTTGAAATACTTCTGGTACATTTCATTTACGGCCTTAAACTCCTGTGCAAACTGTTCTTTGGTGCAGTAAATATGTGCATCGTTCATGTGCAGGCAGCGAACCCGCATCAGCCCAAACAATTCACCACTTTGTTCATAACGATAACAAGTGCCATACTCCGCCAAACGGTAGGGAAGGTCTTTATAGCTCTTTGGTTCTGCATCATATATTTTATGGTGATGCGGACAGTTCATCGCTTTCAGGTAATATTTCTCGCCATCCATTTCCATTGGGGGAAACATACTGTCGGCATAATAAGGCAGGTGACCACTGGTGAGGTACATGCTCTCTTTTGCAATATGCGGGGTCACTACTCTTTTATATCCACCAGCTAGTTCAGTTTCCTTCGCCAGCTTTTCTAACTCTTCAATAATAACAGTACCGTTGGGCATCCATAAAATTAAACCAGGCCCCACCATATCATCCATTGTGTAAATGCCCAGTTCTTTTCCCAATTTGCGATGGTCCCTTTTCTTTGCTTCTTCCAGCATGGCAAGGTGTTCATCCATTTCTTTTTGTGATGGAAAGGTTACTCCATACACTCTTGTTAATTGTTTGTTCTTTTCATCACCCTTCCAATAGGCACCTGCAACTGTAGTTAACTTTATTGCTTTTATAAAACTGGTATTGGGGATGTGTGGCCCACGGCATAAATCGGTAAAGCCGCCTTGTGAGTAAAAAGTTATTTCACCATCAGTAAGGTTGGTGAGCAAATCCAATTTATACTCATCGCCTTTTTCTGTAAAATAATTAATGGCTTCAGCCTTTGGCATTTCTTTTCTAAGGTATTCACTGTTCTTCTTTGCCAGTTCATTCATCTTTTTTTCAAGGGCAGCCAAGTCATCTTCGGTCATTTTCTTATCGCCCAAATCCATGTCATAGTAAAAACCTTTAGGGCTTTCGAGTGCAGGGCCTACCCAAAATTTTACACCGGGATATATAGCTTCCACCGCTTCCGCCAACAGGTGGGCAGATGAATGCCAGAAGGTCATTTGCCCTTCTTTATCATTCCATGTCAATAATTTTAAAGCGGCGTCTTCATTAATAGGTTTAGTTGCATCGGCTACCTGCCCGTTTATATTTGCTGCCAGCACCTTTCTGGCCAGCCCTTCTGAAATCGATTTTGCAATATCTAAAGCTGATGTGCCTTTATCGTACTGCCTAACTGCGCCATCTGGTAACGTAATATTAATCATGGTTATACTCCTATCTGTTTGAGCGGCAAAATTAACAACTTCTTGCCAGCTAACCTTGCACTGATACAATGATATTCTTTAGCTTTGAGGGTAATGCCGAATCGCCATATTAGGGTGTTAAATATTATATTTGAGTACTATGGCTCTCGGCATTATACCAAATTTTTTTTGACTAATTTATATATACAATTGGTATAAGATGAAAAGTTCGGTTATAAAATCTTTGCTACTACTAATTATTGTACTTTTTGCTATCCATTTCAACGGGTTGGCACAAAGTATTACCGGCATCTGGCGGGGTTATTTTATTACTGATGATGGAGAACGTTACAAATTAGAATTCCAGCTTAATAATTCTTCCAATTTTTCACAAGGCGTTTCTTATTCTTACCTCGATGTCCGCTTTTATGGCAAGGCCAGTATGACAGGAAGCTATGCTAAAGAAAGCAAGAACTTAAAAATCAGGGAAATAAAAACGGTGGAGGTAAAGAACATGACGGGCGGTGGTGCCTGCATTATGAATTACAATCTGGTGTACTCCCGTTCGGGCAAGGAAGAATTTCTGGAAGGGACTTATTTAGGAAAGCCAGAAGTGAAAATTGGTGAAAACCCATATCGCTGGGGGGATTGTGGTGGTGGAAGGGTTTTTTTAAGAAGGGTGGTTACATCAGATTTTTATGTAGAACCTTTTTTGAAAGGGAAAATAAAAACGGTACCGATTATTGTCAATCAGCCACCACAGAAAAAAATAACACCTGTCAACACCAAACCTGTGGTAACAAATAAACCACCAGTAAAAGCAAACCCGCCTGTGGTTGTTAAGAAACCGGTAGCAAAACCTATTACCCCGCCTGTGGTAACAAAGCCGGTTACAAAACCAACCACAACACTTGCAAAAACAGATACAACAAAGAAAATTATTAATACCCAGCCAATAGTAAAAGTAAAACCACCCGTAATACCAACGCCGGCAGTATTAAAAACGAGGTCGAATGAACTGGTAAAAATATTAACGGTAACCAATCCAAACGTTGTGGTTAAACTTTATGATAATGGCGAAATAGACGGCGATACAATTTCTGTTTATTGGGATAATAAGTTAGTACTCTCAGCGAAAGGGCTTACCGCAGCACCGCTTACTGTTAAGCTGAATCTGGAGGAAGATGACAATGCCGAACATTCCCTTACCATGGTGGCAGAAAACCTGGGTCGCATACCGCCTAATACATCACTGATGGTTGTGGAAGCAGGTGAGCAACGTTTTGATGTACGCATCAGTTCCGACAATCAAAAAAATGCAGTGGTACGTTTCCGTTATCAAAAGCCTGCTAATAAAGCCCCTTAATATTGACAGGAGGCAACCGTTTCTGTAAATTTTCATCTTAACTAACAGTTTTTATCTATTTTGTCCACCAATGAAAAAAAGAGGGGTACTTTTTATTTTTATATTAATAACTGCACTGGCTGATGCACAGGATATAAATGGCATTTGGCGGGGCAAAGTAGTAATGGCTCCCAGCGGATGCTTTCCCGTTTATAATATTGAACTGCAAATACAAGTAATAGGGACGAAGATTACCGGCACAGCATATCACTTCTCCGATTCATCTAATTATGTAAGGGAAAATTTTGAGGGTATTTATAAGAATGACAGCAACCAGATAACCATACAGGAAAATGGCATTATTACTTTTAAAATAAAAGAAGATTGTGTGCCCTGTGTAAAAAAGTATAGCCTTACTTTTCACCGCGGTGGTGGTAATGTGGTTACCGATGAACAACTGAGGGGCTCATGGGCGGGAAAGGCCACCGATGGCAAAACTGTTTGCGAGCCGGGTACTATTGTACTCAACCGGGTTGAGAGAGCCGCTATTAAACCGCAGATAAAATTACCACCTTCGCTAACAGGCCGTAAAATAGAGTTGGTAAAAGAAATTAAAGTGGATACCGGTGTTGTTAAAATTGATTTTTATGATAACGGACAAATAGACGGGGATACCATTTCCGTTTACACCAATGGGATGCCTGTGGTATCAAGAAAAATGCTGACGACCAAACCAGTATCAATGAATGTAAGGATTGATATGAAACACCTGGAACAGGAAGTAATAATGGTGGGGGAGAACCTCGGTACCATTCCGCCCAATACCGCACTGATGATTATTAATGCTGGCGATAAACGTTACCAGCTATACCTTACCTCTGATGAAAAAAAGAATGCAATGGTGCGGTTTGTGTATGAGAAGCCGGCTGGCAAATAATCAGCTTCAGCCAGCATATTTATTTACAAGTATCTTTCCTTTAATATTTTTTCATGGTGTTCCACATGGCCGGCTATGATAAACCCAACTCCGAGAACATAATTAGGGTTTCCACTGGCAATGCCCGCCCGTTGCAGTTGTTCATCATTAAAAGAACCAAACAACAATTCTGTAGCTTTTCTTACAGCTGCAAATTCTTCAATCAAATCACCCCATTGCCTTTTATCGGCACCCGAATTATCCGAATATGTATTTTCATCAAAACCCGGAAGCGGTGAGGCTTCGTTTCTTGAAAAGCAGAGGGCCCTGTATGCAAAAATCCTTTCAGTATCTGTAATGTGCTGCACCACTTCCTTTATGCTCCATTTGCCTTCTGCATACCTGAACCCTGTTTTACTATCAGGGATACTTTTTAAAAAGGCAATAAAATGCACTGTTTGGTTTTGCAGTGCCGATAATAAGTCATCTTCCTTCACCTGACTGATATAGCGGTGAAAGTATTCCATTACTCTTGATAAATCGGGGCGGGGCATAACGATGAAATTTACTAATAAGGTAAGTTGTTTATAAAGAAAACCCCGCTTCTTTTATATGAAGCGGGGCTTTTTTTTATAAGCGGTTTTTATCCTTTTGGTTTTGCAACCACTTTGGTAGCTGGCTTTGGTGCAGGTTTTCTTTCACCCTTAATAGTTGAAGCTAATTTAATTGCTTCATACGCATTAATAATGCCGCCTGTGCGGCTCAACTCTGTTGATAATATTTTTTCATCGCTACCAGGCTTATTTACTTTTTCGCCGGGGTTTTTTGCCGATTTCTCTATTACCATTTTTACCTGCTTTGCACTCAGGTTAGGATAGTACTCTAATATAAATGCAGCTAAACCTGCAACAACTGGAGAGGCCATACTGGTTCCCTGTAAATTCTGGTAAGTATTGCCGCCGGGTACTGTTGCATAAATTTTTACACCGGGTGCAAATACATCTACTTCGTTTTTCCCATAATTAGAAAAGCTGGCAGAAAGGCCACCTGCTTTTACATCTCCACTGGCGCCAACGGTAATCCAGTTATTTGGTTTTGTACCATTCAAGAGCTGCGGGGTTGGATAGTTAAAGCTCTCATCTAAATTTTTGCCATCGTTACCTGCGGCATGTACCAATAATACACCTTTGCTTTCTGCATATTTCACCGCATCATCAACCCACATTTTTTCGGGTGAATAGCCTTTACCAAAACTCATATTAACTACCTGTGCGCCGTTATCAACTGCATAGCGGATAGCCAGTGCAATATCTTTATCATGTTCGTCACCATCGGGTACTGCCCGGAGGCTCATAATTCTTACATTGTCTGCCACACCATCCATGCCTTTTCCGTTGTTTCTTGCAGCAGCAATAATACCTGATACATGGGTGCCGTGTAAAGCAGATTTATTACTTACAAACACATCATTATTGCCATAAAACCTGTCGTTAAAGTCAGCGTAATTATCTTTTACAACAGTGCTGCGGTAATCTTTAGGGGGTGTGTTAGCCGCATCGGCTTTCTTTTCTTCGGCACCTACATATTCACCAAAGCCTTCTAAAAATTCTTTGTTGGTTGTTTCCATCGCATCGTTTTGCGACATCAAACCATAAATAGCAGTTTTAGCTTTTTTTGCATCGTCTGTTTCAGGTTTAAAATCGCCGAGTTCTTTTCCGGTATAAACATCTTTGCCCATTGCCTTTTTAAGGATACTATCGTTTTTTACGAAACCTGCATAGGCCCTTTTAAGAAATACCAGTTCCATTCCGCTGTTTTTACTATCACCTGCTACTTCTGTTTCAGATCTTTTCCACATATCATATTGAAACTGGTCTTCTTTTGTAAGATCCCCGGGTTTAATGCTTTTTTCACTCCATGTTGATTTTAATGAGTGATAAACTCTTGCAGCTTCGTAAGAATCCTGTTCTACGTTTTCGCCATTTTTTCCACCTAAAAAATTCCAGCCATGCACATCATCCACATAGCCGTTCTTGTCATCATCAATACCATTACCCGAGATTTCTTTTGCGTTCCTCCACAAAATAGATTTTAAATCTTCATGTGCAGTATCAATACCAGAATCAATAACGGCAACGATTACAGTTTTGCTTTTAAGTTTTTTAGCTTTTACAAAATCATAGGCTTTGGAAGTACTGATACCATTAAAGCCATCTTTTGTTTTATCCAGCATATGCCACCCTTTGGGTACATCATCCTGTGCATTGAGTACGGAACAAACCAAGCTGCCGATGGCAAGCAGAAAGGTGTTTTTCAACAAACTATTCATAATTGATTTAATTTATTACAAAATTGGTGTAGGCGTAAAAATACAGATTACCGTTCATACATTTTGCATAATAAAGCTTAGAAAAGAAAGGCTTTTTATGATTTTCTTGACGGATGGTAAGGCAAATTGGTTGTTTACCGATGCAGGTCAGACGGAGACCCCGAAATAATCGGGGCAAGCTATCAGACCTGCCTACACATCAAACTTAATTCCTTGTGCCAGTGGGAGTGAGTTACTGTAATTTATAGTATTGGTTTGCCTGCGCATATACACTTTCCATGCATCGCTGCCGCTTTCACGGCCACCACCGGTTTCTTTTTCGCCGCCAAAGGCCCCTCCAATTTCTGCACCAGATGTACCAATGTTTACGTTGGCAATACCACAATCACTACCTGCCTGCGAGAGAAACTGTTCTGCTTCCCGCATATTCAATGTCATTATTGAAGAAGATAAACCCTGCGGTACTTCATTTTGTATAGCGATTGCTTCATCAATTGTTTTATATTTTAATAAATAAAGTATTGGCGCAAAAGTTTCATGCTGTACAATGCTATAACCGGGTTTCGCTTCGGCAATGCATGGTTTTACATAGCAGCCGCTTTCATAACCAGCACCTTCAACCACACCACCTTCAGCAATAAAAAGGCCGCCTTCTTTTTTACATTGCTCTATTGCATGGAGGTACATCTTAACAGCATCTTTATCTATTAAAGGGCCTGCATGGTTTTTCTCATCCAGCGGATTGCCAATGCGTAGTTGTTTGTAGGCCGCAACCAATTTTGCTTTTACTGTTTCATAAACATCCTCATGAATTATCAATCTTCTTGTAGAAGTGCATCGTTGCCCGGCAGTACCTACTGCGCCAAACAATGAACCAAGGATGGCAATATCCAAATCTGCTTCTTTAGAAATAATAATAGCATTATTACCACCCAATTCAAGCAATACCCTGCCTAACCTTGCACCAACGATTGCACCAACTGCTTTTCCCATTCTGGTAGAACCTGTGGCAGACACTAGTGGTATCCTTGCATCGGCAGCCATCCATTCACCCGCATCCCTGTTGCCAACCAATAAACAGGATACTCCTTCGGGTACATTATTTTTCTTGAAAACTTCTGCAATAATATGCTGACAGGCCACTGCGCAAAGCGGTGTTTTTTCAGAAGGCTTCCATATGCATACATCACCACATATCCATGCCAATGCAGCATTCCAACTCCATACAGCAACCGGAAAGTTGAATGCAGAAATTATTCCTACAATTCCGAGTGGATGATATTGTTCATACATTCTGTGGGCAGGCCTTTCGCTGTGCATGGTAAAGCCATGTAACTGTCTGGAGAGGCCAACAGCAAAATCGCAGATATCGATCATCTCCTGTACTTCACCATAACCTTCCTGCAAACTCTTTCCCATTTCATAAGAAACTAATTTGCCCAATGGTTCTTTATAATGGCGCAAAGCCTCACCAACCTGCCGCACCACTTCACCTCTTTTTGGTGCAGGAACCAGCCGCCATATTTTAAAAGCTTCCTCTGCTTTTTTAACTACTGTTTCATAAGCTTCTTTATCGGCTGATGTAACAGTGCCGATAATTTTTCCATCAACAGGGGAGAGAGAGTCAATTGTTCCGCCTGCTGATTTTATCCATCGGTTGCCGGTACTAACGCCATTATTAGTTGTTTCTATGCTGAGAGTTTTGAGAAAATCCATATCGCAATTTTTGTGGATGCAAAGGTAGGAAAGAGAGGGTAGATGATAGATAATAGTGAATAAATGAAAGTGGTTTAAAGGATTAGGGGTGTTGTTCAGAAGTAACTATCATCTATTCACTATCAGTATTGCTCATTTTCGTTCGGAAAATCTTTTGATTTTACATCTTTTATATATTGTTGTACAGCAGTTGTGGCTTGTTCATGGATGTTTGAATACTGACGCAGGAACCTGGGTTTAAATTCTGTATTGATGCCAAGCATATCATGCATTACTAAAACCTGCCCGTCACAATCATTACCGGCACCAATGCCGATAGTGGGGATGCTTAAACTTTCTGAAACTTCTATTGCTAATGCAGCCGGTATTTTTTCCAGCACTATAGCAAAGCAACCTGCTTCCTGTAACAATTGCGCATCTTTTCTCAGTTTGTTAGCCTCATCTTCTTCTTTTGCCCTTACTGCATAAGTGCCGAATTTATAAATGGATTGTGGCGTTAAACCCAGGTGACCCATTACCGGGATACCTGCTGATACAATCTTTTTAACAGATTCCAATATTTCTTCACCGCCTTCCATTTTTACAGAATGCCCGCCGGTTTCTTTCATAATGCGGATGGCAGAAGCCAATGCTATTTCTGAATTGGATTGATAATAGCCGAATGGCATATCCACAACAACAAGGCACCTGTCGATACCCCGTACCACACATTGGGCATGGTAAATAATTTGCTCCAGTGTAATTGGCACTGTTGTTTCATGCCCGGCCATTACGTTGGATGCAGAATCACCAACAAGGATTACATCAATACCGGCACCATCAATAATTTTTGCAAAGGAAAAATCGTATGCAGTAAGCATAGAAATTTTTTCACCAGCCGCTTTCATCTTTTGTAAAGTGTTGGTGGTTACTTTCTTTATTTCTTTATTGACACTCATTTTTAAATTTATTGATTGAAATACTATACCTCAATTTCCTTTAGCCTTACTTCCTCATACAAATTATGAATTAATCCATCGGCCAAACCAATTTTCGGAACAAATATTTCTTCGGCCTCTGTCCACCGCATTAGGTTAATATATATAAGCAACGCTGGTACAATTACATCTGCCCGGTCTTCTCTTAGTTTATACAATGAAATTCTTTGCTGTAAGGAAAGATTGCTGAATTCTTTATAAAAATCCCTTAATGATTCAATTGAAAGGGGCTTGCCTTCTTTTCTTTTTGAGAGTGAAAATATTTTGTTGATGTTTCCGCCAGAACCGATAGCGGTTACATGGTGATAGCCCTTTGTTTTTGTGCGGATAAATTCTTTCATCTCATCCCATGTAGCTTCTGTTACCTGGTTTTTTAACAACCGGATGGTACCTATGTCGAATGATTTTTTAAAAACTAATTTACCGTCACTAAAAAAAGTAAGTTCAGTACTACCGCCACCTACATCAATATACAGATAGGATTCGTTACTGTCTAAGTTTTCAGCAATATGGTTTTCGTAAATCATAGAAGCTTCCTGATCGCCGCTGATAACTTCTATTTCAATACCTGTTTCTGCTTTTACTTTTTTAATTATCTCAGGGGCATTTACAGCATCCCGCATGGCAGATGTAGCGCAGGCTTTCAAATGTTTTACATCATATACATCTAATAATAATTTATAGGCTTTTACAGTTTTGATTATTTTTTCAACCTTCAAGGATGGAATTTCCCCTTTATCAAATACATCAAAACCTAAACGAAGGGGAACCCTTACCAATACAACTTTAATAAACTCGGGGATGCCCTGTGGACCGTAAATAACTTCATCTATTAATAACCTTGCGGCGTTACTTCCTATATCAATGGCTGCCAGTTTCACTCTTTAATTGTGTTTTTTTAAACAGGTAGTTATATGTTTCTACCTGCGAACGGATTTTCTTTTTTGTTGTTTTTACATACTCATTGTTCAGTTCATTATCCAGCCACCGGGCTTTTACATTATCCTGTAACTGTATATCAAGTATGTCTTTTAGCTCCTGTTTCAACTCCTCATGCCAGATGGGGCAGGTGGCTTCCACCCGGTGTTCGAGGTTGCGGAGCATCCAGTCTGCCGAAGATATATAAACTTTCTCTTTACCTTTGTTGTGAAATACCCACACCCTTGCATGTTCCAAATATTCATCAACTATACTGATTGCTTTTACCGGCTTTTCAAATTTCTTATTTTCAGAAAACATACAAAAAATACCCCGTACGATGAGTTTTACCTGCACACCGACCCTTGCTGCCTCATAGAGTTTTATAATCATGTCTTCATCGCTAAGGGAATTCATTTTTAGTGTAATGGCGGCCGGTTTCTTTTTTCTGGCCTGCTTAATTTCTTCATCAATCAGTTGCAGCATTTCTTTTTTAACGAAAGAAGGGCTTGGTAAAATGGTTTTACAATCCCGCAGGTATTGTATGCCTGTTTTTGGCTGTTCCAGGTAGTTGAATATCCTGTTTGCATCGCCCATAATTTTTTGACTGGCAGTAAGCAGGCAATGATCGGCATATATTTTTGCTGTAGCCTCATTAAGGTTACCAGTGCTTACAAACCCATACAATAAAAAATTATTATCTTTTGTTTTTTTGCGGATTACACAGAGTTTTGAATGCACTTTCATGTCAGGCAAACCTAAAACCACTTTGGCCCCTTCTTCTTCCAGCCTTTCTTTCCATTGCAGGTTGGCCTCTTCGTCAAACCTTGCCCGTAGTTCCAGCACCACCGTTACATCTTTGCCATTTCGTACTGCATTAATTAAGGCATTGATAATTTTTGATTGCCGGGCAAGGCGATAGCAGGTGATTTTTATAGACGTAACATCGGGATCGAAAGCAGCTTCACGGAGCAAATCAATAAGGGGGAGAAATGAATGATAGGGAAAGTGGAGCATTACATCCTTTTCCAAAATAACATCAGAAACACGGCGTTCGGTAAACAGCGGATGATCGAATGGTTTTTTACGGAGCCGTTTCTCTTTAAATACCTGTTCAGGAAAATCCATAAAGTGGCGAAAATTATGAATGCGGCCCCCTGGTATCAAATTATCCCTTTTAGAAAGATTGAGGCGGCGGATTAAATATTCTAAAAGTCCGGCATCCATTTCACGGTCGTAAACAAAACGTACCGGCTTTCCCTTTCGGCGGTTCTTTATCCCTTTTTCTATTTTTTGAATGATGCTTGTCGATACATCATCATCAATAGCTATTTCTGCATCCCTGGTTACTTTAAAAATATGTGACTGGTATTGGTCATAACCGAAGTAAGAAAATATATCGGGCAGGTTGAAACGGATAACATCTTCCAGCAGCATTATGTGGTGTTCATCTGCCTTTGCCGATGGAAGAATGGTAAAGCGGCCCAATGTACCACTGGGTATTTCTATTAATGCATATTTTCTTTTTAATGCACTTTCTTTTTTCCACATTACCACAGCTAAATAAATAGACTTATCCCGCAGGTCTGGAAATGAAGGGATGTTTTCAATCATTAAAGGAATTACTTCCGGGCTCACTTCTTCATCAAAATAATTACGGACAAATTCCTGCTGTTCAGTTGTAAGGTCTTTTTCTGTTTTAATAAATATCTTTTGCTCATTCAGCCGTTGCTGTACTTCCTCCCAAATGCGGTTAAATTCACCTAACTGATTCAATACTGTCATCTGTATTTCATCAATTATCTGCTGCGGATTATTTTCTAAGTGCATTTTAGCTTTGCTGCCAAGTTGTATCATCCGCCTTAACGTAGCCACCCTTACCCTAAAAAACTCATCCATGTTATTAGAAAAAATCCCAAGAAAACGGATGCGTTCCCTTAGGGGTACGGTGGCATCTGCCGCCTCTTGTAATACCCTTGCATTAAATGAAAGCCAGCTGATATCCCTGGCTATTAGTTTTCGTTTCGGTGGTTGTTCATGTGCCATTGGGTAAAACTAATATAATGTGGAGAAAGTTACTGCTGATTTTTGTATTAATTGTTCGTCGTGAAAAAAAGAATAAAGCTGATACAGCCAATTGTTTTAAAAACTACTTTAATGGACTGCCTGTAGTTTTTGATCTAATTAGTAATTGCTGCATAACCCCGTGCAATTATACTTAAACAATGGTTTTTTATAAATATTTTGAAGTATGTATTTTGTAGTTTCATAATATTTCGTTTACTTCAGTTTACAAACCACTTCAGCTACTTTAATCCCACCAACCTTATCTTAGTCAGTTACATATTTTTAACCGGAAGAGGTTCCGGGGAAAAGACATTTTTTGCCGTTTTTTTCCCATTGCTACATAACCGGAGTTAACGATTATTGTAAATAATTACTGACCTGTTGTGTATTTTATATGTAATAAGCAGTAATTGTTATCAAACCAAACCGTGCTAAAGGATTTTTTTTATAGATTTTAAAAAATATTAAAAAAGTATGCTATCCCCGCCTGATTTATTTATATAACTGTATTAAGATGTCATTTACCAAAACCACAACCTGAAAAATGATTAACAACTTGCTTGAACGTCTTGAAGGACTTGCTTTCCCTTTACTGATGCCAAAAGAATTAAAGCAACGCATTTCTAATATTTCAGTTATACGGCATTTTGAGGCGGGGGATTTTATGTTGCGAAAGGGACAAATCTGTAGCGGGGCTTATTTTCTTGGCAGGGGGCTTGCCCGTTCATATTATATGAAGGAGGAAAAACAGGTAACCTCCCGGTTAATGGAGGAAGGGTTTATTGTTACTTCATGGCTTAGCTTTTACAGGCAACTACCAAGCAGCGAATGTATAATAGCCATGGAAAAATGTGATACGGTTTATATCCGCTATGAAGATATACATACACTGTACGAGGAATTCCCTTTATTTAATATAATAGGAAGAAAACAGGTTGAATATTCTTTTGCACAGGCAGAAATGCGGACACAAATGCTACAGGGGCTAACAGGGGTGGAGCGATATGAATATTTTCAGGAAAAACACCCGTCACTTATGGAAAGAGTCCCGTTGAAATACATTGCCTCTTATCTTGGGCTGAGTGATGAAACCCTAAGTCGCATCCGCGGAAGGTACAGGGAGAAAAGAAAATTAATTTCTTGACAATTGTCAAGACGAGGGATTCCTTTTCTGATATAATTTCAGTTTATCAATTTACCACAACCAACCTGGCTTTGTTTTTCAGAGTAGCAATATTTTCTTTTATCTTCTGTAACGGGCATCTCTTTGCCCAATCAACAGACAGTATTCCTTCCATCCGTGTACTCGATATAAACCCCCGTTATGTAAAGTATAATGATTGTGTATGGATGCAAAGTGGTATTTGCAAACCATTAAGAGTGGTAAAGTTTGATGGCATGCCACTTCCCGGTTTCCCTCAAAAACACAACCCTTTTTTAAAAATGCAGGGCAATGTTCAATATGATTACCTGTACCGTTCATTTGCTGACACCCCATTTTATCAAAAAGATTTCAGGCAGCACACCCTCAGGCTTTCATTAGCTGTAACAGCTGGGGATAAATATCCTTTCAGGGTAAACTTTCTTATACGGAAAAGCAATTCACCATACTTCCGCAATTTTTTTGATGGTGGGTTTCAATTCGACAAGTACACTTACCTGCGTAACATGAAACAGGCCCTGCTTCACAGAATAAATAAAAATATACCAGGGCTGTCTTATCTGGATGCAGCAAAAAACCTGCTGGCAAAACAGGTACAACAATATAATACATTAAAAAATAAGCTCGGCGCAAACGGACTGGCACAAGAACTGATTGAAGAAAGAGAAAGGGCTTATTTTAAGCAATTGCAAAAACCCGGCGTAAACTTGCCCGGTGCAAAAGTTGTTGATTCGCTTAAAGGTGAATTAGAAGGGCTGGTGAATGAAAAAAAGAAAGAACTTGATTCATTACAAAATAATATTGAAAAATTAAGGACAAAAGTTGACAGTATACAACATAGTATAAGTAGTATAATGGTAAAAGCAACCCGGGAGATAAACAAAATAAAGTCACCCGCAGAATTGGCTAAGGCTTCTGTTGCATATGACCTTCAGGATAAAAAAGAAAAGTGGGAGCAGTTTGTTTCAAATATAAGAAGTGTAGGTGTTGGCCGTTCTGTATTAAACTATTCAGAACTTACTGCAAGAAATGTTTCACTTACCGGTTTAAACCTTGAGTACAACCCCAAAATGTATTTTGCCGTGGCAGCCGGAAAAATTGATTATGGGTTCAGGGATTTTTTTGGGAAAAACAGCCGCTCAGTAAACCAGCATTTGCTGATGGGCAGGGTTGGTTTTGGCGATATTGAAAAGAAGGCTGTTGTTTTTTCTTTATTTACTGGTAGAAAAGCAAACTACGGTAGTATAATATCCGATACTGTTTCAGGAAGTATATTGGTTACCGGATATGCGGTTGAAGCAATCATAAAAAAAGATGAAAAAACTTCCTTTAGTGTTGAGTTTGCCAAATCAACCAAACCGGTTACGGGTAATTATGCAGATAATAAAGAATTGGGCAGCCTTTTCCGTTTTTCAGATCAGAGCAACTTTGGTATAAGCGCAGCAGGGCAAACAGAAATTGAAGGCATCAAAACAAAACTTAGCGGACTTTTCAGAAAAACCGGTGAGAACTTTCAATCGTTCAGCCTCTTTACTTATAATACAGACCAAACAGCCTGGATGGTAAAGGCAGAGCAACCGCTTTTTAAAGACAGGGTGAATATAGAAGGAGCGGTAAGGCGCAATGATTTTGTAAACCCCTTTACTGAAAAAACATTTAAGACCAGCACAGTCTTTGGCAGTGCAAGGCTGTCTGTAAGGATACCCAGGTGGCCGGCACTCAGTGTGGGTTATCATCCCGGGTCACAATTATATATAATTGACCGCAACAGGGTAAGGGAAAATGTTTACTATATACTTAACGGGAGTATAATACACCAGTATTCCATAGCAGGTTTGCGGATGGTTTCATCTGTTATTTATAATAATTACACCACTAAAGGAACCGATTCAGGGTTCATCAATTACAGCGGTAAAAACTATATGCTGTCGCAATCGCTTTATTTCAGGAAACTGCAATTGCAGGGAAACCTTATATACACCGATCAGCAGGAACTATTATTTTATACAATGGAAGCTAATGCCGATTATGCTGTAAAATCTTCATTCCGGTTAGGTGCAGGTATTAAATACAATAAAATAATTACAGGGAATTCTTATTGGGGCGGTACAGGTCAGGTAATGCTGGATATAAAGGGGATGGGAAGCCTGCAGCTACAATACGACAAATCTTTTCTGCCAACTATACAACAAACATTATTTCCGGTGGAGATTGGCAGGTTAACCTGGTTTAAAAATTTCTGATATGATTAAAAAACTATTACTTATTGCATTGCTGCCTGTAGCCCTTTTATCAAAAGCACAGGTTACGGTAAGTGTACAGCTACCCCCGGGTGGTATGGTGCAGAAAGACCAGTTATGGAATATAGTGGTTGTAAATAACAGCGGCACTATTGATGATGCAATAATTACTTTGGATATACAGGATGCAGTAACCGGGCAAACTGTGCTTTCGGCTGCCGGCAGAAATTTTATGCTGGGCAAAGGAATAAAAGTAATGAGCATAAAAGATGTGCAGCCGCTGCAGTACAACTATCTCGCCGCAGAGTTAACAGGTATTTATATACCATTGGGAACTTATGTGGCATGTTACCGTGTTTTTAAAAATGATGCAAAAGGGCCTCAGCCATTGGGCGATGAATGTGTGAGGATAAATATTAATCCGCTCAGCCCTCCCTTACTGAATGCACCTGCAGATAAGTCTGTGCTTGAAACAAACTACCCGCAGTTTACATGGCTGCCCCCTGCCCCGCTTGATATGTTTAATAGCCTGAATTATGATTTATTACTGGCAGAAGTAATGCAGGGACAATCACCAGCAGAGGCAATTTTATATAATACCCCTGTTTATACTGATTATAACCTGAAGAATGTATACCTGAATTTCCCTTCTTCTTTTTCAAAACTAAAGGAAGGGCAGCAGTATGCCTGGCAGGTAACTGCCCGCAATGGGTTAAACTATTCGGCGCAAACTGAAGTATGGTCTTTTACTATAAAAAAAGCAGATAGTGTAATAACAAACTCTGCATCCGGTGCTTATGTGGTGCTAAAAAGTAGCAGTGAACAAGGTGGTATTAGTTATATAAGTACCGGAGAATTATTAGTAAAATACTATTCGTTCGAAAAAGAGCATACTGCTGTTATAAAATTATTTACCGCCGACAGGAAATTGGTGAAAGAAATAAGGCAGAAAATAAATTACGGCGATAATTTTCTCCGGTTAAAGCTTGACAGGGAATTTAAAAAAGGGGCTGATTATATAATTGAGTTGCCTGATCGGCAAAACAATATTTACAGCAGCAGGTTCAGTATTCAATAATCAACTACACCTAACTCAGATATTATGATTCAATTGTTAGCAAACAGGTACAAAAAAGGGATAGCCTATTTATTGTTATCTGCCTTTTATCTAGGCATCGTAATACCGGTGCAGGCAATTACGGTATCGGGTAATCCGGTTTCAATCAAGTCGGTGCCTTACACTGTTGATAAACCAGTAATTAAAAATTATTCACCTGTTTATGGTTACAGCAACACAAGTGCTGCAAATAATGTTGCTAAAAAACCTTCTTCAGTTCTGTTGTCGGCAGCAAAAACTAGTGTGAAAGGGAATAACTCTTCTTTTATCCAAACTTATAAGCCGGATATAGACGGTCCAAGCCAGCCAGAAATGTCTTCTTTTAAAGCTGCGGGGACTAATGATATGGTAAATCTTTTTTCCGGAGATTTTAGTTATAATATTCCTTTATTGGATGTAGGTGGCTATCCGGTTAATATTTTTTATAACGGTGGGATTACAATGGAAGAAGAAGCAAGCTGGGTTGGTTTGGGCTGGAATATAAACCCCGGTAATGTAAACAGGAATATGAGAGGTGTGCCAGATGATTTTAACGGAACAGAGAAGTTGATACAAAAGCAGAATATGAAACCCAATAAAACCTGGGGGGTAAGTTTAGGTGCAGATATTGAACTGGTAGGTATAAAAAGTTTTGAAATGTTTTCTGGAAGCCTTGGTGCATCCATGGGCATATCAGTTAATAATTATTTAGGCCCTGCTATTGAGCTTGGTTTAAAAGGTACTACAAGTTTTAAATTAGGGAAGGCAGCAACACCTGAAAAAAGTGCACCAGGCATGAGCTTGGGCTTAAATGCCAATCTCAGCTCTCGGAGTGGATTAACGCTTTCGCCAAACGTATCATTATCTGGAAAACTCTTTAAGTCCAATGTTGGTATTTCTACAGGTGTAGGTTTGTCTACGAGTTATAATTCAAGATCTGGAATAAAATCCTTGCAGATATCCGGACAGATGTCTGCCAGTTATGACATTGTAAAAGGTAGAAATGATGAAAAAAATATAAGGGGTACTGAAGAGAACAAAAGTTCAATGGGAGCTGGTATCCTTTCCTCCTCAATTAGTTTTTCAAAACCAAGTTATATCCCAGCGTTAAGATCAGTTATTACCAGTAAATCTGGAGCAGGCCGTTTTCAATTTGGTACCGCTATGTTTGGTTTCTATGGTTCGTTGGAAGTAGAAGGGTATGGGCAGGTCTCAAAAATTGCTGGCCCAGATCAGCATGTAGAAAAACCAATGATAGGTTATTTATATTCTCAAAATGCAAAGAATAACAGGAACGCTGTTATGGATTTTACAAGGATTAATGATAATGAAGTCACACCATCATCACCCATAATATCGGTACCGCAGTATGCTTATGATGTATTTTCAATTCAGGGAGAAGGAACAGGTGGTAGTATAAGGGCTTATCGCAATGATCTTGGCTATGCAAGGGATAACTATACAACATCCCGGGACGAAGCATGGAGTGCAGGAGTGGATGTAGGTATTCCGGGACATGTGGGAGCCAACTTTAATACAGTAAAGACACCAACTACAATTGGTGAATGGGAAAATGGGAATAAATTAAAATATACAAGTGGCTTTACCGAAAACAGCAAAACAGATGAGGCTATTTATTTTCGTAACCCCGGTGAGTCAAATGTTATTGACCCGGCACAGTTTGCACAAATCGGAGGAACAGATTTAGTACGGTTTAAATTAGGAGGAACAAATTCTTCTCCCTCTATAGAACCAACTTTACAAAGGTTTAGTAATACAAATAATTTACTTGGCGAAGTTTCTTTGACACCACCTGTATCCCTTCAGCGTAAAAATCGTACACAGGTTATAAGTTATCTTTCTGCAAATGAGGCCCGGCATATTGGATTAGATACGGTAATTAAAAGTTACTACACCGGATCCGGTATATTAAACAACGGCAAACTGGCTTACGACACTATTTGCCGTAATTGTGATGAAAGAAAAGGCAATCATATCTCCCAGATTAATGTAACAGAGGCAGACGGGAAAAGATATGTATATGGTGTACCTGTTTATAATCTTGTACAGCAGGATTATACTTTTACTGTTGCCAATAACTGTCAGGATTGTGATAAAGTACCTTTCTCTAATGATGATGCTTCATTAACTTCCACACATATAGGCAGTGGCATAGGCGGAAAAGATGGCTATACACAAATTTCCAATACACCACCTTATGCCCATTCATTTTTGTTGAGCGGATTATTATCGCCAGATTATGTAGATGTAACAAGTGATGGCATTACCGAAGATGATTTAGGCGGTGCGGTAAAGTTCAATTATACAAAATATGATAACCATAAATGGCGGACACCGCATGTAAACGGTATGGAGGCCAACAGTAATCCCGGCCACCTTACAGAAACAAAAGATGACAAAGGAATTATCTCATACGGCGAAAGGGAATCATGGTATTTGAATTCTGTAGAATCAAAAACAATGATTGCATTATTTACATTGGCCGACAGAAATGATGGCAAAGGCTTTACCGGCCCATTCAGCACTATTAATGGCTCTGATTTATCATTAAAAAGAATATCAAAAATTGATTTATACAGCAAAGCTGATTTAAAAAAGAACGGTATCAGCTTAGCTAAACCAATTAAGACTGTACATTTTGAATATGACTATTCATTATGTGCAAACACACCTGATAACACCACAGGTGGTCAGGGAAAACTTACTTTGAAAAAAATATGGTTTACCTATAATGGGCAAAGAGAAGCAAGTTCAAATAAAAACCAATATGTGTTTTCCTATACAGCTGCCGCCGCACCTGTTACCGGTGAAAACCCTCCCTATGAATTCAGCGGTTCAGATCGTTGGGGAAACTATAAGCCTTTTTCTGCCAATCCCGACGCAATGAAAAATAGGGATTATCCTTACTCTGTACAAGATAAAACTACTGCTGATCAAAATGCAAGAGCATGGAACCTGAAACGTATTCTTCTTCCTTCAGGTGGTCAAATAGAAGTAGATTATGAGAGTGATGATTATGCTTTTGTACAAAATAAAAGAGCCGCTAATATGTGTGGTATTATCGGTTTCAGCAACAGCCAGTCAAGCCCGGTTGCAAATTTGTACAATGTAAACGGAAACAGCGTAACTGAAAATGACTATGTATTTATTAAAGTGCCGGAATCTTGTTCAAACAAAACTGAAGTATATCAGAAATACTTGCAGGATTTTACCCAACTCGCATTTAAAATAGCCGTTAATATGCCCAAAGGTGGGTATGAGTATGTACCAACCTATGCGGTTATAAAAGATTATGGTGTTTATACTGGTGCAGGTTTTCCGGCAATATGGGTGCAGCTCAAAGGTGTAAATGATAAAGGAAAAACCTACAGCCCATTGTCTGTATCTGCCATTGAATACTTAAGGGAGCAACTTCCAGGACAGGCTTTTCCTGGTTATGATGTATCAGAAAGTTCGGGGTTACAGCAATTGGAAGATATGTTTAATGGCTGGTTTACTTCTATACGTTCAGCTTTTTCAAGAATGCCTGATTTTCTTAGGGAGAATAACATGGCACAATCTGTATTGCTAAACCGCAGTTTTGTACGGTTAACCAATTCAACAGCATATAAATATGGAGGAGGCCAACGGGTAAAAACTATACGGCTAAGAGATAACTGGAACCGGATGACAAATCAATACACTTCTGTTTATGGGCAGGAATATAATTACACCACTACAGAAATATTCAATGGAAGCTCAAGAACAATAAGTAGCGGTGTAGCTTCTTATGAGCCTTCTATAGGTGGAGACGAAAATCCTTTTCAGTCAATGATTCAAATATCAGATGAAGTGCCGTTGGGTCCAACTTCATTTGGGGCTATAGAAATGCCTGTACTAGATGCTTTCTTTCCTGCACCTTCTGTTGGATACAGTAAAGTAACGGTAACATCAATTGGGAAAAAGCAAAACCCGGACACACTTACTAAAAAGACAAGATCTGGTGTTGGAAAACAGGTTTCAGAATTTTATACGGCAAAAGATTTTCCAGTATTTTATAATTACACATCACTGGATGCCTCCTCAGATAAAAGAGCAAATATTACCCCTTCATTAGCATTTTTCTACAAGTATGCATTTGATAGCCGGGCACTTTCACAAGGCTTTTTAGTGGCCACTAATGATATGCATGGTAAAATGAAGTCACAGTCATCTTATGCAGAAAATGATCCAAACACAAGAATTAATTATACAGAAAATTTCTATCGCAATACTGGTGGAAAAGGCTTTGATGAAAAATTTGATTTTGTTTATAATTCATTAGGAGGAGAAGTAAAAGAGGGAAACATGGGCATTGACATAGAGCTAATGAATGATACCAGAGAGTTTTCAGTAAAAACTAACAGCTTTGAAATACAGGGGCAGGTTGACTGGATGTTACCACCACCCTTTCCATTATGGCTTCCATTTGTTTGGCCGGTGGTAAGTAAAAGTGAGAACACTTATAGAGCTGTAACCACTACAAAAGTTATAAACTATCATTCTGTACTGGATAGTGTGGTGGTAATAGATAAGGGCAGTCAGGTATCTACCAAAAATTTAGTGTATGATGCTGAAACAGGTCAGGTAATTGTAAACCGTACCAATAACGAATTTGACAAAGCAATTTATTCTGTTAACTATCCTGCATACTGGGCTTATAGTGGTATGGGATTGGCGTATAAAAATATTGATGCAGTTTATTCGGGTATTAATTTTAATGATGGTAAGATTACAGCAGGGATGACACCTGCTGAAGTTAAGAGTGTATTTGAAAGCGGTGATGAATTATATATTATTGATGCAGGATCCACAGCCGGATGCGATGCAGCCATGGCATCACCGGGTGGTAATGGATTGGTATGGGCATTAGACACAGCTAAAAATTCATCTTCACTAACCAACACTACCCCTGCATTTATATTTATTGATAAAACAGGTAAGCCTTACAATAGAACTGGAGTAAAATTCAGGATAGTAAGAAGTGGCCACCGGAATATGCTTGGCGCACCATTGGCAGGTGTTACAGTAATGAGTAATCCTGTTACAACTGTCGCATTAAATACAAGGAAGCTGGTGATAAACAATAACAGTAAAGTAATAAACGCTTCTGCCGTTGAGTATAAAGAAAAATGGCAAACGGATAATGATGTTTTTAGAAAGTATAGTACGGTGACAAACCCTACAACCTGTGAAGTTTCAGAAGTTGATGATTGTAACGGTTATTTAGAAAAGAAAATCAATCCATACAGAAAAGGTTTATTGGGCAATTTCAGGGGGTATAGAAATATGGTTTTTTATGGGGAAAGGATGGAAAGTAACCCTCTTGCAGCAACAAATTTGCCTGTTAATGGCTATTTGAAAGATTTTTCTTTGTATTGGGGGTTTGACGGTAATAATAATTTAATCCCCGACAATACAGTTAATTCTAAATGGGTTTGGAACAGCCAATCTACCCGTTTTAATCCTAAAGGCCTTGAAGTAGAAACAAAAGACGCATTGAATATTTATACTGCGGCACAATATGGCTACCAAAAAACAATGCCGGTAGCTATTGCTAATAACAGCCGCTCTCATGAAATGTTTTTTGAAGGATTTGAGGACAATGATTATGCAGAGACTTTAAACGGGTCAATTTATAATCCATGTACTAAGAAACATATTGATTTTTCCGGAACGGGCAATGCTCAGATTGAAAACACAAGCTTACTTGGTTTTAATGCTCATACTGGTAAGTCTGTATTGAAAATTAATGCAAATTCTCAGGCAATTAAGAACATTAGTACAGCATCTGGTATTTTCGATACGTATGATAATTTTAGTATACAAAAAGATACAACCAAAAGCCTGATAAATCCCGGTGGAAATGCCAGTAATCATCTCAGTTCTATAGGGGGGCCTATAATGGCCCCTTTTGCAGTTCCCTATATTTCAAACCTTGGGATGGCTTATCAGTTTAGTGTCCCTACAGATCAATCAACGTTCAATTATGAACTGACAGCTAATACATCACAGTACACTGAAGTAAATACTGCGGGGACTTATTCCTTTTCATTAAATATGAACCTTGCAAATGCACAAGGTCAAAACTCTAATGCAACTATGGTTCTTACCATTTCTGATTTAAATGGAAATGTAGTGGGGTATGCCGATTTAATTTGCTCTTTAATTTACGGGAGTTATGTGTGTGATGGCTATCAGAATATAACACTATTCCTGTGTAAGGGTACTTATCTGATACAAACTTCTTTTATAGAAACAACAGATTTTTGGGTAACCCCTGGTGCGATTTCAAATTATTACTTGACTGATTTTTCCTATACATCAAACCTGAATACAGTTTCATATCAGTCTTTAACTACCAGCAATTGCGTTTATACCAAACCTATCCCTGCCTCCGAATCAATGCTCAACCCAACTTTCTCAATTCCATCCAATAAAAAAATGGTATTTAGTGCCTGGGTAAGAGAAACCTGTGGTAACCCGCAGGGAGGTACTCCTTGTACTGTTTCTTCTTATACAAATAATGAAGTGCAAATTGATTTCGGAAGTACTCCAACTGTGTTAAAGCCTACAGGCCCGATTATAGAAGGATGGCAGCGGTATGAAGGATACTTTACGGCTCCGTTAGGCGCAACGAATATGCAATTGCGAATGGTAAATAATAGCGGTAACCCAATCTACTTCGACGATATCCGTATTCACCCTTTTAATTCTAACATGAAGAGCTATGTATATGATCCGGTAAATCTCCGGCTTACCTCCGAATTGGATGCAAACAACTATGCAAGTTTTTATGAGTATGATGAAGAAGGCACCCTTATAAGAACTAAAGTAGAAACAAAAGAAGGAGTTAAGACAGTTACAGAAAGCAGGAGTGCCAAACAAAAAAACATTACAGATTTCTAATTGATAAGAATTGAAAAAAATGAAAGGAAGATTGATATATACAAAGAATAAATTCAGCTGGTTATTACTGCTTCTGGTAATGGTGGCTCTTGCTGCCACTGCATATTTCAGCACAAAAAAAAGATACACTGGCACCTGTCCGGGATTTTATAAAAATCAGCAATGGATATAAACAGATGCCTATGTTTCTTGATATGGAAATGAAAACAACTGTCAATTTTATTTCTTCACCAGCGGATACAATGTCAGTGAAAGGGGTCTTTTATCTTACGGAGAAAGATTCTTATGTACGATTTGGCGAGTTTGAACAGGTGGTTAACGATTCGTTGGCGTTGTTGGTTAGCGACAGCCTTCACCAGATGATTTTATATACAGATGCAAAACCGGTTATCAACCAGATGAAAAAAATGATGGGAGCTGGGGCTAAGGATTCTTCTGTAGCATCATTAGCTGCAAAATACAGTGCAGTAAAAAAAGAAGCTGACGGGTTAATAACAATAACACTAACCGGCCGCTTGCTTATTTATAATACAAATTTGCCGAAGGAAGCAATTGAAATGATATACCATCCAAAAACAAAAATACCACAGCAGGTGGTAACTATTAAACGTACCCTGATGCCGTTGGAACAAGAACAATACAGAAAAATGCAGGGAGAGACCGCATTTATTGGAATGTTAATGGAAACGGAAGGAAAATATTTTCTGATAAAGGAGTACCAGACATCTTATTTGTACAAAAAACTGGAGTACACAGTGGCAGCTGTTCCGGTAAAGATGGAAGACAGGATTATTAAAATAGAAGATGGAAGGTATAAACCCGTTAAGGATTTTGAAACATATAGTTTGACAAATAATTAAATAGCAGGCTGAATAATTAACCAATCACAGCTTATGAATTACAGAATTAAAAATAGGCAGTATGTACGAAGCGGTACAACTGTATGGCTCTTGATGCTGGCTTTTTCAGGATTTTTATCTGTGAATAAAGCATTGGCACAAACAGATGGTGGTATTGAAACAATTACCATCGCCAGGCTTACCGGTATTACTGCAACCGGTAATTCGCAACCATTGGTATTTAATGCAACAGCACCATTAACTTATTCAACCGCCCCGCAGGAACAAACTAAATATTATTCAGAATATAATAACATTAAGCCTCATTGAAGAAACCCCTTATTATCTTGGCACTAATTTTTCGGCATCTGTGGATGTAAGGATTGATTTTGGACCCTCTTCATCATCCTATTCTTCCCACACACAAACATTTACTATTACTTATGATAAAAACGAAGGGGCAAAATATAATGCAAAAAACTATTTCAGTTTTCCTAGTGCAGAATATGTCAATATAACTGTATTGAGTGCACCATGTTTCCACCCCGGCTTCCATTGGTAGTTTTAATCTGGCAGAGATACTGCTACTGCAAAATGAAATGCGGGTTACAAGATTTTTTGAACTGGCTAGTAGTGTATCCTTTGCAACTTTTAATGGCCCACTTCTGTTACCAACCCGGTTGATGTAGTTCCTGTTACATGGTCATGGCCTGCTACTGCGGGTAATAATTATACACAATTAGAATGGACATGGCTGGAAGATGAGCTGGCTCCCAATTACTATATTCCCAGTACTACTACAGTAGATGAGACAGCACTATTCAGTAATAATTCTACCCGTATTGATTTAACCAATAATATTGGTTCTTATAATATTCCTTTATTTTATGATGGAGTAGGTAAATTATATTATCGCATACGACCCGTTACCATAAAAGGAAATGGAAGCCGGAGCGACGGGGCATGGTCGGCTGCAAGAACCTGTTCTTATGGCGGACATAATAATGACTTAAACTGGCAGGTACGTACAAGCTTTGCCGAAGATGGCAAACTGAAATCTGTAATGGAGTATTATGATGGCTCTTTACGCAGCAGGCAAACCGTTACTAAAGAAAATGTAAATAATACTACTGTAACAGCCGAAGCCTTTTATGATTATGAAGGAAGGGCTTCCATACAAATTTTGCCGGCACCTGGTATTAACACTATAATAAAATACCAGGCAAACCTCAACTTATTTAATACTCAGGCGCAAAATCAAAACCCTGCTGAGTTTTTCGATTTACAACCAATCAATTCAACCAGCAGTATTACACCAGCTCTGGCAACTACTACCGGTACTTCAAGATATTATAGCCCAAGTAATGATGAGTTGAATGTAGGGCCGAATAAAAACATTCCTGATGCAGAAGGCTATCCATATACAGTAACCCGTTATACACCAGATGCTACTGGCCGCATAATGGCACAGAGTGGGGTAGGGCCTGCACATAAAATGGGTAGCACCAGAGAGACCAAATATTTTTATGGCACTGCTGCACAAGAAGAACTGGATGGTTTGTTTGGTACTGAAGTGGGCAACTATACCCACTACTTTAAAAACATGGTGAAAGATGCTAACGGGCAAATGAGTGTAAGCTATACAGACATGCATGGCCGTACCATCGCTACTGCATTGGCTGGTGATGCACCATCTAACCTGCTTGCATTAAATATTAACGACCCTGTTCATTATCCTAACCAGACCGGTACTAACATTACCCGTAGTTTATTAAATGCAGCTACCAATGTAGAAAAAGGCAATAGTATAGAAGCAATAAATACGTTGCTGGTGCCAGCCACTACTACGTATAATTTTCAGTATAATCTTGCACCAGATAAATTACAATTAGCTTCCTGCACCGCCACACCACTTTGTTATGATTGCTTATATGATTTGGAAATAAGCATCACCGACGAAAGCGGCGACTTGCCACCCATGCTATGGAAGTTTAATAATGTAAGCCTCAACCCCGATGATAATTGTGGTACGGCTACCCCTGCATTCTCTCTTGTAAGTGGTGCTGGTGTTACTATCAATGGAAATAATATAAGTTTTGCCCAGCAACTGCAGCCGGGTTCATACTCCGTAAGAAAAACATTAACACTTAGTGAAGCTTCTTTACAATCGTATAAAGCATTGTTCTTTGTAGAGGGTAAAGGCATCTGTAAAACAGAACAGCAAATCATTGATTCAATTTATAATGTTTTAATAACAGGTAATAATTGTGGTGCACCGGTTTCTGTTACCTGTCAGTCATGTTTGGATTCGTTGGGTACTTTTAATGATTTCCGTACAGCTTACCTTGCTTCTGTAGGTAACCCTAATCCGGTTTCTCCTTTATTAGAAAGTCAGATACAGGCTGCATTCAACGAAGGATTAAACAACTGTAATAATATTTGTAATGCATCCTCAGCTCCTGTTACTTCTAAAAGACAGTTGATGCTGGCAGATATGGTTCCCTATGGCGGACAGTATGCAACGGAAACCGGAGCAGGTACCATGTACAGTAAGTACAATATTTTTTCAAACATTTTTTCAGGCCAGCCTTTTTATAAAAATCCATGGAATGTAAATAAGCAACCTGATTATTACCGAAATGATAACGGGGAAATAGATGAAAACATACACCCCGGTGGCAGCGGATATACATTGCTGAATAGTACTACACCAAATGATTTTAACCAGCAGTTTACCAATAGCTGGACAAATGCCTTGTTGCCACATCACCCTGAATACGACAGGCTGGTATATGCAGAAACAAATCTTACCCCCAGTTATACCTGGATAGGCTCATTCAACTCAGCATCCACTTATGCCAATGCACAAACTGCAGGATACATAATGGTAAGCGACCCAACATTAATTGATCCTTTTTATACCACAGCTCCCGGTAAAAGAGCCGAGATGGTAAACTGGATTACCAGTAATTATGCGGGCAGCAATCTCAGCCTCTGGATGATTGCAAGGGGTGATGTTCGTTGTAAAAATATTACCGACCCTTTCAACAGGCAATGGTGTTATAATAATTATGGTACCAGCGGAGTAAAAGTGCCACCATTTAATGATATAGTAATAATGCCGATAAAGACCAGATGTGGAAAGTATTCCGCAACCTGTATGCAGGTGCAAGGGATAATCAGTTAAATGATTTTGTAGCAGCAACAGTTCCATTGGCGGATGATAATACATTAATAGTACAAGGCTTCCAATTGCGTTTTGGCAACAACAGCCAATCAGCTTCGCAAAGCGGATGGATATGGTTTCCTGCTGGTATAGGCTTACCACCAGTGGGCACACCACCATCAGGAGTGCCGCCTTCCACAACAGGGCAAACATATACTACCCGTTGCGATAGCTATATTAACCAATGGAAAACTTCTTTGTTGCAATGCAGCACATTGGCCAACTTAAGTGATACTGCCCTGCGCAGCCAGATACTGAATGAGATTACAGCAGGTATGAAATTGGTTTGCATCAAAGGCAGTGATGCGGCTAATCCGTACGGCTCTTCCAATGTAAAGCCTTCCACACCAGTAGATGGCTCGCCCCGCAGTTTTGAAGAAGTGATAAACCAGGTGTATGCCACATACAGCATTAACCCGCCAAAAGATTATTTCTGTAATCCTTATGTAATAGAATTTCC
>CAWJAG010000010.1:0-5308 GCA_963840755.1 uncultured Chitinophagaceae bacterium | reverse complement strand
CACATTTTCTTAGCTACAGGCTTGTCATTCAGCATGGCGGGTTTCCAGGTACCCATTTTTTCAAGGCAGATTATCAGTTCATCATTAAAGTCGTCTCCGTCTTTTAATCCTTTTAATATTTTGAAATTTACCGGCACGCCATCTTTATCTACCACAAACTCTACCTGCACATATGTCTTTTTAACATTTTCAGGCAGATACGTTACCATGTCTTTGCCCAACTGGTCAAGATATTTTATAAATGCTTCGCCACCGCCCGGATATTCCGGCCATTGATGAACAGCATCGGCCAGCACACCCACATTACGGGTACGGTGCGGCATAGCAGGCTTTTTAACCGGTTTTTCTGCAATTGCATTTTTCAATTTACGGGGTGGCACATCATTAATAATGTATTCCCCTTTTTCACCAATCATCACCACCGGCAGTTGTTTGTATTTTTCAAAATAATCATATGCATCTTCCATTCTGTCAGCAAACTTTTTTAACACTGCATCATCTTTTGTCAGGTTTTCGAGATACTTCACACTCTTTTCTTTATTAAACCTTACAGGGAAGATATGAACGGGAATAAAATCCTGCCCCTCATCTTTTGCATGTGCTGCCAAAATATATAATTCATCAATCTGCTCATCCCGGATGGGAATGCAACCAACCGTAACACAACTGCCATGAATAAAAATGGCACTACCTGGCCGCAACGAATCGCTTAATACTTTGTCTGATGCATTGGGATAATTAATACCCAGCGATAAATAATAATTACTTTTCGGGTTAAATTCATTGATGTAATAAAAACCTTCTGGCACCTGGTAATCGCCTTCCATTCTTTTTGGACCGAGTGTACCTGCCAGTGCACACACTTTATAGGTTTTAAAAAGTTTGAACTGTTCTTTCACATCATTTTTTACCCATACTTCCAGCTGACTGTCGTACTTGAAAGAACGGATGTACATATACTTAGCTGGCCATACTAACTTCTGTGCTTCAAACTGTTTTTGCAGGGTATCTTCCTTTTTCTCTAATGCTTCGCTGGGGCGTGGAAAAGTTTTTTGGTAATCAATAAATGAATAGGAATTGCTGCCACCGCTTTGTGGTGATGGCTGAGCTGATACAATATTGGTAATACTGATGAATAAAAGGAATGTAATGAGGTTTTTCACCATAATTGTTCTGTTAGAAAGTAACGGCAAGTAACAGATTTTATTTGAATTTTATTGCTAAACTAATTGTAAAGATAGCCACAAAGTAAATAAGTCAGGAGTCGGAAAGACACTGTGGGTAATCAGTAAATATCTTCGGGCTTTTCCGTCTTTACTGACTTCCGGACTTATTATCTATAGATTCCCCCTTGCATCCTGTTCCCTTTCCAATGCTTCAAACAAGGCTTTAAAATTTCCTTTTCCAAAACTCTTCGCCCCTTTGCGTTGAATGATTTCAAAAAACAACGTTGGCCTGTCTTCCAGCGGTTTGCTGAATATCTGCAGCAGGTAACCCTCTTCATCACGGTCTATTAAAACGCCCAGTTCCTGTAAGGGCTGAAGGTCTTCATCAATTTTGCCCACCCTTTCCAATACCGTTTCATAATAACTGGCCGGGATGGTTAAGAATTCTATTCCCCGTTTTTGTAATTCGGTAACGGTAGCCACAATATTATCCGTAGCAATGGCCACATGCTGCACCCCTTCGCCATTATAAAAATCAAGGTACTCCTCTACCTGGCTTTTCTTTTTTCCTTCTGCCGGTTCGTTGATAGGGAATTTTACAAAACCGTTTCCATTGCTCATCACCTTACTCATCAGTGCAGAGTATTCGGTAGAAATATCTTTATCATCAAACGTCAGGATATTGCGGAAGCCCATTACATTTTCATAAAAATTTACCCAGGGGTTCATCTGGTTCCAGCCCACGTTACCCACACAATGGTCTACATACAGCAACCCCGTTGATGTGGGATTGTAATTACTTTTCCATTCCCGGAAGCCGGGCATAAAAACACCGGCATAATTTTTTCGCTCTACAAAAAGATGTACTGTTTCGCCATAGGTATGAATACCGCTGATGACCACTTCCCCTTTATCATCTTTTAAAACAGTTGGCTCCATATATGTTTTACCGCCCCGTTTAGTAGTTTCTTCAAATGCTTTTTTTGCATCATCCACTTTTAGTGCCAGCACTTTCACCCCATCGCCATGCTTATAAATATGGTCAGCAATAGGATTATTAATCCGCAGTGGTGTTGTTAAAACAAACGTCAGCTTATTCTGCCGGATGACGTAGCTCACTTTATCCTTCACTCCTGTTTCTGGCCCGGCATAAGCCAGCGATTGAAAACCAAAAGCGGTTTTATAAAAATGCGCTGCCTGTTTGGCATTGCCTACATAAAATTCTACATAGTCAGTTCCCTGCAAGGGAAGAAAATCGGTGGTTGCATTTTGCTTTATTATATTCTCAACTATTGTTGACATATTTTAAAATTTAAGCGAAAGAAAATTGATACCAGGAAGTATATACGTAATAAGTGGAGAGTGCTGTTACTCTCCACCGCAGGCGGACTGAGGGGTATCCATCGCTAATGTTTCCATCAGCAGGTTAAAGTTGCGGCGTTCGTCTGCAAAAAGTTTATGTGGATAGTCGGGAAGCACAGGGCAAAGGTAAAATATTGGTGTGAACTAATAGCTTTTTTATAAGATACCTTTTACAGGGTATCGCTCCTATTGGCTTATTCTATATTTTCACGATATGAATAATAAATACCTGTTAGCCGCCCTTTGCACCTTATTGATTTTTACTACCGCCAATGCCCAAACTATTGAAATTGCCGAAGCCGATACCGCCAACTATGCAACTACTTTAAATGATCCGGATGCAGCAGATTGTTTTCCGTTTATTACAGCAGATGGATTAACCATCTATTTTGCCAGCGGAAGAAATGGCGGACATGCCAGTATTTTCTATAGTACAAGAAAAAATACTGAAAGCCATTTTGAAGTACCTGTTTTATTGGGCAACCAATTCGATAAAGAATTTGACAGCCCCTCGCTTACCGCAGATGGGCTTATCATTTATGTAATGAATAAAACAGACGATAAACTTTTAAACGCCACCAGGAAAAATATAGCAGAGCCTTTTGGCACATTAAAAGAAGTTAAAATAGCAAGAAAAGAAAAAATTTATGCCCCATGCATTTCGCCGGATGGTAAGCAATTGGTTATAACTGATTATGATAATGAAGTGCTGGAGTTCTATGAACTGTCTGCAAATAATATTTTTGAGTTGAACTATATTCATACAGATATAAAAGAAGGAGATGTTATAAAAATCGGCCGCTTTGGTGATGATGGGCTTAGCCTGTATGCCACTAAAGTAAGTGAAGGGGAAAACGCAACACAGGAAAAAATTGTTGTCTTAGAAAGAAAGACTTTAACAGATAAATTTACAACCTACAAAGAATTACCGGATGAAAAGGGGAATGCCATTATTAATACTCATGCGGCTGTATGTAAAAATGGCAGCATCCTTGCCTGCACCAATAATACCGGCGATAGCTGGGCAGCAAATAATATAAAAATCATTGCACTAAAAAAATAAAAGACGTTGGGTCCCTATTTATATTTTATTGTTCCAACCCAAATCTTCTTACCCGGCCAAAAAAATATTGTTGCTTAAAAAGCAACTGTTAGAAACCGATTGACAAATCATTGTATCTGATACAATACCCGTTGTTGCTGATGCAGGGCTTATCCTTTTAATGCAGCAGCCATTGTTGGTAAAGCAACAAGTTTTTCTTTTGAAACAAAGACTTTAATTTATGTGATGGACGGAAGATTCTTCAACAAGCCCACTCCTTCCGTATTTAAAGAAAAGGGTAAATGTGGTGCCATAATCAGTAGCAGCTTCATACATCAATAAGTTTCAGTAAATTCATCAGGCAAACCTTATCTGATGAAAGAAATTATACTAAAGCCACTGCAACACCGGGGTATGGAATGTATTGGCATTTACTTTGAAATCAATTACAAAATACAGGGAGCTTTACAAAAAACCGGGGTAGTAAAATTCAGCAATACCAACAAATGCTGGTACACACCATTAAGTAAAGAGAATTATAATAAAATCTTCATCGCCCTGAAAGGGCTTGCCACCCTTGAACAATCAGCCCTGCATCAATACCTGTCCAATAAAAAAAATAAAACGCAGGCTGGCACCATACAACTTGCTGCTGAAATTCAAAAAAAGGAAGCAGTTAAACCAACTGTTGCCGCAGTAAGCCACCAAAGCAAACCGGAATGGATAAATAAAAGAGTAATAGTTTACAAGAAAGAAACAATAAGCGGGGTGAATGCGCATATAATACCTGCCATGCACCAGCACCTGAAGCTGAAAGCCTATAGCCCTTCCACTATAAAAACGTACCTGAATGAAATGTCGCAACTGCTCACCATATTAAAAGACATTCCGGCAGACCAGCTAACGCCTGAACACCTGAAACGCTACCTTGTATTTTGTTTTGAAAAATTAAACCTGAAAGAAAACACCTTGCATAGCAGGATGAATGCAATGAAGTTTTATTATGAACAGGTGCTTAAAAGAGAAAAGTTTTTTTGGGAAATACCGAGGCCCAAAAAACAATTGCAGCTGCCCAAAATACTAAATGAAGCAGAAATAGGAAGGATATTTAAGGCCATTGACAATTTAAAGCACAAAGCCATTGTATTTGCCGCTTACAGTGCAGGCCTCAGGGTAAGCGAGGTTGTACATCTTAAAATTAAAGATGTAGATTCCACCAGGATGACATTGTTTATTGATAAAGCCAAAGGGAAAAAAGACAGGGTAGTAAATCTGAGTCCGTTGTTACTGGATATTTTGAGAAGCTACCTGCGACAGCAAAAGCCCAGGCCCGTAAAATATTTATTTGAAGGAGAAATACCCGGCGAGCCATACAGTATAAGAAGTGCCCAGCAAATATTTCATGATTCAAAAAGGAAAGCAGGTATTCAGAAAGACATTACTTTTCATGGGCTAAGGCATAGTTTTGCCACCCATTTATTGGAAAAAGGAGTAGACATCAGGTATATAAAAGATATTTTGGGTCATTTTGATATAAAAACAACGGAACGCTATACCCATGTTTCAAGAAGGATGCTGGTAAATATTGGAAGCCCGTTGGATGATTTATTTTCCCGGGGTATTATTTAAATTGAATTTGCATTGCCGCAACTGACAATTTAAAAACCGCAACCGGTTTTTTATGAATATCAACTACTTGCATTTCTCATATTTCATCGCTATTGCGTATATTTAAGTG
>CAWJAG010000009.1:0-8947 GCA_963840755.1 uncultured Chitinophagaceae bacterium | reverse complement strand
CTTAAGATTATCCTTGCTAAATCTCCACTCAGGTGTTATAATCAGATTGGCCGTATCAACCGCATACCAGGGACTTAACGTTGCATCCATTGGATTATTAAGTACATGAATATCCTGCGCAGGCTGGTAACCTTGTACCAGCAGGTAAATTTTATGTCCCTTGTTATTAGTTGCAATATCTGCTACCGTTATTGCATGACCAGGAAATCCGCCACGCACCAATACATCTCCAGCTTTAATAGTTGAGAAATCAGCAACAGGTTTCAATTGTTCATCAAGAGATGCAGAGCCACACCATCCAAAAACATTCTGCAAATAATTATCAAACATGTTTCTGTTTCCTTCGCCATTCCAGTTATACCATTTACCACTGTAATCCATAAAAGCCATAGGCTTTTTATTAAGGTATAAATATTCAGCCCGAAGCCTCATTACTGCATCGGCACATTGTTGTAAATCTTTATTACCAACGGGAATATCTACTACAGCAAATTGTGCTGACTGATTAGGCTTTAGCGAACCATTATATAAGAAAACTCTTTTATCTTTTTTAAGTGGAACAGTTCTCAACCATTCTGCAAAGGAGTTTTTAGTTGCGGGAGTTCTTGTATAACCATCCGGAGTTTCTATTTCACCAATAAATCTATAGACAGTCGCAGCATTTTGTTCTACTAAAACAGTATCGCTGGATACAAACTTTTCATTTTTTTGCTGGCAGCCGAATAAAATAAGCAGTAAAAGGGGAAGAAAATTTTTCATGGTGATTGATAAGAGTAAATCAGCGATAAATTCCACAAAAAACTGTTTGCCTTTTTAGTTAACACTGGATAAAACAGTAAAATTCACAGCCTATAGACAAACATGCAAATGCCCAATTGTGTACTACAGAACCAAGAGTGCGACGCAACGAAGCTGATAGTAGTAATACAGCTGGCTACATAGTTTTCTCCCTTTACATCCGCAGAAAAACGGGTTTTTCAAAAATATTCCCGGAATTATTCCGTTATTAGAGGTACCCAAAAATCCGAATCTGTGAAAAAAATCTACTTTTTTGCCCTATTGCTGTTTCCTGTTGTTATTGCTGCACAAAAATCTGTTGACCTTGACCGTTACCGCTTTACCGTGCAGTATCGTTCGCTTCCGGAATTACGACTGGATAGCACTTACAGAACCTATAATGTAGAAGTGGAAGGCACCCGGCTAATGCAATCTTTTTTGCAGGATATGTCGCCGGAAAAAACAGTGCTGCTGGAAGGCTGGCGAAAACTACCACAAGATGGGCATATTAGCATAAGCGTAAAACTAGGCGACTTATTACCTGAATCTGTTTCGGTAAAAGAAAGAGCAGAAACAATTAAAAACAGGGCCGGGCAAATAACCGGTACCAAAATTTTTTATAGCCAGGAAGTGGTATATAGTTTTGAAGCCACTGCTACCATTACCGATTATAAAGGAATGCATGTAATGGACCAGGATTTGGCAAGCCGCAATTACAAACAAACCTATAGAAGCCCTGAGTTTGCATTTAGAGCATTAGCAGAAGGTTATTTTGCCATCAACTCATTAACTGTTACCAAAGACCTGTACCGTGATTGTGTAAACAGGGCTATGCATAATTTAAGTGACCGCATTACCAATAGTTTTGGATTTGGTGAAACAAGTTCCAACGATTTTATGTGGATCATCGATAGCCGTAAACATCCCGAATACTCAGCACACCGCCAGGCTTTTCAACAAATGAATGAAGTGTTATTCAGCATGAATGCCAACAGTTCCATTGAAGGTGCAAGAGAGCAGTTACAACCGGTGATCGATTATTTTGAAAAGATCAAGAAAAAATATCCTTCTACCAATAAGCATGATAGAAAAATAAGGTATGCCAGTTATTTCAACCTCGCAGTGATGTACTATTATTTAGACGACCCACAGGCTATGATGAAACAAGCCAATGGACTGGAACTAAATGATTATGATGCAAAAGATGCAAAAGGATTTGTGCAAACAGCCACCTGGTTAAAAAACATTTTTCAGCAAACCAATATTTATACCCGTCATTTTAATATTGACCCTTCAAGATTTAAAGGCCCGTATGAAAAAGATGATGTGACGGTAAAATAGTATAAGAAAGAGTTTGGATGAAATAAAGAACCCTGTTCAGTTGAACAGGGTTCTTTATTTCTATACTATCTATCTATTTATTTATTTAATGCTGCACACTCTCTACCTCTTTCGGGTTGTGCTTATGCCGGAAGAAGATGGCAAATAAAATACCCACTACTAAAGCATAGCTGGCAAACGTAATCCAGATGCTTTGCCACTCAAGACTATTATCAGCTCTTGTAAAATATTTTGCAATGATAATACCGCTTATTTTACTGCCTAACCAGGCACCAAAGCCATTGGTCATCATCATAAATATACCTTGTGCACTGGCCCTTATTTCCGGTTTTACCTGTGTATCCACAAATAAAGAACCTGAGATATTAAAGAAGTCAAAAGCCATTCCATAAACGATACAGGATAATATAATCATCCACAATCCACTTCCCGGGTCGCCATATGCAAACAAGGCAAAGCGAAGTACCCAGGCTATCATACTAAATAACATTACCTGCTTGATGCCAAACTTTCTGAGGAAAAAAGGAATGGTGAGAATAAAAAGCGTTTCTGACATCTGTGAGATGGACATGATAATAGCAGGATACTTAACCGCCACGGTTTCTTTATAATTGTCAACCTTTGCAAAATCATGCAGGAATGTATCACCATACGCATTCGTTAATTGCAATGCCGCTCCCAATAACATTGCAAATATGAAGAACAATGCCATCTTGGAATTTTTGAAAAGAGAAAATGCTTTTAATCCAAATGTATCAACCCATGATTTGCTGTCGGTATTTTTTCCACCGGGCGGACATTTAGGTAATGTAAAAGCATATAACCCAAAAACAAGAGAAGCTGCTGAAGCTACATAAAACTGGCTGGCTGAAGTTTCAATTTTCAGCAGGCTTACAATCCACATGGCAACAATAAAGCCTACTGTTCCCCAAACCCGGATTGGCGGAAAATCTTTAACGATATTATTACCATTTTTTACCAATGCAGTATAAGAAACCGTGTTGGCCAGTGCAATTGTAGGCATATAAAAAAGCATGTACACCAACAGCACCCAGTAAAAAGTATCGGGGTCATTTACATTAGGTATGTAAAACAAAATAGCAGCTCCTAACAAATGACAAATTCCCAATAATTTCTCTGCATTAATCCACCTGTCAGCTATTATACCCGTAATCGTAGGCATAAATATGGCTGAAATACCCATAGTAGAAAAAATGGCACCGAATTCTGCCCCGCCCCACTGCTTATTTTGAAACCAATAAGCCCCGACTGTAATAAGCCAGGAACCCCATATAAAAAACTCTAAAAAGCTTAGGATAGTTAATCTGAACTTAATATTCATGAGTCGCTTTTTGGGTTATTAAAACCAATCAAAAGGGAAGATAAGGATTTTACTGTTTTGAACTTCAAATACAGGCACACGGATAACACAGATAAAACAAATTTTCACTGATTTGAATTGTTGTATTGCTATCCCATTTCTGCGAAGCAGAAAAATCTGTGTTTATCCGTCTGACCTCCCGCAAAGCGGGACGGGCTGTATCATCCGTGGTCCCAAAAACTTCTCTATTCAAGTCGTAACTTTGCTTCCAGAAAATTGTTATTCCAACTATGATAGCGACTACCAATATATCCGCCGACCTGCAACAAATAGCCGATAAAGTAAAAGCCGGGCAACGCATTACCGACAAAGAAGGATTATTGCTTTTTGAAAAAGCCAGTCTTGGTTTTGTAGGCAGCCTTGCTAATGAAGTACGGATAAGAAAGAATGGTGATAAAGTGTACTTCAACCGCAATTTTCATATTGAGCCAACGAATGTATGTGTCTTCAGTTGCAACTTTTGCTCCTACAGTAAACTATATGCAAAAAGAGACGAAGGCTGGGAATTAAGTATTGACCAGATGCTGCACATAGTAAAAAAATATGATGGCAAGCCGGTGACCGAAGTGCATATTGTTGGCGGTGTTCACCCAAAGATGGATTTACAATTCTTTGCTGATTTATTAAAAGCAATAAAAACACATCGTCCCGATCTGCATATCAAAGCTTTTACAGCCGTGGAGTACGATTATATGTTCCGCAAAGCAAAAGTGACGGTGGAAGAAGGATTGAAATTTTTAATAGAAGCTGGATTGAATAGTATTCCGGGTGGTGGTGCTGAAATTTTTCACCCGGAGATAAGAGAACAAATATGTGCAGATAAAGTAAATGCTGATGGCTGGTTACTGATACATGAGACGGCACATAAGTTGGGTTTGCATTCCAATGCAACGATGTTGTTTGGCAATATTGAAAAATATAAACATCGTATTGATCACATGAGAAGGCTGAGAGAGTTACAGGATAAAACGGGTGGCTTCAATACTTTTATTCCACTCAAATTCCGCAATAAGGATAATGACATGAGTTATGTGCCGGAGAGCAGTGTGGTGGAAGACATGAAGACCTATGCGATTGCCAGAATTTATTTAGACAACTTCCCTCACATAAAAGCTTACTGGCCGATGCTGGGAAGGCAGAATGCACAACTCTCCCTCTCCTTTGGTGTAGATGATATTGATGGAACGATTGATGACACCACCAAAATTTACAGCATGGCCGGTTCAGAAGAACAAACTCCTTCTATGACAACGGCTGAATTAGTTACATTGATTAAGCAAGCAAAAAGAGAACCGGTAGAAAGAGATACGTTGTATAATGTGGTAAAGAATTATGCAAATGTTGATGAAAGGGAAATAGATCGAAATCCCTTGTTAAATTAAGCTACTATCAGTAAAATACTGATTGCTCTGTACGAAAAAAGGTATATTCAATATCTAAACTGCGATATATGAAATGTACCAAACTTACATTAACGTATTGTTTATTGCTCCTATTTTCTTCCTCAGCAACCAAAGCACAGTCTTACGCCGCCAATTACACTTCCCAATCCCTTGTTTTAAGAAGCGACTATCCTTCCAAAAGTGTTTTACTAAGTAACATAGTTTCCGATAAAGCTGGTGACATGTCGCCAATTATTGGAGCTGCTTCCTGGCCAGACAGTGGCCGGCAATTGGAATGCAAATCATTACTACAGTTCAACTATGCGTTTCTTCCAAAGTTGGTTATTGACAATCCTTCAATGATTACAAATGCGGAATTAATATTATATCCAATGCAGGTAGTTTTTTCGAAAGAAGATGTAAACAAACCCAGTAAGTTTATTGTAAGAAGAGTAACGACAAGCTGGCAAGATTCAACAACCATGTGGCTGAACCAGCCTGCTACTGATTCAGCAAAGCAGGTTATTAAAACAATAAAACCGAAACAGAAAAATCAACCCGTAAGTATAGATGTAACAACAATGGTAATAGATATGCTTCTCTACGATAATAACGGTTTTATGATTACCGGGGGAAGTTCACCAGATAAATCAATAGCATTGGGTCAATTATTTGCTTCGCCTCAAAATGATGATGAGAATCTCCGGCCTGTACTTGTTATTAGATATGGGGGTAAATATAATTTGCCCGCAGGTAAAAAATCAGTGGTAACTGCTGACGACATAATAAGAGAGTACGACAGGAAACACACTCGACAACAAAGTATAAGCAGCGGTACTGGCACAACTGCAACTCCGGTTAAAGTACCGGTTAAGGATTAAACATTGAATTTCTAACATAACAAAAAGTAAGTACAAAGATTTGCATAGTTCGCAGACTTTTGTATTTATTTTTTTGTTTCCAGTTGCATTACTACTATCAGCTTTCGTGCAGCTTACACTTAGGTACCGAAGTGTCGCACACTTGTACGGCATTAACACGGATGAGCATTTTGTAAATTTCACTACAGGTACCGGTATTCTGTTATCAATATTTTTATTTATTATCACCTCATCGTGCTACCTTTCAAGAAACATTCCCGGTTATATGCTTTCAGCATCTACTATTAAATTACTCCGGATACCTTTTTCTGTTTTTCTATCACCGTTATATTTTTTTGCTTTATCACAAGTACCCGATATTAACTGGAGCAAAGCCGCACTTATATTTTTTATATTACACCTTTTAATTTACCCGGCCAGTAATGGTTACAATAGTTATATGGACCGTGATACGGAAAGCATTGGCGGTTTGGAGAAACCGCCGCCTGCATCCCGTCAACTTTTCCTTCTTACGATTGTAATAGATATAGCAGCTATTCTGCTGAGTTTTTTGATTAGTCCGTTATTTGCAGCAGTGGCTGTGTTGTACATCGGTGCATCCAAGGCGTATAGTTATCGTGGTATCCGGCTAAAAAAATATCCGGTGATTGGTTACCTCACGGTGATTATTTTCCAGGGAGCTTTAACATTTGCGTTGGTTTATTATGGAAGCAATGCGGACACTACCATTCTGGGTGCCGTGGCAGGGAATGGTTATTTGTGCATTGCTGATAGGTGGTTTTTATCCACTTACTCAAATCTATCAGCATAAGCAGGATTTGGAAGATGGTGTAGCTACTATCAGTTATAAATTGGGTTATCGTGGCACTTTTGTGTTTTGTGCCATAGTGTATGCAATGGCATGGTCGTTTATGGCACAATTCTTTATCCATATGAAAGAGATAAATAAATTATGGGTTGTTAGCATCCTTTTTCTTCCCGTTATCGTTTATTTCATCAGCTGGTTTTTACAGGTGAGAAAAAATACCACAGCCGCTAATTTTAAAAATACCATGAAGATGAACTGGATCGCTGCTGCCTGTACGAATATCAGCATTTATCATTTTATTAATCTGGAAATCGTTTGAGTAAAATAATCGCTATTGGCACAGCCGTTCCGGCGCATAAGCATGAACAATCAACTATTCTTGACTTCATGCAACGGGTGTATGCCCTTTCGGAAGATGATAAACGAAAATTAAAATTTCTATACCGGCAAGGTGGTATTGATACCCGTTATTCTGTAATTCCGGATTATAGTTTAACTGTCGCAGAATGGGCATTCTATTCCCCAACCGAAAACCTGGAACCATTTCCAAAACTGGAGAAAAGAATGGAATGGTATCAACGATATGCGGCGCAGCTTTCTTTGAATGCTGTTAATAAGTGTATGGAGAAAACCCCAGACCAAACAATCACCCATCTCATCACCGTAAGTTGTACCGGCATGAGTGCCCCCGGCCTGGACCTTGAACTATTGGAATTATTAAACTTACCAGCCACTACATTCCGTACTTCTGTCAACTTTATGGGTTGCTATGCGGCTATTCATGCGTTGAAAATAGCAGATGCTTTTTGCAAAGCTGATAAAAATGCAAACGTATTAATAGTTTGTACAGAATTATGCACCCTGCATTTTCAAAAAGAACATACCGTTGATAATATGACCAGCAGTATGCTATTTGCAGATGGTGCTGCAGCAGTGTTGGTAACTGGCAATGAAGAACAGGAAGGATTAACCATTGATAATTTCTATTCGATGGTCTCCTTGAAAGGGAAAAAGGATATGGCATGGGAACTTTCTTCCAAAGGTTTTCTAATGACATTGAGCAGCTATGTAGCCGAAATGATAGAAGAAGATTTTGATGTGCTGGTACAGGAAGCATTAACTATTGCCAAACTTAATAAGAATGATATTACGCAGTGGTGTATTCATCCCGGCGGCAAAAGAATACTGGAAGCTGTTCATAAAAGTTTGGGCTTTACAAATGGACAATTGCAGCCCTGTTATGATGTATTAAAAGATTACGGCAACATGTCCTCTCCTACAGTGTTATTTGTATTGGAAAAAATAATGAATGCTCTTAACAAAAAGGAAAAGAATACCATTTTTGGTGCCGCCTTCGGGCCGGGCTTAACGATGGAAACTTTTATTTTATCAGCATGATAAATCTTAAGCAACGAAGTTACCAGAAAGAATTAATGGATGGAGATGATATCTCTTTCGATGCAATGGCACAAACGTTGAAGGAGTTGAACATTATCAACACAAGGTTGGGTGGCCATGCTATCACTTTGAAAGGAGTAAAAGATTTGATGGGCAATACTTCTCCGCTTACTATTTGCGAAATTGGCTGCGGTGGCGGTGACAACCTTTTTGCTATTTATAAATATTGTACAAAGAACAACATAGAAGTAAATTTTATTGGCATTGATATGAATGCCGAATGTATCGCTTTTGCCAAACAGCAATATCCAAACCTGCCCTGCCAATGGATTTGCAGCGATTATGAGAAAGTAAATTTTGGCGATAATAAACCAACTATCATTTTCTCCTCTCTTTTTTGTCACCATTTTACCAATGAGCAATTAGTTACTATGCTGCAATGGCTGCGACAAAATAGCCGTACTGGTTTTTTCATTAATGATTTACAGCGTCACTGGCTGGCTTATTATCTTATCAAATACATTACAAAGTTTTTCAGCAAATCATACCTGGTAAAAAATGATGCTTGCCTTTCTGTATCCCGTGGTTTTTGGAAAAAAGAATGGCAGCGATTATTTGAAAAAGCAGGGGTTAAAAAATATTCCATCCACTGGAAATGGGCTTTTCGCTGGTTAGTGATTGCTAAAAATAAATAATAAGGATTGACTGCTGATAACACATATGATGTTGCCATTGTTGGCGGCGGACTTGCCGGTCTTGCCCTTGCTATTCAATTAAAGAGACTAAGTCATGCTGTTATATTGTTTGAAAAAGAGCAATACCCTTTTCATAAAGTATGCGGAGAATATATCAGTTTAGAGTCGTGGGACTTCATAAATGACCTTGGTGTTGACCTCGATGCAATCAATGTACCCATCATTACGAAGTTGCAGGTGTCTGCCGTAAATGGAAAACTGCTGGAGCAACCTTTACCATTAGG
>CAWJAG010000008.1:0-14162 GCA_963840755.1 uncultured Chitinophagaceae bacterium | reverse complement strand
CAATATTGAAAACAATTACCATGTGCTACTAAACCTTTAGCATGCAAACTGTCTGCCTTCAAATTATAGATGAAGAAACGGTTTTGACCGGAAGCAAGACTCATATCAATCAGGAAACATACATTATCATTGAATCCCTTTTGTTGCACAAATCGTTTTGCTGCGGCTACTTTTTGCTCCAGCTTTTCTTTTGTTACGGATTTTACCGTGTAATTCTTTTCTTTTTTAGGAAGATGTAAAGCCTTGGTTTTTTTCCAGATAGTAGAATTGGAAAACCAGGAAACCGCAACTATAATAGTGCCGGAAAGCAAAAGAATGCGAATAGGTTTCATGTAACAGCAGTTGAATAATTAACAGAGATGCTTACTCAACGGAAATCCATAGAAAGATTTATATTCTCAGTGTTAAAATTTATGTAACAACAAATTTTTAAAATGAGGTTTTTATGTCTTTAAGATAAAATACATCGTTCTTATTATCGCTGAATTGACCTTTATAAAGGCTGAAAGTATAAAGATTGTAACGGGCTGTTGTAAGAAAAACATCAGATAAATCGGCTATCGTTTTACCATTATCAATTACCATCAGTCCATTTCCTTTTCGTTGTATTTGCAGTTGATGATTGTTTTTGTCTTTAAAGAATTCAGGCAATACAATCCGCTTATTGAATTTCAATGATTCCCTGTTATCATATGAATAAACGGTTAATGTGCCGCCACCATTCCAGTAGGGATCGAACCAGAGGATAACCCGGTTAAAATTGCCTACATACCCATTATATAAACTCCAGTACATTTCCTGGTTATCATCCAGCCGGTATCGTTCACCGATATTATCATAATCAATTTCACCGAGAGTTACAGTGAATGAACCGCTATTATAAGCGATGTCTTGATTCCATTGTAAATCAAAAGATAAATTGAATTTGTCTTTTATCTCTTTATTGTACTGGCGGGGATACCAATAGCCATCTTTTGTTATGGCAAGCCATTTACTGCCTTTGTTGGTTTGCACCACTGCGTTTTTCATTCCCAGCCATCCGGCAGGGAATTGTCCTTCTGCTGTATTATCAAAACTAATAGTTACTGGTCCTTTATCTTCCTGTTTGGAATTTGTTTCCTTTTTAATTTCTGTGAGCGACGCATTCAGATTATTGATGCCATTTGGTTTTTTTGCAGGTTCTCCCACCATTTTCGCCAGCACATCCATGTTGAACTGGCTATGGAATAAATCCATAAAATTCTTTTTGGGCAAGTCTTCATCCTGCCTTCTTACATAAAAAGCAATACACTGCGGTTCGTCTTTTGGTTTTGTTTTATCAAAAAAATCCAGATTATCCACCCAGGCATTGTAGCCATTTCCGGTAGCAGCTACTAATCTTTCGGGATAAAAATGAGATTCGTTTACACTGGTAACATAGGCTATTGCATTAATTTTCGGTTGCTGCATGGCTTCAGTGTACCACTTGTTATTTTTTGAAGTTCAGTTTTATGCCTTTGCACCGTCTCTTTATTCTTTCTGATAATTTCCGGCCAGTAATTTTGGCTTTGTTTTTCTGCCGCTGAAAGACCATTGTATTTCTTCTCATCATCCACTACTAATTTTTCAAACCGAAGCACTTCCTGCTTCACTCTTTTTTCATGATGAATTTTGTAGGCAGTAAATAATTCTTTGTTTGTCATTTTTCTCCAGGGTAAATCTTTTCTTCCGGAGAAAAAGTAGCAATGCTTTCTTGTTTCTTCCGGCCGGTAGCTGGCATAGATAATTCTATTACCAGCAGCATCTGTTTGTATTTCAATATTGGTAACCCGTATTTTTGATTCATTAAAAGTTATCCCGGTTCCCTGTTCCGGCAGTGGAAACTTTTCCCCTTCCATTTGATTTACGGAAAAATAAACCCAGCAGCCTGTTACTGCTTCCGGCTTCAGTTCATTGTATCCTTTCAGGCATTCATAATCTTTCAGCATCAGGTAGTTTTCATAAGCAGAAGGGCTGTTCGCATTGTACCAAAAAGCTTTTCCTTTTGGAAACGCAATGCTGTTGGTGGCATACAAACCATCTAATGCAACTGGCATAATGCGTTGCAGTTCTTTTCGGATGGGTTCACCATATTTCCATTGGCTGGCAGGAATAGCATCCTGAAAAGAAGGGGCTGCACTTTGCCATACCCACTTGCCGGGTACTTTGTTTATGTCCAGTGTATTGCAGTCAACTTTTTGTTGCGAATAAAGTGTTGATGTAATAATGCTAAGAAATAAAACCAGCTTATTTTTCATCGGTGTGTATATTATTTTGATTTGTATAATGTATAGTTCATCGAAGCATTATCAGGGTCTGACAAATACAATAAAAAACCATTTTTCACGGCAATCAGTTGCGCATTGAACTTTGTTGTTTTGCCTTTGTAGCGGTTGGTGGCGGTGATGTTCCAATCAGTCACCGAAAAGTTTCCTTTAAAATCCTGTCCGCCAAATTGGGCACCACCATTATTCATACTGGCTGTGCGGTAAGTACTGCTGTAAGTACCATTGTTGTTAAAGGTAAATTCATCTGTTGAAGACACTGCACTCATACCAGCATAGGTACCGCTATAAGCATTGTAGTACTCCACTCCACCACCGCCGCCTCCCTTCCAGGTGCCAATAATATCTTTTGCCGTTACGGCAAATCTGTTGGAGTTAAGCATCGGGTCTATATCATTGGGATGTGGAAACTGCTGCTGGTAGCTGCTTTGATTGGGAGCAATAACTACTATCGGCCTTGCACCGCCGCCGTACACAATTTTAATGGCCACAAAACAAGCTTTGCCAGTTTGTTTATCAATAGCATTTGCCTGCAGGTGATAAATAACAGGGTATTGTACACCGCTCCATTTTTGCACATTACTAACATTGAAATACGGCTCCACATATTTGCTCCAGTAATATTCTGGTGCATCAATCGTATTAGGCCGGGCATCATCCAGTGCTTTGTCTATATAATGAAGGCGAAGTTCTGTACCTGCTTTTGTCACTTTTACATAATCAGTAGCAGGAGTGGCAGTCCATCCATCATCAAAGTTGGTAGTTGATTTTGTAATGCCGCCAGTGTTGTTAGTTGAAACGGGAGTATTGTTTTGTTGATTTGCCTGAGTAGGTTTTCGTACCATTTTTCTGCTATCTGCTTTTATTCCCAATAAAAATTTATCAATAGCGGCAGCATATTTTTCATCATTAAAAATAGAAACGGCGCACCAGCTAATATCGTTTTGGGTAAAAGTGGAAACGGCTACAATAAAAGGAATTCCATCCATAGCAGCCGGACTTGCACCCATTACCACCTCCCAGCCATTTTGTTTTTCTGTTTGTGTGGTGGGTGGTTCTGTCAGGCTATAAGGTTTAACAGCAAAATGCTCCCAGTCGGTTTTAAAATTTGCATCAGGGTCTGATGAGCCTTGTTGTGCCGGCCAGATATGTAGCTGGCAGAATGAGTTGCCTTCTTTTTTTTCATACACCAGGCGTTGCTTTTGTTCTTTTAAAACGAACCCAGCCGGTGCTGAATAAGAAAAAATATCAAAATACTTTTTTACTCTGAGCTGCTGATTGCAAAATCAGTCGCAAAGAACACTATTATTGTAAATGAAGAAGGTTTCATGCGAATAAATTAAGGGGTAAAATTATTTTACTGTTTAATTATTTTATGTGTTTCCACTCCATTTTCTTTTTGTAGTCTTAATATATAAACACCAGGAGTGAGATTGCTCATATTCAATCTATGGCTGCTATTTGCCCCATTAATTTTTTCAGTAAGTAATATGCTGCCACTCATATTAAGCAGCTGAATTATTTTAGTGCCGGGGTTGCTGAAAAAAAGAGACACTTCGTTTTGTACAGGATTGGGAGCAATGATGATACTTGCTTTTGAACCGGTGTTTTGTAAAGCAATTATGGAAGAGTAGGTAAACTTTCCATCCAAATCAATTTGTCTGATGCGGTAATAGTTTTTCCCGATGGCAGGAGAGTTATGCAAAAATTCATAGTGTAGTGTGCCGCTGCTGTTTCCTGCTGCTGCTACAGTGCCAATTTTTGAAAAACTGATTCCATTGCTGCTGTGTTCAATTTCGAAACGATCGGTATTGCTTTCTGATGCTGTGGCCCATTTTATTAATGCCGTATTGTTTTGCAGTTGTCCATTTATATATAGCCAGGTAACGGGAAGCACAGTGCCACAACTGATTTGAACCGGAGAATTGCGGTCTGTATTTGTTCCATCACCTAATTGGCCTGCATTATTATTACCCCATGCCCAAAGTGTATTGTCTTTTTTTATGCCAATTGTAAAATTATATCCTGCATCAATTACACTCCAGTTAGTAGCAGTTCCTGTTTGGGTGGGGACATTTATATTGTGTTTGCTCCATCTCCCAATTGTCCAAGATAGTTTCGGCCCCATGCCCATAAAGTGCCATCTGTTTTAATAGCCATTGAATGTCCTTCTCCGGCAGTAATACTTTGCCAGTTGGTAGCTGCGTCTATTAATGTTGGTTGATTTTGATTGGTGTTGGTTCCATCACCTAATTGCCCGTAATTATTATCACCCCATGCCCAAAGGCTGCCATCTGTTTTTATAGCAATGCTATGATTCCATCCTGCAGCAATTTGCCCCCAATCGGTATCCAAACCAATTGAGTTGGTAGTCTCTGTTGGTATTAGTTCCATCACCTAATTGCCCAAAATTATTTATGCCCCAAGCCCATAAGCTGCCATCTGTTTGTGTGGCCAGTAGAATGATAAGTTACCCGCTGAAATATTTTGCCAGTTGGTTGCAGTGCCCACCTGCAGCGGTGTTGCCACACTATTAGGTGGTGTAGCATTACCACACTGGCCATAGGTGTTGCCACCCCATGCCCATAAAGTGCCGTTACTTTTTTTAGCCAATGTTATGTTCAGACCCTGCACTAACAGTCACCCAGTTATTATCTGTTCCAATTTGTATTGGAACATTGCTGTTATTATTGGTGCCGTCGCCCAATTGCGCTTCCGAATTTCTGCCCCATGCCCAAAGTGTTCCATCTGTTTTAATGGCCATTGAATGTTCAGCACCGGCAGCAATAAATTGCCAGTTAGTAGCAGTTCCAATTTGAATAGGAACAATACTGCTGGAGTTATTGGTGCCATCGCCTAATTGCCCAGAATTATTATAATCCCCATGCCCAAAGTGTACCATTTGTTTTAATTGCAAGTGTATGCCCATAACCAGCCGTTATTTTTTGCCCAGCATTGTGCAGTTGTATGTATGGCATATTGTGAACGCAGATAATGATGAGGTAAAAAATCTTTTTCATAACTGATGTATAAGTGAATACAAAACTTCAATTAAATGGAAAAGAAAACAATCCCCTGAACACCTGTATTTGCTATCCCCTGAACAGGGGATTTTAGATATAAAGTTGGAAATGTGCCAAATGATGTTCTACTTTTATTAATAACTTTTCAAAAAGATATCAATTAATGAACAGGTTACTTCTTTTATTTCTATTGTTGCCGTTGAAGCCGTTGTATGCACAACCTGATGCAACAAAAGATAGTTTGTTGAAAGTATTGTCAATTTCCAAAGAAGACACTAATAAAATACTTACACTTATTACAACCGGGCAATACGTTGAATACAATAACCTGGAAGAAGCAAAAAGTTATTATTTACAGGCAAACAGGCTGAGCGAAAAGTTGAAATACACAATGGGTGTTTTAAAGTATTATTCCAACTATACAGCTGTATTGAACATACAGGCCAGGTTTGATTCGGCTCTCAGCCTTACTAAAGATGCATTGCAATTAGCCAACAAGTTTGGAAATGAAGAACGCATTATTATCGCACAGCAAAATCTTTCAGCTACCTATTCTTACCTGCAGGATTATGAAAATGCACTTCAATACCTTTTACCATCAGTAGCTTATTTTGAAAAAACAAATAATGATGCCCGGTTAAGCCTTATCTATGATAATTTGGGTGTGATATACAGGGAAACAAAACAATACGATAAGGCGTTAGAATATCATCAAAAGGCTTTAGCTATAGCCCGTAAATCTGAAAACAGCTATGATATTGCCAATGTGTTATCTAATTTGGGCAATGCGTACACCAGTCTGAAAAAATATGATACAGCTCTTGCTGTAATGCAGGAATCGTTATTGATTGCAAGAAAAGAAAATTATGATAACATCGTATCTAATGTAACAAGTAATATTGGTGCTGTTTTAATAAAGCAGGGCAGCTACGATAGTCTTAATTATTATTGTACTGAAGGGTTAAGATTGGCCAAAAAATTGGGTGATAGTCTGACGATGGTAAATAATATTTATGGATTGGCATTGCATGCTTTTTATAATAGAGATTTTAAAAAAAGCGAAGAGTTGGCCAATACAGGATTTGCTATGGCGCAACAAAGACATTATGTAGAACCATCACAATTATTTGCAGATATCTTATCTGAGTTAGCATTTTAAAAGGGGATTTGAAGAACTACGATTATTACAATCGTTTAAGTATTGGCTTGTCGGAGCGATTTTTTAATGAACGAATGCAAAAAAATGTACAGTTGCTGGATAAAAAATATGATACAGAAAAAAAAGAAAAGCAATTGGTAATACAGCAGGCAACAATCGCCAGGAAGAATACACTTAATTATATTTTAATTGGCAGTGCCGCCACCTTACTTATTATCTCATTACTTTCCTACCGTACTTACAAACAAAAAAGAAAATTACAAGAACAAAAAATAGCAGAACTCGAAAAGGAAAAACTATTATCTGCCACACAATCACTTTTAAAAGGCCAGGAAGATGAAAGAAGCCGTATGGCAAAAGACCTGCATGATGGGCTGGGTGGTTTGCTCAGTGGCGTTAAACTTCAATTAGGAGCTATGAAAGGAAATTTAATTTTATCAGAAGAGCATGGCCGTACATTTAATAATGCACTCGGTAAATTAGATGAATCCATCAGTGAAATGCGCCGGGTGGCACATAATATGATGCCCGAAGCTTTGATTAAATTAGGCTTGCAACAGGCATTGCAGGATTATTGTGATGGTTTGTCTGAGGCGCAACCATTTACTATTAATGGTGAATTTCATGGGCTGGAAAATAGGATGGAACCATCTGTAGAAATAGCAGTGTATAGAATTGTACAGGAGTTGCTTAACAATGCAGTGAAACATTCGCAAGCCAATACTATACTGGCACAGGTAATGCGGCAAGAGAATAATCTTTCAATTACTGTCGAAGATAATGGCAAAGGCTTTAATAAAGATGAAGCAATAGCCAGGCGTGGTGCAGGATTAAAAAATATTAAGTCGAGAGTGGATTATTTGCAAGGCCAGTTAGATATTCAATCTGTACCGGGCAAGGGTACCTCTATTCATATTGATTGTATAATTGATGGCGATGCATAAAATAAAAGTAGTAATAGTGGATGACCATCCAATGGTATTGGAAGGAATGAGTGCTATGCTGACACAAATTGAGTTTGTGGAAATTGCCGGCACTGCTGCCAACGCATATGAAGCCATGCAGGAAATAAAAATGGCTACACCCGATATTGTGATTACGGATATTAATATGCCAGAGATAAGTGGAATAGAACTGGCATTAAAAATCAGGAAAGAATTTCCTGCCGTAAAAATAATAGCTATGAGTACGTTTAAGGAACGGAGCTATATTTCTCAAATGATACAGAATGGCGCAGCCGGGTATTTGGTAAAGAGTGCATCAAGAGAAGAAATAGAAGAAGCTATTTTATCAGTGTACGAAGGCAAATTGTACATGAGCCTGGATATAAATTTATCTACGGCTGATAAACAGGAGTTGACTGATATGCCAGTACTCAGCAGCCGGGAAAAAGAAGTGCTTGTGCTTATTGCAGATGGGTTTACTAACCCGCAGATTGCCGGTAAATTATTTATCAGCTTGCATACAGTAGATAGTCATCGAAAAAACCTGTTGACAAAGTTTGCTGTAAATAACACAGCCAGTTTAATCAAACTGGCTGCGAAGTATAATATGGTATAAAGAAATATTCAGGCAACTGTCTCACTTTTATTTTCTTATCATCGGGTCTTCATTAGAACTCATCCGCAGGGTTGCCGGGCTTTGATTCCTTTTATCATATTCAGCTCCCATAAAAGCAATTTTTATTTTCCTTCCATCGGCATAATTGAATGTAATGGTATAGTCTTTTACTTCATAAGTACCTGAGCCGGGCTGAAGTCCCGGGTTAATGCAATCATTATATTCATGGCTTAAAACCCTTATAGCTCCATTATCTGTAAATCTTCCGTCTGTAGTAAAACTGATGGCTGGGATTTTTCCATACGCCTCACTCATCACATAAGTACCATTGAACCTTGCACCATCTACCGAAGGCAAACTATAAAACTTATGGTCGGTTTGATTGGCGGTAATGATAAGTGTATTTCCTTCCATCCGCAAAGGGATATTAGCATAAGGCATTTTTAATACACCTCTTCCATTGCTGAAGGTATAAGTTCCCCAATCCCTGCGGTTCAGCTCCGGTGGTATCCTTGTATCCAGTTCATTTAACCCTTCAAACGGAAACTTAGAACCGAAATAAGCCTGGCCATTGGATAAGAATATGGGTGAAAAAACATTATACCGGATGCCGGATGTTGCGGATGTCTCCATAGAAATACCCTGCCATACTCCTTTAATACCTCCACCTTCAACACTTTTCGATTGCATAATAAGTGGTTGTGGCCCGTCACTAAACTGCAGGTGAAATAAAAATTCATTAATTGCTCTTGTATATCGAACCCTGTCATCTGCATAAAATGAGGACATGCTGCAACTTCTGTTTATTTTTCTTGATTTTAAAACCGCCACCCGTTCAAAACGGTTGTTGATTTTTATTACAAATAAATCGAGTCCGTACTCAGGCGGATACTCATTGCTGCCAATGCGTACACCACCGTGGCAGCGGATATAATCCCAGCCCTGGAATGATTTTTTTGCTTCTTCTTTTTTATAGTTGCCTTCTCCTATATAATTCATCTTTGTTCCATTGTACATAGCAGCAGCTTCATCAAAACTTTGCTGAAGGGCTTGCTCCAAACTACCAGAGAAATTCAACGGCTGCATTATTTGCATGGCGAGATGTTCATCCTGTGGTAAATCCAATGGCTTGAAAACAACACCGTCTGCTGAATTGCTGATGGCTCCATCCGGAAGGAGGGGTATATGTCATCAAACCAAATTTTGAACTGCCTGCGCTGCTTGTTTTTAAAGGAGTCGTGTTATTCGTATTGTAGTTCACCGCTGGTGATTTTGTTTTGTCCAATTCAATTGTTTCCAGAAAAGCTGTCATTTCCGGTAAGTATGCTTCATCATTCAGACTGCTTCGTATGCTTACTGTTTTTCCAAAACCACTCAGCACTGTAAGAAAAATATATACATCAACTCCATCTACTTTAGCGGGGGCTGCCGCGGCCACAATCTCCCAGCCTTCATCGGTGTTCTGTGTTTCCGGTTTGGGATTTTCTTCTGCTTTATAAGGTGTTGCGACCAATTCACTCCATTCTCGGATAAAATCTTTCTGCGCATCACCGGTACTGGTTTTGCTGGCAAACAGGGCAATGACACAAAAGCCACGGGTGGTTGTATTCACATTCATATAATTCACTACATCAGATTTGGCATCTTTCTTCCAATTTTTGGGCGAAGTGTAGGTTATTATATCAAAAGTTTCCGTTTGGCTGATTACCTGTACAGATAACAACAAAAAGAAAATTGTTTTTATCAGAGGTTTACTCAACTTCTTCATATTGACTTGTTTTAGGATTCCATTCATGTTTACAAAATGTAGTTACCATTCCATCTGGTGAAAGTTTGCGGATATAACTGTTATTCGAATTGCTGCGGTCTATGATAAATAAATTACCATTTCTGTCAAAAGCAATACCACTGGGTGCATTAAAACGGGCTGCAATGCTTTGCCATCTGCATAACCAGGCTCTGCAGCGCCGGCAGGATTGCCGTGAAAAATTAAATTTACCTGAACCTGCTACTGTGGTTACTTTATTGTTGGCAATTTTTATAATGCGGTGCAGCCTTGTATCAGTAATATAGATATCGCCGTTCTTTAGCAATGGCAATTCCGCTGGGGTTGGTCAGTACCGCAGATGATACAGGACCTTCTTTATATACGGAATTAAATATTGTTTTATCACATTGGCCTGCAACAGTTGTAATAATTCCTGAAGGAGAAATTTTTTTGATACAATGGCTTACGCTGGCATTTACATATAAATTACCGTCTTTATCGCAGGCAATGCCTCTTGCATAATGTATCCGTAGTTCACCATCATTCTCGTTTTTTATTGTTGTAACAATGCCTTCTGCCGAAATTTTCCGGATAACATGATACCCGGAACTTCCCCTGTTATTGGTGAATTCATTATCGGTAACATAAATAGTTCCTTTATTATCTATTGCAATATTTTCAAGAGAAATAAAAGCCGCTGTTGACCGATCGCCGTCTTTGTATCCGGATATTTCAGTGCCTGCAACGGTGGTTACAAAACCTTCCGGTGTAATTTTTCTGATTCTTGTGCCATCTGCTATATACAAATTATCGGATGAATCAATGGCGATTCCTGCAAGGCTGGAAAACCTTATCTCTTTTGCCGGACCATCTTTACGGTTTCTTCCACCCCCGGCAAAGAGCTCCGCCTTTCCGGCTGCTGTTATTTTTATTACTTTATTATTAAGTCCTGTTACAAAAGCATTGCCCTTACTATCCACTGCAATACCTGATGATGCAGCGAATGCACCGGTAAGTTTTTGGGGTTGGCTCATTAATTTACCCGGGACCAGAAGGCCCAGGTATATCAGCATTTTAAGAATTATTTTTTTCATTTAATAAACATTTATCTGGTTTATAAACGGCCTTTTAAAGGCCCTTCATTAAAATCCCATCCCCCGTTGATTCCCAGTTTAGACCCCATGCTTACACTTTCTTTTATCACACCCGTGATATGGCCGGTTGCTTTGACCTCATTCTCCAATCCGACATCTGATATGCCATTGTTGCCATCAAAACTTATAAAGACCGATTCCGTTGCTTTCACTCCCACGATGGCTCTAGCAGGTCCGGCTTTTATTCCCAGGTCGAACTTGACACCAACGCCAACACTGAGCGTTGATTTTTTTGTTTTAAAATCCTTTTCATACTCAACTATCAATCCTTCACCACCGGTAATAGAGAATTTCTCACAGTTGAGTTCCACTTTAGCGATCCCCAAAGCGAGTGCCACATCAATGGGACAATCAAACTCTTTGATAGCATTACTTTCTTTGCTGGTAGTGGCTTTCTTAAATTCACAAGGTTTAATGATCCTCGTCTGGCAGATTCCGCCGATCATTACGAGGTATTGCTGGATAAAATAGTAATACTGCATTTTAAAATTGTCAGCCCCGATAGGATTAAGGCTGAGATAATGCCAGTAGGCCAGCTCGTCAAAATAAGTACGGTAGATCCTTTTACCTTTTTCCTGCATTTCCTGGGTGAGGTAGGCGAATTTGGGCAGGTAGGTATTCGCCAAAGCATCTTTGGCATTGCAAATTTCTTCCTCACTTGGCACAATTCGCATGAGAAGCTCCTTCACCGGAAGGGCATCTTAACGCAAAGGCACCCATCATTGCCTGGTACTTCTGCTGGTATTCTTTCTCAAGGGCCGTCATATCAGCATCAAATGTTTTTATTGTTTTGGTACTGAAACTCTGACAATTCTTTTTTGTATTCATCCAATACTTCTCCTGCCATGATGGTGCAGAGTTCAAAAAATGGTTGCGCCATGAATTCATCCTTTCTTAATTTCCGTCCCACACCACCAGCATTCATGATCTGCATACCCTTGTGCATTTGTTTTTGGGCCAGCTCCCCATATAAGCTGCCATATTGTTGTGCCTGTTGTGTTATCATTTTTCTAAAGGCATTATGCTCCGCATCAGCACGAACGGCATCATTGGTGCTGATACATTGTGCAGGGAGATCATACTTGAATAGATTGAAGTAGACAGGAAGTTTTACCCGTGGTCTTACCAAATGCCGGATACCGCCTTTTTTTAATTTTCTCAGTTTCAGCTGGACATCTTTACTGTACCCATGTTTGATTGCCTTTTCAAAATATTCAATGGCTTTTTCAATATGCCCCTTCGATTCTTCAATATATCCCGCAGTACCACAGGCTTCGGATGTTCGGGTTCTATTCTCATGCAACGACCGAAGTAAACCATGGCCGTATCTGTTTCTCCCAAACCCGCATAAGCCTGTCCCAGGTTATTCAATACCATACTATTGTCCGGGAAAGATCTGTAAAACATATTTTAAAATGGGAATAGCTTTTTGTTCAGCACCACTCATGTTCAGAACGGCGGCACAATTATTAAGCAGCAGTCCATCATCAGGATCAACAGCGGCGGCTTTAATCTATTAATAGGATGCTTCTTCCCGGTGATCGGTATACCAGCCCATTACAGCGGCATCTCCCATTTTAGCTGCATCATTATTATACTTAGCTGTCATACGCTGGACAGAAGAAGCAATCGCAGCAGGTAGTATTTTGGAAAGTTGCGTATATAGATGTCATTTAAAAAGGCAACCAGCTCTGTTCTGTTGAATACTTTTTTGGGAAGGGAGGCGAGCAGTTTTGTATTCTTTGGAGGGAATTTCCAGTTGTTAACATTGCCATAAGCGCCAGGGTCAGAAATATATAAAGTGCTTGTTGGACTAGTTTTATGGGGTTGCTGATTTTTCCTAGCCTTCTTCATTGTACCGTCGTTACCATATTGCTTCATCATTGCTTGAGCATGCTTTATCATTTTATCTATTTCGGCCTGGGTGGGATGGGCAAAAACAGATTGCACTAATAAAGAACAGCAATGTGATGATAGATATTTTTTTCATAAAATCGATCAGAAGTTATCAGTGGCGGTGGCGCCAGCGCTGTTGATATATTCTCAATTTGGGTGAATATCACCTTGATCTCATCGTAAGTTTTCCTTTTTATTTTTGCCATTGCCCGTTGGTCATCCGGGAATATTTGCCTGTAGCTGCTGATATATGCGCCGGTAAGCCTGATGGTATAATTGAGTGCCTGTTTTCCTGTTGCTGATTTGAAATAGCGTCGATCTCAAAGGTCATGCTTTGTTTGCTGATATAAGCATTCAGTAACGGGATCATCGCAGAGCCTGAATGAAGCCGGATAGTGATGGGCTGATAAGTATTTTTTCTCGCAGCAATATTTGTAGTACCCATTTCCACTCCAAATAATTCTGTATGTTCGGCATGGTTGCCCGCTTACTTTCACCCGGTAATTTTGTATTACCCACCCATGCAGCCATGAACATTGAATCCTGTTACTACATTGGGTTTATTGGATTGGTATTGGACGGTACAGTCAATTAACTTTGTCGAAACGAAGGTGGAGTTATATTTGTGTCTTGATCTGCCGGCCCGCTCGATTGCAATATTATAATTAATTCTATCAAACATGGGCTTTTTATTCAGGTTGCTGACAGACCATTGCGGGCTCCGGAGGTGGTATTGATGTAGCTTCTTCCCGGTTGGTGCTAAAGCCCCCTTTTTCCGGGATCCCAGCTTGGCGAAGTAGTGAACCGGGCTGTGGGGTTATTATTCAATGCCGGGTGATCGATCCATGCAGAACCATCCCGCTGTATATCTGCTTTTGTGAACTCATATTGAAAATGAGTTTGGTCAGGGTTGATAAAATATTCAACCTGTAAACTTTGAACCGTCAGGTATGGCTTTGCGATCGAGATTAAATATGTGCCATTTGCTTTTGAAAATAATAAACACCGATAGGATGAGGATTCAGTTTTCCCCTTTCTCTAAAACTAGTGTTGCAAATATGAATGCCGCAGGATTGTTATTAAGTTCCGGCACATCAAGTATGGTACAATCATAGTTGCAGGAAATATTTTCTTTGCTGGCGGTATGCGTGAATTGTTGCTGGGCATGGCTGCCAAGTGCTACTAATATGCATAAAGCAAGCAGCATCTTTATAGTATGTGGTATAGTATTTCATTCTTACAAATATTTACCTGTTAAAAAGCCTTACCCCGACTGTCAACGGATAGTTAATGTTTCGC
>CAWJAG010000007.1:0-19097 GCA_963840755.1 uncultured Chitinophagaceae bacterium | reverse complement strand
CTGTCATAAGCTCATCTCTTGTCCCATCATGCTTGCATTCACCTGCATTTTTGTAATGGTTGACTGTAGTTTTATTTCCTCGGGTCTATATCCATTATTTCATACACAGTGGTGCTTTTTGAATCATTGTTATTCTCCATCGTCTGCCCCATTACTTCAGCAGAGGTAGAAAGTTTTGTGGTGGTTTCCACCATATATTTTTGCCCTTTTTGAACTGCAATTTTTGTGGATTGCCCGGCTGCAATAAACGATGCTGAAAAAAATAAAACGATAAGCGGCAGGATAGATTTATACATGTTTGTTTTTTTTAAGGTAATAAATATAAGACTAGTTGGTATTAATAATGCTTATTTGCAATTGCTTTTAATCTGTTCATCAATAATTTCTTTGAGGCCTTCATGCACTTTTGCCCTTTCCTCCCCCAACAAGTTTTTTACAAATACAATATAGGCATATCCCCTGCAATAATCAATCATAGGCCAGGTGCCAAATAACCCCGGGGACAGCAAAAGCAGTAGCCACTACCATCCTTTTCTTCTATAACCCAATTGCCCAAAGCATAATTGTAGCCTTGTGCAGATTTAGGGGCATACTTTATCATTCTGAGGTTTTGTTTGCACTTTCATCATTTCATTTACCGATTCTTCGCTGAGTATCTGTTTGCCATTATATTTTCCCTTGTTCAGCAGCATTACTAAAAACTTCATATAATCATCGGCAGTAGATTTTGCACCGCCGGAGGATTTACGGTACCGCCATTTTGTTCAGCAAAAGTTGTTTTACTCATGCCCATCGGAACAAATAATTTTATTTTTATCAATAGCATCAAATTTTTTCTTGCTGATCAACTTCCAGCACACGGCCGGCAATATTCAGTCCCACATTACCATACCAAAATCGTTCCGGCATTAGCCCTTATCTCTCTTTTAGCAGCAAAAGCATTTACTTCTTCTTCCAGCGTGGTATATTTTTTTCTATCCAATATTCTTTTTAAAAATTTGTCATCGTCTTCAATACCCGTCATATGGCTAAGGCAGTGGCGGATGGTAATATAACCTTTAAAATATTTATCAAACTCCGGGATGTATTTCACCACTTTATCATCCAATGAAATTTTGCCTTCATCCACAAACTGCATAACCAATGCCGCAGTAAGCCATTTGCTGCAACTGGCAATAGGTGCCTGGGTTTTGGAGTTAAAATCCCCCATTTCTTTTTTATAAACTAAGGAATCGCCTTTCCAGATCATGGCCACTGCATTGTTCCCAATGTTTTCTGTTTGGCCTGTAGTTCAGTTTCCAGTTCTGCCCAGTTGTACTGGGCAGTTGCAGGCTGCAAGAATAGCAGGAAACCAACTACAGATAAGACTTTCAGGCAGATAGAACTAACTTTATATGACATAGTTACGGGAATTTGCTTTGGACTATGATTTGAGATGTAAATTAGTAAAATATAACCGCAGAGACGGGGAGGCGCAAAATGTTAAATATATCTCAGCGTCTTTGCCGCCTCAGGCGGTTTAAATTAAAACAATATGAATTTATCAAACTTTACCATAAAAGCTGCCGAAGCCTTTCAATCAGGCGCAGCAATTTGCCTTTAATGCAAAAAACCCGAACATTGAGACGGAGCATATCCTAAAAGCGTTGCTTGATCAGGAAGATTCGCCGGTTGAATATCTGCTGAAAAAAAATAATGTAACCGTCAATCTCGTGGATAACAAACTGGATGAACTGATTAACAAACTTCCCAAAACATCCGGCGAAGCCGGCACAACAGATCAGCCGGGAGGCCAACAGTGTGGTGTTAAGGGCAGGTGCTGTACTCAAACAATTCAAAGATGAATTTGTAACACCGGAGCATTTGTTGCTGGCGATTGTGCAGGGCAATGATTCAACCGCAAAGTTGCTGAAAGATGCCGGCCTTACCGAAAAAGGATTGCTCAGCTGCTATCAAAGAATTAAGAAAAGGCGAAACTGTTACTTCACAAACACAAACGCAGGAATTCAATGCACTGAATAAATATGCCAAGAACCTAAATGAAATGGCAAGGCAGGGAAAACTGGATCCGGTGATTGGCCGTGATGAAGAAATAAGAAGAACCTTACATATACTTTCCCGCAGAACAAAGAACAATCCGATACTGGTTGGTGAACCAGGCGTTGGTAAAACAGCCATTGCCGAAGGCATTGCCCATCGGATCGTAAATGGGGATGTGCCGGAAAATCTGAAAAGTCAAAATCATTTATGCATTGGATATGGGTCTGCTGATTGCCGGTGCAAAATATAAAGGTGAATTTGAAGAAAGATTGAAAGCCGTAGTGAAAGAAGTAGCCGGCAGCGATGGAGAAATTATTTTATTTATTGATGAGATACATACACTGGTAGGTGCCGGTGGTGGCGAAGGTGCCATGGATGCAGCTAATATTTTAAAACCTGCATTGGCCAAAGGCGATTTAAGAGCCGTTGGTGCAACTACACTTGAATGAATACCAGAAATTTTTTGAAAAAGATAAAGCACTGGAAAGACGTTTTCAGAAAGTAATGATCGATGAACCTAATATGGAAGATGCCATTTCTATTCTTCGTGGATTGAAAGACCGGTATGAAACCCATCACCATGTACGAATAAAAGATGAAGCCATCATTGCGGCGGTGGAATTATCCAGCCGTTATATTACCGATCGTTTTCTGCCGGATAAAGCCATTGACCTGATAGATGAAAGTGCAGCCAAGCTTCGACTGGAAATGAACTCCATGCCGGAAGAACTGGATACACTGGAAAGACAGATCCGGCAATTGGAAATTGAAAGGGAAGCCATTAAAAGAGAGAATGATGAAGTGAAACTGAAAGAACTGAATACCGAGATCGCCAACCTTTCTGTAGAAAGAGATACCTAAAAGCAAAATGGAAAGAGGAAAAAGAACTGGTGGAAAAAGTACAAAATGCTAAAGCAGAAAGTAGAACAATCTGAAACAGGAGGCAGAAAGGGCAGAGAGAGAAGGCGACTATGGAAAAGTAGCTGAGATACGTTATGGTAAAATGAAAGAACAGGAAGCAATTGATTACCGACTATTACCAAACAAATAGAAGAGAGTGGAGAAAAACGTTTGCTGAAAGAAGAAGTAGATGCAGAAGATATTGCCGAAAGTATTGCCAAAGCAACTGGCATACCTGTTACGAAAATGCTGCAAAGTGATAAAGAAAAATTATTGAAGCTGGAAGAACACCTGCATGAAAGGGTAGTGGGACAGGAAGAAGCCATTACTGCTGTGGCTGATGCTATAAGAAGAAGCCGTGCCGGATTGCAGGATCCAAAGAAACCCATTGGTTCATTTATTTTTCTTGGAACAACCGGTGTGGGTAAAACAGAACTGGCCAAAGCACTTGCTGAATATTTATTTGATGATGAAAGTATGATGACGAGGATTGATATGAGTGAGTACCAGGAAAAACATACGGTGATCAGTTTGGTTGGTGCACCTCCCGGTTATGTGGGGTATGATGAAGGCGGGCAGTTAACCGAATCGGTGCGACGTAAACCATATAGTGTTGTGTTGCTGGATGAAATTGAAAAAGCACATCCCGATGTATGGAATGTATTGTTGCAGGTATTGGATGATGGAAGACTGACCGATAATAAAGGCCGGGTGGTGAATTTTAAGAATACCATCATCATTATGACCAGCAATATCGGCAGTCACCTTATACAGGATGCTTTTGAAAATGTGAATGAAAAGCAATGTGGAAGAAGTAACTGATAAAGCAAAAGTGGAAGTGATGAACTTTGCTGCGACAAACCATACGGCCTGAATTTTTAAACCGGGTAGATGAAATCATCATGTTCCAGCCGTTGATGAAGAAAGAAATAAAAGGTATTGTAAAAATACAATTGAACGGATTGAAAAAACTGGTAGCCGACAGCGGCATACAATTACAGTTTAGCGATTATGCCCTTGAGTTCTTCGCCGAGCAGGGCTTTGACCCGCAGTTTGGTGCAAGACCATTGAAGCGGCTGATACAAAAAGAAATTGTGAACCAGCTAAGCAAACGGATACTGGCGGGAGATATTGATAAGAGCCAACCCGGTGCTGGTGGATGTGTTTGATGGTGTGGTGGTGTTTAGAAATGAAACACCGGAGTTGGAAAAGAGTGGAAAGAAGAAGTAAAGAAAAGCCCTGACGAGAGTTGGGGCTTTTAAATTATTGGCCGACTACATTACTACTATCATCGTCTGTAGAGTTTACCCTGAGATAACGAAGGGTACACTTTTCAACGTTCGGCAATTCTATTCAACATTATGCAAATTTTCATTTCTGAGTTGAAGAGTTTTAACTTCATGTCGTTGGTGGGAGAGAAACACCAACGACGGCGTAAAGAAGGACTTGGATTATCAGTTTATTTGATTCAAGACATTTTCGATTTTGGCAATAAGTAGGTATTTCTTATTAGTCTTTGTATAGTTGTATCCTATAAATACCCCAATTAGCCTCCAATTCCCCTTTTTGTTTTTAACATAAACTGGGGAGCCTGAAAAGCCGCCCATATTGGTTAAGTCAATTGTATTATTAACCTCTACCCAATAATTAAACGGGTCAACGATATTTTTGTCCGGGACTAACATATCAATAATAATTTTTGATTTATTTACCCCTATTTTAAAAATTGACATATCCCCATATAGGGTTGTGTTAATATAATTTGCTCCTGGGTAACCAACAATAGCCAAAGAATCAGTAGATTTAATTTTTCTGACAGTTAATTTTTCTAAAGATTTTGCTGTGTTGATAATCGTATCTGATATATTAATCACTATGATATCAGCACTGTAATAAGGTTACGCAATCGGAAGTATCTTTTATCTTTTTTGTTTGAACTCCTGTCATTTTTGGAATGGATTTGTGTTCTAAATAAACTGCTAAAAAATCTGGAGCTATACGATCCTTATATTGATAATTTTTGCAACCACTTAAAACATGCTTTGCTGTTACCAAGTATGTTTTTTGATTTTTTCTAATAAAAAATACACTACCATTGTATACTCCAATTTGTCCAGCTTCGTTAACTAAATTATTAATATAATAGGAATAAGAAGTTAAGGATTGCAAGTCTTTAGATGACTGTGATAGTCCGATTTTGTAACTGAAGAATAATAATATAAAAAATAAGGTTCGATTCATTACTCAAAAATATGTAAGTTTTCCTTCCCTGCCGAGTCTTTAATGACCCTTTCTCAGGCGATGTCTCGGCCAGCAGTATTTTTAGAACTAAAAGAATTTTACTGCCGGACTCGCCGTGAATGCTTAACAACGGCGAGTGCCACAAAGCCAACACTCAAAGCCTTCCGACACTCACCTGAGAAATAGGTTGCTATTACTTCAAAAACCATTTTGTTACATTTCAATTAAAAGTTAATTAAATTTGAAAGGGGAGAATACATTACTCCAACTGTTATATGCAATGTTGAACCCCCGGTAACAATCAACTTTTACAAAAAAAAATAGTTATGAAAACGATGACATGTAAACAATTGGGTGGGGCATGTAATAAAGCATTTCATGCAAACAGTTTTGAAGAAATAGCGGACATGAGTAAAAAGCATGGTATGGAAATGTTTCAAAAGGGGGATGCAGAACATCTTAAGGCAATGAATGAAATGAAAGGACTCATGAATACACCAGACGCTATGAAAGACTGGTTTGAAAGTAAGAGAAAAGAATTTAATGCCTTGCCTGAGGATAAATAGGAGTTGCGCAAAGCCTAAACTCTGGGAAACCTTAAATTTCGCAGTTGTATTGTATCGCCTGTGGCGATGAATACATTCTCAAACGCAATAAAGTATTGCTACGGGGTTGCAGTACCGCAGAGCCAATGCATATTTCAGAACCACATATCAGGATGAAGTATAAAACATTGTTTTCTCAAGTCGCTCTATTTTTTTCCCCTTTTCTTTATCTTCTTTATATTTCTCAAGCCCCCGCTTTATAATGTCCTGCATTTCTGCTTCTTCCCGGCTTAGCTCTTCAGAAGAAAAAGATTCCGGCGACTTTTTTCCTATAAGCTTTAAAATTTTTCCCATCCTTTTCTCATTATCCGGGGTAACGGGGGATAGTTGTACAGCGGCTTTAAGCCCTCCCATTTGTGGTTGTACTTCTACAAAATAAATTTTACCGGCTTCCAGTTCTGCTTCTATATAATCCCTGTTTTCTGATCTTGCCCAAAACAAATGTGGTCCTGGCTGGCATTCATACCGAACATAATTAGTGCCATTGCATTTAGCTATCAGACGGGTACTATCGAAGTAGCTGAAATTAATGGCAAAGCCAAGCGATGATATCCTTACAAAATAAACCACGGCTTTATCGGCCGGTGCCGGTGGTACTTGCTGGGCATGTAATATGGTGATGGCGGTAATACAAACTACCAACAAAAGGCTGACCTTTTTCATTTATTTATTTTGAAATGTAAAATAACGAAATAATTAACTCAGCTCCTTGAAACATGTAAACCGCTCTGCGAAACTTTTAGTTTCGCAGTTGTACTATATCGCCGGTGGCGATTATATACATTGCCACAGGCAATAAAAAAGTCCTGCGGGGCTGCAAGCCCCACAGAGTATAAATCTGTCTATCTTAGTATAATATTTTTCAGGCAGAATGCAGATACAGCACTTTAAAATAGAAAACCTGGCCTTGCAGCCTTATATAGATTATTATTATTTGCTTTCCACAGAAGATGATAGTAAGGATTCAACTTATACCGCTTTCCCTTCGGAGAATACACCAGTAGGTTTTTTTAGTGATTGCAATATCAATTTAGAATCAGCCAAAGCAATAGTAACAAAGAAAAAAGGCGAGGGGATAAAAGAAGTAATAGTTGGTAATGCTACTGCACCTGTTTATGTTACACTGCCAAAAGGGATAAAAGAATTTTGTATTGTATTTAAACCCCTCGGTATAAACTATACACAAACAACTAAACTTGGCGGGGTGCTGCAACAACCCTTTTCAAATACTACTTTTTTTACAGATTTGTATAAAGATATCTCAGCTATAATTAACGGGGAGATACTTTGCATAAGCTGGAAGAAAAACTGGCAACAATATGTAGCCGGCAAAAAGAGTTAAATGTACTTGCTTCAATTGTTAAGCTAATGATGGACAATGAAAATATAACTATAAAAGATATAGCAAGGCAGATATACTTTACCGAAAAAAGTATTTATCGTTTATTTCTGGCACATACTGGTATAAGCCCTGTTCAGTTCAGGGGGATACTTAAATTTCGTCAGGCAGTAAAAAAGAGTACCCGGTTCTCTTACACTAATAAAATGTCCCGCATGGCAGCCGATAATGGTTATTACGACCATGCGAATCTGGTAAACGAATTCAAAAAATTTACCAGCAGTACTCCTAAAAAATTTTTATCGGCGGTAACGCTGAATGCAGATAAAAAGATTGTCTGGAAGTTTGACTAAAATGTCCGATTTCTCCAACTTTCCGATTATCTGTACTTATATCTTTATAGAATGAAAACTATTTTTCTTATTGCCGTTGTTTTTTTGTTTACAACTGAATCCTTTGGGCAGCAGGATAACATACTAAAACAACAAATTGATAGCCTTTATGCAGTTGATCAGCAAGTACAAACTGATATGATTACCGCATACCAGAATAATGCAGAAAGAAAAGTGTTTGACAGCCTCAACACAATTAAAGAGGAGGCATTTAAACGGCATATCCCTGTTTTAAAAGAAATAATCAGCAGAAAAGATTTGCCTGGATACAGGCAGGTGGGGCAAGAAAGCTCAGATAAGTTTATGGCAATGGTAAACCATAGCTTCTATGATATTGCCTTTCAGCAGAAAGTAGCTAAACTTGGAAAAAAACAAGCGAAGCAAAAAAATATTTCAACTCCTGCCCTGGCAATGATGATTGATAAGATGAAAATCAAATCAGGCCAAAAACAAATATATGGTACACAATGCGACTATACCGATAAAGGGGAAGCGATAGCAGCAAACCTGCGCCGGCCTGCCACAGTTGACCAGCGAAGAAAGAAGATGGGCCTCTCTCTATTGAAAGATTATTTGCAAAACATGACTGACCTGCATAAGAAAATGAATGAAAGAAAGTAATTTGTTCTTTAGCTCTGCGAAACTTGTAAACTGCACTGCGAAACTGAAAGTTTTTTTCCCTCCATAGTCTCCTTCCATTTAAATTTTCCGGCCATGTCTCCATGCAGGGCTATGTGTGCAGCTATAGGATATTGACGGTTTTCTACAGTAAGAAACGACATCCGGCTTTTATAAGTTAAGGCAGAACTACATGCCCGTAGTTTCCACCAAACTGCCTGCACCATACCATTACATGAGAATGTGAAGTTATTCGCCGTCGTTTCTAAAAGTACGTCGTCGTTAGGTGTTGTTTGCCCAAAGTAGCAGAGCAAACACCAACGACAGAACAATAAATCTTATTCTGTCCTTTTCCCTCCCAAACTTCACCCATAAACATTCTCAGCGCAGTCTCGGCCAGCGTAGCTGCACTAATGATATAGCGCAGGCTGCCGTGTTATAGATTGCCTGTCGCCTTTATGCGATTTTCATTTTTTCCTGTTAATTTTATCCTGATGCAACGCCCAAAAAATACCGGATGGATAAACAGCTTTTAAACTGCAAACGTAAGAAGCAGATGCCATGGGATTACCAACCACCTGCAAAAGAACGGTTGGAGATTGCTTATTACCTTACCAGCATTGCTTATAAGTTTGATATGGATATCCGCCAAGAATGATAAAACGGCCTTTCGATAAAAAACATGAATACTGATGCCTACATTTTCCAGAAGATTTCCGTGACTTTTTAAAAGCCCTGAATGATCAAGATGTCAAATACATCATGGTGGGGGGTATGGCTGTTATACTTCATGGTCACTAAGGGTAACAGGTGATATGGATATTTGGGTAGGATGTACTACAGAAAACTACCAGAAATTGGCAAAGGCTTTTCATCAGTTTGGAATGCCTTTGTTTGATATTACAGCTGCAAAAATTTTTGGGTGTAAAAGAGAATGATGTTTTCTCTTTCGGTAGAAACCCCGTTGGTATTGATATTATGACAGCTGTAAAAGGGCTTGATTTTGATGAAACATACAACCTTTCAAGATTTTTGAAGATGATGGTTTGCCAATACGCCTCATCCATATCAACCAATTGATAGAAGCAAAAAAAGCATCCGGAAGGCTAAAGGATCTTGATGATATTAAGCAATTACAACGAAAAAGGAAATAGCAATCGCATTATCCCTTTTTATTTCGTAATCCGTTCCCTGTATCCCATTCAGCAACTTGTTTTTTTGTAGCAAGTGCCCTCTCATCTCAGTTCCAGTATTTCTGTAAGTAATTTCTTATTGTTCGCCGTTGCAGGTGTTCCAAAAAGGAAGTACGCCGTCGTTGTGTGTTGTGTGCGGGCTAAACAGCAAAGCAAAACACCAACGACACAAAGAGTGAACTACAACCCTCTGCTGACGACACCCGAAGTTTTATTGCTTTTATAATATTAAGGTAGAATTACATGTCCGTAATTACCGCCAAACTGCCTGCACCATACCATAACATGAGAATGTGAGGTTATGTTACCGGCTGGCCGGCAGGATCCAATATTGGCACTGCCCAGGAATGTGCACCTGAACGTAAATTTAAGGTTGCCACTTCTACAGCACCGGCAATGCTATTGGTAGCATTGGTTAAATAAATTCGTAAATCCGGGGCGCCGGTACTTACAGAAAAATTAGGGCTTGTTTCTAACCGCAGCACACCATTCACAATTTTAAGTTTTGCAATTCCCATGCTGCCCTGGCCCCCGTTAAAAGTACCTCCACGAAATACCTGTACCATTAATGGGGGGCTTGTAATAGAAGATGATGAAGCTGTTACGTTTGCGGTTCCATATGCCATACCTGTTATCTGCCCGTTATTTACAGTAACTAATGATGGATTTGCAGTAGCCCAGTTAAATACTAAACCAGGTATCGCATTTCCATTGGCATCTTTGCCAACGGCTGTTATTACAGCACTTTGGTTTCTTGCCAGCTCAATTTCGTTTGCAGGCGACAGGGTAATAGTAGCTAATATATTATTTGCCGTAACAGTAACACTTGCCGTTGTAAAAATGGCAGCGTTTAGTGTGGCCCTGATTGTAGTTTGCCCTGCAGCCATCCCCGTAACTGTTCCAGTTGCATTTACTGTGGCAATGGCATTATTATTACTGCTCCATACAACTCCGGCAGGTACAGGGGCCTGGGTACCTGCAGCATTAAAATAGGTTAAAGTAAAATTTGCTGTATTGCCTATTATAATATTGGCACTGCCCGGCGAAACCTCAAGCCGCTCTGATGAATTAGTAACCGTTATTGTAAAATTTGCCACTATAGTATTTAATGTTGCCGCTATTACAGGTGTGCCTGCTGCTATGCCGGTAACTATTCCTTGCTGGTTTACGCTGGCTAATGACGAGTTTGAAGAGGACCAAACAACCCCTGCCGGCACCGGGGCTTGTACACCCTGGTTATTAAAATACGAAAGTGTAAGTGTATTTGTTGCACCCACAGTTACCGTATTATTAGCTGATGATATCACTAACCTTTCAGGTACTGTAGCGGCGGTAACTGTTATCAGGGCTGTTGCAGAAACTGCATTTAAAACTGCTTTAATACTAGTTTGACCAGCCGAAACACCAGTAACAACCCCTTGTTGGTTTACAGTTGCAATAGTATTGTCCAGGCTGCTCCAGCTTACACCTGCTGGTACTGGTTTTTCTTCCCCAAGGGTATTAAAGTATTTAAGTGTGTAAGTGGTTGTGTTACCTGAAATTACACTGGCTGTTGCAGGTGTAATTTCAAGCCTTTCCGGCACCAGGGTAACAGGTGTATCCGCAGCTTTTTTACAACCGGGCACAAACAATGTAATAAAAAAACAAAAATAGAATGAATAGCTTCTGCATAAAACAGGGAATGATGAATAATATAACCAACTGGCCTTCTTATATACAAAGAATAAAACGATTTGGATTTCTCCCCGCTCCGTCCCCGTAAATAAATATGCCCGGCCCTTCGAAACTTCCGGTTCTCAGTAATATTGTATCGCCTGTGGCGATGGGTGCAATTGCCGGTTAAACTTTATTTTATTGCTCAGGATACATTAAGTATTTTGATGTTAAATTTAAAACAGAAAATATGCGTACATCCATTGTATTGTTATTAGTAATAATCACCTCGGCAGTTACTGCCCAGAAATTCAGTGTAGAAACGATAGGGCAGATAAAGGACAAAAAATCATTTTCGGATATTGTGCTGTTCGACAACAGGTTTTATGGGTTAGAAACAGCAGCCAGTTCTAAGTTTGGATGGACAGCCACACTGGATAAAATGAAATCTAGCTGTAAGTTGCTGGTATTTGATAATAAACTGAACCTTACTAAAGAAGTACCATTGGCAGATGGTAAGGAGGTCTTTGGCCCTTTCTCGCCTTTTTATAAAGCAATTAATAACAAGCTATGCCTTATCTATTACAAATATGACAGCAAGAACGGAATTGAAATATACAGTTCCGTTGTTGATCCGGTTACAGCGGCATTGTCAGACGCAAAAAAAATCCTGACAATGAGCCAGAAGAATATCGGGCTGTTTAAAATGATGGATTTATATAGTTCGTATGACTTGCTCATCGAAACATCTGCTGATAAATCAAAGAATTTTTTCTTCTGGACCTCCGGTGTCAATAATGCCTGTTCTTATTCAGTTACCGATAATGAAATGAATGTAATCCGGAGTGGCAACTATGAAATAGAAAATGTAAAAGAGTTTACTATCAGTAATGTGCTGGTGGATAATGCTGGCAATTTTTTTGTTGGCTGCCTTTATCTGAAAAAAGAAGTATTTCTACCCTACCTGCTGAGTGGATTATCCGGAAGCAGTATGAAAACTACTGAACTGCAAATGGAAAGTGTAAAGGCGCATAGTATTTACATCGCACCCGGTACAGATGAAACGAAACTGAAATTGTATGGCACCAGTAGCCAGGATGGGGAATATATTACCGGGGCATACTCATTATTTATAGATAAGAAGAGTTTAAAAATTTCTAACCCGCTGGTAAAGGAAGTTCCACCTGAATTGGTTGAAAAGTTTGATGATGACTCCTATGCCGTAACGAAAAAGAAAAGCTATGGCTTGCATCCGTATGTGCAATTTGATAATATTACTTTATCAGATGGTACCCTTATGCTGGCGGGTGATTTAACAAGGTTTCAGAATGTAGGTGCTGATCGGCCATCTGCCCCGGTAAAGGGGAGCAGCCTGATCATTATTTTTAAACCTGCCAGTGATATTCTTATTAAACGGTTGCCTAAAAAAGAAGTGTTGGGACAAAAAACAGGCAGTAGTTTTTTTGCACATAAACGCAGCGACAACCTGATACTGCTTTATACAGATCGGGAGTCAAACATCAATATACCTATTGACGATGCAAAATGTACACAGTTTAGTACAGGCAAAGACAATGTACTGGTAGCAGCAACAATAGAAAAGGACGGGAGGATAACCCGGCGTATTTTGAATCCGGCTACTACCAGTTCGTTCTACTTTTCTGCAGGAACAACAAGCAGTGTGGATAATAATACAATGCTATTGGGCCTTGGAAAAGATAAACTGAGACTGACATCTATAAAATCCACTTATGCGTTTTATTTTCTAAAAATCACTGAAGACTAATTTCAGCCCTGCGAAACTCTCAGTTGCGCAGTAATATTGCATCGCTTTTGGTGATGATACAATTGCGGAGGCAATAAAATAAAACTGCTGGCTTCTAGGCTATGCAAATCATTAACGGTGATGCGATATAATAGTTTACTAATCAGTTTCTTCCTGGCTGCTTTTTTTGTAATCAGGATAATATATGTATTTTTCCCATGTAGTTTTCCTATTGTAAGAACAAAAATCAGCTATTACCTTTACGTTCGTTTAAAAGAATAATCAGTATTTATACCGATTATCGATATCCTGAAAACAACCATTTATATCTCGTTCAACCCTGTGTAAAATAAATTTAATCGTCTTTAAAAGGCAAATCTGCCTTATTTAGTAAATCAAATTATTTATCGGGTTATAACGGTTATGTTTTTTGCTTTTGCAAGTAACAATTCAATTGTTTTATAATTTAATATCCGATGATGAAAAGCCAAAATCCAGTACGAAAAACCAAAATCTGGTATGCCAGTGAAAAACCAATCCAATCCAAATGAAAGGCATGATTATGAAAACCATTCTTAAAACCTAAAAAACAAAACATGTAGTGAATGGTACTCTTTTGATAAAGCTGCCCCCAGGGCAGCTTTATCTTTTATAATCTGTAATTTATTTTTCGCCGTTGCAGCTTTTCCCAAAAATAAACCTATCCTGCAAGGTGTTTAGTGGAGGCAATGCAACCAGTCAATAGCCCGATAGCGACTTAAATAAACTACCTTCACATAAAATAAAAAATATGTATCGCCTCAAATTCCTTTTGCCACTGTTGCTGCTTCCTTTTTCTTTATTAGCCCAGGAGTGGAAGACGTTTAATGATACTGCTTATGATTTCACCGCAAAATATCCCCCAGAATGGGTGAATAAAATTAAGGAGGGCAAAAGGGTTTTCTTTACTTCACCGGCGGAAAGTGATAAAGATGCTTTTTTTGAGAATGTGAATATAAGCATGACGAAAAATGAAACTTTTGGTAATGGCCTGCTTATAAAAGATGCTATTCCTTCGGTACTGGAAGAATTAGCAGGTGCAATTGATAATTTTACTAAAGTAATCAGAACGGTATTTTAATTGGAACAACAATGATGCCTGCGAACTTATTTATACCGGCAACCCTAAAAACAGCGACCTGCAAGTAAAGATTACCCAGTGGTTTTGTTTTTCAAAAGGGAGGCTTTTTACGGCTACTTACACTTCATTGCTAAGTAATACGGTAAGTATAGAAACGGCAACGAAAATCCTTAAATCAATCAGCTTTCGCTGATTACTTTAATCATCTTACCATATACTTATTGTATAAGTTTTACTTAACTGGGTACCCTGGAATATTTTTCCCAAGATAAATATTCCGTTGCCCTTTCAGTATATCCCCTGTATCAAAAAGTTTTATGATACCGCTGCCACCCCTGTTTTTTAATTTTTCTCTATTAGCAATAGTCAATAATGAATCGTTGTCAAATACATATTCATCAATCCAGTAAGCGGTTTTGCCCGGTTCTTTAACAGTTATGTGTATATGTGCTGGGTCGGTGCGGCCAGGGTAGGGGGCAGGCATTAATGTAAAAAATTTGTACTCACCTTTTTCATTTGTCTTTATCCAGCCTCGCAGGTAGCCATGCTTTTTTGCCCAGCCAGTTTCGTTTCCTTTTAATGGATAATTACCTGTTTTATCGGTATGATAAATATACAATACCACATTAGCGGCAGGTGTGCTGTCACTGTTGTACACTATTCCGTTTATGGCAAGCCTTTTTAATTTAACATCCCAATCGGGCAGCCAGCATAAATAATTTATTGAATCAAACGGAACCGGGCTTTCAAAGATAGCATCGCAACCTTCGCAGCTCCCACCAACTGCTAAATCACTTAAAGTAGGAGAAATGGCAGGCTTGCTATCAGGGTTTTTGTGTTGGGCACAACTAATAAAACAAATAAAAACAAACAGTATGGCAGTCAGCTGTTTCATCGTTTTAAGTTTATAGGACTATATTAAGACAATTTTCTGCAAATACATTTACCGTTCTTCATTCTCCCTTATAAGTGCAAAGTACTATACGAGGTTTAGCATCTTTCTATATCTCTCTACCAGTTCTTTTTGAGATACCCCTTTTTTATAGAGCTTTACAATTTTATAATTGGCTAATTGCACCCGCCACCAGGGGTTTGATTCATATTTTCTTGCTGATACTAATGCATATTGATTTAATATTTTATACCGGGAAAATTCTTTTGCCCTTGTAACAAAATCATATTCTTCCATAATGAGCAAGTTGCTGTTATATCCATTCAGTTTTTCAAAAAGTAATTTAGTAACAAACAGTGTTTGATCGCCCCCATAACATATAAACCAATCAAACCTGGTAAAAAAAGCATTAAATTTTAGCAACCATTTTTTACTGTCAAACTTAGTTTGATAGCGGCCTGCATAAAAACCTGCTGTTACAGAACTGGTTATATCTTCAAAAAATGAGAGGGGGGGCAGTGTGTCTGCATGTACAAAATATAAAATGGGGTGTTTGGCTGCTGCTGCACCGGCATTCATTTGTGCAGCCCTTCCTTTTGTTGCAGAAATGATAACAGTGGCTTTTAATAACTGTGCGGTAGCGATAGAGTTGTCTGTGCTTCCCCCATCAACCACTATTATCTCTGCGTTATTATTTCCTGGGCAATTTTGCAAGTAAGGGATAAGCTTTTTTATATTCGCTTCTTCATTTAATACCGGGATAATAATGCTGATCATTCTTATGAAATAATTTTTATTCCCTTTAAATGTATAAGGTCTTTTTCTTCGTCAATGTCATTTAATTCCATAAGTAACTTATAGGAAAGCTTATTCTTTTTGCAGCGGTTAATGGTTGCTTCTAATACGGAATCTGTACTCCAATTAATATCATCAAATAGGGCAGGATGAAAATTTTTCATACCAAGCAGGTAATAACCACCATCTGCAGCCGGGCCTATCACCACTTCATTAACTGATAAGTTAGAATAGGATGACTCTATAATTTCGGTAGTTATACCGGGGCAATCAGTGCCGATTACAACTACACTTTTATAATTGCCAGCGAATACGTCCGCAAAAGCGTTTTTTAGCCGTTCGCCTAAGCCATCTCCTTTTTGAATATTTTTTTTTAACGCCTGACAGTTAACATCAATGCTGTTGTCGATTTCATCTGAAAAATAAAGGTATGTAACTGCTTTTGTATCCGTTGCTTCTTTTAGGGTAAAGGCTATTAGTTCAAGATAGATTTTCAAAGCGTCAGCATCACCAATTGTAGCTGCAAGCCTCGTCTTTACTTTTCCTGCAACCGGGGTTTTAATAAATATGATGAGTGCATTCTTCATATTAACTGTTTAGTGCAGAATTAACTGATATGCTTTTATAAGCAGTTCCTTTTTTTCTGACAAGGTTAATTTAAGCGGAAGCTGTGCTATGCCAATAAGCCTCCGCATTATTTCAACACCTGTAAAACCATCAACGATTTTACTGTTTAATTCGTTAAACAAGGGGTAGCTCTTTTTTGCCTGATGCAGGATATGTTCATCATGCTTTGTTATATAAAAGTGAGCCAGCATAATACCAAGGTCAAACTCCCTGGGGCCGTAAAAACAAAATTCAGTGTCAATTATTTTTATTCCTGCGCCTGTTTTTAACCAACTGCCCGGGTAAAAATCACCATGAAGCAAAAACCTGTCATCACTAAGATAGAGTTGCCCAAGATAAAATAGCCTCTTTTTAAGAACCGTATCATTTTTATATGTAACAGCTATATCCTGCAATCCATATGATATTGCATCTAAATCAAATCCATTGTTTTCCTCGAAAGGGAATTTAAAAATATGTTCATGGTTAAGCAGTCTCATTTCCCGGTTGGCTAATTTCTGGGCTACACTACTTCTAAACCCGGTGCTATGTAATTCATTGAGGTACCCTGTTAGCAATTGAATATCTTTTTCATTTATTTTTTCTGATATTTCATACAAAAAAGTAAAATCACTTTGGTTGCCTAAGTCCTCCAGGAGAATAATATCATTTTCTTCATCGGTAGCAATAAGACCGGGCATCATTTGCCTGATTGCTGGATAGGCAGAAATCTGTTTATAAAAAAGCCCCTCTGTAGTAACCCGTTTTTTTGGGGCGGCAATTTGCGGATATTTTTCAACGTAACCTCTCGATTGTTTGATTATTATATTTCTTTTTTCCGTCTCTACCCTTATCACACAATTCATATTCCCTTCCCCTGCTCTGTTGAGTGCAATAATAGTTTCATTAGCCGCAAGCCACTCCTTCTCTTTTAAATAGGCATCCAGCACTTTTATTTCTTGTATATTAAGCAGGAACATTTTCTACAGTTCGGGAAATAATTTTAATACTTTATTCGCTGAAATTATGAAGCAACTCGTCCCAATTATACGGTTTGTATATTATTTTATATCCGCTAACATCCCTTGAGAGGGTGTTTTTAATAATTTTCCTTATTCCTTTTTTGCCACCAAAATCACCGGCAAACCAATCCATAATCTTTGTTGTGCTTACAGTTTTGTTCACGGTATCAATTTCTATTTCCGATCTTAAAAATGATTTAGTGGCCAAATCGAGTTGCTTGTTGATTTTATTATAACTATAAAAGGCGATGGGCGGGCAACTCTTTGCACCGCAGTTTAGGGCGAAATGTATGCGGTAATCAATTTTGGAAACAGCAAGTTGTCGTATTGTTTTGCCGGGGAACAATGTAGGCAGGTAGCCCTTACTGTATTTCCATCTAAATTTTCTAAGGATACCATGTTCTATTTCATCCAGGTTGAATTTTTTGAAAGCAATAACAATTTGTTTGCTTTTAAATATTTCAGGGTTCTTTAGTTTTTCTCTTGTTGCCAGTACCTGAAACCAACCATTATACATATTGAGCCAGAAAGTTTTTATTGCGTCATCGTTGTTCAGCCCTTTTTGTAAACGGGAATATTCAAGGCTGGCTAATTGTTGCTCTATTTCAAATAAACTTTCATTTAGCTTTACAGCGAATAAGAATTTCTCAGATAATTGCAGCAATACAGTATCTGGGGTTCGGTCAGTATTTTTTGGGCTTGCTATTACCGTATTAAGCGAAAGAAGAAAAAAAATTGAAATAACAAACCCCTGTAAATGTAGTTTCATCAATTGGATATAGTTTTAAATAGTAGTAACAATTTTTTTTCTTTCCCGCAATCTCGTACAGGTTTAGTGCTTCAGTTTGTCTGTAGTAATATACGAAAAAAATCTTCTTAAGGTTTTTGATAGTAAAAAATATAGCTTGCTCAGTAACAGCTTGTCAACACCTTTATAAGCAGGCATCCCTGAGCATTTTCATATAAGCCAGCCCTTTTTCGTTGGCAAATTGAACATTTCGACCGGGGATTGCTTCCGGTTTTTTATAGTGTTTTAATGCGTTGTCAATACTTTCTTCCCGCAGCAGATGCAGCATGGGATATATTGATCTGTTTGTATAATTTGCGGCATCATCATCCAACGACCCTGCAAATTTATATATGGGATGGAAACTTGCTAACTGATATATGCCTTCGTACCCATTTTTTTTCAATAATTTTTCTGCTAATGATACCAACTCAAGATAATCTGCGAATATCTCGAATGAACCAGATAAAATGATAAAGGTCGTTTCAACCCCTGCTTCGTTATCTAACCGCTCAGCTTCTTGCAAAACAGCAGCGAGGCATGCGTCTAATCCTTTGTTTTCTTCTACCCGGTAATGTACTTTTTTCTGTTTTACCACGGTTGCAGCAAAAGGACAAAAGTTGCACCCTATTACTACTTCAACAATCCATTTTTGCGTTCGTTTAATTATTTGCCCCGTTGTACCCATTTATATTGTATTAAAAACTAAAACTTATTAATATTTATTTCTAAAGTTTCAATAATCCTAATTTATTCATAGTACTAACAGGTTTATTATCCCAGAACAATTCAAAATCTTCAAGGCCTGCTGCTTCATAGTTGTCTTTTAATTCCTGCAGTGTATAAGTTTTAAAATTAGTTACTGCTAATTTCGGGAGCATATCAATAAACCAGTTACCCTGTTGTTTTATAAAAGAAAGCTGGTGGGTTTGTTGTTTAGTAACAAAATCTACATTTATCATTTCACGGCTATTGCCTTTTTTTGATTGGGTAAAGTAAGCAGTTTTTGTATGCTTACCCAGCCAGATAATTTTTGCAGTGGGCTTAAATACTATTGATTCATTTTCTTTTATCGCTTTCAAAATATAATCCGGCGGCACAGTTGTTTTAGGAACAGGAAAGTCAAACC
>CAWJAG010000006.1:0-16662 GCA_963840755.1 uncultured Chitinophagaceae bacterium | reverse complement strand
GCGTTGCGATGCTGTTTGTTTTTCTCTTCGCCTAAGTCTTGTATTAAATCGCCACCAAGTATACAGTTGACCAATTGCATCCCACGGCAAATAGCCAATATGGGAAGTTGTTGTTTTTGTGCCTAAATTGAAAACCGCTATTTCAAATTCATCTCTTGCTTCATTAAATTTTTCCGGTGCATTGGGATAATCGGTAATGCGGCTGCCATAATTTTTGGGTGGGTATCAATGCCTCCAGACATCACAATGGCATCTGCTTCCAGTACTTTTTCAAGGTTATTATCTTCTGCACACAGCTTTATTTCTTGAATGTCATTATCCCTTTTATCCAGTTTACATAGTTGTTGTGTTTTACTTCTGTGCCGGTATAAGTGAGGCCAATCTTTATTTTTCCTTTTTTCATATTTGTTTTGCCTTGTCATTGTGGGTAAATTTTAACAGTTGGCAAACAGCTAAAATGCCCGGATATGTATCATTAATTTATATTTGCCGTCCACAAAGATAAGCAGGCTGTTTATCCTTTGCCAGAGCTACAATGCTAAATACAATGAGACAACGTTTTTTAATTGCTTTACTGCTGTTGCTTACAGCCAACGTATCTGCCCAGCAAAAACCTATTTATACACAATACATTTTAAATAATTACATCATTAATCCTGCTATTACAGGTATTGAAAATTATACGGATGTAAAGATTAGTCACCGCCAGCAATGGACGGGTATTGATGGTGCACCGGTTACTACTTATGTATCTGTACAGGGGCCTGTTGGTAAAAAAGATTACCGTACCAATATTACTTCCTTTGATATTCCCGGATAAAACCCAAGTGGGCAATCATTTGTTGAGAATACACTGCTGCTGAATCTCATCATGGGTTGGGTGGAATTGTTTTGACAGATAAAACAGGTTATATCAACAGGTGGGGAGTGTATGCAACCTATGCTTATCACAAAGGGTTAACGCCACGTACCACTTTGCTGCAGGTTTTTTAGCCGGGATTAATTCTGTAACTATTGATGCGCTAAAATCGCTGGCGGCCCCCGAGCAGCTACGATCCTGCACTGGCCAACATTGGCAGTAACGTTCAAAATGAAACCGGAATTTGGTGCAGGCCTGTGGCTGTATAGTGTGGATTATTTTGTTGGCGTTTCTGTTTTAAATATTGTCCTGGTAAATTGCAATTTGGTAATTGACTCTGCTCTTTACGGAAGCAGCCTTGCACCTCACATCATTACCACAGCAGGGTATAAAACTTTTTTAAATGAAGATATTTCATTGCTTCCTTCGGTGATGATACAGTACATCAAACCTTTTCCATTACAGGTATACCTGAATGCAAAAGCACAATACCAGGATAAATTTGGGTAGGCAGCCGTTACCGTTTGGGAGACCAGTTAGGTGGATTTACCGCTATGGCTGGTATAAATATTTCCAGCACTTTTAACCTTGGTTATTCTTACGATGTTTCCACTTCTCAATTAAGAAATTATTCAAGAAACACCCATGAGTTTATCATCGGTTTTTTATTGGGTAATAAGTATGCTGATACCTGTCCAAGAAGTGCCTGGTAAATTACTCCATCAATTGTATGGTGGTGCTTAGTGTATGCATTTCTCCTGGTGCAAGTGTAATCATATCAATACCAGGATAAGCATTGGCAGGCTCTACACATACAAATGTTTTATAACCATCCGGCAGCATATCAGCAATTGTTTTACTAACAGCTTCTGCCGGGTTCCATACCACGGTTACTTTACTGCCTGTTTTTTCAACACTTATTTTTCTGTTGTATTTTTATCATGTATAATGCAGTTGGCTGTAGTGTTTACATAACGGCGGTTTGTTTCTGCATTAAAATAAAATAATTGGGTTTGTTGTGTTTTTAACTGTGTTCCAAAAGCTTCATAAAAAGTGGCATCCTGTAAACCTTCAACAGTTATTACATCAATATTGCTGATGTTGAAATAAGTATGTAAGGCATTTGAATACTCAAATGTTTCATTGCCTGTATTGGTAACAGTTAATGCCGCTTTCAAACTTTTGCCAATGGTGAATTTTGCAATAGCATTAAAATGATATGGCCATAATTGCTGTGATGCTTCTGATTGTTGTAAGCTTAATTCGATCACAATATTTTCATCAGCTTTCTTTTACCGTTGCAACTTCCCAAAATTGCAACCGGGCAAAGCCATGCTGTGGTTTTGTTTTATCAGTGGCGTGGGGGCCAAACCAGGGGAAACACAACGGAATGCCGCCACGTATAGCTTTTCCGGTTCAAACAAAGATTTTTCACTCATCCATATAATATCCTGCTGTTCTCCTGGTTTAAAACTTAGCAACTGTGCACCATACAAGGAAATTTCTGCAATGCATGTATGGTATTGGCAATGATATGTTAAACCTCCTTTGCCTTTATAAAATTTTACTTTACCGGCAATGCCGAATTTTTCATTTAGTTTTTCAATCGTTATCATAATGCGATAAAACTATAAATAAAAAATGAAAAACAGCAAACAACAGTGCTTAACAACCGGCTAACCGGAAAATTCCAAAATAAATTATCCTTTACCAAATTTTAAAATTACAATTATGAAAAAAGTAATGATTACCCTATGCCTCATGCTTGGAGTGACAGGTATAGCAGCTGCACAAACTCAAAAGAAAGCGCCTGCGAATACACCAATACAAAAGAAAACACCAGAAGCAACAGCGGCACCGGGGGCAGCCACGGGATTTAAAAGAGATGGTACACAAGGCAAACGTTTTAAAGCAAATAAATTAAAAAAGCAAACTGATTTTGCACCGTTGAAAAAAGATGGTACGCCAGCTATGCGTAATAAAAAGAACCAGGTTAAAAAAGGATAATACTCCCTATATTTTACTTCTGATGAAAGCATCCCGTATAATCACGGGATGTTTTTATTTTAGTAAAGTGTTTTAAAGGCAGTGCCAAGTTGTTTGATAATATCTCCGGCAATCATTGCTTCTTTTGATAATGCAGCCGCAGCAAGGTCTCCTGCAGATCCGTGAAGATAAACTCCCAGCAGGCAGGCTTCTTTTGTATTATATCCCTGCGATAATAATCCTGTAATAATTCCTGTAAGCACATCGCCGCTGCCAGCAGTAGCCATGCCGCTGTTACCAGTGGTATTAAAATAGCAATCCCCATTGGGGCAGGCAATTAAAGAATGATGTCCTTTAAGTATGATATAACAGTTAAGCTGAGCCGCCTTTTGCAATGGCCAGTTCCATCCGGGCAAAATCATTATCCTTTCTCCAAACAGCCTTTCAAATTCACCAGTGTGTGGTGTAAGGATAGCAGGATGACTTTTTCTCTTACTGAGCAAGTCAATGTATGGTTGAAGTAAAGTGAGTGCAGCAGCATCTATTACCAAATGAGCTCCCCATTTCATCAAGATTTCTTTTAGCAGTGCTGCATTGCTTTCATTTATTTCAAGGCCAGGCCAATGCCAATAGCCGATTTCTTTTTCCATAATGTTTCCACATCACTTTCTGCAGAGCTTATTACTTCCGGTATGGCTGTTTGAATAATGTGCATCTGTTCTTCCTGTGTATGCAGCGTAACTAAACCTGCGCCACTTCTTAAACAGCTTTCAGCACAGAGTATAGCTGCCCCCATCATACTCTTACTGCCTGCATACAGCAAGGCATGGCCGAAAGAATATTTATGGGTAAAATCTTTTCTTGGTTTGAAGATAGATTTTATGAACGTTTTATCAATTGTATAAATATCGGTAGATGTATTATCATAATATTGATTGTTCAGTCCAATATCAAGGATGGATACTTTACCTGTGTATTCACCGTTTTCAGCAAACATAAATGCCAGCTTATTGCATTGAAAACTCAGTGTATGAGTTGCTTTGATAATGCTGCTTCCGTTTGAAGACATATCTGTAAACAATCCGCCTGGTACATCAATACTTATTACAATTGCTTCGCTTTGGTTTATATACTGCACTAATAGTTGAGCAATACCTTCTAATGGTTTGTTAAGCCCTGTGCCGAAGAGGGCATCTATTACAATATCATCTTCGTCTATTTCAGGAAAGCTTTCAGCACTATCAATTTCTTTTATGGATACATCTGTTTGCTGCAGCCGTTGGAGGTTTGTTTCACAATCTGCACTCCTTTTGTCAGCCTTTAAAACATACACTTCAATATTTCTTTTTTCCTGAAAAAGCATTCTTGCAATGACCAGCCCATCACCGCCGTTATTACCATTGCCGCAGAAGAGAATAAGGTTTTTATCTTTTTCAATGTTTGTTATGATCCATTCTGTACATTTTTCGCAGCTCTTTCCATTAAGTCAAGAGAAGAAATGGATTCGTTACTGATAGTAACCTGATCCCATTCCCGTATTTGTGCAGCAGAAAAAATTTTCATGTATTAAAAATACAAACCTCGCTGCAAAAAAATATCCCCAGATTGTGAGGGATAGTAGTGATGAACCTGAATTATTTTTCAAAAACTCTGCGGACTTGTATCTCGATGATACAAGATCTTTCTTCTTATTAAAATATGGCAAAAGCGCAAGGCAGATAAAACCTACCACAAGAATAATAACACATTGCGCCACCCATTGCAGTATGCCGTTTGCATTGGCAATTCCTTCTTCAATGCCATACCGTATCATTACTTCTTTTATAAACCACGGATATGCCCCAATGCCACCAGGCGTAAGTATCATGCCAATACTTGCAAAGGCCAATACAGGAAAAGTGGCAATAAAAGGAAGCTGCTCTGTACCCAATGTGGCATAAAAACCAAGATAAGTACCACCGATATAACAGCACCATATAAATACACTGTGAAAAATAAATGCCCATTTATTTTGCATTTTTGACACACGGCAACCCTGTTCTTACACCTTCCAACAATCCTTTTATTTTTTTTATCAAACCAATATTGTTGTATTTTCTAAAAAGAATTTTAAGTGCTAAATAAATCATACCAATGATGATAATGAGTGTGCCGGTTTTAGCAATGAGAATACCCCAGCCACCTTTTAAAAAATTTGTTTGTATTGTTTCTTTTGCAAACTGGCCAATCAGATCAAATTGTGCAATGATGGTGATAAGGAAAACAACCAACAGGCAGATAACATCCACCACACGTTCCACCAAAATAGTACCCACCAATTTATCAGCAGGCACTTTTTCGTACCGGCAATAGTACATTTCAATACTTCCCCCAGCCTGGGAAAAGCCAGGTTGGCAAGTAGCCGATCATTACAGCAAAAAAGGTATTTATAAAACGGGGATTATAGCCCATTGGCTTCATCAGTATCTTCCAGCGGATAGCACGGCTTACATGGCTGGCAGAAATAATTATAAAAACAGGGATCACTAAAATATACCGTGCCGATTTCATGGCTTCCACACAATCGTTCCAATTCTTTTCATCCATTTTATGAATGCTCCACCACACAAGGAAAATACCGAACCCAAGAAATAAAACATATTGTAAAGCAATGAGTAATTTCTTTTCATATCGGGCTGTAAAATACGAACTAATAGTTACACTTTGAGTGGAAGGTATTAAGGAATAAATAAAGCCAGATTTATTAAAAAATGGCTTTTTATAAGAAAAAGGCTGCCTTACCATTGGCAGCATTTTGTTGTCGTTTTAGTGAAAATACTAACCCATATCTATAGCAGAGTATGGTCAATTATATCAACGTATGGTCATTGTTATGTAGTCAATCAGATAGTTTGTATCATATTAAGTAATTGTAAAGAAAAAAATATTTTTAACCTTCGCTTGTTTATTTGAAAATAAATCATCACATTTATACTACTTTAAATTTCTACACGCTTTACAAGGCGTTTTAAGTTATCCCGCGTTTTTCTTCAGTACCCCGAAGAAGCAGGCTGGCAACAAAAGTTGCATTATAAGTTGTTTATTAAAACAGCGCTTGTATTTATTTTATAACTGATTATTTATTGATATGCCACTGTGCTGTATTCACTTTTATCAAAGCAAATACATGCAACAACATGGTGCAGATATTTTATAAACTATTACAGCAAACAACTGTATGCACAAACTGTATACTATATTATTATGTATTGCTGCATTTAACTGCAGCAACTTACTTATTGCCCAGGATAAAGCAGCGGGAGACAGCATCCTTGCCGCATTGCAGAAAGTACCAACTAAATACATTACGACCATTGATAAAAAGATTGATAAATACAGCAGCCGTGTCAGCAACAAAACAGAAAAGACATTAAAGAAACTGGCGAAATGGGAAGAGAAGATAAAAGCCACCTTACAAAAAGTAAATCCCGATGCAGCCAATAAACTCTTTGGCAATAACCAACTCACCTTTGCCAGCCTGCTTCAAAAAATACAAAAGGGCAATGCCATACAATTAGATTACCGCAGGCAATACAATAAATACAATGATGATGTAACTACTGGTTTTAAGTATTTGGAAAAGAGCAAGGAGTATTTAGACAGCGGTATTGCAAAAAAAGTACAGGCTACCAAAGAGAAATTGCAGCAACTAAACAGTGATGAAGACAGCACACAAGCCATACAGCAATTTATAAAGGAAAGAAAAAAGGAACTCATAAGTACTGCTTTTAAATACATAGGCAAAAGCAAATACCTCACAAAGATGAATAAAGAAGTGTGGTACTACGCCGAAACCATGAAGAACTATAAAGAGATATTCAGTGATGAAGCAAAGACAGAAAAGCTGGTAAAAGGCATACTCAATAAAGTGCCAGGCTTCCAAAATTTTGTACAAAAGAATAGTATGCTGGCTTCATTATTCGGTTCTCCGGGTGGAGATGATGTAGCAAGCGCTGCAAACTATCCCGGCTTGCAAACAAGGGCCGGTGTACAAAGTATGATACAACAACGAATAGCCGCAGGCGGTCAAGGTGCACAAGATGTATTTAAGCAAAATATAAAGGCGGCACAGGCACAGCTAAACCAATACAAAGACAAGCTACTGAAAGCAGGCAGTGGTGCAGGCTCTGGCGAAGGCGGCTTGCCCGACTTTAAACCAAACATGCAAAAAACAAAAACCTTTTTGCAACGCCTTGAGTTTGGCAGCAACCTCCAGTTTGCCAAGAACAATACACTGATGCCCACCACTGCTGATATAGCACTAACGCTGGGGTATAAGTTGAATGATAAAAGTGTGGCGGGTATAGCCGCTGGTTATAAATTGGGTATGGGCAGTATTGATAAAATCCGCTTTAGTACTGAAGGTATCAGCCTGAGGAGTTTTATGGAGTGGAAACTGAAGAAACAGTTTTATGCAACTGGTGGTTGGGAAATGAATTACCTGACTGCTCCTGTTACAGGCACAGTAATAAAGCCTGAAGTATGGCAGCAAAGTGCATTGATGGGCATCAGTAAAAAGTTTGCCATAAAAACAAAATGGTTTAAGGAAACGAAAGTGCAACTGCTGTATGATTTTTTTGCGAAGCAGCATGTACCCGTGAGTCAACCTATATTATTCAGAGTTGGATATAACTTTTAAAAGGAAACAAATTCATTATGAGAAGAAAAATGTTTTTTGAACAAATGCTGGCGACATTTTTTCTGTTGCTATCAGCGTCGACCCAAACAGAGGCGCAAAATACTTATAAGGATGTATCTATAGTGTCGCCAACAGCTGCTTCGCTTGCTAAGTATGCAGATTTCCCAGTGAGTAATCATACAGGCATACCTCAAATCAGCATACCCATTTATACAGTGAAGGAAGGCCCCTTACAAATCCCTATCAGCCTAAGTTATCATGCAGGAGGACTTAAATTAAGTGAATTGGCGAGTTGGGTAGGCACTGGCTGGGCTTTAAATGCCGGAGGAGTAATCACAAGAACGGTAAGGGGGTTGCCCGATGAAAGAAATACGGCTGCATTCTCAACAAATGAAAAGGGTCATCTTAGTGACGGTGGTTACAATAACTATATTATGATGGATGAATCACAATCTCCATTGACATCGCAGGAATCAGCAATCAACTACAAAATTGGCAACGGTATTTATGATGGTGAACCCGATCTCTTTTTCTTCAATCTTGCAGGCTATACGGGAAAGTTTTATTTTCATGATGATGGCAGACCAGTGGTTGTGCCGGAGCAGGATATAAGGATAACCTATGATTATACTCCCGAAACAGGCAACTCTATCAACAGTTTTGTGATAACTACACCCGACGGCACCAAATACAATTTTGGCAAAACTGCTGCCACAGGTGATGTAGATCCTATAGAGAAAACACATACTTATGATGAAAATAGTTATACAGGAACTAACAATATCATTACAAGCTGGTTCCTGAATAAAATATCTTCGGCAGACGATGAGTTTTCTATAACACTCACGTATGTAGCAGAGGAATACAAATATATCAGTCTTACTTCTTTTTCACTTCAATCCACAGATTTGCCCGGAACGTATGATTATGGGCTTTTGTACAATTGGTTCTATGGCGTAAGACTCAGCAGTATTATTTTTTCTAATGGCGTAGTGAACTTTGACGCAGGAGATGCAAGGGAAGATCTTATTGATTATACCCATAACAACAGCTTTACTGAGGATGTTGTCAACACCCATGCAACATCGCTTGGAGCAATACGCATTACAGAAACCGGAGGAAGCTTTTGTAAGAAATTCAATTTTACCTACAGCTATTTTAATGACGCTACAACAGCATTACCTCCGAAATACGGCTCTGCAGTGTTGGAAACCGATAGGAAAAGATTAAGACTCGACAAGATAGAAGAAGGCAACTGCACAGGTACTCACATTGTTCCGGCACACCAGTTTGCCTATTTTGCCAATCCACCACGCAGGCTTTGCCTGGGACAGGATCATTGGGGATTTATCAATGGCAAGAACACAAACTCCACGCTGATACCAACCTATATCGAAGAAAACAATACAGTGATTAAAAAGGTGGAAGGGGCAAACAGAGATGCATACTGGCCGGCCATGAAAGCAGGAACGCTAAATAAAATAACTTATTCTACGGGAGGATATACCGAATTTGAATTTGAAGCAAATACAACATGGCTTTCTTATAATAAGTATGAGAAAGGCAATACGACTGAATATACTGCGGGCATGGCAGGAGGGGATGGGGAACTGAGTCAACAATATAATCTTACCTCGAATGGCAACCCTTTGACATTAAACTTAATTAACTCAAATGTGGGAAGTACTGCCTATGCCGAATATCCAACTGGTATTCTAACTGCTTATGTAGGGGATACTATAGAAATAACGATAAGACCAACGGCAGGCCCTTTTACGGTAATTTTAAAGAAAATGACCGGGCAAACCAGTCTGCCCCCCGGTAATGGAGCCCGTTTGCAAATAACCGAATGGCTCACAACCCAGGTACAGGAAAATGTAACTGTAGGTGGACTTCGTATCAAAGTAATTACTCACAATGATGGTGGCAGTTCTTCTATTACAACGTCTTATAGTTACAATGAATCTAACGGGCACTCTTCCGGACATCTTTATGGCAGACCGACATATGTTCAGGTGGTGAGAAATGATTTTTTGGCTGCTAGCGGAATGGCACATCAATGCTTCGGAAATCCACCTTCATCTTCAACCAACTTTCCCGGTGGTTGTACTACAATACCATATCCCGGAGCTGTTCACCCTTACATTAAATCACCAAATAGTATAAGGCCAATGGAAACCAGCCAGGGCAACCATATTGGCTATAATGAAGTAAAGGTTAGCCAGGCCAACAATGGCTTTAGTATTTACAGATATTATGGTTCTACGAAATGGGATAGTGTAATAAATGATGTGGCCGTAAGGTATATCAACACTGACGGGTCAACTTGTTCTCTCACTATACCCAATTATCCGGAAGCTCCACAGGATAATGATTTCAAAAGAGGTGAATTGAAATATGAAGCAAGCCATGACCAGGCAGGTAGCCTGCTGAGAGAAAAATGGTTTTATCATACCTATATAACCAATCCTGTAAGCACTCCGGCGATAATGGTTCAGCATGCAATGGGACTGCCAACTTTTTATGAGCTTAAAACCGCCCGTAAAACTCAGATGACAACCACAGAAACGGTAATGTCGCAAACAACAGGATCATTGCAAACAACTAATGAAACATATTATGAAAGCCCATGGCATAACCAATCAAACCGGCAGCTGACCACTGACTCAAAAGGAGAAACTATTGAAACGAAATATAAATATGCCGCAGATTTCAGGGTTAGCACCTGTGATGAACTTGACGATGGATTTTCAACATACCTCACTGCCGTTGCATCTGCTAACTCAGCTTTTTATTCGCCAACACCACCAGACTTCTGCAATGATTGCACATACCCTAATAGTAGTGAATACTGCAGATATTGGAAGAGCCGCAAACTGCTGCAGGATTTAAGTATTGCCCGTAAAGCATATGTGATAACAAGTAAAAATTATCACAATTCAGCCAATACTAACGGTTTACCTTATTGCAGAGCAGATGCTAAGTCCAACGCTGATGAACAGTTAAAACCTATTCTGCATCTCCAGGATAAATATATCAATGCACCTATCGAAATTAGTGTATGGAAGGAAGACAAACTTGTAAGTGCAACTTTCAATAAATACGCATTGTTTAACAGTTCTGGTAGTGAACCAAATGTTTATCCATCCATTCAGCAGGAATTAAAAACAAATGTATTGCTTACTGATTTTGCTCCCTCGGCAGTAGATGGAAGCAGTGTATTGAAAGACAGCCGTTACACAGATGAAGCAGCCCTAGAATTCTTTAAAGGAAACGTTGTACAAGTGGTTCCAAAAAGCAGCGTACCAGTGGCGTACCTGTGGGGTTACAATAACATTTTTCCAATAGTCAAAGCGGCAAATGTTGATTTTGCTACTTTAAAAGCTGCCTACGATGATGTGAGTGGCGACCTTAGCTTACTTCGCAACCATAGTTCATTAACCAAAGCGCAAATAAGTACTTATGCTTATATACCATTGATAGGCATGGTATCGGAAACTAATCCGAACGGCATTATCACTTACTATGAGTACGATAATCTTGGAAGGCTTTTGCTGATAAAAGACAACAATAACAATATCTTAAAAAAGTATGCTTACCAATACCATTAAAACTACTGAGAATGAGATACCTAAATAAAAAATACTTATTCATTTTATTGCTGCTAAGCACAACCGTGAGTCCGTTGTATGCACAAACACTTCCCAATCCCTACGGCAGTACTATGCCGGTAAATTATGTACGCACATGGGATGTGTTGGCACCTGTTTCAAATGAGGGTTCGATCACGGCTCTCCCTTTGAAAGCTGCCCGGCAAGCCACCCAATATCTTGATGGGCTTGGACGTAAGCTACAAACAGTAATTAAACAGGGTTCTTTAATTACAACTGAAGGGCAACCAAGAGACTTGGTAAGCCCGGTTGTCTATGATCAATATGGAAGGGAGGTATATAACTACCTGCCTTTTGCAGCTAACTCTGGTAGCAGTTACAGCGTAGTTGATAACGGGGCATTTAAGTTAAATCCCTTTCAGCAACAGGATTTTTTTTACAGCGATAACAACGGTTATAGCCCTGTAAGAGAGCAGGGAGAAACCTTCTACTATAGCAAAACAGATTTTGAATCTTCTCCGCTAAACAGGCCAGTAAAATCCTATGCACCAGGCAACAGTTGGGTAGGGAATAATAAAGGAACTACAATACAATATTTAGTAAATACTTTAGCAGATGATGTAAAAATATTTACGGTAAATGCATACAATGACTATGCAGTTACAGGAACTTATGGTGCAGGCCAGTTATATAAAACCATTACAGCCGATGAAGAAGGGCATAAAGTGGTAGAGTATAAAAACAAAGAAGGAAAGGTACTGCTTAAAAAGGTACAGGTAGCCTATGATGCACAATTAGGAGATAGCTATGATGGCTGGCTTTGTACCTATTATGTATATGATGATGTTGGTTTACTGCGGCTTGTGTTGCAGCCCAAAGCTGTAAAGATATTGATAGATGACGCATGGATACATATAAACCAAAGCCTTATTGATGAGCTTTGCTTTAAATATGAATATGACTTCCGAAACAGGATGATACTTAAAAAAGTACCCGGCGCAGCAGAAGTATATATGGTGTACGATCAGTGGGACAGGCTTGTACTTACACAAGATGGCAAACTCAGAGAAACAAATTATTGGGTATATACGAAATATGATGAGCTTAACCGGCCTATTTATACGGGACTTTATGACGGTAAGGAAGTCAATATAAACGACCTTAGAAACGAAGTGCAAAATGCATCTGGAAGATATGAACAACTTCCGCCCCCCGGCAATGGATTTTTAAGTTATGAATATTCTTATGATAATAGTTTTCCTGACGTAAAAGACAAACCCCGGTTATTAACTGTTACTTTTTACGATGACTACAGTTTTGCAGCAGACCTTGCACCAGAATTTCAGCAAAAAAATAATGTTACCGGTTTTTTTATAACCCCTTCCAATAGCACTTACCCCTATGCACAGTCACTTACACAAAGCCTTGCAACAAAGGGAATGGTTACCGGTACATTGGCGTATCAATTAAATGAAGGAGCACAGGAATTTAATTCTGCTTCTATCTTTTATGATGAAAAGGGAAGGGTAATACAAACTACAAGTAGTAGCAGTATATCTACCGGTATCGATATAAATACAACCCAATACGGTTTTGCCGGCCAGCCCTTACGCACATTGCAGCAACATGCAAAAAACCTTAATGGCATTAAGCATGAAATTAATGTGCAAACAGTAATGGCTTATGATGACCTGGGACGTCTACTCCATATTCAAAAATTCATAGAAAGTTTTATTGATGGCGTTCAGGATGCAGCTAGCTCTAAAAAAACGATCCTACAGAATGAATATGATGCTTTGGGACAGCTTAAAATAAAAAAGCTTGGCGGTAATAAAGAAATGGACAGGGTTATAGAGCCACTTAATTATGATTATAATATCCGTGGATGGCTTATTAGTATAAACAAAAAGTATATTACCGGCGATAGCAAGGAAAACTATTTTGGAATGCAGCTGGCTTATGACAAGCCCGGAGCCGCAGACAATACCACTACTTTTAGTAACCCGCAATTGAATGGTAACATCGCTGGTACATTATGGAGAAGTAGGGGAGATTTAAAGGAACGTAAATATGATTATGCGTATGATAACGTAAACCGCCTTCTTAAAGCAGACTTTACTCAAAAAACTGAAAGTCATAGTAACCCTGCATGGGATAACAATACAGTTGATTTTAGTGTAAAAATGGGCGATGGTATCGATTACACCTCTGCTTATGATGAAAACGGCAATATACTCCGTATGCAACAATGGGGGCTCACACTCACAGGCAGCAGTAAGATAGATGATCTTATATATACTTACGAAAATGGCGGCAGCAGCAATAAACTTAAGAATATAATTGATAAGAATAATTTGCCTACTACTACATTAGGAGATTTCAGAACCTCCATACATCATTCCCAGGCGGCTGATAAAAATCTGTATGCCACCAATCCTTCTTCTGTGGACCCCAACAGCATTACAGATTATACCTATGACGTAAATGGCAATTTGCAGATTGATAATAATAAAGATATCAAAAGCATAATCTACAATGTACTCAACCTGCCCAAGCGGATCGAACTGAAAGATGGCATAAGTTATATAGAATACCTGTACGATGCGGCAGGCAGTAAACTTAGCAAAACAACACACGATGAAAAAACATCGGGTAAAGTTATTACCACGGTTACTAAGTATATTGCCGGCTTTATATATGAAAGCAAAACCACCAACCCAGCCGATCCTAACGCCCCCGATTATACAGATAAATTTTTGTTTACCGGGCATGAGGAAGGAAGGATACGTTATAATGGCGTAACAGAAGAGGAAAGAACAAAAGGCATGAAACCAACCTTTGCTTTTGACTATTTTGTAAAAGACCACCTTGGTAACATACGCATGGTATTAACAGATGAAGGCAAAGAAGATAAATATCCTGCTGCTACACTTGAAATGAATAACATCGCTGCCGAAAAACAATTTTATAATATACCGGACGGTGCTACAGTAAAAAAGACAGAAACTCCGGGCTACCCTCAAAATGATAATACGACCAGTCCAAATGATTATATACAAAAGTTGCAAGGCAATGGAATAAAAACAGGCAGCAGCATAGTACTTAAAGTTATGGCAGGTGATAAACTTAATGTAAAAGTAAGCAGTTGGTACAAAAAAGAAAACTATGAAACTCCACCCCAAGAAAGCCCTTTGCAAAGCCTTTTAGCGGCTCTTACATCGGGCATAGCAGGAGCATCTGCAGCAGGCGGCCATGCTGTAACTGCTGCGGAACTAACAGCAGCCAATATACTCCCACAAAACGTACAGGCATTTCTTGACAATTATAATGCTTACCCTGATCTGCACCGGCCACGAGCATACTTAAACTGGATACTCTTTGATGAACAGTTTAACTATATGGCAGATAACAGCGGTGCAGAGCAGGTGCCGGATGAAGAAGTTTATCACAACGACGGTACTAGTCCGGTAGTGTATCAACATGTTAAAAGCGATTTGCCAATTGACAGGAATGGTTATCTTTATGTGTACGTAAGTAATGAATCACCGGGCAACGCAGTGTACTTTGATAATTTACAGGTTACGCATTACCGGGGAACGATCTTTGAAGAAACACATTATTATCCGTTCGGATTGACGATGGCGGGGATAAGCAGTAAGGCATTGGCCTTTGGAAGTCCTGAAAACAAATACAAGTACAACGGCAAAGAATTACAATCTAAAGAATTTACAGACGGCTCTGGTTTAGAGCTCTATGATTTTGGAGCAAGACAACATGACCCACAAATAGGAAGATGGACAACAATAGACCCTTTGGCACAAAAACGTTATTGGGCGACACCATACAACTACGTTCAGAATAATCCATTGAATAGAATTGACCCGAATGGTTTGACAGATTATACATTGGATAAGAAAACAGGAGATGTGAAACAAGTGGGTGAAAAGAACGATGACCCTGATAGGATTCTTAAAACAAACCGGAAAGGAGAAGTTAAGTATAAAAAGAATGGAGAAGCTAAAGTCGCCGTAGGTGGTATAGAGCAAGGGATTTTAAAAGATGGGATAAACTTTCAAAAAAATGATAACGTTATTGCTGTTGGTGGAAAAGGGCAACCGTCGATTGATGGAGTTAAATCTTTTACATTACAGCTTTCAGAGTATGTTGGAAAAGAAATCAAAGGCTATTCGTATTCGTCTGATGGTTCCAAAAATGTTACTGATATGGTATTAGGAAAATATATAGATAATAAAGTAGATGAATCTCATGGCACACCTCAAGAATTGAGAAATAAATATGGAGTTAATTATTCTGATAATAATATTTTACAAGAATTTCACACTCATCCTGATGGCAAATTAGGAGCAACTCAATCTGACCCAGGACTTTCACAAGACGTTAGAAGCCTTCAAGGGCAAAAGCCATTAATCCCCAACGCAAGTTTTATTATACTGTATAGAATTGCAGGCCAGGTAAAACCAGGAGAATACGATTATACTCATGAATATATCCCCTAATTACATGAAGAAATTAGTAATCATTTTTATTGTACTCTGTGTTTCAAACTGTAGTCTTTATTCTCAGAATAAAACTATCAAGGGAAGGACAATTACTGACCAATTTGAAACGATGTCATTTGTGTCAATTATGATTAATGACACTATTGAAGTTGGCAGAACAGATTTAAATGGTTTTTTCCAAATAGACATCCCTGTTTCAGAGAAAAAAATATTATTTAGGTCTGTTGGACTTGAACCAGCGATTATAGAGCTTGTAGATACATGTAATGAAGTTGAGGTTGTAATGATGTTAAGCAGTACATATGATTTTAAAAACCCTAAGAAAGTAGATAGACTTCGAATGAAAAGATTTAAGAAGCTACCAGAATTACATAAAGAAGCATTTGCGAAAGGTATATTTAAAACTGATAAGGTTTGTTATACACAAGAGTTTATACCTCATTATAAGAAAAAACAAAAGTGATATTAAAATCAAAAGCCGCAGTAATCGCTGCGGCTTTTTAATGGTCGTTCGCTTCAATAATTTTTTTCCAGGCATCGGCAGTAGCTTTGTGCCAGTTGATAGAGATACGGAAAGAGCCATCGTCGTTAAAAGTATAATCCAGTAAATCATTGGCGGCCATCTGCTGAAATCTTTCTTTACTTACCAATGGTTCATTATTAACAGGTTTGTTGCCATAGACAGCGTAAAGATTTTTAGCAGCTTCTTTCTCCCAAATCTGCCACATCAGGTCGTCATGTGTTTGCTCATTTATTTTACTTAAACTGGATACTCTTTGATGAACAGTTTAACTATATGGCAGATAACAGCGGTGCAGAGCAGGTGCCGGATGAAGAAGTTTATCACAACGACGGTACTAGTCCGGTAGTGTATCAACATGTTAAAAGCGATTTGCCAATTGACAGGAATGGTTATCTTTATGTGTACGTAAGTAATGAATCGCCGGGCAATGCTGTTTACTTTGATAATTTACAGGTTACTCATTACCGGGGAACGATCTTTGAAGA
>CAWJAG010000005.1:0-62871 GCA_963840755.1 uncultured Chitinophagaceae bacterium | reverse complement strand
CACAACTACCTTCAGAAAACAATTTTTTCCCTTAATCGCACGGAGGTTTTTGTTTTTTAGTTAAGAGAGATTTTTATTTTGTAGTTGCTGTTGTGGTGAAGCAGAAGTTGCCATAGACTAAAAAAGTAAAACACAAGGCTTTTTTTAGTGCTTTTTAAAGCCATTGTTGCTGTTTTAGTTTTGGGTGCTTTAAAGTTGAGCCATTTTTTAAGGTTGTATGCAATGGCTGCCCCCAGCATGAACTTGTTTGCCCCTACTAATCCTCTTGACCATATGCGGCGCACTCCCATAAAGTTTATCAGCGTACCCAGCACCGGCTCTACGGTAGCCTGTCGCCGTTTTTTCATGGCTTTGGCATAAGGGGTCTGCAGCCGTTCATGCATCTGCTCGTAAAGGGGTTTATGGATGGTGTGTTCTATCTTTTTATAGTCGGCAGTTTTGCCAATACAATTTTTTCTTAGCGGGCAGTTTTTGCAATCCAGCGAACTGCTGCGGTATTGCTTTCTATAATAACCTTTTTTATCCTGCCATGTTTTTTTGTAAGGCAATTTTGCTCCCTGTTCGCATTGGTAATAATCCTGCTGTTCATGGTAAGTAAATCCTTTTCTTTCCGTTTTATACTGGCCAAAGTTGGGTATGTAGGCGGTAATGTTTTGGTCAATGCAGTTTTGCAGCGCTTCACCGCTGCTATAGCCTGTATCGGCTGCTATTTCTTCTACTGTAAGATCATGCTGTTGTAAGTTACTGATGGTGTTTTGCAATACCTGTGGCAGGCATTCACTATCACGCCTGTCGGCCAGGTGGGCTTCGGTATTGGTAATTACATGGCTGCCCATATCTACCGAGGTTTGCATACTGTAATTTAACTGGCGGGGTTTACCGGGCTTTACACTTACTCTTGCTTCACGGTCGGTGGTGCTGTAATGGGTATGATTGCTTACAAATTTTGAACGGCTCTGTTCCTTATCGTTATCACCGGATTGTTTTGAAATGGATTTGCCGCCAGGGGTGGTTTTATATTCTTTCGCTTTCCAGTCATGATGACTTTTGGTGCTGTTGTTACGGCTTTGGGTGATGGTATCGTTATCTCGGTCATCCTGCATTACATGATCGTGTTGTTGTATGTTTTTACCATATTCATCCTGCTGAAGTTCGTGCAGGTATTGCTGCCCATCTTCAATAATTTCTTTTTCCACCAGGCTGTCCATGCTGGCATTTGCTTTTATGTAGGCGCTGTCTATGGCTTGCCGCCTGCCGCTAAGCATGCCTTTTTGTACGCAAAGACCCAGCACTTTACTGAAGAGTTCTTTAAAAACCTCTTCGCCATATAATTGCCGCGTACGGCTGAGCGTACTGTGCCAGGGAAGTTCTTCATCCAGGTCGTAGCCCAGAAAGTAAAGAATATCTAAGCGCATTTTTGCGTGGTCAATAATTTTGCGGTCGCTGTTCAGGTTTTCTAAATAGCCAATGAGTATCAGTTTAAAGAACACAACAGGATCTATGCTTTGCTGACCTTCTCTACCATAATATTTTTTGGTGCTTTTATACACAAATTGCAAATCCAATTGTTCTGTTAAACGACGGTAAAAATTATCCGCCGGTACACGCTGACTTAGTTGAAAACTTAAAAACAGTTTTTCGGTTAAATGTTTTTTGCCTTGCATGAAGTATTTACTGCAAAAATTATTCTTCTTTTTGCTTCATTAACATTGTGTGAATATCTTAGTTGTGCAACAAGCACATTGGGTTTGCTGCAAGGCTGGCTGGACGTTGGAGCAATGGTCATTTTATCGCTGTTGTGCTTCATCTGGGCTGGACCAACTTTGTTGGACTTTTGTTTGTTAACCTGTACTTTTATATCTTTAATCAGCAGCGGTTCCGGGCGGACATCATAAATTCCAGCCCTGCAGCAAGCCCTGCCCGTTAGCGGTAATGCAAAAGCACTCTACACTTTGGACGAATATGAACACATACAAAACTCTGCGAAAGAACTTTTTATAAAGGACTCTTTTACTTATTTAAAGCAGTTATTCAAAAGAAAAAAACTTAGAGTTGTCTCTACTTTCCCAACAATTAACGGAATAGAGTGTGAAATTGTAAAATCTAAAAAGGACAGATTTTTTAAATTCCAAGCCGAAGGCATAAATAAATCTGTATCACCCGTCCAATTTCAAGGTATTGGCTATGGCTACCATAATCCTTTTGACTTAACTGACGATACATCAGTTTATAATATCAAAAAAGGAGCAGGAAGCTTCTAACATAAAAATATTTCAAAACTTTAAAACAACAGGTGAGTTATGGGAAATTGAATCAAACTATACAAAAGAGAAAGCAAATTTCAGAGCTATTTTTCCATTAGGAAAGTTTCATAAGCTACCCTTAGAATATATACAAAGCAGTAGCTTTAGAGTAGGAACAAGTTTTCGGGGAGCCGGACTTGTAAAGCTTACTATTCAAAATTCCATAGTACTCTTGTACGACTACAACTATGAAAAAAATAGATACCTGTTCATAGAAACCGAAGGGAAATTTAATTATGAGGAGTTTGAAAAAATAATTGAATCTGTAATTTATTGTTTTGGCATTGTAAGCGGCTACGTTGTTAGAGATGAAGTTTATATTTTAAAATCAAACACTTGCAAGTTTGAAAAAATAGAAGGTTTTCAAATTCGAAAAATTGAAGACACACTTAAAGGAATACAAGCTATCAGCCCCCGAGACCATAAAGACTTTGATAAGACTTTAACTAAAAAAGAATATTTGTCAGAGACTGTTTTCTCAAATCTAATTCAACAATGCTTAAACGACCCAAGACTTTTACGAGCAATTAAAATCATAACCGAAAGTTTTGAATATCCCTTTGAGATACAGGCTGCAACTTATTCGGTTTCCTTAGAGACAATCAAGAATATCATAATAGAAAAGAATGAGGAGAAGATTAACCCGTTCAAGGACAAAAAAATTGCAGGGCAAGTTATTGCTGACTTAAAAAAAGTTATTGAACTTGTTGACATAACAAATTTTAACAGCAAAGAAACCGTGTTAAAGAAAATCGAACAGCTTAATCAAATTGGCAATACAGATAGCTTTTTTGCTATGTTTCATCTTCTAACCATAAAATTAAATGAGGATGACGAAAGGTGCATAACAAAACGTAACGATTTTCTTCACGGACGAATTCCATTTGAAAATGAACCAGAGGATTTTAAAAATAATGAGCTAAAGCACATTGTTTACAAATATCATTTTCTTTTGTGTGCCGCAATATTAAAAAATGCAGGATTTAGTGGGTACTTAATGAATAATTTGAGATTTGCAGGTGAATTGCAACTTAACAAGAAAATCTACGAGCCATTTTTTAGAAAGATTTGATGCACTAACCGCTAACATCAGGTTTGCTGCAAGGCTGGCTGGACATTGAAGCAATGGTCATTTTATCGCTGTTGTGCTTCATCCGGGCTGGACGTACATTGTTGGGCCTTGTTTGTTAACCTGTACTTTTATATCTTTATTCAGCAGCGGTTCCGGGCGGACCAGCAATGAATTCCAGCCCTGCAGCAAGCCCTGCCCGTTACATGCCATTTTAAAATGACACCATTCAAATATTTAAGTTTTTTGTTTCTTTTCTTCTGGACAGTCACGTCGACTGCTTCATGCAAGTCCTATTCTGACAAAGCAAAAACAAAAGATACACAGGAGACTTCTCTTATTCAGGAATACTTTCAAGACAGCCTTCCTAAACCGATGATTATGTAAATGACTTTGAATCCCTTTTTTCCGAAAGCGAAAAACAGAACACTTGACAGTTTACTCCAAGACTTTGAAAAAAGAACTTCAATACAAATAGCTGTTCTCACCATTGACACCTCTATGATCAACAAAGGACAGCTTGGAAGCATTTACTTTTAAAAATTGGAAACACTTGGGGTGTAGGACAAAAAGATAAAAATAATGGTGTAGTTAAATCGGTATTTCTCAAGCCTATAGAAAAATGAGTATTCAAAATGGTTATGGAATTGAAAAAATATTAAGCGATGCGGAGACAAAAGAAATCATTGACACAGCTTTCATTCCAAGTTTCCGTGACGCAGATTATTTTAAAGGTACTTTGTAACTGTGACTAAAGTCATTAATGAAAATACTTGAAGAACGCTATATGTAACAAATGTAAGTTCCTAAAAGCTAAAAAACGGCATGTAACATTGGGTTTGCTGCAAGGCTGGCTGGACGTTGGAGCAATGGGCATTTTATCGCTGTTGTGCTTCATCTGGGCTGGACGTACAATGTTGGGCTTTTGTTTGTTAACTTGTACTTTTATATCTTTAATCAGCAGCGGTTCCGGGCGGACGAGCAATCAATTCCAGCCCTGCAGCAAGCCCTGCCCGTTATGCAAAATTGGTTCAACGTGCTCTGCACCTCCGAATGTTTTTGCTGATTATTTATTTGATCTGTTTTTTATTTCGCTGATTTGGCGTTGCTACGATTTTTGTTTTGCGATCTCTGCTTATTTTTTTTCTGGGAGAAAAAGGGTTTTCGAAAAGTTCGACTGCGTCGATGAAAGCTTGCTTTCAATCGCAAAGGCGATTACTTTTCGAAGTTAGGCTTCAAAAATTGCAATGTCAATAGTTTAGGGTATGTTTTTTTTATGTGTGCGAAAAAAAATAATCATAGCCCTCAAAACTATATTGTTGCGACGTCGTCATCAACGTAATAACAGTATTGCAAATAAACAACCAGCCATTCCATCTACTTCGTCAATCGGCCATTGACGCAATAGCTGTCATTAAAAACAAGACCGTCGGAGGCAGGCCCGAATAGCCCCAACTTCGCATAACATGGTATTGCTGATATTGGGGCTGAGGTAAGTCAATGAACATCGGTAATGCTATTAAACTTTGTATCTTTAACCAGGCAGACGTAACACGGACGGCCCCAACATCAGCAATACCCGACCGTTAGCGGTGATTCTACAGCAGCTTTTCGATTCAAAAAATTTTTTGTAGTTTTGGCTAAACATTTTTATGGCAAGCGCATTAAAATATATGGTTGATGAAAAAGGGGATAAAACTTCTGTTTTGGTTCCAATAAGGACCTGGGAGAAGATTAATAAAGAGTATTCTAAGCTTCAAAATAAGTTGAAGGTTTTCATTGACATAAAAGAGGGTCTTTTAGAAGTAAAGGAAGCAAGAAAGTCGGGAAAAAAATTGCAAACTCTAAAAGACTTTTTGCGTGAAAGTAACAGTTAAGATTACCAAATCTTTTAAGACCGCAGCAAAACCACTCCTAAAGAAGTATCAATCTCTATCGAAAGATTTATTGAATCTTGAAAAAACTCTTGTAAGCACGCCCAGACTTGGTACACCTTTGGGCAAGGAAGCATATAAAATACGTCTTAAAGTAACAAGTAAAGGAAAAGGCAAAAGTGGCGGAGCAAGAGTGATCTCACTAGTTGAAACTACATTGATCGGATATGCTGAAGCTATTTCAGACGAAGAAATAATCGTTAACCTACTAACTATTTTTGATAAAGGAGATGTTGACAATATTTCTGATAAAGAACTCAAAGATCTAATCCAAAACTTCAAAACAGACTCATAAAAGCACCACCGCTAACATCGGGTTTGGCAAAATGGGGGCGGACGGAAGCCGTGTTTCAGCTTTTTGTTTTTCAATTTTGCTTTTGTTCGGGCTGGACGTTATTAATTTAGCTAAGTGCTAATCATCAACTTTTATTTATAAATTTAATTTCGGTTTGCCGGGGCGGACGGAACAACACTCCCCCACTTCGCCAAGCCCTGCCCGTTGTATGTCACCCTAAACAGCATCCTACTTAAATTCAAACTAACATGACTTTGCCACCCGACCCCACGCTATTTTTAGCACATTGCAAGGCACACAAAGCCGACACACAAAAGCCAACCTTGCAAAGAGCTAAAAATGCCAACGCACTGCCCACCCACCCCGGCTGACGGAATTCTTATCAGCTTCACTTCAAACATCAGCAAGACAACTACCATCAACAACCAAACCTTGACACAAAATTATTCCCAAACGCAAGGTCAAAACAATGCAAATCGTAAACGCTATATTTCCTATTCTTAATTTCTAACTTCGCTTTATGTATTTAGAAACATTTATCATCAAAAATTTTAGGGGCATTGAAGACATTTCTTTGACCTTTAACAAGGGACTGAATGTTCTGATTGGCGAGAACAATGCCGGTAAGACAGCAATCATTGATGCCCTTCGTGTTTGTCTGAGTTATGGAAATCAACGTAGGGAAATTTATGTTTCGCAATCTGACTTTCACCATATCAAGAACGCAATAAGTGATTGTGCAGACAACATTGAATTTCATTTGCACTTTCACATTGACATTCCCGAAGAAGCGGGTTGGTTTAACGACCTTTTAAGTGTTCAAGAAGATGGAACACAAGATTTGCAATTACACTTCAAATTCTATCTTGACGAAAACGAAAGAGTTAAATACAAAGTTTGGGGAGGAACAAACGAAGGGCAAGCAATTGCACCCGAAGTTCTATTCCTAATTTACCATGTTCATTTAGATGCGTTGAGAGATGCAGAACAGTATTTAAGACCAATCAGAGGAAACCGTTTGGGGCAACTTTATTCAAACATCCAAATTGACCCTATCCATGAGACCGACCAAGAAAAGAAAAGAGAATTAGCAAAGAAAGTTCGTTCAGCAGTTGACAACGATGCTGAATGGATTGGGCATGTAGCAAAAGGAAAAGAAAAAATAAACGAGCATCTGAAAGAAACAAGTTTTACTGACAAACAGCAACAAGTTGACATTTCGTTTTTACCTTTTGACTTCAATAAGTTGGTGGACAATCTGAAAATTCAAATGCCTCTTTACTCTGACGAATTGTTGGACGGCGACCCAACAAAGCAGAAGCATTTTGAACTTTATCAAAATGGGCTTGGCTACAACAATCTTATTTACACCGCAACTGTTTTAGGTGATTTGAAGCAAAGAAAAGAAAGGCAAAAAGAAACTTTTGCGGCATTGCTAATTGAAGAACCAGAAGCACACTTGCATCCGCAATTGCAAAATTTATTTTTCAATTATCTAAACAAACTTGACACTGAACAGGGATTTCAAATTTTCATTTCTTCCCACTCACCAACCATAACCGCTAAAGCAAGCTTGAAGTCCATAATTGTTCTTCAAAATCAAACTAATAAAATTCATGCACTCTCTCTGAAAACATCAGGACTTACAGACGACAACCATAAGTATCTGCACAAATTTTTGGATGTAACGAAATCACAAATATTCTTTTCTAACGGAGCAATTTTAGTAGAAGGGATTTCGGAGGCATTGCTTATGCCTGTATTCAGCCGAATAGTTGGAGTTGCCTATGACATAGACAAAGCAGGTGTTGAACTGGTAAACTTAAATGGTGTTGCCTTCTCTCACTTTGCAAATCTTTTCAATAACGATGATGATGTAAAAAACCTAAAGACAAGATGCTCTTTGATTACAGACGATGATACAGCAGATGAAACTGACGAGATTACTTCAAGAGCAAAAATTGCAAGTGAACTTGCAAAGAAAAACCTAAAGGTTTTTCTTGCTGAAAGAACTTTTGAGTTTGAACTTTTTATTGCTGGCAATAAAGATATTCTCTTGGCAATATTTGCAGAGATGCACCCAGTATCGGCAGGAAGAATAGTTACTAATGCAGACATTAAAATTCATGGAGCAAATTTTTTAGCGAAAGTGATCTCAAACAAAGCAAAGTCAGAATTAGCTCACAGGTTAGCTGTAAAACTTTCAACAGATGAAGCAGCAAGGAACGCCTTTATAGTTCCAACCTACATTCAAAACGCAATCAAGTATGCTGTAAAAGGAGAATAATGTTTGAATCACTATCCGATAAACAAAGAGAAATTGTTTTTGACAAGTCAGGTAAGTTCGTGGTTCGGGCTTGTCCAGGAAGTGGTAAAACATATTGTGTAAGTGCACGACTTGCAAGATTGATTTTAGAGTGGAGAAAAGAGTATGAAGGAATTGCAGCAGTTTCCTTTACAAATGTTGCTTGGAAGGAAATAGAAAAAAAATATTCAGAAGAATTTCAAGTTGGAGACAGAATTTCCTTTCCTCATTTTTTAGGAACGATTGACAGCTTCATTAACAAATTTATTTTTCTTCCTTACGGTCATTTGATTTTAAAATGCAAAGGCAGACCGACTTTAGTTGGAGAACCTCATGGAATTTGGTACGTGGAACAATATGAATGAGACCCATAATCAATACTTTGACAACTGCAGTTTTGATATTAATGGCAACTTGTATCCCAACAGCGAACTCAGAGTTTTCATTTTAGCCGGAAGAACAATAACGATGGTTCAGTCAACGGCAATGTATTGCAATCTGCTTGCGGCAAAGAAAAATATGCAGAAAAAGGTTATGCGAATCAATCTGATGCAAATTATTTTGCAATGAAAATTCTTGAAGCATTTCCAAATTGCTAAAGCAATTGCTCTTAGGTTTCCATATTTAATAGTTGATGAAGCACAAGATACTTCTGCTATACAAATGCGAATTATTGATTTGCTTATTGAGAATGGATTAAATCAAGTGATGCTTGTTGGAGATCCCGACCAAGCAATTTTTGAATGGAATGATGCAAGACCTGATTTGTTAAATCAAAAATTTAATGTCTGGGGAAATTCAGTAGTGTTAAATGAAAGCAGGAGAAGTTCTCAACTCATTTGCAATTTCACTTTTAAAGTTTCTTCTCTTGAAGAATCATCAAGTGCTGTTAGTGAAGAAGTAAAGGACTTTGCCCATCAACCGAAAGTCATTCTTTATGACAATAATCTTCAGCAACTTGTTACTGATTTCATTGCCGAATGCGAACAGAACGGAATTGTAGCTAATGAAGAATCAATTGCTGTCATTTTTAGAAGTAATAATGTATTTAATGAAATTACTGGTCAAGCCCCAATTATAGAAAGTCCATGGTTGAAACAAGACAATTATTCAAAAGATTTTGCGAAGGGAAAATTTCTATACGACAACGGAGATTTTAAAGGCGGTTTTAAAGCAATTGAAAAAGCAATTCTAAAGCAAGTTGGGAATCTTTCTTTTTGTTCAGAGGAAACGATTGAAGAAATGATTAAGAAAATTGGCTTCGTTAATTTCAAATCTCAGGTTTTCAGTTTTATAAATTCACTACCAAAAACAAACACAACACTTGGCAACTGGATAACTGCAACTAACAAAGCATTGAATGAAAACAAAATTAACTTTCAACTTGGTATCAATAACGCAGGTGCTAATTATACTTTCAATCAAGTGTTTCTTAACGAGAGTGAGAAAATTATAGATAGAAATTATCGTCTTGGAACTGTTCACAGTGTGAAAGGAGAAACTTTTGACGCAACACTTTTGATTTTAAAAACGAAAGGAATTGGTAAGGCATACAAAACAATTTTGAGAGAAAATATTTCTATTTCAGATAGCGAAGAATTGCGAATCGCATATGTAGGTATGACGAGACCGAGAAAGATTTTAGTAATTGCAGTTCCTAATCAAGAAAATAAAACTGCATGGGAAAATAAACTCAACCAAAATATTCAAGCGGTAAATGAAAATTGAAAAAAAGAAATACCCCTAAAATCTAAGGGGTTGAAGAGAATGAAAAACAATTTAAATATATTCCACCAATTTTTCAAAATGCTCATCAGCAAAAAGAATTATATCAAAATTTGTAAAGCTGGCTTATTAAATTGGCTACCAGATAAACCTTATTTGACTCTTCTATTCAAATCTAAAATGGGATATTACCCGAATTTACAAAATCCAAGAGGCTTCAATGAAAAATTACAATGGCTCAAATTACATGATAGAAATAAAGTGTACACGGAATTGGTTGATAAATTTGTAGCGAGAGGGCATATTGCAGCAACAATAGGAAATCATTACCTTATTCCAATGATTGGATGCTATTCATCTTTTGCTGAGATAGATTTCAGCATCCTTCCTGAAAAATTTGTCTTAAAATGCACTCATGGGTCACATTGTTCAATTATTTGTACAGACAAAACTGTATTTGATCTGAATGGTGCAAGAAAATTCTTTTCAAAGTGGATGAGAAAGAATTATTTCTGGTATGCCAGAGAATGGCCCTATAAACATGTTCTGCCAAGAATTATTTGTGAAACGTTTTTGTCTAGCACAAACAAAGTACCTGAAGATTATAAAGTACTTTGTTTTAATGGTGTCCCCAAATTAATCCGACTAGATTTGAACCGCTATGAAAACCACACTATACAATTTTACACGACTGATTGGGAAAAAGTTGATCTAATAACTGAAAAAACATCATCTATTGAATTTCCCAAACCTATTTTATTAGATGAAATGCTCCGGTTATCCTCTAGATTAGCCTTCAAAATCCCACATATCCGGTTAGATTGGTACATTGTAAACAACAAACTCTATTTCGGTGAATTTACCTTTTATAATGATGCAGGGTTTATGAAATTACGTACCCCGGAGACAGAACTAATGATTGGAAACTGGCTATCAATATAAACATGAAACTATTTTTAATACGACACGGTGAGGCCATTAAGAATGTCCAAAACAGGCATGGCCAATTTGCTAATGATCTTGGACTCACAGAACAAGGGATACTTGATTGTAAGGCAATTGCTGTTGAGATTAAGAAATTATTTCCTGTAATTCATAAAATATATACTTCAGAAGCAAAACCAGCTGTCGAAACTGCGGGCATATTGTCACAATCACTAAATACCAAAGTAATTGTTTTGAACAACTTTAAATCGTTACACTATGGAATTGTTTGTGGCCTTAGCACGGAGGAGGTAAGAAATCTTTTCCCGGACATTTCCCGGCAAATTGAATTATACAACACCAATAAGTTACACCCCAAAGATTTTACTATCCCTGAGATGGAGTCCCTTTCATCATTTGAAAACAGAATAAACGGGCAGCTTAATCACATCCTGGAAATCGAAACAGATGAATCAATTGTAATAATCATTGTTCATGCTTCCACGTTTAACTTGCTGCTAAACTCGATACAAATCTACCCTATGAAGGTAGAAACATGTGCATTTTATAGGTATAGTGCCAATAATTTAGCCACCGCTTACATCAATATTAATCGCAGCACTAGAAAAGTATCTAGTCTAATTGTCAACTTTAATTTCAATGACTCCTCCATTTAATGCTGAAATAGAATTAATGACCAACCGGTTGAATGATCTGAGCATTGAATCCGAAGGAGCATTGCACTATTGGGAAAGCATTCGCCAAACATTTCATGCGGAAAAAATAACTTACCGACTGAATGAAGTGAGATATAAGAATTTGTTGGAAGGAGTATGGAAAAATAGCCAACCCGGCTTTTTTGAGAGAACTGAAGATTCTTATGATGTTCTACTTAATTCCACGGTAAGACCGATCTTTATTAATGACCAAATACTTGAAGAGGTTGAAAAAATGGGTTCTGTCATTTATGAGGCAATAAAAGCATCCGTTCAGCTTTCCGAATCGGTTTTCGAAAATTTTGGGGATTTTTTTTCGTCACCGAAATCAGAAAGACAAGGAAATAGTTTAACGGCCCCACACAATCCTCTTGGGCTTTACAGGATAGATTATTTTCTTGTTCGTCAGAACCAGAAAATAGTGCCAAAACTTTTTGATATTAACCTGTTGCCCGGAATGACATTTATAAATTCGAAAATCTATAATTGTACTGAACGGTTATCAACTGAATATTTCACAAAGCAATCCATCCAATTCCTTCCTTACAATCCATATATTGTTTTGAATCAAATGAGAAGTGAATTTGAAAATTGGAGGATATCCAAAAATATCCAGCAACCCGATTTTTCTGTGGCAATCCTGATTCGAAAAGGGCATGGTCTGCATTCCGATATGCTTCACCTAAAGAGACTCTTTGAAGAAAAAGGAATCGTATCGGAACTTATCTATCCCCAGGAAATACTTGATCTAAGCGAACACAATATCCTAACTACCAAAGGAACGTTTACAGCAGCTTTCAGAATGATACGCCCAGTGACGAAACACATTAGGGATATGAATGAATTCGAGACTGAAAATAAAGTAATTGAAGGAGTGCTACATCAATTTAGAAACGGGAATATCTTTGTATTTCCCGGGTTTCATGCATACCTGGAAAATAATTTTTGGTTCTGGGCATGGAAAAATAATAGCTACAAAGACCATTACCTTAGCGTTCTTGGCACAGATAGTTATGATTATTTGAAAATGATTTGTCCGGATTCTGGATTAATACAGGACAATATTATTCAATGGGCCGACGGTTCTGTAAGTCAACTAGAGCAAACAATTCTTAAAAATGTTGTCATTAAAAAGGGAGACACTACAGGGGCAAAAGAAGTTTATGTTTTAAAAAACCCTTCCAATAAGCAAAGAGCTAAACTAATGGATGATATAAAAGGACAATCAGGCTATGTGGCACAAGAATTTCTCCCTTGTATTGTTCAAAGAATACCTGTTAAAGCATACTCAGGATCAATGGAACTAAAGAAAGCAAATATTCAATTTATGAGCTATTTTTCCGGAACTAAACATGTAGGTACAATTGCGTTAGCAAGTACAAGTTCAAAAAAAATTCATGGAGGAGCTGATTCTTACATACTACCCCTGGCAATTTATAAATAACTACTTATGAATAGCATTCTTGATTTTAAAACTTTGTATCCGCAATTGGAAGAAGAAACACCGTATTATTTTTGATGAACTAGTCGGGATATTTACCGATTTTAAGAAACTCGGCTATTTTCTTTCTTTACTTGAAAAAGAAGTAAACGAAGTAATGACTTCAGGCTTTAAAATCGAAACAGCACATTTTGATGAATTTGGAAATACGGTGCCAGATGATGAATTAGAATTTGTTTTGAGAAAACATGAATTACAGTTCGGTTTTTCCAGTGAGATAGCTTATGCTCCTGCTGGTAATGAGGGAGTAGGAGAAGGTGGAATAAAATTGCCCATGGAAACATTTAGGAAAATCATCAGTTCACATCAGGTATTTTATGATTATGGAGCAAGTCGTATTCACGGTGAAATTACTCATCGGATTCAACTCTATATATTGTTAAACCATATCAGTAATAATTTTACTATTGAACCACAAAAATTGCCGGCTGCAGCAACTGAACTTTATGAACTAACTATCAATGAAAAAAATACACGGATATACAAAAGAGATGCTAAAAGTGATCCCTATACAAAATATTTATGGAACGATGTATTCGACTACGGGCCTAAAAAGATGCATGATGCAAGATCACCACTTTGGCTTAATATAGAATTAATCAAAGGACAGTATCGTGAACTATGCCCTGCTATATCTCAATCGCTTACTAAAAGATATGTTGCCCGACATGGTTATGTATGAAATAATCAATGGACGGTATAATTTCCCAAAATATTATTAAAATCACTTCTTCCTTTACCAAAGCTGAAAACTGTTTCAAAATAGCCCTTAAAACTGCCGATATCAAAACGTCTTTCCTTTTGTAAATAGCCAATAAGATTCTTTTTACTAATCAGCTCTTTAAGTGCTATTGTCAGGTCAAATTCATATCCATTCCCATTTTTCTTTTGCTCAGACAACACTTTAAAAACAGAGCCCGGCAAAATGTACCTGCCAGTAATTGAATATTGATATCCATTCAAAATTTTATTTGGTTTCTCAATAAGGTCTTCTATTATCCCAAAGGATTGTGGTTGCTGAATATCGGCTTTAATCACTCCCCTGAGCATGGTTTCCAAGGGTATCAGCTCTTCAACGCTAATACAGGGAATTTTAAATTCTGAATTTATGCTTATCAGTTCTTTTAAAACATTATTGTCTGATTCCGGGAATAAGTTATCAGGTAATACTACACAAAAAAACTTTTCATCTGATAGATCATTTTTTCCAAGCTCGATTGCCCCACCAAGACCATCCAAGCATTCCTGATAAATATACTTAATTTCATATGAGTTTGATTTCGGATACTGCTTTTCCAGATAAGCCCGGACAATTTCTTTCTCTTTACTTATGATGAGGATAATCTCATTGATACCGTTTTGCAATACTTCCGATAATACATAATCAATTGCCAGTTTATCTACTACCGGAAGCAGTTCTTTAGGAATAGCAAGAGATATAGGCATCAGCCTACTTCCTTTTCCTGCAGCTGGTATAATGGCTTTCATCGCTATCTATAAATTTCGTTTAATATAATTTAGGTATTCTTTATCAAAATCCAATTCAAGCAATGAAAGGGATTCAGGCGCTAAACTCTTGACAAGTCTATACAAATTAACGGAGCTTTGATTTTTATTCGGATTTATCCTGGCCGCAAAATCTGAATTTAGTAATGCCCATCTATTTCTGCTATACCGGGCAATGGTAGGTTCTAACCTTTTGCTATGAATGTTGAGCATCCTTTGCCCATTTACGTTGTGATACATGGATTCAGAAATATCCCATTGGGTCTGATCTTGTAATGCTGGCAATAAAAGTTCATCAAATTTGATTGAACTTAGAAGATAGGCAGAGTTGACATAGCCTTCCTTTTTAGCATGGTATACCCCCAAAAAGCTACCCCCCATTATATTGGGCCAATCACCGCAATGGGTATCAAAAATCAATGCATCATCTTCAAGCCATAAATGAAAATCTGCTTTAGTTTCTATGGCCGTTTCAACCCCGATCCTTACAGAAGGCAAGCTTGGATATTTGGAAAATGTAGTATTATGTTGAATTATTATAGCATTGGAATATTTTCCTGATTGTGTCCATTCGGCAACTAAATCAAGTTTAGTATTTGGAAGTCTGTTGGTCTCAAGATGCCCGTCGGATGAATCAATTCCTATATGCTGAATTAGATATGGCTCGATTTCAAAATCACACAAATCTCTCATTGCTGGAAGAGCATACTTTAGAAAGATATACGGAAGTGCAACTCTTTTACATTGCAATATGGTAACTACAACCTTCATACATTTTTTCGCAATTATGTCATCCAATGAGATGCTTACCGAGTTTGATTTCCGCTTCACTGAAGCCCTATTCGACATGCTATCTGATTCTTAAACTTACCCGTTAAGGTTAAAATCTTTTTTTAAGGTTGAAATCAAGGTTTCAGCATTTTCGTCTGAAAGAAAAGCCTGGCAGACCTGATGATCTTCTCCAAGAGGATGCAAACAATAGGCTAATTGCTGTAGTAAAAGGTCTGCGAATTCTATTCTGTACGGTAATGCAATTCCAAACAATGAACGACATGTCCATATTTTTTTTACTTCGTTTGTCAATAAAACAAATTGTTTTTCTGACCCCGGTGTGTCCAGGTTCTCAAATTCAATTAACTCCTCATTTGATGTGTTACCTGATTTCCCCGGAATACCCAAAACCTTTATCGTGGATAAATGCATATCGTCAATAACCTTTTCAACAGCTGGTCTCAAAAAAGTATTCAACTCTTCAACCGTTGATGCAACCAGTGCCATTTTAGGCAATATTTTTTCAACCCGTTTCCCTTTATTTCTTTCCCAGAATTTTGTTATTGCGTTTTTAAGAAATAAATCCGGGGTTTTGTTAAAGCTTACATTAGATTCAATCTCTATTTTTTTAAGTGTTGAATGAGTCGTGTCTGAGGGAAAACATCTTGATAAGCCTTCCTGATCAAGAAAAGAATTCAGATCTATTAAGCCGTTGAAATTACTATTCGAAGTATTGTTATCGGGAATTGACATTTAAAAGGTTCAAATTTAGAAATAGAAAACTAAGCGCAATTTATTGAATTAATTCAATCTTTACCTAAATCGGAAAATCACTAATAGAAAAATTAGACAGTATCAGAATTAGCCGACGCACCAAGTCAGGCACATTTGCAAGGCACACAAAGCCGACGGACAAAAGCCAACCTTGCAAAAGAGCCTGCCTTGTTCCCACGCTTCCGGGGACACACTCTGCTTCGTTGGACACATACTTTCAATTCAAATTACCAAGACGAAGGGCGAACATACAACATTGGGTTTTCTGCTATGCTGGCAGACGTAGTAACAATGAGCTTCATATCGCTATCATCTAATATTGGGCTGACGTAATTCTATTTAGCTTTTTGTTGTTAACTTCAACATCAGTTTTTCAAATCGGCTGCGGTTCCGGGCTGGACATTCAATGAATACCAGCACAGCAGAAAGCCCTGGCCGTTAGGCGACATATTATGAGCGACTTCAAAGAACAACTTGCAGAAGAAATAGACGACTGTCCAGAAAAAGAAAAGTTTCTGGACAGCGAAGATTTCATGAAAGGATATGGCTATTATCCTTCAAAATCCCAGTGCATTAAAAACTTCTCTTCGGGAGATTGTGAAGGTTCTTGCGGACAGGATTTTTTGGACGACACAATTCTATATCTTTTTGAAATGATAGCTAAGGACATTGGCTTCATGCCTTTGGAAAAAACGAATGAAGAAAACAAAGGCGGCAAAATAATTACTACAAAGGAGACGCTTGTTGGCATTTACGTTGACGACAACAAACATTCTGGATTTATACATTGGAAAGCAAACAAAGAATTATTGCCTGCCAATTTTAAAAATAATATTGAGAACTTAACTCCTATCAATAGCTATTATATCGGCCAGACTTACACTTTAGTAAGCCAAGGCGAAAAGTCATTTGCTTTCAGATCAAATTTGCTTACTAACATAAAACAAGCGATTTCTTCTATAAATTGGGAGTATTCATTTTATATTAAAGAATATGTCGCTTCGCCAGATGGAAATTTGTTCGGGCTGCTAATGAACGACAATTCACTTTTCGTTATAGCATTACTTTTAGGCTTTGATGAATATGTTGAAGAAGAGAGAACGGTCTTGACAGAGAGAGTTGACTACGCAAATCCATTTTTCAATTTTGAACCTTACAAAAAAGTTGATTGGACAAAACTCAAAGACCCAAAAGGAACACACTTTGAATGTCTTTGTGAAATTGTCCTTTCGAAACATAAAAACCTGATAGAAATTCAGCCGGTTGGGAAAACAAATGCTGCAGACCGCGGCAGAGATTTTATCGTAATCGAAAATTCAAGAAATATTGGTGGAAAAGAGAGCCAAATAAAATGGCTTGTTCAATGTAAATATTCGGACGACAGTATTAATCATAAAACAGTTCCAGATTGGACAAATCGGGTTTTAGAACACAGTGTTGACGGTTATTGGCTAATAACAAATAATGACGTTACTCCGGCCCTATTTGACCAGTTAACAGACGTTCCAAAAAATCATAGATTAAAAATTGAAACACGAATTTGGCAAAGGAATAAGTTTGATACATTGTTCAACACCAATCCGGAACTTTTCACTAAAGATAATTTCGTGTAAATACGTCGCCTAACATTGGTGGCGGTTGCACAACTACCTTCAGAAAACAATTTTTTCCCTTAATCGCACGGAGGTTTTTGTTTTTTAGTTAAGAGAGATTTTTATTTTGTAGTTGCTGTTGTGGTGAAGCAGAAGTTGCCATAGACTAAAAAAGTAAAACACAAGGCTTTTTTTAGTGCTTTTTAAAGCCATTGTTGCTGTTTTAGTTTTGGGTGCTTTAAAGTTGAGCCATTTTTTAAGGTTGTATGCAATGGCTGCCCCCAGCATGAACTTGTTTGCCCCTACTAATCCTCTTGACCATATGCGGCGCACTCCCATAAAGTTTATCAGCGTACCCAGCACCGGCTCTACGGTAGCCTGTCGCCGTTTTTTCATGGCTTTGGCATAAGGGGTCTGCAGCCGTTCATGCATCTGCTCGTAAAGGGGTTTATGGATGGTGTGTTCTATCTTTTTATAGTCGGCAGTTTTGCCAATACAATTTTTTCTTAGCGGGCAGTTTTTGCAATCCAGCGAACTGCTGCGGTATTGCTTTCTATAATAACCTTTTTTATCCTGCCATGTTTTTTTGTAAGGCAATTTTGCTCCCTGTTCGCATTGGTAATAATCCTGCTGTTCATGGTAAGTAAATCCTTTTCTTTCCGTTTTATACTGGCCAAAGTTGGGTATGTAGGCGGTAATGTTTTGGTCAATGCAGTTTTGCAGCGCTTCACCGCTGCTATAGCCTGTATCGGCTGCTATTTCTTCTACTGTAAGATCATGCTGTTGTAAGTTACTGATGGTGTTTTGCAATACCTGTGGCAGGCATTCACTATCACGCCTGTCGGCCAGGTGGGCTTCGGTATTGGTAATTACATGGCTGCCCATATCTACCGAGGTTTGCATACTGTAATTTAACTGGCGGGGTTTACCGGGCTTTACACTTACTCTTGCTTCACGGTCGGTGGTGCTGTAATGGGTATGATTGCTTACAAATTTTGAACGGCTCTGTTCCTTATCGTTATCACCGGATTGTTTTGAAATGGATTTGCCGCCAGGGGTGGTTTTATATTCTTTCGCTTTCCAGTCATGATGACTTTTGGTGCTGTTGTTACGGCTTTGGGTGATGGTATCGTTATCTCGGTCATCCTGCATTACATGATCGTGTTGTTGTATGTTTTTACCATATTCATCCTGCTGAAGTTCGTGCAGGTATTGCTGCCCATCTTCAATAATTTCTTTTTCCACCAGGCTGTCCATGCTGGCATTTGCTTTTATGTAGGCGCTGTCTATGGCTTGCCGCCTGCCGCTAAGCATGCCTTTTTGTACGCAAAGACCCAGCACTTTACTGAAGAGTTCTTTAAAAACCTCTTCGCCATATAATTGCCGCGTACGGCTGAGCGTACTGTGCCAGGGAAGTTCTTCATCCAGGTCGTAGCCCAGAAAGTAAAGAATATCTAAGCGCATTTTTGCGTGGTCAATAATTTTGCGGTCGCTGTTCAGGTTTTCTAAATAGCCAATGAGTATCAGTTTAAAGAACACAACAGGATCTATGCTTTGCTGACCTTCTCTACCATAATATTTTTTGGTGCTTTTATACACAAATTGCAAATCCAATTGTTCTGTTAAACGACGGTAAAAATTATCCGCCGGTACACGCTGACTTAGTTGAAAACTTAAAAACAGTTTTTCGGTTAAATGTTTTTTGCCTTGCATGAAGTATTTACTGCAAAAATTATTCTTCTTTTTGCTTCATTAACATTGTGTGAATATCTTAGTTGTGCAACAAGCACAAAAGGTTTTGTGCAATTGGGGCATGACGTTGTAGCAATCATCGGCAGTGCATATCCAAGCTTTGGTTTCGGCGGACGTAATTCTGCCGGGCAGTAGTTCTTAACTTCGGCTTTTAGTTATAAATTTAGCTTCAGTTCCGGGCAGACAGTTGGTCAATTCCCCAACTGCACAAAGCCTCGAACGTTGTGTGCTATGCGTTTTGACACCCTAAAAGTGACAGAAAATTTCTTAACTTTACTTCAAAAATTACAATGAGTTATACAGACAGACATATCGTTGAAACTTATTCAGGTTTATTCGAGGGACTTAGTTCTTTGAGTAAAATTGAGTTAATAGAAAGTCTTTCAAAGTCATTAAAAACCGAGAAGACAACAAAGGATAGCAAATTTTACAAATCATTTGGAGCTTTTTCTTCTGAAAAAACAGCAGAAGAAATAATAGCAGACATTAAATCAAGTAGAAAATTTAGAAATAAAGAAATCAAATTCTAATGCAGTATCTACTTGACACAAATATTTGCGTTTTCTTCTTGCGAGGAAAATTAAACTTGGACGACCTCATAAAACAAAAAGGACGGGAAAACTGCTTCATTTCAGAAATAACAGTTGTGGAACTTCGTTATGGTGCAGAGAACAGCGATAACCCAACAAAATCTCACAAATCGGTTGACGCATTTGTAAGTGGACTTTCAATAATTCCTATTTATGGTTCAATCAAGCGTTATGCAAAAGAAAAAGTTAGACTTAGAAAAATTGGAAAACCAATGCACGACGAGTTTGACCTTTTAATTGGTGTTACTGCGATTGAAAATAAACTCACTTTGGTAACCGACAATGTAAAAGACTTTGAGCGGTTGGACGGAGTGAAAATTGAGAATTGGTTCAAGCGGAAATAGCACAGCACACAACATGGGTGGCGGTTGCACAACTACCTTCAGAAAACAATTTTTTCCCTTAATCGCACGGAGGTTTTTGTTTTTTAGTTAAGAGAGATTTTTATTTTGTAGTTGCTGTTGTGGTGAAGCAGAAGTTGCCATAGACTAAAAAAGTAAAACACAAGGCTTTTTTTAGTGCTTTTTAAAGCCATTGTTGCTGTTTTAGTTTTGGGTGCTTTAAAGTTGAGCCATTTTTTAAGGTTGTATGCAATGGCTGCCCCCAGCATGAACTTGTTTGCCCCTACTAATCCTCTTGACCATATGCGGCGCACTCCCATAAAGTTTATCAGCGTACCCAGCACCGGCTCTACGGTAGCCTGTCGCCGTTTTTTCATGGCTTTGGCATAAGGGGTCTGCAGCCGTTCATGCATCTGCTCGTAAAGGGGTTTATGGATGGTGTGTTCTATCTTTTTATAGTCGGCAGTTTTGCCAATACAATTTTTTCTTAGCGGGCAGTTTTTGCAATCCAGCGAACTGCTGCGGTATTGCTTTCTATAATAACCTTTTTTATCCTGCCATGTTTTTTTGTAAGGCAATTTTGCTCCCTGTTCGCATTGGTAATAATCCTGCTGTTCATGGTAAGTAAATCCTTTTCTTTCCGTTTTATACTGGCCAAAGTTGGGTATGTAGGCGGTAATGTTTTGGTCAATGCAGTTTTGCAGCGCTTCACCGCTGCTATAGCCTGTATCGGCTGCTATTTCTTCTACTGTAAGATCATGCTGTTGTAAGTTACTGATGGTGTTTTGCAATACCTGTGGCAGGCATTCACTATCACGCCTGTCGGCCAGGTGGGCTTCGGTATTGGTAATTACATGGCTGCCCATATCTACCGAGGTTTGCATACTGTAATTTAACTGGCGGGGTTTACCGGGCTTTACACTTACTCTTGCTTCACGGTCGGTGGTGCTGTAATGGGTATGATTGCTTACAAATTTTGAACGGCTCTGTTCCTTATCGTTATCACCGGATTGTTTTGAAATGGATTTGCCGCCAGGGGTGGTTTTATATTCTTTCGCTTTCCAGTCATGATGACTTTTGGTGCTGTTGTTACGGCTTTGGGTGATGGTATCGTTATCTCGGTCATCCTGCATTACATGATCGTGTTGTTGTATGTTTTTACCATATTCATCCTGCTGAAGTTCGTGCAGGTATTGCTGCCCATCTTCAATAATTTCTTTTTCCACCAGGCTGTCCATGCTGGCATTTGCTTTTATGTAGGCGCTGTCTATGGCTTGCCGCCTGCCGCTAAGCATGCCTTTTTGTACGCAAAGACCCAGCACTTTACTGAAGAGTTCTTTAAAAACCTCTTCGCCATATAATTGCCGCGTACGGCTGAGCGTACTGTGCCAGGGAAGTTCTTCATCCAGGTCGTAGCCCAGAAAGTAAAGAATATCTAAGCGCATTTTTGCGTGGTCAATAATTTTGCGGTCGCTGTTCAGGTTTTCTAAATAGCCAATGAGTATCAGTTTAAAGAACACAACAGGATCTATGCTTTGCTGACCTTCTCTACCATAATATTTTTTGGTGCTTTTATACACAAATTGCAAATCCAATTGTTCTGTTAAACGACGGTAAAAATTATCCGCCGGTACACGCTGACTTAGTTGAAAACTTAAAAACAGTTTTTCGGTTAAATGTTTTTTGCCTTGCATGAAGTATTTACTGCAAAAATTATTCTTCTTTTTGCTTCATTAACATTGTGTGAATATCTTAGTTGTGCAACAAGCACATTGGGTTTTGCTGCAAGGCTGGCTTGAGGTTGTAGCAATCAACAGTAACAACATAGCGGCATTTGTTCGGGCGGGACAAACATCGCTGAACATTAGTTCTTAATATTTATCTTTATCACAAAGCCAAGCGGCGGTTACGGGCGGAAGAAATTATAATGCCACACCTGCGCAAAGCCCTTTCGTTGGCTAAAAATCCACATTATCGATTTTTCCACAGCACATTTTGCGGCTTACGTCCTAAGCTGTAAAATGCACAGCTTAGGCACGTATTGTATATAAGCAGTGTGCAGCCTGCTGATAACCACAGCTAAAAAAATTTATACCTTTAGCAAAATAACAGCACATGAAAAATTTATTTGATAAAGACACTTACACAGAGATCATCAACCGCCTGAATACACTTACGCCCAATACCCAACGCCAGTGGGGCAAAATGAATGTGGCGCAAATGCTGGCACATTGCAAAGAAGCATTTAAAGTGCCGCTGAGCGATAAAAAAATGCCACGTAGTATTTTGGGGTTATTGGTTGGCTGGATGATAAAATCAAAACTATATAATGATGAGCCCTGGAAACGAACCTGCCAACGGCCCCCAATTTTATCATTAAAGATGAACGTGATTTTGAAAAAGAAAAGCAGGAGCTTATTGGCTATGATCAATCAGTTTCACCATGCCGGGCCGGGTAATGTGGGTAAATATCCGCATCCCATGTTTGGGGCATTTACACCGGAGCAATGGGGCCAAAGCATGTACAAACATTTAGATCATCATTTAATGCAGTTTGGGGTTTAGCACTCAAGCCACAAAAGACACAAAATATTTTGTGCTCTTTGTGCTGTATTTCCTTAGTGTTCTTTGTGGTAAAAGCTGATTTAGCGGCCAGACATCTATAGTTTCATCAACCTGTTTGCTGCTTCTTCCAGCGTGGTTTCTTTTTTAGAAAAACAAAAGCGCAGTACTTTATTATCTTCGCCGTTTTTATAAAATACTGATGTGGGTATGGTAGCCACGCCATATTCTTTGGTTAAGCCGTATGGCAAAATCTTTTTCGCTTTCATCACTAATACCGCTGTAACTGTATAATTGAAAATAACTTCCGTAAGATGGCAGTGGTTTAAATTTTGTTTGCTGCATCAGGTTTTGCAAGTAATCTCTTTTTTGCTGCAGAAAATCACCCAGCTGTAAATAATTTTCTTTCTGCTGTAAAAATTCTGTGAGTGCAAACTGTACCGGGCTGTTGCAGCTAAAGCAATTGAACTGGTGTACTTTTCTGAACTCTTTCATCAATGCCGGCGGGGCAACACAATAACCCATCTTCCAGCCGGTGCAGTGGTAAACCTTACCAAATGAAAAGCAAACAAAACTTCTTTCGTACAGATCGGGATAACGCAACATGCTTTCATGTTTCTTACCATCAAAGATCAAATGCTCATACACTTCATCACTCAAAATAAAAATGCCTGTATCTTTTACAATACTTTGCAATTGCACAATATCATCTGCACCCAACACAGCTCCCGTTGGATTGTGCGGCGTGTTCAGCATGATGAGTTTTGTTTTGGCTGTGATTTTTTGTTTTACCAGTTCCCAGTCAATTTTATAATCGGGATAAACAAGCGGAATTAAAACAGGCACAGCCCCATTAATTTCAATAGTGGGAATATAACTGTCGTAAGCCGGTTCAAAAACTATCACTTCATCGCCGGGTTGCAATATGGTGGTAAGTGCTGTATAAATGGCATAAGTACCGCCGGGTGTAATGGTAATTTCTGTTTCGGGATTAACATGTTGTAGCATAAAGGCCTGCTATTTTTTCTGCCAGCCGTTCTCTTAATGCAGGCAGGCCGTTCATATGTACATATTGATTATGCCCATCCTGCATGGCTTTGTTCACCAGAGCGATCAATTCTCTCACTCATTTCATAATCCGGAAAACCCTGGCCAAGGTTAATGGCTTTGTGTTCGTTGGCCAGCACACTCATTACTGTAAAAATGGTGGTGCCTACATCGGGAAGTTTGCTTTGTATGGTTGGTATCAACAGGAGAATATTTAAAAAGAGTTTTGCAATGAAAAATTTGAGCTTGGAGATTGTCAGTGAGCTTGTCGAACCGGTTTACTTTAATAACCCGCCTTCGACAAGCTCAGGCTGACAGTTTTAAATAAATCTTACAGGTATTTATCGCCTTTGTTCCTTTTTATTTCTGCAACATATTCTTTTATTTCCTGTTCCTTATCTTTTTTACAGATCAGTAATACATCTTTGGTATCCACTACTAATAAAATCATCAAGCCCCTGTAACACAACCAGTTTTTTATTATCGGCATGTACCATATTTTTGGTTGCATCAATCACCATTACATTGATTGCCTGCAACAGCATTTCCGAGATAATCTTTTTCAAGGTTATCATAAGCGCTTGCCCAGGTACCCAGGTCGCTCCAGCCAAATGAAGAAGGAATGATATAGACATTATCTGCTTTTTCCATTATGCCATAATCAATGGAAATATTTACACATTGCGGATAAATTCGTTCAATGGCTTCTTTTTCTTTTTTTGTATTGAAATTATTTTTTTCTGCTTCAAATACTTCTGCATTTCGGGCAATATTTTTCAAATGCCTTGATGATATTTTTTACCTGCCATACAAAAATGCCGGCATTCCATAAAAAATCGCCGCTGGCAATAAATGTTTTTGCCAGTTCTATATCGGGTTTTTCGGTAAAGGTTTTTACTTTATACACATTATCACTTACCGCATGTTGTTCATATTGTATATAACCATATCCCGTATTGGGATGTGTGGGTTTTATACCCAGTGTGATCAATGCTTTTATATGAGCGGTAAAATGCAATGCATCTTTACATACTTTTTTAAAACCTTCTTCATCTGTAATTAAATGATCGGCAGGTGCACAAATTAAATTGGCATTGGGATTTAGCTGTTGCAGTTTGTATGAAATATATGCAATACATGGTGCCGTATTTTTCCGGGAAGGTTCACATAAAATATTTTCTACAGGCAATTCGGGAATTGTTTGGCAACAATATCCTTATATTGTTCAAATGTTACAATATAAATATTTTCTGCAGGAATAAATTTTGCAAACCTGTCAAATGTTGCCTGTATAAGTGTTCGGCCGGTATTTAATATATCGAGAAATTGTTTGGGATAATCGGTACGGCTCATGGGCCAAAACCTGCTTCCAATACCTCCGGCCATTATGGCTACGTAATTATTTTTGTTCATGTTATAATTATATGATCCCTTCTTTTACCAGATCGTGTAAATGAATAATACCTGCATACTTTTCATTTTCCTCTACAACCAGCTGGCTGATATTATGCTTCCGCATTTCTTCCAGTGCATGTACTGCCAATACATCTGATGCTAATCGTTTTTGGGTTGCTGCTCATGATATCTTTTGCCTGCAGGTTTTCAAATCTATCTGTTTTTTCCAGCATTCTCCTCAGATCACCATCGGTAATAATGCCTAAAATATTTTCTGTTTCATTAACCACAACTGCTGCACCCAATCTTTTTTGTGTCATTTCTACGATCACTTCTTTTATGGTTGCTGTAGGCAATACTTTGGGTTTGGCATTTTGTGATGACCAGTTCTTCTACCCTTAAATATAATTTTTTGCCCAATGTGCCGCCGGGATGATATTTTGCAAAATCATCTGTGTTAAATCCTTTCAGTTCCATCAGGCAAACAGCCAGTGCATCACCCATTACCATTTGTGCAGTAGTGCTGCTGGTGGGAGCCAGGTTATTGGGGCAGGCTTCCTGTTCAACCGTGGTGTTTAAAACAATATCGCTGTTGTTGTGCCAGATAAGATTGCATATTGCCAACCATGCCTATCAATGTATTTCCAAAATTTTTTACCAAGGGAGCCAATACTTTTATTTCGGGGCTTTCGCCGCTTTTGCTGATCACCAATACCATATCATCGGTCTGTATCATTCCCAGGTCGCCATGTATGGCATCTGCAGCATGCATAAATATAGAGGGGGTTCCGGTGCTGTTTAATGTAGCAACTATTTTTTGGGCTATGATGGCACTTTTTCCAATTCCGCTTACAATCAGTCTTCCTTTGCTGACAGCAATCTGTTCTACTGCTTTTACAAAATCTGCATTAATAAATAGTTTTAAGCCGCTTACAGATTGGCTTCCAGCTCTATTGTGCGTAAGTGCAACCGGTATGATTTTTTCAGTATTCATCAGTAATGCCGCAAACCTACTTTAAATCATTCATAATGCAAAGAACGGCATTTGTAGTAATACAGCTGCATGATTTTGACATAATTAATTTTAGCAGTTGATTTTTTGCAGGTTGAATATATTTTGCATTAACTTAAGTGATTGAAAAAGACTAGTTAATTAAAGCTGTTGATACAGATTGGGTTTGATTTTGCGGCAGTATTGAATTAACTTCGCTGCCCTTTAAAAAAGCCTGTTAATAAAATAGATACAGATCAAATGATCAAATCAACGAGAAGGTAAAATTATGGCAACAGTAAAACAAAATCCAATCCAGTAAAAAGAAGCGAAACTTAAACCGCTTGCAATCAAAAAAGTCTGCATTAAAAAATCAACCTGACCTGTCTACACAGCTACAGCATCAATTTGGATTTGATGGTTTTAAAGGGCCGCAGGAAGAAATTATTGAAAGCCTTCTGAGCGGCAATGATACTTTTGTGATCATGCCTACCGGTGGTGGAAAAAGTCTATGTTACCAGTTACCGGCAATGATCAGTGAAGGTGTTGCCATTATTGTTTCTCCATTAATTGCTCTGATGAAAAACCAGGTTGACCTGGTACGCAGCTACAGCAGTAAAGATGATGTGGCCATTTTTTAAACAGCACATTAAATAAAGGACAGCAAAAAATTGTAAAAGATGATCTGACAACCGGCAAAACAAAAATGCTGTATGTGGCCCCTGAAACCCTGACAAAAGAAGAGAATATTGCATTTTTTAAAGACCTTAAGATCTCTTTTTTTGCAGTTGATGAAGCCCATTGTATTTCGGAGTGGGGACATGATTTCAGGCCGGAATACCGAAGGCTGAGGGAGATGATGGACCTGATCGATGAAAATGTTCCGGTGATTGCATTAACTGCAACGGCTACACCAAAAGTGCAAAGTGATATTGTTAAAGAACCTGGGTTTACGTAAACCGAAAATATTTATCTCTTCTTTTAACCGGCCAAATTTATATTACGAAATTCAGCCAAAAATAAACCTGGAACAAACCAATAAAAGTATTGTTCGTTTTATTCAGCAGCATAAAAATAAAAGTGGTATTATTTATACCCTCAACCGTAAAACAACCGAAGAACTTGCAAAAATGCTGATGGCAAATGGTATAAAAGCAGTGGCTTATCATGCCGGGTTAGACAGTAAATTAAGGGCAGAAAGACAGGACCAGTTTTTAAATGAAGATGTAGATGTAATTGTGGCCACCATTGCCTTTGGTATGGGTATTGATAAACCCGATATCCGTTTTGTAATTCATTATAATATTCCCAAATCAATAGAAAATTATTACCAGGAAACCGGCCGTGGCGGAAGAGATGGTATGGAAGGAAAATGTATTCTGTATTATTCTCATAAAGATGTGGCCAAGCTGGAACATCTGATGAGAGATAAGCCACTCAGCGAAAGAGAAGTTGGCGCACAGTTAATAAATGAAACTGTTGCTTATGCCGAAAGCAGTGTTTGCCGCAGAAAAATTTTATTGCATTATTTTGGAGAACATTATGATGATAAAAAAAGTTGCGGCCATTGCGATAACTGTTTAAACCCAAAAGAAAAAATTGAAGCTAAAGACGAGTGCTGTTACTGTTTTAAAGATCATTAAAGCCTTGGGCGAACAATTTCCTGTTGAATATACTTTACTCATTCTTGCCGGTAAGGCAACTCCACAGGTAAAAATGTACCGGCACGAAGAATTGGATGTTTTTGCCAGCGGCAATGATAAAGAAAATCATTTCTGGAACAGCCTGATACGCCAGATGTTGCTGGCTGGATTAATTGAAAAAGATATTGTGGAGTATGGCCTTTTAAAGTTTACAAAAGAGGAGCAGCATTTTTAAAAAAACCAACTTCTTTTAAAATTGTATTGAATAATTTATTTGAAGAAGCCAATGCCGATGATGAAGAAAGTGAACAGGCAGCTGCTGATGCTGCTGCTGCTGATGAAAAATTAATGGAGCTGTTAAAAGACCTGCGTAAAAAAGTAGCCAAAGAAAAAAATCTGCCTCCCTTTGTTATCTTTTTAGAAAACAGCCTGGAAGATATGGCAACCATGTTCCCCACCACTATGGCTGAGCTGGAAAAAATAAGTGGAGTAAGTAAAGGAAAAGCCATCGGTATGGTAAACCATTTTTAGATGTGATTACAAAATATGTGGAAGAAAATGATATTGTAAGGCCAGATGATTTTGTAATGAAAAGTGTGGTAAACAGGAATAACAATAAAATCTTTATCATTCAGAACGTAGATAAAAAAATCCCTCTGGAAACTGTTGCTAAAACCAATGACCTGCGTATTGATGAATTGCTGGAAGAAATGGAAACCATTGTGGCCAGTGGCACCAAGCTAAACCTGGATTATGCCATTGATGAAATGGTGGATGAATATGAGCAGGAAGAAATAATGGATTATTTTAAAAGCTGCGAAACCTCTTCCTTACAGGTAGCCCAGGAAGAACTGGCCGACAGTAATTTTAACTGGGAACAGTTAAAACTGATGCGGATCAAGTTTTTATGTGAATACGGGAATTAATGGAATATTTTAGATTGAATATTTAATATTTGGCAGAATACCCTTATTTTTGCTGCCCAATATTAATATTACTTATTCGATATTAAAGCGATGGTGCGGTAGCTCAGTTGGTAGAGCAAAGGACTGAAAATCCTTGTGTCGGCGGTTCAATCCCGCCCCACACCACAAGAAACCCTGACAGAAATGTCGGGGTTTTTTGTTTGTAAAAACTAAATGTATTGACTGAAAATCCTTGTGTCGTCCCGATCGCTATCGGGACCCACACCACAAAAAGACTCAACTTAGGTTGGGTCTTTTTTGTTTTATATAACCTTTATATCTGATTAGAATCGCCTCCATTAAATCTCAAGCCCAACCCTTCACCCTTCACATACTTTTAAAACCATTCGCCCTTATTTTTCGTTATTAACAAGAAATTACAGGGTTACTTTATTACATTCTTTGTTAAACCGCATCAAAGTATTGAGCCACTTTAAAGCTCATAAAATGAAAAACAACTCTACTAACCTGGAAATATTATTGATGAGCAACAGCCGTTTTTTTCAAAGAGACTGGATCGAATTGAACAGTAATAAAAATGATAAACAGCTTTCGCAAAAAGAAAAGCTGATACATCTTTGCTGGAATGGCATGCTTACAGAAATGATACCCGAAATTGTACAAACAGAAGCGGGTAAAAAACCACTTACGCTGTGGGAGATAAACCAATCGGGTAATATGCTTGACCTAAGGTATGGTAATATTGACCGGGAGATGAACGACGAATGGTCAATAAACCCTTATGTATATCTAACCTTTGCTATCGCCAATTAATAAACTATAGCCTTTTAAGTGGTTCCAGTAATGCTTCAAGCCCATTGATCTTTATTTCGTATAAAGTTTCAAGCAACATACCCAGCTTGCCTTTTGGAAAACCTTTTCGTTGAAACCATTCCAGGTACGAAACCGGCAAGTTGCACAAAACTCTGTCTTTATATTTTCCAAAAGGCATTTTCATTTGTACCAGTTGCAGCAGTAATTCCGGGTTGGGTTGATTAGGTTCTTCTGACATAAAATGAAATAGTTTAAGCAATAAAACTACTACTGACGGTTATACACACAATATCGCTATTAATCCACTATTCAATAATAACAGCCTTTTATCTTTTTTATTAATCAATGCTTTTATACATTTACTGAATAGAAATGCTTGCTAAAAATAAAATTAAAATATTTTAAACTTTTACGGGTCATTCCCATCCAAATCCGCATGATAACAACTTCTATTACTGCCCCATCATCCGAAGTTATCAGTAAGCACATTTTTGCAAATGTTGTTACTGAATAATTCAACCAATCAAAAATCTTTATTTGCCGCCGTTAGCTTTTCTACCCGGCGATGTGATCAGCTAAGTTCAGTGCAGACAAAATTCAGAAAGTATGCAACCTACTTAACCGTACAAACCGGCACCGACAGGCATATTACGCTTATACCGGATTTTTTGCAATACATTAATCACAGCTGCAGCCCCAATATTTTTTTTAATACCACCACTATGGAGCTGGTTTGTTTACAACCCATACAACCAGGCGATGAGTTTACTTTTTTTTACCCCAGTACCGAATGGGAAATGGCACAGCCCTTTGTTTGTAATTGCGGCACTGCAGGCATGTTTACAATTAATAAACGGCGCTTCGCATCTTTCTGTTGAAACACTTTCAAAATATAAACTAACCGATTTTATAAGGCAACAGGTAAGACAAAAATTATCCCTGTAACCGCCCATATTTTCTATGGCAGCTTTAAAACCATTATTGTCTCCTCCATCTTTCGGTCAAATAAAAGTTTGGGTACTGGCACCGCTTTTAGAAACCAGCGATGCCAATATTGATTATTATTACGATTTTTGCCAAAGCATTGCCGAGTACGAAAAAACTTTTGCAGAGCTGGGCATTGAGTGGAAATGGCAGCCTGTTACTATCAATAATTATCCCGATGTTATAGAATTCATCGCAAAGGAAAAAGACTTTGGCCATAAAACCCCCGTGGTTTTTAATTTGTGCGATGGAGATGAGGTTAACGGCACGCCCGGTATTTCGGTTGTAAAATTATTGGAAGAAAAAGGATTGATCTATACCGGCTCTGATGAATACTTCTACCACATCACCACTTCTAAAATACCCATGAAAAAGGCTTTTGATAAAGCCGGTGTTCCTTCAGCCAGGTGGAAAGCCATTCATGATAAAGATCGACATCAACAATATTTTTGAATTAACTCGGCACGCCGGTGATTGTTAAACCATCTGTTTCCGGTGGAAGTATGGGAGTGGGAATTAAGAATGTTGTTAATAATCAAGCTGAATTAGAAGAGCAGGTAAACAAAATGTTTGATGGTTACCGGGGATGGGACCTGGCGGCTGATGGGTTGATTGCTGAATCATTTATTACCGGACCGGAATTTACAGTGATGATTATCCGGCTCTTACAATAATCCTAAAGAAGCTAAAATATATACACCGGTTGAAAGGGTTTTTCATGAATCATTGCCCGAGCAGGAAAAATTTTTATCCTTCGACAGGCTTTGGGAAATTTATGAAGATGAAAAACCCATGCCCAACGAAGCCAATTTTTATGAATATGCTTTGCCCGACGCTTCGTTGATTGATGAAATAAAAAAGATAAGCTGGGATGCATTTGTTGCCTGCAAGGGTTGCGGCTATACCCGGGCCGATATAAGGATGGATAAAGAAACCGGTAAATTATATGTGCTGGAAGTAAATGCCCAATGCGGTTTAAGTGAAGATGAAGATTATACATCAATTGGCGCCATACTGCGCTTTAGCGGAAATACATTTACCCAACTGGTTGCAGAAATTATAAATGATGCTTTCACCCGCCTGTCGGCAAGCCAGTTAAAAAGAGCGAATAGCTGGGTAATATCTTAAGCCTCGATAAAATAGTCATTATGAAAATTTGTGTTCTTCAACCCGACTATTCCACTTCTGATGTTGATTATCAAAATTATGACCCTGCCAAGAGATATCAGCCACTTAATGCCTGGTGCAACATTCGATCATGTGTTGTTGAATAAACTTATCTACCTACAAACAACTTAAAGAGCTTAAGAAAAAGAACTACGATGTTTTTGTAAACCTTTGCGAAGGTTACCTGGAGTGGAGCATTCCATCCATTGATGTGATTTATTTTATGGAGTTGCTGAATCTTCCTTTTACCGGTCCAACATCTTTGTTATACGATCCACCAAAAGACCTGATGAAATATGTGGCTTATACAGCCGGCATAAAAACACCTGCATTTGCATTAATTGAAACGCTGGATTGTCTGGAGAAAGAATTGCAGTCATTTACAATACCCTTTGTTTGTTAAGCCAGATAAAGCCGGTGATAGTTTAGGTATTGATGAACATTCACTGGTTCATAATAAAGAAGAGCTTCTGCAAAAATGCACAGAGATATTAGATGAATATGGACCGCTACTGGTTGAAGAATATATACAGGGAAGAGAGTTTACCGTAATGCTGGTTGCCAATGCCGAGGATGAAAAGACCTGTACCGTATTTAAACCCATTGAATATATTTTCCCGGAAGGTTTTGCATTTAAAACCTATGCTTTAAAAACATCTGAGCTACATCCCGAAGCAAATATTCCCTGCAACGATCCTGTTTTGGAAGCTGCAATTAAAAGATGCAGCCCTGCAAATCTTCCAGGGTTTTGGCGGCGCTGGTTATGCCCGGCTCGATTTTAGGGTAAACGATAAAAACGAGATCTTCTTCCTGGAAATAAACTTTACCTGCTCGGTTTTTTATAAAGATGGCTACGAAGGCTCGGCTGATTATATCTTAAAAGCCGATGGCATTGGCCAGGCTGGTTTTCTTAAAAAGATAATTGAGGAGGGTATTGCCCGCCATCAACGCAAGCAAAAAAAATACACTATGAAGGGCAATGCCATTGCCGGTTATGGTATTTATGCCACCCAAAATATCATAGCTAAAGCATTGATCTTCAAAGGAGAGGAGATGGCACAGCGCATTGTAACCCGCAGTTATGTTGAGCGTTATTGGAATGTTAAGGAAAAAGAAACTTTTAGAAAATACGCTTATCCTCTCAGTAAAGAGGTATTTTTGCTCTGGGATAATAACCCGGCAAACTGGGCACCACAAAATCACAGTTGCGATCCGAACACCGCTTATGAAGGATTAAATGTAGTGGCTTTGCGAAATATTCTGAAAGGCGAAGAACTAACCCTCAACTACGCCAGCTTCCTGGATGAACATATGGAGCCCTTTAACTGCCGCTGCGGTGCAGCCAATTGTTGCGGATGGATTACCGGAATTACCCAATAATTCGGTAACAGAAAGAGAAAGCCAACGCAACAATTAAACCCACCAGCTTTTCCCCGGTCTTACTAACCACCCATTACAATTCTCCTCTTTTACGGGGTTTTTTATTAACGATGATTGCAGAATCAAAAGAACAGAACTATGTCGAAGTTTCAAATATTGCGTAACCTGATGATGAAGCATAAGTATCAGCTGATATTTACGTACTCCTTATTCTCTTTGGAAATGCTGGGCGGATTATTGCGTTTTTATTTTTTTGGCGAAGCCATTAACGACCTGATAAAAGGAAGCTATGATGGATTGATCGTACTTAACCTTGTTCACCTGGCTTATCTGGTAATTGGTACTATACGGCACATGTTTGATACCCGTACCTATTCCGCCATTTACACTTCGCTGGTAACCCAATTTTTAAGCCGCCGGTATAATAAAATCGATGTATCTAAATTAAGTGCCCACTCAACCTGGCCAGTGAGTTTGTTGATTTTTTAGAGCACGACCTGGTTTATGTAATTGAAGCGGCTTACAATATTTTCGGTTCGCTCATTATCCTTTTCTTTTATGATAAAACTGTGGTACGTTATCTGCCTGGCGATCATGATACCTGTTATCATCATCAGTATGCTGTATGGAAAAAAAATGATGCGGCTTAACAAACATAAAAATGATGAGCTGGAAAAACAGGTAGATATCATCTGCAACCGGCAACAATCACAATCATTCGCCATCACTATAATAATTTACGCAAATGGCAGATACGCATTTCAGATAAAGAGGCCTGGAATTTTGGTTTTATGGAGATCATGGTATTGCTGGTAATTGCTGTTTCACTGATTGCATCTAAAAACCTGCACAGCACTACCATTATGGCCGGCAGCCTGTTTGGTATTTACAGTTATATTTTAAAATTTGCTTCGGGGCTTGATACGATACCTTATACTCTGCAACGGCTTTCTTCTTTAAGTGATATTACCAGGAGGATTGAATTGGAGGTGGATGACCTGCCTACCGGACAGGCAAGTAGCCTTACGGAGAAACATTTTTTCCTGAAGTGATAAAAGCAGAAGTTGAAAAATTTAGTGATGTTCGGCATAGTCACCAATCGGTGAAATCTTTGATCGGGCATGCGGCGTAAGTTCTATTTCAACCCATAAACTCTTCATACTTTATATAGTTTGATCTGCCAATTATATAAATGCGGCGGCCCGCGCATCCTGGATAACACCTTTGGTTTCATCATTGGCAACCGGAAAGCTTATCCGGTAGATTTTCCATCACTTACTTTGATGCCATAGGTTTCAACAGAGTTTTTAATGGAAACCGAATTCTGTGTGTATTATATGTTTTTACCTGGCCGCTGCTGTCTTTTACGGTAAAGTTTTTTGCATCAAAATTAATTTCAAATTTTTCTCCTCTTTACGTTAATCGCTTTCCAAATCCCTCTGTAAGTATCTGAACCGCTGCAGCTGTATAAAGAAATTAGTACCAGCGCTAATAAAAAGTTTAATGTATTTCTCATTTTAAAAAGTTTTATGGTAACTAATGGAGTTGAGGGTATGAAGTACAGTTAAAATTTTTGACTTTGAAAACTACCTCTAATATACAACCCTTCTCCTTCAAACCACTAATTTTCAATATATCTTGCTACAAAATCAATTCTGCATTTAACTACTGTTGAATTCTACAGTTCATTTTTTACGTTTATCACCTAAAATTTTTGGTTTATAACGTCATCTTTTACGTTTATAACCTAAATATTTACGTTTTTTACACCATTTATTACTTTTATAGCGTAATTTTTTACGTTTATAACCTCATATTTAACGTTTTTTACCTAAATTTATCAGTATAAAACCTCAAATATGCCCCCTTTACGTAAAATGTATATTACTTCCGGTAAGCCTTTGCCCCATGTTGGTGCTAAGCTAAAGCAGTTATTAAAGGAAAAAGGGCTTACCAATGCCTGGCTTTGCCGCCAGCTTAATGTAAACGGCACCGCCGCCAACCAGTATATCAGGCAGCAATCCATGCATGCGGCATTAATGTGGAAACTGGGCCAGGTACTTGACTTTGATTTTTTTGCCTGGCTCTCAGGCGAGTTTCCGCTGCATAAAACATCACAGCAGGAGCAGGATCTACAGCAGCAGATCGTTGATCTTAAAAAAGAAAATGAACTGTATAAAAATTTGCTGACGGGTAAGCTGGGGTAGTAAATTATTTTTTATACCTTTTTTTAGGGTTTCGTTTGTGATGGTAGACAGAAGTAACAACAACCAGTTCTTTTTCTGTATCAATAATATAGATAATTGAAAAGGGGTATTTTCTTAAACCAAGTTCGTGATAGTTTTTGTATTTGTTGCCCCACCTATGTGGATTGGCACAAATCAAATTCAATGCAGCATCTACAGCTTTTATAAAATTAACTGCAGCCGGGCCGCTTCTTATTGCATACCATTCCAACGACTTTTCATAATCTATCTGGGCATCTTCAAGCAGTATGTATTTAAAAGGCATTATTTACCTGCTGTTTTTAAAATCTTCTGAATTCTTTTTTTGCTTTCGCCAGCTGTAATTATTTTAGCCTTCCCGCTTTTGTATGTTGTTTGTCTTTTATCAAGCTCTGCTTTAAAATCATCGGTATATTCAACAGCTCGTTCTTTTATTTCGGCTTCCATCATAGTATAGATGGCTTTTATTTTTTTGTCGTCGGCTACTTCAAGATAGTTATGTAATTGCTGACGAATGGCCAATGTTGTCATAGTTAAATCTTTTATTAAAGTTACTAAAAAAGATTAACGGATCTATGAGTTAGTACGCTTCTTTAACAACGCTTCAGTTGCAACCCATCTTATTAAAAAAGAAAACGAGTTGTTTAAAAATTTGCTGACGGGTAAGCTGTCTTAATAATTAAGCGTAAAATTTTGTGTGCCAAACTGAATAATGTTTGTTGAATCTGTTTGGGAAGACAGCACTGCTCCGTTCCGAATTATATCACTTCTGAAATATAGTTTTCCATTCCCTAAAAACTGGTTCCAGTGGCTATTGGTAAGATTGTAAACGGCCTGTAGGTTATACAACTTATCCGGTGAATTGGCTTTGTCACGATGAAGTGGTCTGTAACCCTGTGTTTCTCCTGTCGGTGGAATATTATCGCCAAAAACATGTATGTCAACAGTGTCTGAGCTTAAGTAAGTGCCGTTTTTATGGGTCGTAACATTTACGAAAGATGGCCTGGCAAGAAAAAATGTATCTGTCCTGGAAACATTGCCCACAGCTGCCCAGTAAACCTGAGGTCTCAGGTAACCATCTTTTACAACATAAAAGAACGAAGGATCGCCAACCATAAACGTAAATGAAACCCTGCCGGCAGCATCGGTTAAAGCACTATCACTAAAGCGAGGTAAATAAGCTTTTGCTCCTGCAATTGGTAATTTGCTGTCAAGATCAAGGACCTGACCAGTTACAGTATAGTATTCATCTTCTTCTGATGGCTTATTGCAACCGAATAAAATACCGGAAAGTAAGAGTATGGCTATTAATTGTTTCATAAAGAATTTCTGTTTGTGCAAGCCAATCAATAATTAAGCGTAAAATTTTGTGTTCCAAACTGAATAACATTTGTAGAATCATCTTTGGTTGAAAATACCAATCCGTTTCGGATTATATCGCTTCTAAAATAAAGTTTTCTGGTTCCAAAAAACAGATCTCCCATAGCGTGGCCATATACTGCCTGAAGATTAAATGTTTTATCAGATACATCGGCCTTGTCTCTGTATAATGACCTGTAATTGCCGACTTGTCCACCGTTAAAATAATCAAACAGCACCTGAACATCAACTGTATCTGTAGATAAATAAACGCCTGCTTTATGTGTTGTTACATTTACAAAAGATGGCCTGGCAAGATATAAATTAGCTGTTCTGTCATTATAATCTGAATAAACACCTATCCAGTTTATAGGATTAAGATAAGTTGACTTGGCAGGAAAGGTATATTTATATTTCCCCTCTTTTTTAAGGTTGAATGAGTATCTTCCATTATTATCAGAAACGGTACTATCAACAACCGCTCCCATATAACCGTACTCTTTTACATATACCCTTGCACCAGCAATTGGTACATTAGAATCAAAATCTAATACCATTCCGGATATAGTATAATATTCATCTTCATCAGATGATTTTTTGCAACTGAGCAAAATGCTTGAAAGGAAAAGTATAGCAATGAATTGTTTCATAAAGAATCTTTTAAACTTATAATTAATCAGGTACATTCATATTATAAATATAAAATAATATTTTTTAAGCTTACCTGATTATCATTACCGATCCCTGCTCTTCTCTTTTAATAGTACCCTTATATATAAAGCTGGCCACCCATACATAACTGCCACTTAGCTGTTTGCCTTTGTACAAACCATTCCATCTTACAAAAGGGTTGCGGGTATAAAAAATCAGCTCGCCATAGCGGTTGTAAATATGCAACAGATAATTGCTAATGGCGGCTATATTGCCGAGGGCACCAAAGTCGGGGTTTGTTGCATCGCCATTGGGTGTAAATGCATTGGGAAAATACACATCGCCACAACTGCCGCTGGCAGGTTCTGTAATTTGTACCGATGTTGATGCAGAACAACCATTATTATCTGTAACTGTTACCGTATAACTGCCGGCAGCAAGATTTGTTGCTGTTGCATTGTTTTGTACAGGCACTGTGTTCCAGCTATAACTATATGGAGGGATTACCGCCGGTTGCCAAGGCTGTTGCACTGCCATCTCTTACACCAAAACAACTAGCATCTTTTTTATTGGTAATGCTGATGGTTGGTGTAGTGGCTGTTGCAATAATAATATTAATATTTTCAGAACAGACTTTACTGTCTGTAACTGTAACGGTATAATTGCCGGGTATCAGTCCGTTGGCTGTTGGGCCGCTGCCGCCCGAAGGAGACCAGGAATAGGTATATGGCGCAGTGCCACCGGTTTCGGTAATGGTTGCTGTGCCTGTTGCCACCGCACAGCCCGGCTGTATAATATTTACGGTATGTGCTAATGCTGCAGGTTCAGTAATTATTGCGGTTGCTGTGGTACTGTGCAACTGTTCATTGCATTAACGGTTACTGTATAAGTTCCTGCCTTCAAGTCCGGTTGCTGTTTGCGTGGTTTGTGCAGGTGTTGTGTTCCAGCTATAAAAAAACGGTGCGGCTGCAGCCGGAATTACATTAACCGTTGCCGAGCCATTATTATCACCAAAGCAATTATTATTGCTGATTACAGATGTGGTTAAGCCAAGAATATTTATTGTTTGCGGAGGAGATACTGAAGGCGCATTGGCCGGACCTGTTGCAGTTAATGTAACGGTATATGTGTCCCGGTGCCGGAAAAAGTATGTGTTGGGTTTGGTAGGGTAGATGTATTGTTTGGCCCTGATGCCGGATCTCCAAAATCCCAGGTAAGTGCCGGGCAAAGCGCTGATGTGTTTGTAAAATTTACAGTGTTGCTGTTGGTACATGAAAAGGTAAAAGAAGCATTGTTGGGCGGTGCTTCGCCAATTACAATATCATCCACTGCAAAACCATCGTAAGCATTACACTGTGTACCTGCGCCAAAAATAAACCGGAAGATAACATTGGGTGTACCGGCAAGGTTGATCAGCGTATGTTGTGCATTTACCCAGCCTCCCGCTTCCATTGCCTCCCAGGCAACTTGCCCGCAGTTGGTTGTATATTGCCCGACCAGCCATCCCTTATGTTGCAAGGCCATTCATATTGGTTATGGGCGAAAAATTAAACCAGTTGGCGTTTAAACAGTTGGCCGGTTCGGATACAGCTCCAACATTTGTCCAGGTGGCACCCAGGTCTGGTTGAGTATTGAAATCCTGCACCATCAAACCGTCTTTCTGTTTCCCAAAAAACATTAAAAGATATATGTGGATATTGAAGTGTTGTAAAATCAAAACAGGGGCTTTGCAGCCAGGATCTTTCACCATCATTATAAGAGCTGCCTGTCAGTCCACCAACTATCCAGCATTTTGTTCCGGTAGCTGCGCCGGTAATTACTGGTTTAGCTGGTATGCCCCATGCCCAGTCGCTGGCGGTGCCGCCGGTTGTAAAGTCGCCGTTGGTTGTTTCAAAACCTTCGTTATAAGGAAATGTAGAAATGGGGGTGGCACATTGTGCATATTGTTTTTTGCGATGTAGCAAAATATACATACAAATAAAATAGATAATTCTGTAAAATTCTATTTAACAACAATCGCAAATTCATTAATTAAGCCTGCAAAAATACTTCATTATACCAGTATAAGCTACAGATGGGGAATATGAACAAATTGTTGCCCAGGCTTTAATTCGGGCTGTTATTCTTCATTTTTCTTTACAATTAAAAACCAGTTATTCTCCAGGGGTAAATATCCATATTCATAACAGTAAAAATAAGTCTTGTCGGTTTTGGTATTATATACATGTGTGTGGTACTTAAACTGAAAACCTTTTTCAATCAGTTTGTCCCGGTTGGTTTTAGCGGTTGCCTCACCATCAGGCAGCAGGCTTTCCAGTATGCGGCGGTTTTTACCAAGGGCATTATTTACGTTGCGGATGTAGTTGTTGGCGGCACTTTTCAGCTCATTATTATAAGCAGCCCGGCAATAATCATCACAAAATTTTTTGTCGCTGCGGCCTTTTACCGGTTTTTCGCAAAACAGGCAGGTTTTGGTTTCTTTTTCTTGTAACATAGTGCAGGTTAAGGGTTTATACATATTAAATATACAAAACATTTCCGATACAACCGTTTACATACGCTTATAAAGGTAAGTAAATGTATAATCTCCGGCTACCGCTTTTTTGCAACCCCATCTTTGCATTGTCAATCGGAAATGACGTCAAAACCGGTTGATTGAAATAAATTAAAAACCGCACTCCCTTCAACACAACTTAGGCGATGGGGCGCACAAAACTAAAAAACATGTACGCATTAAAAAACAAAGTTCAACTGATTGGTAACTTGGGCAACGCACCAGAAGTAAAAACAACCGAAAGCGGTAAAAAATTGGCCCGTTTCAGCGTGGCTACCAATGAAAGCTATCGCAATGCAAAAGGCGAAAAAGTAACCGAAACAACCTGGCACAATTTGGTTGCCTGGGGTAAAGTGGCAGATATTGCCGAAAAGTATTTGAACAAAGGCAGCGAAATTGCTATTGAGGGTAAGCTGATCAACCGCAGCTATACAGATAAGGATGGTAATAAAAAATACATTACCGAAATACAGGTAAATGAACTTTTAATGTTGGGAAGCAAAGCAGAAGTTTCTGCTTAAGTATTAAGAACGCCGGTTAAGTTTTCAACCGGCGTTCTTTTCTTATTATCTCCTCTTATCTTTATTGCAATGCAAACAATAGAACATAATGAAGTCTTTGACCTAGCTTACCGCTTTGTTACCGAAACCAATGAAAATATTTTTCTTACCGGAAAAGCCGGTACCGGCAAAACTACTTTTCTTAAAATACCTGAAAGAAAATTCTACAAAAAATATTGTGGTGGCGGCACCAACCGGCGTGGCAGCAATTAATGCCGGTGGTGTTACACTGCATAGTTTGTTTCAATTGCCCTTTCATCCTTTTCTGCCTACAAAAAATAATAAAGAAGACCTGTTGGCAAAGATCAGGTAGAACAAACAGCGACAGCAATTACTACGCAAAATGGAATTGTTGGTGATTGATGAAATAAGCATGGTGCGTTGCGATGTGATGGACGCTATTGATACTATTTTAAAACACGCAAGAAGAAATTATCATCTGCCTTTTGGCGGTGTACAATTATTATGCATTGGCGATCTGCACCAGTTGCCGCCTGTAGCACAAAACCAAGAGTGGAATATTCTAAATGAATATTACGAATCGCCTTTCTTTTTTGATAGTCTTGCTATAAAAGAACAATTGCCCTTATTGATCGAGCTAGATAAAATTTACCGGCAGAAAGAAGAAAGTTTTGTAAGGCTTTTAAACAAGGTTCGTAATAACCATATGGATGCAGATGATTTTGAAGACCTGCATGTACGGTATGACCCAACTTTTCGCCCGGACCGGGATGAAAAATATATTACACTCACTTCTCACAACAAACAGGCCGACCAGATCAACGAAAAGGAATTATACAAATTAAATGGCGCAAGCTTTACTTACAAGGCTGTGGTTGAAGATGATTTTCCTGAAAACATGTACCCTGTGGATTTTGAATTGAGTTTAAAAGAAGGCGCTCAGGTAATGTTTTTAAAAAACGATCTTATTCAAAAAAGATATTACAATGGTAAGATTGGTGTGGTAAAAAAGCTTGACAAAAGATAAAATAATAGTTGATTGCGACGGTACCGAAATTGAGGTTGGCAAAGAAACCTGGGAGAACAGCCGCTACACCCTTAACCGTGCAGATGGAAAGCTGGAACAGGAAACACTGGGAACTTTTACACAGTATCCATTGCGGCTTGCGTGGGCAATTACCATACACAAAAGCCAGGGACTTACTTTTGAAAAAGTGATGATTGATGCCGGTGCCGCTTTCAGCAGCGGGCAGGTTTATGTAGCATTAAGCCGCTGTACCAGTTTGGCCGGTATTGTGTTGCTTAGTAAGATTGCGCCTTCGGCCATACACAGTAATGAAAATGTTATTAAAGGCCAGCAATCCCTTTCTTATAAAGGCTCTTTAGCTGATCGTTTTGCCGGTGCCAGGCAATTATTTACACAACAATTGCTGGAAGAAATTTTTTCTTTTAGTGAAATAGTTTCACGGTATTGAGCAGTTGGGTTTTCAAATACTACAACACCAGGATAAATTAAATGCCGAAGCAACAGACTGGATAGAAAATTTCAAACAACATATTGCTGGCAGATAAAGAAGTTGGCTTAAAATTCATCGGGCATATTGCTTAATTAATGAAAGAAGAAGCGGTAATTGAAAATAATGCCGTGCTTCAAAAAAGAATTTCAGATGCTGCCAATCATTTTATTCCTAAGCTTGAGGCTTATATAAATGAATTAAAATCACATCCTTTAATACCGAGCATAAAGAAACCGCTACGCCCGTAAATGAAAAACTAAATGAATTGGCTTTGGCTTTGTACAACAGTAATTTTTATATGCAATATTGTAAACAGCCTTTTTCTGTAACCGGTTTTTTACAGCATAAATTAAAATATGTTCAGCCTCAATTTAATATTAACCTGTTATGCGGTGGAAACGAAAGAATCTGTTACAGACCTTGTCAAATGCAGAATTGTATGACACGTTAAAGCGTTGGCGAAATATGATTTGTACAGAAAATGATCAGCCAATTTATATGGTAGCAAACCAAGCTTCTTTACAGGAAATTGCACTTACCTGCCGCTAACAAAAAAAGACCTGATGCAGATCAGTGGCTTTGGTAAAGCCAAGGCAGAAAAATATGGTGATGAGATTTTGGAAGCGGTTGAAAGTTTTTGTGAAAGACATGGCCTGGAAACCAATATGGATGCAAAATCCGGAAGCCCAAAAAAGGAAAGAAAGTCAAAAAGTACGAACCTAAAACAGATACAAAAACCGTTTCTTTCAGGTTATATAAAGCCGGAAAAGATATTGCAGCCATTGCTAAAGAAAGAAATTTATCTACCAGCACCATTGATGGGCACCTGGCTTTTTTTGTGGGTACAGGGGAAATTGATATTAACGACCTGGTTACTAAAGAAAAACAAAAATTAATAAATGAAGCGGCGGCCAAATATGGAATTGCCAGTCATAAAACCTTAATTGATAATTTACCAAAAGATATCAGTTATGGAGAGCTGAGGATGGTGCTTGCTGCGGGCAATATAACAAAATGATAAATGCATTAAACAGATCTGCCATCGTTAATAAGCGATGGCAGATATTCTTCCGGAACAATATTTTACTCTTTTACTTCTGTATAGTTAAAGGAGAAGAAAGGAAATTAAATGTAAGTTTTTGATACCTGTTATTTATCACATCATCCTGGTAAACAGAAAACTGAATTTTTACTTTTTTTCCGGCCAGATCTGGCATTTCCTTATAAGGGAAAAACAGTTCGAGATTTTTTTGTCCGCCTTTATTAAAGCTTGCTTTAGTACTTGGAAGCAGCTTCATTTTTATATAGGTAGCAGCCATTTTATTCCAGCTGTAATTTTCATTTGTTGTGGGAATATAATACAAACCATCTTCGGTGGTTAGTCTTGCTACAAAATACACATTTCCTAAAACAGCACTTGTTTTTATATCAAATGAAGGGTAAATCAAAATTCCCTTTTTTACATTATCAGTCTTTACTTCTCCATAACCAATATTTGATAATTTCAATTTTAGGCACGGCAAGTGTTGAAACCTTTTTGTCTTTAGGATACAATGCTGCTATTATTTTTTTATCCCCTTCAGACATATTGTTGTTAAGGCCTACCGTATAACCATCTAGTGGTTTGCCATGCTTCAACCGGGTAATGCATTATAGATAGCGGATCGTAAGTAGTTCCGTTTGTATAAAAAATATCACTTGGCTCCAGTACATTAAAATCAACTTTTTCTTTTCCCCAGCCCTGGTATTTAGCATAATATTTATAAACAGTATCCCTATTCCATTTTATTCCTTTGGGAAAACTTTGTTCATGCAGCAACCCTAAAGCGTGGCCAAATTCGTGTGTTGTTGTTCCTCTCATAGAATTGTAGTTCCATTTTACAAAAGGATCTTTATACTCAATTACATCTCTAAACAAATCTTTGTAGGTGTAGTTTTTAAAATCGGCTCCTTTATTTCTAAGATATTGAAGAAAGGGTCCGCCGTTTTTATATTGGTCTATGTATGCTTTATAATCTATAAAATCTGATGAATCGAGGTTAAGTGTTTGTAAATCCTGTGCAACATCGTTACAGCTAATTCCCAGTTGAGAGTTGTGCCCCAGCCTGTCTATTTTGCTGCCAAGCTTAACCCTGATATTGGTTGCCGGCGTATTATCTGGTACAAATTTAAATGTAATATTTGCATACTGCTCCCAGCTTTTTGCATACTGCATAATCATATTACGCAACTGCTGGCTACCTGCATTGTCCATAAATTTTACCAGTATTACATCTCCGTTTTCCCACAGCACATCGTTGTTTGCAACATTTCTTCCTTTAGTTGTATCAATAGCCACCGGAAGCAGTGTGTTACCCATAATGGTTGTACAGGGGTCTTTGGTGGGTTTGGCGCCTATTGGCAATTTTTGTGCATTGGTTTCTGATATTAAGAAAACTACAATAGCCAGAAGCAAAAAAATTTTTTTCATAATTGTGTATTTGTTTGATTTAAAATTAATTCCTTTAAAACATTCTGCCATACCCTTTGCAGGGTATTTATTTACCGCCAATCGCCATACAACACAAATGCTCCCCAATAATTAGGATGGCTGAAACGTGGCACCTGGCTAAGCTTTACCTGTGCCTGCCGCAATGCCTCTGCTTTTTGCATCGGTACCGGTAATGAAAGATTCTCGTAAAAATATTGCATCAGCAACCCCGTTGGTTCGTCTGCTACTTTCCACAAACTGGCAACCACTGTTTTAACATTGCTAACCAAAAAAGAATTGGCCGGCGAAATGTTCCATCCCTTTACCAACGCCTTGCTAACCGCTGTCTGGCAGGCAGACAGGATAACCATATTACAATCGGCTATGCCAAGGCCCTGAATTTCTCTCATGGTTAACTGTCCGTTGTTACCATTGCTGGTGTCTTTATCGGGCAATAGTTTAAGGTACGATTGTGAATAATCTGATGAATAGTTCAGCACTCCGTGTGTGGCAAAGTGTATGTATTTTTTTTGTCTGAGGCTTCGCTTGGCAACACTTTCTGTAGCCCTTGCATCTGCATACACCGTAGAGTCTGATCCGAGTATTTTTCCAATCTCTTTTACTTCTCCTATATTAAAACTAAGGGTGGCATCCGGCACACCAAAGGCTGCAAAAGATTGCATTCCTGTTCTTACAGCAATGCTTTTTTCATCTGTATTAAATACCGACATTTTGTTGGTATAAAAAATGTTGTGATCTTCTATCAAAAATTTAAACTTATTATCCGGCATTTTTTTACCCAGGCACTGAAAAGGCATATTGCTGAAAACGCCCGTAGGAATGATACACAATTTTTTCTTGCCGTTTATTTTATCGGCAACAGTATTAATCAACATATTATATAACTGGCCCGACAGATCTTTAAATTCCACATTGCCTGCTGTTTTGTCTTCATCCACCGGTTCAGATCTTACAGCCAGCGGACCGGTGCCGGTTTGTTTTGATGTGTTTTTTATTGCTTCAATAAAAGAATTCACTTTGGCGGTTACGTCAACCGTCATCGTATCAACCGAAAGTTTTTCCCTTGTTAATGAGAATATCATTAAGGTATTATTGTTCAGCAGATATAACAACACCCCCACGTCTTCGGGTAACTTACTTTTGTAGTTATTAAACTCATCTGCATTAGACCTGGTGAAGTATACGCTTAACTCGGGGAATTTTTCAACTACATCCTGCAGAAAATTATTGTAATCGGCTTCCACAATTTCTATCTTCTTCAGTGTTTCTTCTTTTGCCAGTCCTTCCTGTTTTTCAAGCGTGTTCTCCAACGCTTTTTTTGATTGCTGCATTGCCAGCAGCTTTTTTAGTGCATCATTTTTTTCTTCGTTGTTTGATGAAGCAGATAAAGAACCCGACAATTCTTTAATGCCGGCAATATTACTTCTGTTGGCATAAGCCCAGGCCTGGTTTATATTGCCCATGTTGAAGTAGGAGAACGTTATCTTGTTATAGAGATCAGATTTTTTCGGGTCGTTATTAAAAATTTTACTGGCTTCTTCTCCACCATATAAATTTTCTGTGTTTTTATCAAGCAGCTCTACCGCCTTTTTAAAATACTTTACAGCGCTGTCAAATTTATTTTGTGTGTAGTATAAAAGCCCCAGCTGATAAAAGGGTTCCCATCCTAAAGCAATATTATATTCAGTAACAATGGCAGCAGCTTTTCTGAAATCATTTTCGGCTTTTTCTGTTTTGCCTTTGTCTTTATCAATTTGTCCTAAAAAAGTTAATGCTTCAATGGCTTTTTCTTTTTCGCCGCTGCTGTTGGCATATTCGGCTGCATATTCAAAATAGCCAATGGATTTATCGGTCTGTTTTGTCTCGTAATACAATTTACCCAGGCTTAGCGCTATACCCGATGCAACCCGATATAGCTTTTTTTCTTTTGTTATTGGATATACTTCAAGTAATTCTTTTTCTGCTTCGCTGTATTTTTTTAAATAGAACAGATCTTCCCCAATATTTCCTTTACCTAAAAGATAGCTTTCATTAATTACACCCTTTTTAAGTTGATCCAAAGCCAGCCTGTGATATTTTAATGCATTTACATAATCGTACTGGGTAAAATAAGTTACGCCGATATTGGTTGAAACAACGCCCCTGCTTTCAAGTACCTCCTGATCTTTATATAAACTATCCGCTATTAAAAAAGAGTTAATTGATTTTTTATACTCTCCCATACTTTTATAAAGCGTGCCCCGGGATAAATAAGTGTTTGCCAGTCTCACTATATTGTCGGACCTGGTGAATATTGCCAGAGCGCTATCGCTGTTTTTTAAACCTTCGTTAAACTCGCCGGTAAGACCATATAAAAAAGATGTTGCTTCTAAAGTTGATCCAAGGGCAATATTGTTATTGGTTTCTTCTGCAAGTTTAATGGCTTTGTTGAATGCTTCTTTTGCTTTGGGAAAATTACCCATAGAGATATACACATCAGCAATACCATTAAGTTGCCATATAACACCGGATTGGCTGGCTGTATCAAAAACAGATTTTGCCCGGTTGTAATAAAGCAAAGCGCTGTCTAACTGAGATTGTGTTTTGAAACCATATGCTTTTAAAGAAAGGCAATCGCCATAGCTGCTTGCAGTATTTAATTGTTTGCTTAAATCAAGGCATGTGGCATATAATTTATCGCCACCGGCTACATTGTCTGTTCGATAGGCCAGGTTTGCAAGGCTTCTTGTGGCATCAAAAAGATAACCCGTGTTTTTTGTGCTTTCGCTTAATTGACTACAGGCAATATAATAATTATGGGATTTAACTGAATCTATCGCATACCATGCATTGCCTAAATTGTATAATGCCTCAATGGTGGATTTACTGTTAACCCCCTTTGCCTTTTCGAAATACTCTACGGCTTTTTTATTGTTTTCATCATTATAAAAAACGTTGCCTTTTTTATTATAAGTTTCGGCAAGGCCGGAGCTGTCTTTTAATTGCTGGTAAAAATGAGCAGCCGAATCATAAGCCAACAGTGCTGTTTTTTTTTGTCCGCTTAATAAATACAGTTCACCAATACTTTTCCATGATTTCGCCTGACCTGATAAATTATTTGCTTTTTTTCTTAGTTGAATAGATTCCTGATGAGCCGTTACTGCAGAATCATATTTACCCAGCTCCCAGTAACAGCTACCTTTAAGAGATTTGGAATAACCAGCATTATTAAACTCATTTATCAGCAGTAATTTTTGCATGGCAGAATCGGTGTAGGCCATACTTTTACCGTAATTGGCAAGTTTATAATAACTGTATGCCATATCATTTTGCACTTTTGCCCAATTCAGCGTATCGTAATTAAGCCTGTAAGTTTTGGCTGCATCAGTAAAAGCATCTAAAGCTGCAGATGGTTTTCCCTGGTCGTTATTTACACGGCCAATAAAAGCAAAGTAATCTGCATTTTTTTGCAACGATTCAAAACTGTTTATGCCTTTGTTTAAATCAATCAGGCTTCCATAAGATTTCAGTGCCAGGTCATAATTACCTTCGGAATAATACATAGCGCCTTCATATTCGTATCTTTTTTGCCAATTACTGTTATAAATTTTTTCCGGCAGGGTTGATTTATAGGCTGTGAGTTTTTTTTCAAATTCCTGTATCAGGCTTTTTGATTTTGCAAATTGTAATAACTTATTAAGGCAAAATATTTTTTTTGAAATAGCCGCTAATTCATATTCATGCTGATTTGCCAATACAGCATATTTTATTGCGGAATCGCATTGTGGTACCGCAATATCATATTTATCCTGATTGTGGTTTATTTCTGCTGCAAGTACCCAGGTAAGCGCTTTGCCTCCTGTATCATTAACAGCATAGGCAATTGTTTTTATAAAATCATTATATGCTGAAGCTTCGGTAAATTTATCGCTGCCTATAATTTTTCAACCTCTTTAATAAAAGAAAGGCAATGATTATCGTCAATAATACTTTGTTTATAAAGGTAAAAGCGTTAAAAACCGGTTCTTTGTTTTTATAAACCGGAAATAAGGCTTTTTTTACTTCCCCAGGGCTGTAAGGGTGCATTGTTTAAGCCCCAGGTAACAAAGGTTTCATTTAGCTTGAAATTTTTGCCCCTGTAATTATCAGGATAAGCCATTACAAAGAGAAAAAACTTTCAAGGTCTTCTCTTTGTTGCATCCCGTAAGCATTTCGAGAATTGTTTTTCCTATATATCTACCGCCCGGATTTTTTGATTCAGCATTCCTTCACTGTCATCCTCTACTCTTTCATACTAATATATGATCATGCAAATCCTTCAGCATTATGGAATACAGAGAATCTTCTTTTTGCTTATTATCTGTGTTAGAATATCGGGAGTGCATAAATACCTTCTTTAGATAAATTGGCAAAAAGTATTTTATTAAATGCCAGTTCCGAGAAAATGCTGCGGTGCTCAACATCGGGAATATTTATTTTTATTGAGATCAGATCTCCTTCAATAAGTGAATCTTCTATATTATCCAGTTTTACCAATGCAGCCATTAAGCTATCCGCCTTTACTATCTTGCCTGTGCCCGCTGTTTTAAAATTTCTGTTTTGCCCGGCTTCATTTTTTTTACTTGAATATGCTAAATAAACATTTATTAAATTGCCTTTTTTAATACCCAACCCCTGTGCTCCATCAATAAATACAATCAGCTGGTATCGTTTTCCCTGTAAGCATAATATATATTGAAATACAGTTCCTTTTCCTCTGTTTTAAAGTGATTTGCGCATAAGAATAAGTGCACATGCTAAAAAGAAAAAGCACAGCAGAGATAATATTTTTTGGCCGGTAATTTCAATTATTGAGTGTTTTCAGTTTTTTAATAATAAAACTAACGCTAATTATTCCAATTTCTTCGGTTTTAATGTTAGATATATCGGCCCTTGTTGCGGCCTGTCCCTGTTTATCATTAAACAAATCATCCAACACGGTTTGAAAAGACTGCATATTATCTCTTGTGATTTTTTTTTCAAAAACACTTCTTAAATCCATTGGTTCTTTCGAAACTATTATTTTTAAAAACTCTACACCCGCCGGGCTTCCTTTACTTACTCCCAGTTTTCTGATAACCACATTATTTTTCTCTACAACATAATCGGCTGGCTCTTTTCCTTTGTATGGATAAAGGATCTCTACATTATCATCCGGATAAATATCCAAAACGGTATAGTAAAGTTTTCGTTGCTGTTGTTTCTTATATGAAGGGCATATGCGTCTCCAATTTCCAGTTCTATTCCGGCTGTTTTATTGTATTCCTTTGCAGGAACAATCTCTGCCGTAACATAGAGCCAGCTCTCCTCCATCGGGCATAGTGCGTAAATACTTTATTCTTAATTCCTTTTTTATATCTGCAATAAATTGTTTTTTCTGTTCTGCAGATAATGAATCTTTATTTAAAATACTGGCAGACCAAATTGTTTTATTGTTTCTATCTGTAAGCGTTGCCTGTTTTCCTTCTCCATCTTTTTTTACTTCCAATTGAAAATCGGCTTTATCTGCTATTTTTAAAAAACTATAAGGTTTTATAAATTGTTTTACCTGTTTTTCCAGGGCTTTTGCAGGCGCATCAGGCCTCTGTAAAACTAAGCTTAATCGCCGCATCAAGATTTCCGTAATTCTCCTCATCCATTTTTACTTCATATAAATCTGATTTGTTTAATTTTTTTTCTGCAACGCCATAGCTTCTGAAATTTTCAACTCTTTTTATAACAGCATTGTATAAACTTCTTTGCTTTCTGCTTTATATATTTTACACCTGGCTCCATTTGCAATATTATCCAGCAGGCCTTTTTCAACCATAAATAAAGAGTCTTCAGTGCCGCTGCACTTTCTTTATAACCAACCCTTATATAAATTTTGTCTTCTCTTGCTTTATATTTTCCATTAAAAATTATTTGTTGTCCATTGCCCTCAATCATTGGTATTTGCTCGGGAATAAAAGCCTGCATGGTTGCTCTTATTTTTTCAAACAACAACTCATAGGTATTCCCTGCTGTCATTTCATTTAATGCTTTATAAAAAGAATAAGACAAAGAGCCCAGCTCTTCATTATTAATTATAACCTGTTTATTTACCTGGTGGGGCGATGAGGCGCTTATTACAACCATATTGGAAACCGAATCTGCAATGGCTTCAAAAAAGCCTTGTTTAGCTTCTGCTCCTGATAGGTTTATTACGAATCCATTGCGGATTTTCTGGGTCAGCAAAAGGAATTGGTTCACCCCTTGTTACGGCAAAACTTTCGTCCCGGGTGCCGGTTCCGGAGTGGCAGGCATCTAAAAGCACCAACAGGCTTCCGGCTGTGCCTAATTTTTTTCTAATGTCTAAAAGTATCGGATACAGGTCATCATCACGCAGGTGATTTTCGCCTCTGTAACCGGTAGGGCTGTATTTTGGCATTGCATCGTAAGGTAAAAAAGCTTCGTCATAGCCATCGTCCTCATCTTTTCCAAGCTCAATGGTTTTTTGATCTCTTATTTGCTGGCCGTGACACGAAAGATGAATGACAACGATATCGCTTTTCTTTGCTTTTTCAGAAAGCTGGGTAAGCGCATTTACAATTGCCTTTTTGGTTGCTTTGCTGTTAGTCAGTGTGTCAATATTCTTTTGATCAAAACCATTTCTGTTTAAGGCTGCTTTAATATATTTAACATCATTTACAGATGCTATTGGTTTTATTTTGCTTGAAGCAGGATATTCTCCAACAGCAACAATCAGCGCCAGCTTGTTTTGCGAAAGCAATTTTGTTGGTATAAACACTGAGATCAGAAATAGAAAATACTTCATCGGCAGAAATACAGGTTGCAGTGATTAAATTAGGTTCTTAATATTAGAGGAAAAATAAACCTTGATTGCATACCATACAATACCCTGTAGCACCTATTTTGCAAAATTTTACCATTTGGCAGTTGGTTTCCGGAATGCCTATCTGCCAAAATCATCCTGCACTCTTACAATATCTTCTTCATCGCTTGGGTTTGCGGCATCTGTATGTCGCCATATTTCGGCAACAATTCCCCAGCTTTCCAGGCCAATCAATCTGTGTCTCTCGCCTTGTTTTAAGCTGAATGATATCTCCAATATTTAAATGTGATGGTTTCTTTTTCTTCATCGGTATCACTGGTTACCACAGCTGCGGTTCCACCAATTAATTTCCATATTTCAGCCCGGCGATGATGATACTGCCAGCTTAATCTTTTTTCCGGTGCTACTATTAAAATTTTAGGGCTTAGTTTGCCGGAAATATTTAATTCTTCTTTTGTAAAGCCGGAAAAATATAAGTCTATAAATTTCTCCGATTCTGCTTCCTCAATCACAAAAAATCCTCCCCAGGGGCGGGTATTGTCGTGATTTATTAATTTTTAAATTTTTATGATGAAGATATTCTGCTACATGCTCAAAAATTAATTCTTTGGGAGTATTTGCTTTAAAATTCAGGCTCATGCGTTTATATTTTATCTGCCCATAAAAACCATTAATATTTGCACATCGCTTGGATTAACTCCCGAAATACGGGAAGCTTGTCCCAGTGTTCTGGGTTTTATTTTTGTGAATTTCTGCCGGGCTTCGTTACTGAGCGAAACCAGTTTTTCATAATTAAAATTATCCGGAATGATCAAGTCTTCCAGCTGACTCATTTTTGAAACCAGTTCTTTTTCCTTTTCAATATAAGTGTCGTACTTTGATCTGTATTTCAGCCTGCTCCAGTGTTTCATTGTTAAAGCCGGCAAGTGTTTCTTTTACTTTGGGAATGTATCTGATCATTTCCTTTAGCCCGATCATGGGCCTTAATAATACCTGTGCGGCTTTCTGTTTGTTTAATAACGTTGATGATTGTACGCTTTCTAAAAAGCCAGCAGTTTCTTCCGGATCCAGACTTAGTGAATTAAGTATCGTTTTTATCTTTTCAACATTTTCTCTTTTGGCTTTTACTTTTTCCATTCTTTCCTGCGATGCCAGGCCAAGCCGGTAACTTATTTCTGTCAACCGCAAGTCTGCATTGTCCTGTCTTAATAAAGTTCTGAATTCGGCCCGGCTGGTAAACATTCGGTATGGTTCGTCCGTTCCTTTATTGATCAGGTCATCAATCAAAACACCAATATAAGCTTCGCTTCTTTTTAAAATAACCGGTTCTAATTCTCTCGCTTTTTGATGTGCATTAATTCCTGCCATTAATCCCTGGCAGGCGGCTTCTTCATATCCGGTTGTTCCGTTTATTTGTCCGGCAAAAAACAAATTTCTCAATCAATTTGGTTTCCAGGCTGAATTTTAGTTGTGTTGGCGGAAAAAAATCGTACTCAATCGCATAGCCGGGCCTGAACATTTTACAGTTTTCAAATCCCGGAACCAGTCTAAGTGCCTGATATTGAACATCTTCTGGTAAAGAAGTTGAAAAACCATTAACATATATCTCAATTGTATTACATCCTTCTGGTTCAACAAATAGCTGGTGCCGGTCTCTTTGGGCAAACCTGCTTATTTTATCTTCAATACTGGGACAATACCTTGGACCAGTTCCCTGTATACGGCCTTGATACATAGGGCTTTGTTCAAAACCTGTTTTTAAAAGTTCATGTACTTTTTCGTTTGTATAAGTGATCCAGCAGCTTTTTTGTTGCTCTGGCTTTATTTTCTCTATATCCAGATAACTAAATCCTACAATTTCTTCATCGCCTTTCTGTTCTTCCATTTTTGAATAATCAAGGCTTCGGCCATCAATTCTTGGGGGCGTTCCTGTTTTTAGCCTATCTGTTTCAAAACCTAATGAAACCAATTGTTCGGTTATTCCCGTTGAAGCTTTTTCTGCCATTCTTCCACCACCAAAATTTTTTTCCCCTATATGTATAACTCCATTTAAAAATGTACCATTGGTTAAAACAACGGCTTTTGCATTTATTTCATGCCCCAAACCTGTAGTAACACCATTACCTTACCATCTTTTACAGTAATCCCTGTACCGTGTCCTGGTAAAAATCAACATTTGGGGTGTTTTCAAGCATTTCCCTCCAGGTGGCAGCAAATAACATTCTGTCGCTTTGTACCCTTGGGCTCCACATTGCCGGCCCTTTTGACCGGTTCAGCATCCTGAACTGAATCATGCTTTTATCTGTAACAATACCGCTATATCCACCCATTGCATCAATCTCTCTTACAATTTGTCCTTTTGCAATTCCACCCATGGCCGGATTACAGCTCATTTGAGCAATTGTTTGCAAATTCATGGTAACCAGCAATACTTTGCTGCCCAGGTTTGCAGCTGCCGCTGCGGCTTCACAACCAGCATGGCCGGCACCCACTACTATTATATCGTAATTCTGAAACATTGCTTGCAAAGGTAGTTTAATCAGCCTCCAAATTTTCTAACTATTTCCTTTTCTGCAAGTACAGTGCTGATAGTGGCTCCCTGGTTCAGTCGCTGAAAATCAGCCTGATCAAATAGGGCAATTTGCTCAAAGTATGGCTGATTCTTTATAATAAAAGCCTCCAATTCTTTATTGCTTTCTATATTGGTTACTTCAATAGTTCTTATTTTCTCAAGCATTCGTAAACAAAAGGGATATTTTGTACGGTTATATAGGTCTTCAAAGTAAGTTCTTACCCCCATCACGTCTATTCTGTTTCCCCTTGCCTTATTTTGTTCAATCCTTTCTACCCGTATATTTATAAAGTTCCAGCACAAAAGCAGGTCTTCTTCATTGGCAAAATTAAAATAAACAACCGGTACAATATGGTCAAACTGCCATTTTTCTGCAAAATTATCCCAGGAAAGGCCATCTTTAAACTGCAGAGCTATCCATTCTCTAAAAAACTCAATATCCAGTCCAAAATAACGGGCATAAGCTCCGCTCTGAGCTTTTTCTATTACATAACGGCGTAAAGCAATTTGCCACTTACGTTTTTCTCTCTTTTTAAGTAGAGATTCTGGTGTTTCAATTAAATGAGGATTGGGCATTTGCTATTTTTATGCAAATATAACGTTTCACGGCGAACAGTTCCCCTGTGGAACTGTTCGCCGTGAAACAGGGTTTATCTGAAATACAGGTTTAAATACTTGTTTTCTGCCAATCTCATCTCTTGCTGATCTGTTTTAATCTTGTCCATATACCCACATAAATGCAAGGCCCCATGAAAAACCACCCGATGTAGCTCTTCTTTAAAGGAAACACCTAATTGCTTTGCATTGTCCTTTATCCTGTCAATGCTCAAATAAACCTCACCTTCAGTTTCACTTTTAGTGGGGCTTAGGTCAAACGTAATGACATCTGTATAAAAATCGTGTTTCAGAAAGTCTTTGTTAATAGTAAGCAGGTGTTCGTCTGAACAGAATATATAGGATATGTTACCCAGCTTCTTCCTTTCAGCTGTGAAAAGCATTTCAATAAATAGCTTTAACCTGGTACGCTCTTTTAAAGCAGGGTTCCGGTCTAGGGAATAAAATTGAACTTTTTGCATGCCGTTTTTTCTTATATCGAAATTAGATAACAATATTGATTTGATACATTTGCAACTGATTTAAAAGAAAACGATTGAAATGAAGAAACGGCTATCGGAAGTAAGGGTTGGCAAATATGCGGTTATCACAGCATTTGAAAATGACGATATTTTTTTAAAACTCATGGAAATGGGTTGTATTCCCGGAGAAATTGTAAAGATTGATCAGATAGCGCCGCTTGGCGATCCTATTTCCATTACGGTAGCCGGTTATCATTTAAGTTTAAGGCTTGATGAGGCTGAAATGATTTGGGTTGAAGAAACGGCTATTATTGCTTAAGTTAATTTCAAAAAGATCTTTTGCTGATGAAAATTGGACTTTACTTTGGTTCCTTTAACCCGGTTCATGTTGGCCATTTAATAATTGCCAACCATACGGTTAATGAAACCGACCTTAACCAGGTTTGGTTTGTCGTGTCTCCACAAAATCCTTTTAAACAATCTGCTTCTTTACTGAATGAGTATCACCGCCTGCACTTAATTAAGTCGGCCATTGATGGTGAAAATAATTTACGTGCCAGCAATATTGAGTTTAATATGCCCAAACCGTCTTATACCGTTGATACCCTTGCTTACCTAAAAGAAAAACACCCCGAAAACGAATTTTCTATTTTAATGGGCAGCGATGGTTTTCAGAATTTAAACAAGTGGAAAAATCACGAAGTTATTGTTGCCAACCATTCCATCTACATTTATAAAAGGCCTGGTTTTGAGATTACCGAAACCTTTGGTGCAAGCATACATATGTTGAACGCCCCGTTTTTGGAAATATCGTCTACACATATACGTGAGTTAATTAAGAACAGAAAATCAATACGGTTTTTGGTGCCAGATGTTGTTAAGGAAGAAATTGAAATTGGCCGGTTATTACAGAAGCTGATTAAAAGATAAGCCCGATTAACAAACAAAATAAAACGATAAATGGCGGTGGTATTTTAGAATACTGTAAAACCAAAAAAGTGCCCAGTATAACAGCCATATTAATGTAGCTGATTGTGCTGAACGACATGATAGAAACATCTTTAACAAAGTATAGCGTTGCTGCAATCATAATGCCCACCACTGCAGCATTGATCCCTTCGAGTGAACGGAAAACAACAACAAATTTTTTTAAGTATTGCCAAACCGGAAAAAAGAAAAGTACCAGTAAAGCACTGGGAAGAAATATAGCTATTGACCCGATTATACAACCCAATAAGCTGCAATCTTGGTCCTTCCTTTTTTAACGCTATACCTCCCATAAAAGATGCAATTGAAAAAACCGGTCCCGGAATTGCCCTCACTATTCCGGCACCGGTTAAGTAATTCTTCTCTTTCTACTCTTAATAACATCCGGGTTCTTTTTTACAACCCTTTCGGATGTTGGCCTCACAACATACTGATCAAGCATTAACGGAATTAAAACATCTCCACCTCCAAAAACAAAAGATCCGAAGCGATAAAAGTTTTCAAAAAGGTTATAAGGCTTTTTATTTTCCCAATTTTGCTTTCTTGCTGTTTCGCTTAAAAATCCGGCAACTACAAAAATCAACACAAAGAGCCAGATATTTGTCCATCTTATTTGCCTGGGTTTTATAACCTCTTTGGATGGAATACGCTTACTGCTGAAATTGGTTGCAATGCCGCCACAAATTATTAATGCCGGAATTATCCATGGCGTTTTAAAAAGAAAATATGTACTTAATAAAGCCACCAACATAATTACCTGGGTTATGGTATTTTTTATACTGATGTGGTATGCTTTAAATGCAGCATAAGCCAAAAACCCAATAGCCATTGGTTGTATAAATTGAAATAACGTAGGCTTTATACTGTTTGTTCCGATACTACCAACCACAAAAGACAGGCCTCCCATTAATAGTACAGGCCGGTAAAATCCAGATAAGTAAAGTAAGTACCGCCAGTTTAACACCGCCGCGTTTATATCCAATAAGGGTAAGTGTTTGGGTAGATGATGCCCCGGGTAATAGTTGACAAAAAGAAACATATTCCATCAGCTCTTCTTTTGTTAGATCCTTACGCTTTTCAACAAATGTTTTTAAAACCATGCCGATATGTCCCTGTGGACCGCCAAAAGCTGTAACGCTGTGTATGAACACAGATTTTAAAAAAGGAATATGCCGCACCAGTTTTTTCAATATTGCAGATAATATTTTATGCCTTTAATCCAATTTCTCTAAGCCTTTCATCCAGGTATTCGCCGGCTGTTGTATCATCATAAAGTTTAGGATGTGTATCATCAATACAGTTTTCCAGGCAACGCAAACTCATGGTTGTTTTGGGGTGAAGGAAGAACGGAATAGAAAAACGGGATGTATGCCAGAATTGCCTTGCCGGATTTACAACACGATGTGTTGTACTGCAAAGTTTGTTATTGGTTAGCCGCTGCAACATATCGCCAACATTTACAACAATCTGTTCCGGCAATGAAGTAACCGCAACCCATTCATCTTGCTTTGATAAAATCTCCAGTCCATCGGCAGATGCACCAACCAATAAAGTAATTAAATTAATATCCTCGTGTTGCTCTGCCCGAATGGCACTTACCGGTTCTGTAGTGATTGGTGGATAATGAATTGATCTTAAAATTGAATTACCATTATAAACAAATTCATCAAAATAATTTTCATCCAGATCCCAGGTACAAAGCAATTGCCTGCAATAAAGCTGTGCCGGATCTTTCAAATGCCACGGTAAGCTTCAGCCAGGGTTTTGTCAAAATCCTGTATCTCTTTTACCGAAACATTATGAGGATAAATTATCTTCGTTAAAATTATCCCTGGCAATTTGCCCATACTGGAAAAATTCTTTTAAATCCGGCGCTTCGCTTCCTTTTGCATGTTCTTTACCAAAACTGGTATAACCACGTTGTCCGGCCAGACCTTTAATTTCGTATATCTTCTTTTTGTTCTAATGGTAATGAAAAAAACTGTTGCACATATTTATACAGATCAGCAATCAGATCATCAGAAATACCATGATTTTTAACAGCTACAAAACCAATTTCTTCATAAGCCTTGCCTATATTTTGCACAAACTCATTTTTCTGTCAGGCATCTCCCGATAAAAACTCACTTAAATCAACCGATGGAATTGACATAAAATATATCTTTAATTTTTACGAATGTAGTTTTGATTATGAAAAAATACAAAATATCTTTAGTACTTAACTGCTTTTTGTACTGCGCTGCAATATTACTATACCCATCCTGTTCAAAAAATAATTATGCTCAAAAGGCTACATATCAGTTTAATTCTGAAACAAAAATTCCGGATTATAGCAACCTTGATTATTGGGCTGCACATCCATGGAAAAAAGATTTAAGCGATAGTGTACCGGCAGATCTAAAAGAAAGCTACAGGCCAGATAGTTTAGCTGATGTCTTCTTTATTCACCCTACCACGCTTACTGATTATAATGATACAAGGTGGAATGCAGAAATTAATGATGCTGCAATCAACTCAAAAACAGATTATTCAACCATACTTTACCAGGCCAGTGTTTTTAATGAAAAGTGCAGGGTTTTTGCGCCCAGGTACAGGCAGGCCCATATTAAGTGTTTTTTTCTTAACACACCAGATGTCGACACAGCTTTTGAAATTGCTTACACAGATGTAAAAGCTGCATTTGAGTTTTATCTGGAAAATTATAATAACAACCGTCCAATCATCATTGCATCGCACAGCCAGGGAACAAAACATGCAGGTAAGACTACTGAAAGAATTTTTTGAAAACAAACCTTTACAAAAACAATTGGTTTGTGCATATATTATTGGTTTGCCTGTTCCTGTTGATTATTTTTCTACTCTAAAACCCTGTAACGATTCATTTGCAACCGGTTGCTTTGTAAGCTGGCGAACATATAAAAAAGATTCGGCATGAGCCTCAGTTTATTGCCGATGAGAAATTTAAAGCTGTTGTAATTAATCCTTTAACCTGGACAAATGAGATCAGTTTTGTATCATCAAAACTAAATAAGGGAGGCGTGCTTAAAAATTTTAACCATGTTGTGCCACGGGTTGTAAGTGCTCAAATTCATAATAATATTTTATGGAGCAGTAAACCGGATGTGCCTGGAAAAATGTTTTACACACAAAAGAATTACCATATTGGTGATATTAATTTATTCTACATAAATATCAGGGAAAATACTGAAGCCAGAATTAAAGCTTTTTTAAAAAATCAGTTGTAGGTATAGGTAACAGTATTATTTAAAATCTGTTTTCCAAATTGATCAACAGCAAATTGCTTAGCCCTGTAATAAGTATTAGTTGCTGTAATAAAACCCATATCGGATGTTTTTTTCCATTGCTTATCACGATAAATAAATTTCTGAAGTGAATATTTTATACTGTCTCTTGTAAATATTCCTCCAAATTCAATGCGTATTTTCTTTGTTTCTGGCTTAATTTCTTTTTTAAGCTCTGTAGCATTTTTATAAAAATGCATATCCGGATAATCATCTGTAAGATAATTTACAGATAATATTTGCAGTTCATTATTTTTATAATATGAAACTTTACCAAAAATCTTTTCAGATATGTTTTGTTTAAGGCTGTCATTTGTAAAATTCACCAGCTCTATATAAAAAGTATTATTTATATTGCTATTTTCCTGATCTGAGCAACTTGTAAAAAACAGGAACAAAGCCACTAAAAGCTAATAATAAACAGATATGATTTTTTAAAGTCCATAATGTGCACTTATTTTTAACATTTTATCTATTGGTTTTTTTGCAGCCATCCGTAATTGCTTCATCCATCAAAATTTCCGGAAGTTCATATTTCATGCATAAATATAGCTTTTCAAGTGTATTTAATTTCATATGGGGACAATCATTACATGCACAACTATTATTTGGTGGTGCAGGAATAAAAGTTTTATCTGGACTATGCTTTTGCATCTGGTGTAAAATACCGGTTTCTGTTGCCACAATAAATTCTTGGCATGATCACTTTTTTGTGAATATTTCAATAAATCCGGTTGTGCTCCCTATATAATCTGCAACAGCTAATACAGCTTCTTCACATTCCGGATGTGCAATAACTTTTGCTTTTGGGTGACGTATTTTTAATTTTGTTATTTTTTCCAGGCTAAAAATTTCATGAACCATACAGGCTCCATTCCATAATACCATATTTCTACCCGTCTGCTTATTAATATAAGCCCCAAGGTTCTTATCTGGTGCAAAAATGATTGGTTGATCTGCCGGTAAACTTTCAACGATTTTTTGGGCATTGGAAGAAGTACAGATAATATCACTTAATGCTTTAATACCTGCAGAACAATTTATATAGGTAATTACTATATGGTCCGGGATGTTTATCCTTAAATAATTTAAATAAAGGCGGAGGAGCTGAATCACTTAATGAACAACCGGCATTTAAATCCGGTAATAATACTTTTTTAGATGGGTTTAATATCTTTGCTGTTTCGGCCATAAAATGAACACCGGCAAAAACAATCATATCAGCATTCTGTTTTTTCTGCCTTTTGTGCAAGCCTAAACTATCACCAATATAATCTGCAACATCCTGAATATCCGGCTCCTGGTAATAATGTGCAAGTATAATTGCATTTTTTTCTTTTTTTAGTTTTTCAATCTCTGCAAACAAATCAAGGTTGATCTATATCAATATCCAAAAAACCTTTTTTATTAATTGTTGAATTTTTGCACGTGTTAATATCTACCATAATATGTATTAATACTATTTATTTATATAATCATCTATTACTACTAGGGCTGTTAATTTGTGGAAATAATAATTAATAAACTTTTGTAAAATTAAAACCTTTAGTTTATTAACGCTCATCCACAGGTAAATTAACATTTAAATATTTGATTTAAACAGCTAAAGCTACATTCAGGTAACAGTAAATTACAATATTTATATTATATTTATAAACATCGGTTAATAAAAGTTTGATGGGGAAAGAAAAATATAATATTATATAATTAAACCCTGTTAATACTTATAGTATAAACAATAAGTTTATAACAACATAAAAAAATAGACCAAATCGTTTAAAATCTTTACTCATTTTACGCATAGCTTTATTATTTAAATAATGTGGTTATCAACACTAAATAGGGTTTATTAACAAATATGTGTTAAAACCAAAAAGCAGTAAAAAAGTATACAAAAATATATAATCCATTGAAATATAATAAGACCCTAATCCTGTTAATAGCTATTATAATGGATTTAACAGCTTTAAAAACTAGATTTATATCCATTTTTACCCTATTTTTGCCGTCCATATTTAATTATATAACAAGATATGCAAATTATTCAGAGAATTCGTGAAAAAGGTGCTGCAATTGTAATTGTGGTAATATCACTTAGTTTAATTGGTTTTATATTAATGGATGCCAAACAGGGAGGAATAGACTGTTTAGTTCAGCTTCTGAAAGTATTGGTAAAGTAAACGGAAAAGCAATTGAGCTGGATGAATTTAATAAAAAGGTAAACAAACTAGAAGCTCAGGAAGAACAACAATCCGGACCAAAAGTGAGTACATCACGATCTGCACAGATACGTGACCAGGTTTGGAACCAGATCGTGGCTGAAAAAATATTTTATGCCGAAGCGGCAAAACTGGGAATTGATTTTACATCAAAAGAACTTGATACTGTTTTAATAAGTAATGATCCATCAAACCCTTTATTGCAGGATAAGCAAATGGTAGACCCTGCAACCGGAAAGCTTGATATGAGTAAAGTAAGCCAGGCATTAACTAATATTAAAAAATTGAAAGGCGAACAAAGAGATATGATTGATGCACAAATTATTGACCCTCAAAAACTTAGCCAGCGTTTCTACAAAATATTTGCTCTTTTAAATGCAAGCGCTTATTACCCAGCCTGGATGGAGGAAAAAGACATTATAGAAAATAAAAACTTTGCCAATATATCATATGTAGCACATTCCTTATCAGAATTATCAGCGACAGTACTATTAAAGTAAGTGATGCAGAAATTAAAAAATATGTAAAAAAACATAAAGACCTATTTAAACAGGAAGCAGGCCGTATGATCTCTTATGTTGGCTTTAGCCAGTTACCAAACGCTGCAGACAGTGCCAGGACACAAAGGCTCGTCGAAGCATTAAAAACAGAGTTTGCCAGCAGATTCAAATGTAAAAAACTTTTTAGCCAGAAATACTTCTACAATTGATTTTGATGACCAATTATGTTCCAAAATCAAAAATTAATAGCGCTGCACTTGATACAATAATCAAACACCGGCAGGTAGTTGTTTATGGACCCTATATTGACAAAAATAATTATGTACTTGCAAAAATATTGGGACTAAAACATTTCCGGATAGTGTAAAAGCAAGGCATATATTAATTCACTGTAAATGCCTCAAACAGGCCAACCAATACTGGAAGACAGTACTGCAAAAAAACAGCAGATAGTATTTATAATGCAATTAATAGGCAGGCGCAAATTTTTCATGCTTGGCTATGCAATATTCATCAGATGGAAGTAAAGATAAAGGTGGAGACCTGGGAACATTTGGTTATGGCGCAATGGTTCCGGAGTTTAATAATTACTGTTTTGAAAACCCGGTAGGCTCAAAAGACGTTGTAAAAACCCAGTTTGGATATCATATAATTGAAGTATTAAGCCAAAAAGGTGGCCCCACCTATAAAATAGGCTTTTTGGCAAAAGAAATTTTTGCCAGCGAAGAAACAATCAATAATGCCAGTAATAAAGCTATAAACTTTCTGCAGAAAAGGACCTAAAAAACTTGACGCTTATTTAAAGAAAAACGGATTATCAAAAACAACTATACCAACGCTTAATAAAGAAAACGATGCCAGGATGGACAATTGCAGGATGCAAGACAACTGGTGCGCTGGGTTTTTGACGCTAAAAAAGGAGAAGTTAGTGACCCATGACAGTATGGAGATCAATTTGTAGTGGCCATTGTAGATAAAATCTTATGAAGAAGGAACACAGGATGTAGAAACAGCCAGGCCAAGCAATACGTAACTGTGTCCAGAAGATGATACATAACA
>CAWJAG010000004.1:0-18603 GCA_963840755.1 uncultured Chitinophagaceae bacterium | reverse complement strand
TGAAATGGCAGAATTTAAAACAGGGGTTTTTCAGGTGTAGGAACACGCCTAACAGCGTGTTCTTTAAAGAATTCGCCATAGGCAAATTCCTACAAATACAAAATTGCCATTGGCAATTTTTTGTTACCGGCATTAGTTTTTATGGCAGCATCCTTGTTAACTTGTTCTGTTACTCTTTTCTTTAAGTGAAACAAAAGAATAATCTCTCTTGTTAGGCATACCATTATTATCTTTTGCCATAGCGTATAAAAACACTGTATATATTAAATATTTCCCTACATTGCATTTACGCTATAAACAATCTAAAATGTATAATATTACAGGATTGCTACTCAACGTTTAAAAAAATATTGAGTAGCGTTTAATAGCAGCAATACAAATGTTGCCTGTAACTGTCAAACACCCTAACTATGCAAGTAGAAAATTATATTTTTGAAGTTCTTGTAATTGACAAAAGCGGTCAATCGAATATTACCAAAGACCAATCTTTAATAAATGGGCTTTTGTATTCTGAGCAACTTTGGAAAGCTCCACACGTTTCAGAATCAACTGATGCGAAAAAAATTATTGACAAAGAACAAAAAATCGAATTAAAGATTCATCCTGTTGACACTGAATCAACTTTGACAGATTACATTGAAGCGGCTTTTGTTATAAAAATAAAAGGACAGGACTTTGAACAACTTGAAAAATTTCGTCAACCTTTTTTGATACATTTAAGGCGAAAGTTAGCATTTAGCAATATTAGAATTCTTCGAGACGACATTTCTACTAAAATATCAAATGACACATACCCATTAATTAATCAAGTCGAAAACATTTTAAGACGGTATTTAGTATTATTTTTTACGCAAAAAATTGGCGTAGATTGGCGGGACGTAACTGCGCCAAGGCAGTTGAGTACAAAATTGGACTACGAAAAAACAATGAAAAAGTTTTTAGCTCTATAGTTGATACAGATGTTACTCTTATTGATTTTGATGACTTAGGAGAATTGATTTACAAACAAACATCTGGATTCAATCGACAAGAAGATAGCCTGAATTAATCCAATTCCTGACAGCGGAGACCTCCGATGATTTAAAAGTCTTAAAAACTGAGCTTCAAGGTAATTATACCAAGTATTTTAAAGAAGCATTTCAAGACAATAATTTGAAAAAAAATGGAAAACACTTTTGACATTCGTAACAAAGTTGCACATAATAATTTATTTGTTTTAAGTGATTATTTAACCACAAAACAGGTTGTTGATGACTTAACGGAAATTATAAGCGAAGCCGAGAATAAAATTGATACTTTCAAATTTAGTGTTGAAGAACAAGAAGCAATTAGACAGGCCACAATTGAAGCTGTAAAGGTAGCTGAGCAACAAAGCGAACCAAAAGAAAAAGCATTAGAAAAATTAGGAATTAAAGTAGTTGGGAAAATTGAATTACCTGAAGAAGATTATAATGATTACGATGATGAAAACCCTTTTAGAATTATTACAGAAGAAGAATTATTACGGGAATTAGATTATGCGGAAAAGTCTGCTGTAAGAAAACATTTATCGTATGTTGGACTAAAAAATTTTGTAACGAAACTTTTAGGAGCAAAAGGATATGCTTTGGTCCGACATATTCCCTTGTGAACATTTTACATGGCAGGGAAATTGTAGAAATTTACGAAGCGGAGGATGATACAAGTTTCTTTCAACCAAAAGCAATCAGACGGAAAGCAAGCATAGCTACAGGCAACATACTAACCAACAATGATAGCAGAATTTATTGGACACGGTATTCACGAAGACGACAATGAAACTTGTGGCAACTATGTTTGCTCGTCACTCAAGAGTCAGTTTTTACAGACATAACAGTTTTTGTTGCTTTCATTCGCAAGCCTGGATTTTAGAGTTAAAACCATTTATTCAACAAGCGATTTCTGAAAAACAGAAATGTTACATTTTTTGTAGGACGCAATGAATTTATTACATCAGAAAAAAAGTTAGACATCAGAACTTTTGCTCGATTCAGCGTTCATGTTTACATATATAATGCTGACATTTTCATTTATCATCCGAAAGTTTATCTGTTTGAGGGAAAAAAAATAGAATTATTACGGCTCATCCAATTTGACCAAGACAGGATTGTTTTATAATGTTGAGTGTCATTATTGCTTGATTTCAGTAGTCAGGACAGTGCAGGAATGAAAGTACTAAGATGGGCTTACAGATTATTTTTCGCCGCTACTTAATTTTTCAGACCCCAATCTTGAATTTGTAACACAAGAGCGTATTTGACAAATTATATTAGGAAGGATTAATACCCACAGAAAATTTTGAATATCAAGTAAATTATACTGTTGACCCAAATGGCAAGGAAAAAGAGAAAGTTTAAACTTCCAAATTGGTGAATTAGGAAACTTAGAAATTTCGGACGACAAGCCTCAAAAAAATATAAAAATCACGTCCTGAACATTACAGATGCCTATTTGCAAAAATGGGATTATATGTTTGAAAAGCTAATAGCCTACGAAAAGGAATTTGGAACTTTTACTGTTAAAAGAAATTATGCTGACCACGTCTTACAAGCTTGGTACATTAAACAAAAATTGCTGTATAAACATCCAGAATTAAAAATGCCAAAAGAGCATATTGAAAAGCTAACGGCAGTTGGATTTTATTTTGGTGACGGACATAAATTACGAGAAGAACTTACTGGTGCGAGAAAATAGATTCAACTTTAAAAGATGCAATTGCAAACAATAAAAAAATAGTTCAAAATCAATCCTACACCTGTAAGCTCCCCCTTTTTAGTACATTTCAAAAGTAGAAAAATAGTTTCATTATTTAATTGTTTTGTGGTTCCAGCTGTTGGGCGTAGTGGAGCGGAGGCGTAGCCGAAGCGTAACGGAGCCCAACAGCTGGAATGGTTTTTTGTGCATACTTTTCTCTATACATTTTTGGAGATAACCCTCCCAGTGCATCATGCGGCCTTAGGCAATTATAATCATCTACCCATATTTGTGTAACCTCTCTCACTTCATCAATATTATCAAACAGATAGGCGTCTAAAATGCCTCCCCTGTATGATTTATTAAATCGTTCTATGTAGGCGTTTTGAGTAGGTTTGCCTGGTTGTATGTATTTAAACTCAATTTCATTGGCCATGCTCCATGCCTGCGCCAGTTTTGCTACAAACTCAGGGCCATTGTCCATGCGTATTTTTTCCGGCTTACCATAGCGGTTAACTAAATGTTTCAGCACCCATATCACCCGGCTGCTTTTTAATGAATAATCTGTTTCAATAAATAACACTTCACGGTTATAATCATCTATCACATTAAAGGTTCGGAACTTCGTTCCATTGCTAAGTGCATCACTCATAAAATCTATGCTCCAGGTTTGTGTAAAACAGGCGGGTATTGCTAATGGTTCTTTTACTCTTGCCGGCAATCGTTTCTTTATTTTACGGCGCAGTGGTAATCCCAACTGTTTATAAACTCTGTGTAATCTTTTATGATTAACAATGGTGCCGCTATTTCTAATGCGGCCATAACACTTCCAAAAACCTTCTATAGGGTTTTGTTTAGCAAGTTCCTCTAGTCGCTGCATTATGAAAGCATCGTTTTTAATGGATTGATAATGCAGGCTGCTCCTGCTCAAGTGTAATAATCGACACGCCTTGCTGATGTCTTTTGGTCGTTCTAGTTGCACTGCCTCGGCAATGTTTCTTTTATCGCAAGGCTTTAAAGCTTTTTTTCAATAATCCATTTAGCTGTGTCAAGCTCCATCGCCAAGTTGGCATACATACGTTTTAACCGGGTATTTTCTTCTTCAAGTTCTTTTATTCGTTTTAACTCGGTGGCTTCCATTCCACCATAGCGTTGCCGCCACTTGTACAACGATGCTTTACTTACCCCATGCTCCCGGGTAATTTCTTCGGCAGTTTTGCCGTTATCAAACTCTTTGAGGATGCCTGAAATTTGTGCAGGACTGAATGTGCTTCTTTTCATCTTTTACGTTTTTTAAAGTTACAAAATGTGTCTACTTTTAAAACGTACTATTTTTGGGGGAGCTTACAACAGAAAACCCTAACAAATTAGATTGGAGAACAAGATTTTTAAGCACATCAATAAAAAGGACAAACTTGATGAAAAAACAATAAAGGATATTGAATTTGCTTGGGAGTTTCGTTTTTCACGAAAAACCAGTTTGGGGTAAAATGCATTCAGGTACAGTTGACAGAACAGAAGAATGGAAAGCATACAGAAAAAGCGAAGGGAAATAGTTTCCCATCACTTTGACAAATAACGAACCATTGAAATTATACTTTTGGGTAAACCGAAAAAAAGAAAGCCCGAAACAAATGAACAGAATTAAAAATGATTTTTTTTTACAGAACAAGAATTAACTGAACTGGGGAAATCCAGGCTTTCCTGTGTAGGCAGACAAGAAGCACAAACGCACAATACGTACAACACGAACTGTGCAAAAAACAAATAAATCAAGCTGTTTTGTTATAATAATTTCTGTCGAACAAGCATTCGTTTTTACCACTCCAAAAACTTACGCCGTTGCTGGTATAGCTGCGTTGGCAATGTGCCAAGCGTACCAACAACGCAGTCCGCAAGCCCTCTGCTTCAAAGTTTAAATGAAAATTTATATTTGCCAGCACCCTGGTATTGCCTTTGTACAAATTAACATTGTGTATATTTAACCTTCTATATATTGCATGCCTCTTTACAACAAAAAGCATACAGGTTTTGTACTAATTAACATTGGGTGTATATTTAACTAACGGGAGGTTTTTGCACAAACTCCCGTTGTGCTTCGTAACAGCTTACGGTTGGACGGAAAAATTAAATATTCAGTTCTTTTCATTAAATTTGACACATGAACACAATGCGAATTGACATATTGAACCCAAAGGCTAAAAAGCTCTTAAAAGACTTAGCAGACTTGAACCTTATTGCTATTCAGGACACTTCTAAAAATGGCTTTTCAAGTGTACTTAAAAAGCTACGTTCAAAAGCTAAATCGGCACCAACATTTGACGAAATAACCAGCGAAGTAGAGTTGGTAAGAAGCAAACGTTATGCAAAATAAAGTTAGTAGAATTATCATTGACACTAACCTTTGGATTAGCTTTTTAATCACCAAGGACTTTGCCAAACTTGACGAAATTATTTTTTCACGGCATTGTATTTTAGTGTTTAGTCAAGAACTACTCGATGAGTTTTTAGAGGTTGCCGGACGACCAAAATTTAGACGTTTCTTTTCGGCTTCCGACATAGAAGAAATACTTGAAACCATACAAGAATATGCCGACTTTGTAAAAGTTCAAACCAAAATTGAAGTTTGTAGAGACACGAAAGATAATTTTTTACTTTCATTATCTGTTGACGGCAATGCAGACATTTTATTGACGGGTGACAAAGACTTATTAGACCTGATAAAATTTGGCAAAACTGAAATCATGACAATTTCAAACTTCCTACAAGACCAATAGCACGAACGCACAACACGAACTGTTTATGCAAGTTGGACTTGACAAACTAAGCTTCAGCAAATTGCTGTCTCGTCCTGAAATCGATATTTCAACGTGGTTTTGACGGTTTCTTATCTTTCACAGCTAAGACAAAACTAATAGAACATTACGAGAAGACTTTAGGTGCTTATCATTTTGGAAATCATTTAATGATTTTGGAAACAAAGCATCATCAATATTGGTAGAAAAATATTTTAAAAACGCATAAATATGGACAAAATCAAAGAACCAAAAGGTGTAGACTTTATCATTCAGAGCCGACCATTAACGAAAGCAGAGAACTTGTTATAAGCGAACACATAAAGAACTATAAGTTGAAAAACAATAATCTTAGTGACAAAAAAAACAAACAAGCAGTTAGAAAGAGAAAAACTCAATTGGCATAGTTCTACTCACAACTTGACATGAAGAAACACGGCGTACAACACGAACTGTGCAAAAAAACAAATAAATCAAGCTGTTTTTTTATAATAATTTCTGTCGAACAAGCATTCTTTTTTACCACTCCAAAAACTTGTTTTAAAAGCTTATTTGCTACGGCAATCACGGCCAGTTTTTTTCCCCTTTTGCTGCTACAAGGCCTGTTTTCCTGTTTTATCGTTGGCTCTTAAACGTTCATAATGTGCTGTTGTGCTTCTGCATAAATTCGTATTTTGTGTAACGGTATTAACCTCATACAAAAAATGACATTATGAACCCATTCTGGACACAAGTTGTCATTAAAACAACGTTAAAAAATAAGGCTAAAAAGAACGACGATAAAAATGAACCCTCTCCTTATAAACTGGCAAAAGGATACCGTGAATTCTGGATTACTTTTAAGCGGCACTTAAAAGATGTGCTGCTTATAACTGCCGGCATATTTTCGGCCTCATTCGGGTTTAAAGGTTTTTTACTTACCAATAAATTTATTGATGGTGGTGCTACAGGAATTTCGCTCTTGCTTTTTGCCTTAACAAAAGTGCCTTTATACATATGGATAATTGGTGTAAACATCCCCTTTATTATACTTGCTTATAATGTAATTGGTAAACAGTTTGCCATTAAAACGGCATTGGCTATTACAGGCCTTGCGCTTTGCCTTGCCACAGTTAGTTTTCCCAATGTTACCAACGACAACCTGCTGGTAGCAGTATTTGGCGGATTTTTTTTAGGAGCCGGTATAGGTTTAGCGGTAAGAGGCGGGGCAGTTATTGATGGAACAGAAGTACTGGCCATTTTTTTAAGCCGCAAATTTGGCGCTACAATGGGCGACATTATTGTTGTGATCAATGTACTTATTTTTTCAACTGCAGCTTATTTTTTAGGGATTGAAATTGCACTGTACTCCATGATCACCTACCTGGCTGCATCAAAAACCCTTGACTTTATTATTGAAGGAATTGAAGAGTACATTGGAGCAACTATCATTTCTTCTCACAGCGAAGATATACGAATGATGATAGTAGATAAAATGGGCAGGGGCGTTACCATTTATAAAGGAAAACGTGGAGTGGGTAATAATGGCGAAAGAATGGAGATTGATATTGTGTACACAGTAATAACCCGCCTGGAATTAAACAAGCTGAATACTGAACTGGAAAAAATTGACCCAAATGCTTTTGTGGTAATGAGTAGTGTAAAAGATACTAAAGGAGGTATGATTAAGAAAAGAGCTCATAAACATTAATATATTTTTCTCTGCTGGCACTCTGCCCAAGCCCGGCATTTAAACAGCAGTACACCAGCAGCAAAAGATAAAAGGTAATTCTTTGTTTTGTATAACTCAGGCAGTATTTAATTAAAACAATAAAAATGATGTATGCCGGACAGATCGACCCTTACAATACCTTTATTTTTTCTTTAACGGAATACCTACGGATATTACTATGGTTCTTAATTTTAGTGCAGCTTTTTTGAATGGAATATGATTGAGCGTTTTTCGGCTCTTTATTATCGATACAGCGACAATAAAAGCGAAGATTTGGCTTTGCATTTTAAAGAATTTGCTGACTTGAAATTTGACATTACCTATCTTGAAAAAAACAAAAACGAGCTAGTAAATTTGATTATGCAATATAAAGGTTGAGCAAGTTTATGCTTTGTTGAACACAACTCGAAATAAAAGCGAACGCATAACTTCTACTTCCAGTCCACTTTCAAATCAGAAAAAACAACCGGTGAACCGCCTCTAAATTCTATACCCATACCTCCAAAATTATTTGGCTGAATGTTTGTGTTGATATTAACCGTTGATTGAATACCCGGTGTGGCATCTGCCGAATGTGGACCGGCAGTAGTGGTAAGCTTTGCTGACAACACATTATTACTGGCAACTATTGTAATAGTGCATACCGTTCTGAATACAGTAGTGCTTACCGCTTCGCTAATTACTTTTGCTTCCCCATCATCGTATTTAACAAAATATACATCCACCGCATCGCCATATTTAGTAGTGCGAATCAATCGTAATCCATAACCGCTCATGGTTTTGTTATCCATCTTTATCAAAACATCCATGTAAAGCGGTGCCACACTAAAGCCCTGCCCTGCCGATTTAAAAGGTGACGGCAGTAAGTGTGAGTTGCATATCTCCAAACTTTTCGCCTACAGGAGTGTACCGCATTTTTCCATTTCTACCCTGCAGCATCCCTGTAACGCCGGCAGCACCTTCACTGCCTTTGCCATAGTACCAGGCATCTTTTGTTGTATCAACAGTAAACCGGCGATCAGATTCTTCAGGCGCCAAATGTGCCCAGGTAAAGAAACCCGGCAATATGGCTGGCTGGTTACGGGTGGAAATATTTTTAAAATACGTCGTTAATGTATTCCGATCGGTTTTTATAGCTGTTAATGAAATAGGTTGTTGCAACACTATGGAAATTGCCTTGCCTGTTTCGCTACGGATATGTTTTGGCTGTATGGATGCCATAATATAATAACCAGCATCGCCGGATGAAAGTGTATAATTAGTAAATGGCTCATTAAACCTTGACACTGCTACTTCAATAGCGTTGTTTCCTTTTGCATCGGTACAACGATACCAGCTTACCAGAGATTGATCTTTGTATGTTGCATCAAGTTTATAATCAAGCTGAAGTTTGCCAATGCCGGTAAGTGTAATGATTGGCGGCACTGTAAACCCAGGTGCTTGAAGAATAGATGGCGCAACAGTAATAACACTGGCGGCTTCCAGCCCAGCAGTTGTTGAAGCTATAATTATTACTTCCCTTGTATCATCAAAATTATTTTGCGGAATTACTTTACACGTTAGTCCATCTTCGCTTATAGCCAACTTCACTATTGAATCATACCCTTTTGCAATGCGCCAGTTAATTTTTTCAGCTGTAGCTTCATAATTACCAAAGCGTAATAGCTTTGCAGTAAGTGTTACGTCGGTCTTATTTGTTTCTACAGCTACTCTTGTTGGAGATACAAATAACTGTACCGGAATTTTTGTAAGATTCAACTTCATTTTTTTTTCGGATGACTTTACGGCACTTTTAATGCGCATCGGATCCCAATCATCATCGCCCTGTAAAAGATTGTAGGTATTATAAACTACTTTCCCTTTACTAAAAAAACGATAAGCATACTGCAAGGATTGATCTTTCAGGTTAACGGTGTTTGCTGCATTTCGCTGACTGATAAATACAGGTCGGCCATTCTGCGTTACCCCATACTGATAGTTTCTTGCTTCCGAAGGAACTACATCCTGCCAGCCAAGGTAAGTATTGGTTGCTGTTTTAATTCTTGTATCAATCACCGCCACTTGTCCGTTTGCTTTGGTAAAAAACTGCTCGATCTTTTACATAACTGGTAATATCACAATTTAGAAAAACAGCACCGGTACCATTAGTGCGATAGAAAGGTTTAGAGCTATAAAAATCCAAGGTGCAGTTTAAATAAACACCAGTTCCGCATAATGCATCATCGGTTGATTCAAAATGACAACGATCAAATAATACTCTTTTGCCACCAACAAAGGGACAGAGATTTAACCGGCTAACGAAACGGGAATTTCTTGCCAAAATTTTATCTCCATCACAAATAATCAGTTGTGCCTGTACAATGGCAGAAGCTCTTTTCTTTCGGTTAAGTTTTGGAAGCAGTGGATAGTTGAGATCAACATTGCAATAATTACCAAACGTAATATTTTCTGCTGCTGTACCATTTCCAAAAAAACGGAACATAGTGAAATTTCCTTTTGCCCCGATGGTTTGTCCACGGTTACAGGCCAATACAACATTTGTTGGATCATTAGAAAGACCCTGAAATTTCAACCATTCACATTTAATGACTCAAACCAAAAGGTGGCTGGCCATTTTCACCCACCCGGGTAGCAGTGTCATCCGGATTATCAATCCAATATACATAAGGAGCAATATAGAGAACCATAGGAGATTCTTCGGTACCATTGGTTAATTGTGTGGCTGCTTTATTAACCGAATTAAATACATACGGGTATTTTTCCGTAACTGCATCGCTAAGCCTGCCATCAATAAAAAAACTATGAGGGTTAAGCAATATTGTATCCCTATTATAAACAATATACTTACCGCCAAAAAAAATTGGGTGTTTTACATCTAAAGAATGATAATTTTCAATGCCCTGGCAATAGCAAAAAAGACCAGCTAAAACAGATATAATAAGTAAGTATCCTTTTTTCATATCTTATCTTTTATGAAAAACCTTCATGTTATCGATTATTTACTCTGCAGAATAATTTGCTCTAACTCTTTCACCTCTGCCTCTGTTGGCATCGTCAATAGCGCATGAACATCACCTGCACCTCACTGGCACAAATCTTCTTCCGAAGGAAGCTGACTTGTGGTGTCTATTAGTCTTAGCGGTTTATAACCACGGCATACATTTTAAGAAAACAATGCGGCTTCTATCCAGCAGCTTCCCCACTACTGGTAAAAAAACAAGCGGCGTATTAAATCAGTAATGGAGTAGCAAAACAATATATTTTTCGCCTATACAAACACTCTCCAACAATCTCCTCAGCCTTTTTCGCCGTCGCCTGGTTTTTAACCAGCGACGTATGTACAAGGAGTAGCAAAAAAAATATCGCAAATTTTCCCTTACACTTCTGCTTATTATTTCATTTTTTCAATACGCTCTCTAGTCATATCCTTATCATTTCTAACCCTGATTTTTATAAAATAGTTATCACTTAAAGCAAATTCTTCCAGCATTATATAAACACCTGGTGCATACTTTTCATTTTTATTTAACCAATAAGTTTCTTTACCTAATGGAGTAGCTCTTTCGGCTTTTTCAAATTTCAACATCGCTTTTTCTATATAGCTTTTGTACTGTTTTGCTTTTTGTTCAGAAATGGTTTTTTCATAGCTGCAATTATCTTCGTAATAGGGCTGATAACTTCCAAATAATACATTTACATTTTTATTACTCTCTTGTAAAAAAGGCAACCATGTAACAGGAAAACTTTGGGTAATTTTTTTATTGAAAGCCTTTGCAAAAAAAGTATTGCTGAGCTCCAGCAGTGTAGTCAGTTCATTTATTTTATCAGCATCTTTTTTATCTGTTTCTTTAGCAAAGCTTTCTACTTTAATATTGTCAAGGGCTATCTTTTGTTTATCCGTTGCCGCTATACCAATGCTGGTAACATTAATATTGGCATTAGCGATATTAAAAAGCCATTGCCCATTTATTAAAAAATGAAACTGGTTTCTTTTTTTAATAACCGTTAACACATTGGTAGCATTGCTTGTTTTAATGGCTTCATTAGCTGTCCAGTCTACATACTTTATTTGCTTGCCATCTTTAGCAATGTACATTCTGTAATACCCCGTATCAACAATTAAAAAGCTATACCCATTGTACTTATCCCCAGGCAATTTTTCGCCAAGCAGTAGCCCAAATCCAGCTAATTTTTGGCCGGCTAAATGTGTAAAAGAAGCATTTATAGTAACTTCCTCATCGGTATTAATATTAATTTTCTTGTTAGTTATTGTATTAAGCGAAATCGCAAATCCGAGTTGTTTGTTATCCAAAACAAGTTGCTCATTTGTTATAGCAACTGTTGCACTGTCTTTACTGATTTTGCCCAACAACGACCATTTTGCCTTGTTCGTTTTAAAGTTTTCTTCAAATAAATTTTTTTGAGCTTTTAATACATTAGCGATAAAAATTAATCCGGCTGCGGCTATAAAATATTTCATAAGGTAAAATTAAAGAGAACTAATTTTAGTACCATACCCTATATTGGGTATTTAATGGCTGGCAGTGCAGGCAATCAAGCTAGTTACTCGAAAGTTTTGTAAGTGATTAAAATAAACCTTCGTATTGTAAGTTATTTACTCTGCAAAATTATTTTCTCCAATGCTGCTACTTCTGCATCAGTTGGCATTGTTAATGGCGGACGAACATCGCCTGCACTTTTACCAATTATTTTTGCACCTGCTTTAATTAAACTTACTGCATAGCCATTTTTTTTGCCCCGCAATCTTACAAATGGAATGTAAAACTGCTGGGTGATTTTGGCAACCGTTGCACTATCACCAGCTCTAAGGCTTTTATAAAACAGGTTGGCCAATTCCGGTACAAAATTAAATGCAGCAGAAGAATAAGTATTTACCCCGATAGATAAATACGCTTCTGCAATAATTTCGGCAGTGGGTACACCGCCAATATAAGAAAGTCTTTTGCCAATGGTTTTAATAGTGTCGTTTAAATCCTGCATATTACCTGTACCATCTTTTAATCCAATTAAATTGGGGCAGGCATCTGCTAATTTTTTTATGTACTCCGTAGATAAAACGCCGTTGCCACGGTTATAATAAATAACAGGCAGTGAAGTATTTTGAATAATTGTTTTAGCATATTCATACACACCATCCTGCGGACACTCTGTTAAGTAAGGCGGAAAAAGCAACAACGCATCAATACCAGCCTGCTCCGCCATTTTTGCAAAGGCAATGGCTTCGGGAATACTTCTGCCCACACTTGAAATAACAGGCACACGGCCTGCAACTGTTTTTGCAGCAATGGTTATTATTTGCTGGTATTCATCAGTAGATAATGAAAAAAATTCTCCTGTTCCACCAGCTACAAAAACAGAAGATACATTATGCCCTACAAACCATTCTATACGGTCGGTATAAGTAGCGGCATTAAATTCTCCTTTCTCATTAAAGTCAGTAATGGGGAAAGAAAGAAGGCCATCTTCCAGCGATGATTTTATTTTTGACAGTTCCATTTTATATATTTTTAGTGTTGTTAATTAATATTTTTTGCTGCGATAAAAAACTGTTGCATTAAGTAAGCGGCCCGGGGTTAAACAAAACAAGATCATTATAAATGCCCAATTTATCCGTTGCACTTTTTTATTTCCACTTGCTACTTCCAGTATCAGGTGAAATAATTCCCAACCCATTTCTTCAATCGTCTTTTTCCCAAATGCAATTGGGCCTGCATCAAAATCAATCAAATCGTGCCAGCGGTTACTTAGTTTTGAATTTGAACTGACTTTTATTACCGGCACCATATTTAATCCATAAGGTGTACCTCTACCCGTAATAAAAACATGCATATTCATTCCGGCAGCTAATTGTAAAGTGCCGCAAACAAAATCACTGGCGGGAGTGGCTACAAAATTCAATCCTTTTTTACGAATTTTTTCTCCCGGAGAAATTACATCTACAATCGGGACTTGTGCCTGATTTTACCACTGAACCCAATGCTTTCTCTACAATATTACTTAAGCCGCCGCCTTTATTGCCCGGTGTGGTGTTGGCACTGCGGTCGGCACTGCCCTGTTGTAAATAATTATCGTACCAGGCCATTTCATCTTTTAATTTTTGTGCAACAGTTTCATCAATGGCTCTTGGCACCAATAAATGTATGGCATCTCTCACTTCGGTAACTTCCGAAAAAAATACGGTGCCACCAGCCCTTACAATTAAATCGGCTGCATAGCCCGATGCAGGATTACCTGTTAACCCGGAAAATGCATCGCTGCCACCGCATTGCATCCCTACTACTAAATCAGAAGCAGGGCATGTAGTACGTTTTCGCTCATTTAGTTTTTGCAAATGTTTATCTGCCATCAGCATAATGCCATTTACCATATCGCCAAAACCTGCAAAGGCTTCGTCTTGTAAATACAGTATCGAACTTTCGGAAGCAAGCTGCCCGGTGGGTAATAATCTTTCAGGTCTTAATTTCTCACAACCCAAACCAATGATCATAATCTCTCCACCAAAGTTGGGGTTTTGTGCAATGTGCTGAATGGTTCTGATTGGCACGATAGCTCCGGGTGCATCAATAGCAATACCGCAACCATAACTATGATTGAATGCCACCACATCATCTACATTAGGATACAAGCGGCAGCAACTCTTTTTTAATTTTTGCACAAATAAAATCAGTAATGCCTGCAACACATTGCACACTGGTGGTAATGCCCAACACATTTTTTGTACCTGCACTGCCATCTGCATTTTTATACCCTTGAAAAGTATAACCTTCTAATGGCTCAGGAGCAGATACTGTTTTTTTTGTGTACGGAATTTCATTTAAATCGGGAGGCTGTGGCAGATTAATATTGCTTTCGTTGATCCAGCTTCCTTTTGCAATTGCAGTTTTTGCATAGCCTATAGTTTGTCCGTAACGCACAACGGCATCATCTTTTTCAAAATTTTGCAAGGCCACTTTATGCCCCATTGGTATATCTTCCTGCAAAATAATTTCGCCTAAAACAACTGCACCCTTTTTTAATCCTGATGGATTGGCAACTATTGCCTACATTATCTTGTGGAGTGGTTTGTATTACTATATTTTCCATTTGGAAATTTGTGAATTGACTTTTTATTATTCAGAATTAATTATACCATTGGAAAAAGCCATGCCGCTAACATTGTAAGAAGAACGCCTGCTATACCCATTATACTTTGCATGGGAGCAATAGTTTTAAGGGCTTCCCTTTCGGTAAGGTTAGTTGTTTTACAGGCAATCCAAAAACCAGCATCGTTCATCCAGGGAATTAGTTTTGCACCGCTGCCAATAGCCAAACACAAATATACCGGATGAAAACCTAAGTTGGCATTTTGTGCCATGCCTGCTAAAATTCCCGAAGCAGTAATGAGCGCCACTGTTGCCGAGCCCTGTGCTGTACGCACAATTGCTGTAATTAAAAACGCCAATGGAATCAATGCCATCTGGTAATCTTTGGTTGCATTTGCAATGCTTTGGCTAATGCCCGATTGCTGCAGCATACCGCCAAATGCACCACCCGAAGCTGTAATTAAAATAATGCCGCCGCCGGTCATCAATGCAGTTTGAACAAAAGCCGTTAGTTTGCCCTTGGTTGTTTTTGTTTGCTTTGCTAAAACCAGCAGGGCAAAAATTGCTCCCATCAGCATGGCAATATTTTTATCGCCAAAAAATAAAACAACATCTAAAATTTTATTGAGAAAAAGGGAATCAGTTACTGCTGTATTGGGTTTTGTAAAAGCTTCCACGGCAGAACGGATACAAATGGTAACCAATGGAAAAACCGCAGGCAGCAATGCCCAACCTAAAGAAGGTAATTCTTTATCGGTTTTATTTGCAATGGCGGCAATATCTTCTAAACGGGCATCGGGAGAGTCCCGAAGTGGAATGGGCATTTTTTTATTTAACCACCGGGCAACAAAATATCCAACTGTAATAGTACAAAGCCCAAGCATAGCTCCGCAAGCCATCATCAAACCAATGGGCACATTCATAGCAGCTACTAAAAACAATGGCCCCGGCGAAGGTGGCACATAAGAATTTGCCATTACTGCTCCGGCAATAACCGACAGTGCTAACAATAAATAATTTTTACCCAGCCGCATGCCCATTGCTTTTGCCAGGGGCATCATTAAAAAAATAACGGTATCCACAAAAACAGGAATGGTAAGAAAAAAACTACTCAGCATAAAACCAATCGGCGCATTTTTTTCTCCGGTTATTTTCAGCATGGCCCTGATGATTTTTTCGGCAGCACCACTATCCAGCATAGATTTACCAATGATAGCCGCCATTGCTATAAGAATACCAACTTTAGCGCAGGTATTACCAAACTCTGTTCCTATCCGTTCGCCAATACTTTTGTGCGATAATTTTAATGCCTCATCTGCTGCTATGCCTTTTGATAAAAAAAATTGTTCTACCGATGCTACCGGTGTAAGCAAAGCCACCGCCACTGCTGCAAGCAACAAGGCTAAAAATGGATGTAGTTTAAAGCCGATGATACCTCCCACAACGATTACAATACCAACCAGAAGAATAAAAATTGGATTTGCCATAAATGATAAGGTATATTTATTTGAAATTAGTGGTGTATAATTCAAACTTACTTCTTTTTTGCTTACATGCGCTTTTCTTTACCCATAAAATGCCACAAGTAATACATATTGAATGGCGGTTTTTGAGTTGTTTGTGAGGGTGAAGTTATGCTCTTGCCGCAGGATGCAACAGGACAGCTTGACACGGCTGCAAACATAACTTACAAGTTCTTTAAACGATTGTATAGTGCTGAAATTTTTTAAATTCCTGTTTTGCTACGGCCTGCTTGTATTTAATTTTACAGGTACAGCACAAAATTCAAAAACCAATTTAATAATTACAGAAAAAGTAACTGCAGTTGCTTTCCCGCTTTTCAGCAATACAGCAATGCCTGTTTTTTATTACGATGCCAATGATGCCAAAGTGGTGCAGCTGGCTGCTGAAGCATTTTCAAATGATATCAATCTTATTTCGGGTAAAGCATTAAAGTTAAGTACAGCTAAAACGGTTACTGATGAATATGCTGTTGTTGCAGGTACTATCGGGCATTCAAAAATTATTGATGATCTTATTAAAGAAAAATTGATTGATATAAACAGTATAAAAGATAAGTGGGAATGTTTCAATATCCAGGTTGTTAATCTTAAAACAGGGAAAAAACTAGTAATAACAGGCAGCGACTCCCGTGGCACTGCCTTTGGTATTTTTCATCTCTCAAAATTAATGGGTGTTTCTCCCTGGGTATGGTGGGCAGATGCTGTGCCGCAAAAGAAAAATCAATTGTATGTTTCCGGTACTTATATTTCTACAGCGCCATCAGTTAAATTCCGGGGTATTTTTTTAAATGACGAAGACTGGGGCTTACAACCCTGGGCAGCAAAAACATTTGAACCCGAAACCGGTGATATTGGCCCGAAGACCTACGCAAAAATATTTGAACTGTTATTAAGATTAAGAGCCAATCTTATCTGGCCGGCCATGCATCCTTCTACAAAAGCTTTTTTTCTCTATCGCTGGCAATACACAAATGGCGGAAGATTATGCAATCGTAATCGGCAGTTCACATGCAGAACCTATGTTGCGCAATAATGTTGGTGAATGGAAGGAGAAAACGATGGGTGAGTTTAATTTCATTAGCCAATCATGATACTATTTATCGTTATTGGGAAGAACGGGTAAAACAAACCAAAGGCATTCAATGCATTTTATACATTAGGTATCCGTGGAGTACACGATAGTAAAATGCTTGGTGCCAATACCATGCAGGAGCAAAAAGAAGTGATGGATAAAGCAGTGAAAGAACAAAGAGAAATGTTAGCGAAGCATATCAATCCCGATGTAACCAAAGTGCCACAGGCATTTATTCCTTACAAAGAAGTACAGGATATTTATGATGCTGGTTTTGATGTGCCCGAAGATGTTACATTGGTTTGGTGCGATGATAACTACGGCTACATCAAACATTTTCCCAATGAAAAGGAACGGGTAAGAAAAGGAGGCAACGGGGTGTACTATCATATTTCCTACTGGGGCAGGCCGCATGATTATCTATGGCTGGCAAGCACTCATCCTGCACAAGTATATACACAAATGAAGATGGCGTATGATAAAGGTGCAAAAGATATGTGGGTGGTAAATGTGGGTGATATTAAACCGGCAGAATATTTAACAGAGCTGTTTCTGGATATGGGATGGAATATGGAAGCGATTGAAAATAACAGTAAAGGGTTTGGAAAAACATTTGCATAATTGGTTGGCAAGAGAGTTTGGTGCAGCTAATGCAAAAGAAATTATATCAGGTGATGAATGAGTATTATCGGTTGGCTTATATCCGCAAACCAGAATTTATGGGAGCTACCCGTACAGAAGAAAGCGACCCTAAATATAAAATTGTAACCGACCTTCCCTGGAGTGAAGCAGAAATTAACCAACGGTTGAAAGAATATGCAGTAATTGAAGCGAAAGTGTTGCAAATTTCAAAAAGTATAGCGGCAGAAAAGAAAGATAGCTGGTTCCAGTTGATTGAATATCCTGTAAGAGGAGCAGCAGCTATCAATAAAAAATTATTGTATGCACAATTGGCAAGGCATGGAAAAGCAGAATGGAAATTAAGTGATGATGCATATGATACCATTGAAACGTTGACAAATCAATACAACAAATTGAGTAATGGCAAGTGGCAGTACATCATGGATTTTAAACCGAGAAAACTGGCCGTGTATGATAAAGCAGTGCATACAACAATTGATAAACCATTAGTGCAATCAGTAAAACCACTTTTTGTATTTAACGGCACAGACTATAAAAAATTTACCGGACAAAAGCCGATTGCCCATGGGTTGGGTTACCAGCGGGGTGCAGTTAGTTTGCCAAAAGGAACTGCTGTGTATTTTGAATTTACAATGGGCAAAAGTGATTCAATAAATATTGTTGCGGCCTTTGCTCCCAATCACCCGGTGGAAGGAACAAAAATCCGTTATACAATTCAGTTGGATAATGAACCTGCTATAACAGTTGATTATGCCACACAGGGAAGAAGTGAAGAGTGGAAACAAAATGTATTGAGTAATCAAGCTATCCGCAGCACCAAACATTTTGTTGCCAAACCCGGAAAGCATACAATAAAAATTACAGCAGTGGATGATGGGGTGATAGTTGACCAGGTAAAAATATTGGTGAGTAATGTCTGAAATAGGCAGCTAAGTGTAGTAAAAAAAATATTTTAAAAAATGAAGATTTAAGAATTTTTACAACTGTTGTTTCTTTTTGTTTTACAACATTTCTTTTTGCTCAAAAAAATAATGAGCAAGTCAGA
>CAWJAG010000003.1:0-377608 GCA_963840755.1 uncultured Chitinophagaceae bacterium | reverse complement strand
TTCATGTATTGCTGGCACCGGCCCGCAAACCGTACTATGCAGAAACAGCAGACCGCTGACAGATACTACCGGCATCTTTACTATAGACACAGCCTGCCACCGTACCCGGCTATTGGCCATAGAGCTGGGGCAAAATATTTATCTGCAGCAACAAACAGCTATCTATGCCGCCTTTGAAGCACAGTACAGGGCTAAGTGTATGGCAGCAAAAAATACCGAGAGCTTTACCGTGCAGTATTTCAATAAGGAATACCACTATACACTTTATTATTATGATAATACTGGTAGCTTGGTAAAAACTGTACCTCCTAAAGGTGTAAGGCCGGACTTTAGTCAAACCTTTATTAATAGTGTAAAATCAGCGAGGTTAAGTGATGGTTATATCCCTGTACTACATGAATATGTAACGCAATATCGATACAACAGCATAGGCCAGTTAGTAGCACAAAATACACCCATGCAAATACTGCTAAATTCTGGTATGATAAAATTGGCCGTCTTGTAGTAAGTCAGAATGCACAACAGGCATTGGATAATAAGTACAGTTATTCGTTATATGATGCACTTGGTCGAATAGTGGAGGTAGGACAGAAGCCACAAACTACATTGATGACACAAGCCATCTGTCAAAATGAGGTGGAACTAAATCAATGGATTACTACATTGATTAATGGAGGTGGATTAAGAGAGCAAATAACCTATACTGGATATGATGCTCCATTTGGGGAAAGTCCTTTATACCCGAATGGAATATTTTTTGGATTGGGCCTTGACCAACGAAATATGAGGAACAGGGTAACTTATACAGGAACAAGAAATCTTGAGAATGACTGTACAGCCGCCTCCTTTTTTTATGCAGGCACTTTTTATACTTATGATATACATGGAAATGTTGACACTTTGCTACAGGACTATAGTGGGTTAGGTATAGCAGGTCTTCAAGCTACTAAGCGAATAGTATATAATTACGACCTAATAAGCGGTAATGTAAGAATGGTAAGCTACCAGCCAGATTGGTATAGCTCTGAACAACATCAATGGGTAATAAATGCCGATAAATTTTACTATAAATACAAATATGATGTTGAAAATAGGCTTACTGAAGCGTATACCAGCCGTGATAAAATAGTGTGGGAAAGGGATGCCGAATACAATTATTATAAACATGGGCCATTGAGCCGAACAGTAATTGGCCAGCAGCAAGTACAAGGTGTCGATTATGTTAATAATATACAAGGCTGGCTAAAAGGGGTAAATGGCACTAATTCCAGTAATAGTAATGGGGTCTTTGATATCGGTGGTGATGGATTGATTGGAGGAGTTAATAGTAATGTAGCAAGAGATATTTATGGGTTTGGTCTTCATTATTTTGATAACGGGGCTACAGAGATTGATTATAAAGCTATTGGGGCAACAAGTTTTTTTGCGAGACCAAACAACGCGGCATTTGTATCTATCTATAATGAAACATTAGTGCGATGAGTGTAAATAATGCTGGTTTGTTAAAAGGCTCCACCGCTATTACCAATAGCCTGCCCCTATTTTATAATTATAGGTATGACCAATTAAACCGTTTAAAGAGCATGAATGTCTTTAACGGATTAAATACAGTCAACAATTCCTGGCAGCCTTTAAGTATTGCTGACTATGCTGAAACAATAAGCTACGATGCTAATGGAAATATACTCATGTATAATCGTAAAGGGTCACCTTCTATTGCTGGAAAGCAGCTTGAAATGGATGACCTTAGCTACAATTATATTGGAGGAAAAAATCAATTGCGTCAGATAGTAGATAATCCGGCTTACGTTAATAATTACACTGAAGATATTGATAGCCAAGCTGACCCAAACAATTATACTTATGATGCAATAGGTAATTTGAAAACAGATCTATCAGAAGGGATTGAGAACATAGAATGGACAGCATATGGAAAAATTGCTAGTATAAGTAAAAGTAGCGGAGGTACAGATATTTTAATAAATTATACTTACGATGCTAGTGGCAACAGGATAACCAAATCTGTAAACAATCCGGTTACTGGAATACGCATCACGATATATGTGCGGGATGCTAGCGGCAATGTGATGAGCATTTATGAGAAAGTGGGTACTGCGGCCACCGAACAAATTGAAACCCATATTTATGGTAGTAGTCGGATTGGAATAGCTAATAAACTGACTGTTGCTAGCAGTACAGTTTCTTTACAGGGTATATATAGTACAGCCACCATTGGTACATTCACAAAAGAGGAGAGAAAAGCTATGAATTAAATAACTCATGAGGAAATGTATTGGAACCGTCTCTGATCGTAAGTTACAAGTAAGTAATGGAGGACAAACCGTTGATTATTATTCAGCTCGACCAATGTCATAACCGCTATGGATTATGCTCCATTTGGGATGATATTAGTTGGAAGGTCTGTCAATAGTACATCTTACCGTTATGCCTATAATGGTAAAGAAAAAGATAAAGAGGTTTATGGTGAAGGGAATATTTATGACTATGGTATGAGGATTTACAATCCTAGGATAGGTAGGTTTTTAAGTCAAGACCCTATTACCTATAAGTATCCCGATTTGTCACCATATCAATATGCAAGCAATAGTCCAATTGCATTAATTGATATAGATGGTTTAGAAGGTGGCAAACCTGCCGGTAAAGGGACATTGAACATTGTACTCTCACCTGAAGCAGATTTAGAAAAAATTAGATCCAGCTCAACTATCAGTATATTTTCAAGCGATGATGTCATCGTCCGATCCAGCAAGTGGTCAGACGGGTATGAAAGTTTTAGTTGTAAAAAATGCTGAGGATGCGGCAGGCAAAATAAAAGCTTTAATGAAGCAGGGGTATACAATAGGAAATGTTATTCCAGATAGCCATGGAAATGGAGGGACGGAGTTTTCAATAGGAGCTTCTAGATACTTGTGCTGCCGATGTTGCAGAGGATAAAGGTAAATATTTAGCTTCTATTGGTAGTATGATGACAGGAAATTTTGTGATTACTGGCATGTCAAGCGGCAGGTACCGACGATATTATTACAGCTGTAGCTAACAAAACCGGACGAAACAACATATGGTTCAGTAAGCTGGTTTGCTTCAAATCCTGGTTTATTTAATGATCCCAAAACAGTTGGGGCTATCGAGGGCTTAGCAAAATCTGGTACCTGAAGCATTTCCGGATGGAGCTTTTACTCACAAATATTAAAAAAAGTTAAAGAATCAGCAAATTGGAAAGAACGTGTCGCAATTGCATTCGCTTCTAAGGAAACTTTAATTAAGCAATTTACAGAGAGAGGCTTTAATGACTATGTTAAGCCGATTTTATCAGTAATTACTGCTGGGGGATGACTCAGGGTGGAGGGGAATTTTATAGTTATGACCCCGCTGTATTTAAGGATCAATATGCGAATGCAGGTAAATGGAAAATGGCAATTCCACATGGTAAGGTAGTAAGCTTAAATGGCATTAAATTTACATCCAATGGCAACATTATGCTGTCGCAACTACCATTCTATCAAACTATTTTTGGTAAACTCTGGAAGGCTGCAGCCGAAAGTTATTGGGGTAAGGCAATAAATGTAAACGCATCTGGCACTGGTAATTGCGGCACCGGGAGATGTAATTAAAAAAAATAACATGAAAAATACAATGATAACGATTATAATTATTTTTTTCTTTATGTCGTGTAATTCAAATAAAAACAACACTGGTGAATCACAGCAAATTGGTATAAAAAAGGATTCGGTAACAGAAGTAATGAACTGGATTATGATTCTATCAAGGTATTTAGAGATTTTGATTGGGTTAATTTTACCGGAGTTGATAAAAATATTGCTGTAGGTGAAAAGACTTATCCTTATGTTGAATTACTATATAAAAAAGATAGCTTGCTCATGAAAATATGGTATTCGAAAAATGATCTTGAATACAGAAAATTTTTTAAAATAGAAAAAAAATGGGCTAATCTGATGAGGTCAGAGTTTAAGCGAGAAGGCGAATACCATTACTTCTTAACAATTTTTAGTCCTGCAAATTGTATTCAAATAGAATATGTAAAAAACCCTTTTAATGATATCGATAACGAAATATTTGAAATTAAGTTTTCAAAACATTTTGCAATAAAAAATTACGCATACACCACATATACTGTTGCAAGTAGACGACTAAAAAGGTGTTTTGCCTATAAGTAAAATAACGGAATCATTTGCTAAACAAAATTCTTTTTTTATTAAGATTGATGATATTATAGTTTCTGCAAACAAGCAAGATTATAATGAAAAAATACTCCGATAAGAATCTTACGAAATTAATATACAACGATGAGAATAATCCTTATGTGGAAGATATAAGTAATTATCGGTCCTTACTTTTATTATCAAGTAAAGAACGAAAGTAAATACCTAGTAAATGTTGATTAAGCTTAGTTGCTTTTAGTGTTTTGGTCTTTCGCCTTTGTTGGTGTTCGGAAAAAGCATCACGCCGCTGTTGTGTCTTGTGTGTAAGTGGTGCAGGGTAGGTAAAAGACCAACAGCACAACGTAAGTGGGAGTATGGCTACGCCTTGGTAAGTGTAAGTAGTGTGGGTTGCAATAGCTCGAGTTGCCACTAACCACGGTATGGAAAGAGAAAGGTAGAAATGGTTTTAGGAAACCTCCTGCCGACAGGCATGCACGAACAATGGAAACAAAATAAACAGAACAACATAATCAAACATAACTGAACATTTTAAAACCAAGTATATGAGATTACATGCAGCAATTATTATCAGCCTGTTGGTGTTAAGCAACACAGCAATAGGGCAGGCTACCGCTACTACCAGTGTGTTTCCCACTGCCTCTGGTATACATCCACCACCTTTGTAGGTATAAAATCTACCAGGGCAGATGGATATAAGCTATCAATGCAAGGGGCATTAAATTTATGGGGTACAGGTAACACCACCAGTGGTGTAAACTTTAGCCCTACCATAATGTTTGATAACAGAACAGCCACCACTGGCCGCAAATATTATTTGCAATCAACCAACGAAGGGCTGTTTAGAATTGTTGATAGTACCGGAGGTAACCTGGATCGTTTTGTAATTAATAATGCAGGTAATATAGGCATTGGTACAAGTGCCCCGGCGGCATCTGCCTTGCTCGATATTTCAAGTACCACAAAAGGCTTGTTAGCACCAAGAATGACATCGGCGCAGCGTACTGCTATTGCCAGCCCGGCTACTGGTTTATTAGTATATCAAACTGATGGTACAGAAGGTTTGTATCAATTTAAAGCTGTCGGCGGCTGGACGGTGATAGGCGGTAGCGGCGGTGGAAGTGGTACTGTTACTTCTGTTTCAGTTGTATCTGCCAATGGCCTTGGTGGTACTGTTGCTACGGCAACTACAACACCTGCCATAACATTAACCACCACTGTAAATGGTATGGTAAAAGGAAACGGCACCGCATTAAGTGCTGCAACCAGCGGTACAGATTACAGTGCAGGTACATCGGCATTGGCAACAGGTATTTTGAAATCAACAACAGCAACCGGTACATTAAGTATTGCAGTGGCAGGCGATTTTCCCATATTAAACCAAAATACCACTGGTTCAGCCGGTACTGTGTCTGGTACAAATGTTATCAGCAATGCTAACCTTGCTCAAATGCCGGCGCATACATTTAAAGGTAATAATGGAGCTGCAACAGCAAATGCAAGAGACCTTACTGCCACACAATTAACGGCAGAGCTTAATACTTTTACCACAGCAGCTAAGGGTTTGGTGCCTGCGCCTATTACAAGTAACACTACCGATTTTTTAAGAAGGGATGGTACATGGGCTGCACCGCCAGGTGGTGGCACAGGTACTGTAACATCCGTTTCCGTTGTATCAGCCAACGGTTTTTCTGGAACGGTGGCAACAGTAACCACCACACCTGCTATTACTTTAACCACATCTGTCAGTGGTGTTTTAAAAGGAAGCGGTGGCTCATTAGCTGCTGCAGTAGCAGGAGATTTTCCAACATTAAACCAAAACACCACAGGTACTGCTGCAAATGTAACCGGCACAATAGCTGTTGCCAATGGTGGAACAGGGTTAACAACTATAGCAACTGGTGATTTGCTTTATGGTTCTGCAACAAATGTAGTAGGTAAGTTAACGGCAGGTGCTAATGGCAGGGTGCTTACCATGGGTTCAACAGGTGTGCCGGAATGGGCTGTTGCAAGTGGTGGGGGAGCTGTTAGCTCAGTGTTTGGCAGAACAGGTGCAGTAATAGCACAAACGGGTGATTATACATTTGCGCAGATAGGAAGCAAGCCAACTACATTGGCTGGTTATGGTATTACGGATGCTATACAAAATAGTACCACACAGCAAACAGCAAACTTTAATATATCAGGAAATGGTACTGCTGCTACCAGCCTTACCGTTGGTAGTACTTATGGAGCCACATGGGATGTATGGGGTACCCATTCCCGTTATCAGGCCAATGCCAATACAGATGCAATTACACTTTTGACAACAAAAAATCCAAGTTCAATAAGATTGCAGGTTAATAATGGCGGGAGGGGTGTGATGTTGGATGGCGTTAGCAGAAACTTTTTATTCATGGGTGGTAGTGGTGAAACACTTAGCGGTATAGGTAATGTAAATGGTACTGGTAACCTGGCGTTGCTTTACAGTACGCAGCTAATTCACATACAGAAGGTGCAAGGTTAACAACTAATGGAAATTTTCTGATTGGTGTAGTTGCTGAACCCTCTGGCTACAAACTGGCAGTTGCTGGTAACATAATTGCCGAAAAAGTAAGAGTAAAGTTACAATCAACCGGCTGGCCTGATTATGTATTTAGTAATAACTACAACCTGCCTACATTAAAGGAAACTGAACAGTTTATTAAAATCAACAACCATCTGCCCGGTGTGCCTTCTGCCGCTCAGGTACAAAAAGAAGGGCTTGATTTGGGTGATGGTCAGGCTGTATTATTAAAAAAGATTGAAGAGCTTACACTACACATGATAGATATGAATAAGAGGCTGGAGCAATTAGAAGCAGAAAATACAACATTAAAAAATAAATCAATAAAATAAACACCAGGACTGTCTTTTTTCATTTTAATTGCCCCGCATTTTGCGGGGCTTTTCTCTCTTTTGTCCCTGTGCGAAGTGTATTCTTATAGCTCCCGGTTCTATTACTATTTACAATAACTCCATTAGTGCATTCGTGGCTTCGCCATTAAACTTCGGCCGTTATTTATTATTTTGCCTGTATGATTGATTTATTAATCCAAAAACTAAACAGTCTTTCGCAGCTAAATGATATGCTGAAAGAAAGAATAAGTGCGGTGGCATATGTTGAAAATTATAAAGCAGGTGATATTATTTTGCGGGATGGTGATACCTGTAAAAGAATTGCACTGGTGGCAAAGGGACTTACCCGGTCTTATTATATTAACGATGGACAGGAAATCACTTCCCGGTTTATAGATGAAGGCTCTATTCTAACTTCCTGGATTAGTTATTACACACAAAAACCTGGCAACGAATTTATTGAAGCTACAGAAGACACAGCACTTGTCTGTATTAATTATACTGATATAGAAAAAATGTACGCCGATTTTCCGGAGTCAAATATTATTGGCCGCAAACAGGTTGAATATACTTTTTATCTTTCTGAGCAACGGACGCAAATGCTTCGGAAACATACGGCTGAAGAGAGGTATAGATTATTTATAGATACCCATTCCACATTATTACAAAGGGTTTCGCTGAAGCATATTGCTTCTTATTTAGGTATGAGCCAAGAAACACTGAGCCGGGTGCGAAGCAAGTATCATAAAAATAGTTGATGAGCTATGCAGTTGTGCAGAAAGAATGTGTAAAAGGTTGCTGCTAATATTTACCCCTTCATCTTCTCAATAATCCCCGTTGTAGAAAAGCCTTCAACAACCGGGTTTATTACAACCCTGCCACCATTGGCTATTACTTCTTTCGCACCTGCAATTTGCTCAATGGTATAATCACCGCCTTTTACTATTACATCGGGGAGTATAACAGTTATTAATTCAAGCGGGGTGTCTTCATCAAACAATACAACAGCATCCACCATTACCATGGCCGCCATTATTAATGCTCTTGATTCCTGATTATTTATGGGGCGGCTGTCACCTTTCAACCTTTTTACTGAAGCATCGGTGTTTAATGCCACCACCAAAAAATCTGCCTCGGCAGCAGCCTGGCTTAATGATGCAATATGGCCGGAGTGGATAATATCAAACACCCCGTTTGTAAAAGCTATTTTTTTACCGATAGCTTTCCATTGGGCAACTTTATAAATAAGCTGTTCCCTTGTAACTATTTTTTGTGGTATCAGGTCTGCCCGTTTCAAAATTTTCTTTTTTTATTATAGTATGGTAAGGCAACAAAGCTAATTAAACCGCCAATAATAATAACCGAAGTGGTTGCCAGCCAGAGTATCCAGCCAAAGGCGGTGGCAATAGCACCGTTAAGCCCATAAAGCAGCATTGTTTCTTCAATTAATAGTGCATAAGCACCAAGGCCGCCGGGAGAAGCAATCATGCCAATACTTCCTGCTGATAAAATAGTGAATGCTTCTTTTATGCCATATTGTTCTGTTTCATGAAAAGCCATAAACCCAACATAGCCACCGGATAAATACAAGGCCCATAATACAATAGTCAGTAAAATAAACTGCTTTCTTTTTTTCAGGTGCTTAATGGCGCCAACACCCTCTGCCATTCTTTTCCAAACGGCCTTAATAATATTGCCTGCATCTTTAAATGTTTTTTTACGGATATACATCCATAGAAAAAAAGAAACAACAGCTCCTGCTACAAGTATATAAAAGATAATGGCGAATATGTTTGTCTTTTCTTCTCCATCATTTTTCTGGTTAAAAAAAGTATGGATAATCTTTTCATATAAATCCGGCTGAATTGCCAGTGTAATGCCGAAAATAATTAGAAGGGTAAGCGCATCAATAATTCTTTCAATAATAATGGTGCCGATTAATTTATCGGCAGGTATTTTTTCATAACGGCTCAGTATTGTGCATTTCATCACTTCTCCCAACCTTGGCACCCCCTGATTGACCAAATAACCAATCATAACTGCAAAAAAAGCATTGAGCCGGGAAGGGGAGTAGCCCAATGGCTGAATAAGTAACCTCCATCGCAAAGCCCTTACATAATGACTGAGAAAAAGAATAATCAATACAGGGATAATAAGCCAGTGCTTGCCATTGGCAAAAGCAATTCTTATTTTTGAAATCTTATCCTTGTCTAAGTTTTTAAGGGAGAGCCATGCAAAGAAAACGCCGATGCCAAAAAAAAGCAAGTATTGTAGTATGGTGCGGAAGTGTTTGGGCATTCTGGCCGAAAGTAATTGAATAAGCGGAAAAGTCAAATAAAGTAATAAACCTTCTTATGTTGCAGGTACTGGGGCATTGTCAATTAATCTCACTTCATTTAAAAATGCAGCCACCAGCACCACTAACTTTTGCTCTCCATCCCAATTATCTACCGCATTCAGGTTTTTTGCATCAGCCAATGAAACATAATCTATTCGAAAACCTTTTTCTTCCAGCAATGCCTTTGCCTTATTAATAAGATAAGAGTTATCTCCTTTCTGGATTTCTTTTTGAATAAGATTTATAGACTTGTAAATAGTTGGGGCAATTTTTCTTTCCTCAATATTCAATCTCATATTGCGGCTGCTCATAGCCAGTCCATCGGTTTCCCGCAGGGTTGGGCAGATGTCTATTTTTATATTATTTGTTAAACCAATAATTTTTATGAGCCTGCTTATAACCATGCACTGTTGGTAATCTTTTTGCCCAAGGTAAAGATTATCCGGCAATACAATTTCCAGCAACCGATGCACTACCATGCAAACCCCCTGGTAATGGCCGGGGCGGAGCTTGCCATCAAAAACCGTTTCTAAAAAACCAAGGTCGTAGTGCATTTTGGGTTGTACACCATCGGGATACATTTCCTTTACAGAAGGCAGAAAAAGCACATCACACCCCGCCTCTTCCAGCATTGTAATATCTTTTTCGATAGTAATGGGGTATTTCTCATAATCCTTTGGGTCGTTAAACTGGGTTGGGTTCACAAATATGCTGGATACGGTAATATCATTATGTTGGCGGCTATAATTTACCAATGATATATGTCCATTATGCAATGCCCCCATAGTAGGTGCAAAGCCCAGTTTCTTACCATTTTGTTGCTGAGTTTCAAGCCACTGGCGCAGCGCTGCTGCTTTTTTAAATAAAATCATAGTTTACTGATTTAGCTCTTTGCTTTCAGTTATTCATCTTAATTCGCTGTAAATTAGCTACCTTTGCCCACCTTTTCAAAAAGGATAAAATAAACGGGATACATATGTCTGCAAAGAAAAGAATCTTATTTATAGCAAATGAAATGTCGCCCTACCTGGAGCTGACAGAGTTTTCTGAGATTGTAAATAAACTGGCTATTAAAGCTAATGACGATGGATTTGAAGTTCGCTGCATTATGCCCCGTTTCGGCGTTATAAATGAACGCCGCCACCGCCTGCATGAGGTGGTAAGGCTTTCCGGTATTAATGTATCGGTGGATAATGATGATATGCCGCTGCAGATTAAAGTAGCCTCGCTGCCAAGTGCAAGGTTGCAGGTTTATTTTTTAGATAATGAGGAGTTATTTAAAAGAAAATTTGTTTTTCATGATGAAAATGAAAAGTGGTATGATGATAATGACCTCCGTACCGTATTCTTTTGTAAAGGCGCATTAGAAACGGTAAAGAAATTTGGCTGGCCGCCGGATATTATTCATTGCAGCGGTTGGATGACAGGGCTAATACCTGCTTACCTTAAAACCTTATATAAAAAAGAACCAGTGTTTGCACATAGCAAAACAGTGTATACTATTGGACAGAATACATTTAAAGAAAAACTGGGCAGTGATTTTATAAAGAAAGCATTGATCCATCCTATCTTTAAAAGAAAAAGATCTGGAACTGTATAAAGATGGAACAATACGGCCATGTTCCGGGGTGGTGCCAGTTATGCCGATGCGATAACTTTTGGTGCTGAAAAAATTGAGAAAAAACTGGCAGATGAATTTTCTAAAGTAAAAGGGAAGAAAACATTCCATTTAATCCAGAAGGAGATTTAACAGACTATTTACAACTGTATAGCGACCTTGCAGGCAAATAACCTCACCCTTAACCTCTACATAAATGAAGAGGAAAAATTATTTGACTAACCCTCTTTTAAAACTATTTTGTGAAGAATAAATTCCTTTTAATCCCTTTTTGCTTACTGGCTTTTTTTGAATTACTATTTCCGCCTGTAAAAAAATTAATGAAGCCACTGAACTGGGCGATGGGCTGATACCAGCAGTGGATAATATCACTACGTTTGAAAATATCTTGATGTAACATCAGACAACCTGTTGTTCACGACACTACAGAAGTTTATTACTTTGATAATCTGGCGTTGGGGCATATTGCCAGCGACCCTGAATTTGGCAGTACCCATGCCGATAGCTTATTTTGATATGAGTGCCCCACTTTATCGGTATTTATCCCTTCAGCAATAAAGACTCTTAGTTGGTATCGATTCTGTTGTGCTGTCCCTTACCTGTAGTAAGTATTTATGGAGATAGCAATAGCCTGCAAACTATAAGGGTTTTCGAAATAAGTCAAAACGCAGGGTTTGAGGATACAATTGGCTATAAATATAATAGGCCTGATTTTTTAACCACTGGCGGTGAGTTGGGAAACAGGACTTTTGTTGAATAGTTTTAAAGACACTGTTACGTTAATAAGAAAGAGTGACACAACGAAAACCATGAATGTTGTACGTATCAGGCTGGATAATAGTCTTGGAAGCCGGCTTGCCACTTATGATACCAGCAATACTTCAAACGGCGGGTACAGAAACGATTCAACTTTAAAAAATTATTCAGGGGCTTTGCAATAAAAGCCGATAACAGCGGTAATGCAGTTAACTTATATTGAGCCATCTAATACAAACGGAACAACACTTATTGTTTATTACAGGGTGAAAAAAGGCGGAACTATAGACACCACATCTGCTTCTTTCTTTCACTTACTGCGTACAAACGGTATTGTTGGTGGCCAGGCAAATATTATTAAAAGAACACCGGGTGGTAACTGGGCTTCTTATCTTGCCAATGGCATACCTAATGATGATAAAATCTATTTGAACACAGTGCCGGGGTCTTATGCTTCTTTGCGCATACCGGCTTTAGATACTTTCCGCAATCTGTAATACACCTGGCTGAATTAATTGCTTAACACCTGTTGCAAGCACACAGCAGGGGCGATTTTTTCCCTTCAGTATTGTTTTTGGATAGGATTAAGCAATGCTGGTGATACTGCTTTTACATTGATAAGATATGGATATGCAGCATTCCGGATTTTGATCTATTATTTTTATTTGCTCCTTATCGTATGGAGGATTTAAAATCTGATAGTACTTATCGGTTTAATATTTCAAGATATGTCCAAAGTATTGTTACTACCCATGTACCAACCAAACACTTCAGGTTTTATGCCCCGCTTAGGGCTTTGTTATTTTCAAAACGCAGCAGGCTCAGATTTTAGTCCCTTTAAATGTCGGAAATGACCCTGCCTATGGCCGTATAGTATTATCTGGTGGGTCTTATGCTGATACGCCTAAGAGGACTCCGGTTGCGGATTGTATATTCTAAACTGTAGATTACTCAATTATTTATCAAGATATCTTAATAAAGTCCGTCATATAAACCAATACATGGCTTTATCATTATAGACTGCACCCTTATCTTTGCACGCCTAAAATTTAATATTCAATGCCTTATTTATTTACATCAGAATCTGTAAGTGAAGGACATCCGGATAAAGTAGCCGACCAGATCATCGATGCACTTATTGATAATTTTCTTGCTTTTGATCCGCAATCCAAAGTAGCCTGCGAAACATTGGTAACTACCGGCCAGGTGGTATTGGCCGGTGAAGTAAAATCAAAAGCCTATCTCGATGTACAGGAAATTGCCCGTGGTGTTATCCGCAAAATCGGATATACCAAAAGTGAATATATGTTTGAAGCCAGTTCTTGTGGTGTATTTTCTGCCATTCATGAACAATCATGCCGATATTAACCAGGGTGTTGACAGAAAGAAAAAAGAAGAACAGGGCGCCGGTGACCAGGGAATGATGTTTGGCTATGCTACCAATGAAACAGAACATTATATGCCATTGGCATTGGATCTGGCACATAATCTTTTAATTGAACTGGCAGCTATCCGCAGGGAAAAGAATTCAAAAATGCCTTACCTGCGCCCGGATGCAAAAAGCCAGGTAACATTAGAATATGATGATAACAACCAGCCGGTTCGTATTGATGCTATTGTAATTTCTACCCAGCATGATGATTTTGACAGCGAAGCAAAAATGCTGGCTAAGATCAAAAGCGATGTTATCAATATCCTGATTCCAAGGATAAAAGCGAAGTATAAAAAATATGCAAAGCTTTTTAATAATGATATCAAATACCATATTAACCCAACCGGCAAGTTTGTGATTGGTGGACCGCATGGCGATACCGGATTAACAGGCCGTAAGATCATTGTGGATACTTATGGCGGTAAAGGCGCACATGGTGGTGGAGCTTTCAGTGGAAAAGATCCTTCCAAAGTTGACCGCAGTGCTGCTTATGCTACAAGACATATTGCAAAAAATTTAGTAGCTGCCGGTTTGTGCAGTGAAGTATTGGTACAGGTTTCTTATGCCATTGGTGTGGCGCAACCTACCAGCATTAATGTAAATACCTATGGCACTGCCAAAGTAAAATTAACAGATGGTGAAATCAGTAAAATAGTGGAAAGTGTTTTGATATGCGTCCTTATTTTATTGAGCAGCGCTTGAAACTGCGTAACCCGATTTACAGCGAAACAGCAGCTTATGGACATATGGGCCGTAAACCGGAATAGTTGAAAAAACATTTACTTCTCCTGATGGAAAAACAGTGACTAAGAAAGTAGAACTGTTTACCTGGGAGAAATTAGATTATGTAGGGAAAGTGAAAAAGGCTTTGGGTTGAAATAAGCCCCCCTAAATCCTCTCCATAAAGGGAGGACTTAACAAGACCCTGAAAGATTGGAAAATCTTTCAGGGTTTTAATTTTATGTATTTCATTCGATGTTATGGAAGTCCTAAGTGGCAAAACCTTTATTTTTGATAAGTGAAAAATTTCAGACAACAACAGCAACGACCTAAGAAAAACTACACTGGTCATTGGCCGCAATGCTGTTATCGAAGCCATGCAGTCCGGTCAGCAATTGGACAGGATATATCTTGATACAAAAATGCAGGGCCAGGATATTGATGAAATAAAAAGACTGGCTGCTGCAAAATGCCGTGCCCATCAATTATGTACCTGTGCAAACTGAATAGCTTTAATATCACCAATCATGAAGGCTGTGTGGCACAGATCGCCAAAGTGCAGTATCAGAATCTGCAGGATGTTATCTCATTTGTAATTGAAAAAGGCGAAGTGCCTTTGTTTCTGATTCTCGATGGCATTACTGATATCAGAAATATTGGCGGCATTGCCCGAACGGCTTATTGCACCGGTGTGCATGCCATCATCATTCCTGATAAAGGAGTTGGGGCATTGAATGAAGATGCGATCCTTACTTCTGCCGGCGCATTGGAAAAAATTGCTGTATGCCGGGTAAACAGTTTGATGAAAGCGGTGGATGAACTGCACCTGAATGGTATAAAAGTATTTGCCAGTGAAATGAAGGCAGCAAAAAATATTGCTGAAGTTGATTTTAAAGAACCCTGTGCCATTGTAATGGGCAGTGAGGAAAAAGGAATTTATCCTGCATTGATGAAGATATGTGATGAGAAAATAAAAATCCCCATGAAGGGGGATTTTGAAAGTCTTAAATGTTTCGGTAGCCACAGGAATTATTTTGTATGAAGTGATGAAACAACGATGATGAATGATGGCAATTGCAAAACAATTCCTGACAAAAGGATTGTTTGTATGCATTAGAAAATGATTTTACGTTTATGAATGAACTCATAACTCATAACACACACAAAACTTCGCTTATCGAATGTCCCCGTGATGCCATGCAGGGCTGGAAAACATTTATTCCAACCGGAAAAAAGATTGAATACATCAATTCATTACTAAAAGTTGGGTTTGATAGCAATTGACTTCGGAAGTTTTGTTTCGCCGAAAGCCATTCCGCAAATGGCGGATACAAGTGAAGTAGTTCAGGAATTTGGAGTTGGGAATTAGCAATACAAAAGCTGCTTGCGATTGTTGCAAATTACAGGGGAGCAGAAGATGCATGTGTGTTTGATGAAATTACTTATCTCGGGTTTCCCTTCTCTGTTTCCGAAACATTTCAGCAACGCAATACCAATTCTTCCATTGACACGAATCATCTGGACAGGGTAGAAGAGATACAAAATCTTTGTATAAAAACAGGTAAGGAACTGGTTGTTTATATTTCCATGGGCTTTGGTAATCCTTATGGCGATCCGTATGATGAAGAAATAGTGTTTGAATGGGTGAATAAATTAGTGGCGATGGATATCGGGATTATTTCACTGGCGGATACAGTTGGTGTGGCTACCCCTGAACAAGTATATGACATGACCAGCTATCTTGTTGAATCATTACCGGGTACTGAAATTGGCGTTCATCTTGCATTCTACCGCCGCAAAACTGGAAAGAAAAATTGGAAGCAGCGGTAAAGGCAGGCTGTAAACGTTTTGATGGTGCATTAAAAGGGATTGGCGGCTGCCCGATGGCTGATGATGAACTGGTAGGGAATATGAATACAGAATTGATGATAAATTATTTTCAGAAGAACAAACTATTGCACCGCAGTTGAATAAAGAAGCATTGAATGAAAGTACGTTCGCAAATTTGCAGGAGAAATTCTTTATGTTAACTTTAATTATCAACTTATCAGATGGATTCTGCAATATTGATCTTAAGAAACTGTCGCAACCAATTAGTTATGGAGATAAGATATTACTGACCGGCTCCTGTTTTACAGAACATATTGGCAATGCCCTGGGCGATTTAAATTTTCTGTATTGCAAAATCCCAATGGGATTTTATTTGGCCCTGTGAGTGTTTGTAAAAGCCTTACTTCTTATATTGACAATAAACAATACAGCGAATCTGATCTGTTTCAGTTGAATGAGGTATGGAACAGCTGGCAACATCATTCCCGGTTTTCCAATATTAATGCGAAGGAGGCTGTTACATATTATCAATAAATCACAACAAAAGGCCCATGATTTTTTAAAACAAGCCAGATTGGATGATTATTACACTTGGTCATCATTTTCATATCGGCTGACAGACTGAGGCAAACCTCTCCAGAAAATATAAGTAATGGAGTGGCCAATTGCCACCGCGCCCCGGCCCAACTGGTTTAATAAACATTTGCTGGAAATTGAAGAGACCATTTCCATGCTGGAAAATTGTTATAAGCAATTAATGGCATTCAATCCTGAACTGAAAATTCATTTTTACGGTAAGTCCGGTGCGGCATATCAGGGATGGGGTGGTGGAGAATAACCGCAGCAAAGCAAGACTGATAGAAGCCGTGCATCATATCGTCGATAAATTTGAATCAACTTCATTATTTCCCTGCTTATGAACTGGTGATTGATGTATTGCGGGATTACCGTTTTTATGATATTGACCTGGTGCATCCCAATTATCTGGCAACAGAATTTGTGCTGGAGAAATTTACGGAAGCCTGTATTGATGAACAGTTCGCAGCAACTGATGAAGGAAGTAAGAAACATTGTCATTGCCAGAAACACCAAGCCTTTCAACCGGAAACGAAGGCGCATCAGCAATTTCTTTCTTATCATTTTGAAAAGCAAAATCCTTACAGGAGAAATATCCTTTTCTTGATCTGTTAGAGGAACTGGTCTATTTTTCGGAAATGTAATTAAAATTGATGAAAATACTTTCTTTCTTAATTTTATCGTAGCTTCATGTCTTTTCCTGTAATAATAGAAAAACTAAATTCCGGAATGCGAAATTTGATAAACAAATGATTCGAAACAATTTATCCTTTTTTGCCTACAGGAGCCGTGTCGTAACTTTGTTAGGTGAATCATATCGAGAATAATATTGGAAAAGTAATGCCCTGCGATATTTTGGATTATCTTGCTGTTGCAAGAATAAGACAATATTTCGTTTGATGCCTCAATTTTAGAACAGCTGACCTGCATTTGCAAACCTCGATGCAAAAACCGGGAAGGAATGGTTCAATTATCCGTTGGGAGTTATCAATGAATTGACAGTGGGGATAATGATCTTTCAGGGCTGGATATGCTTTTTTACGGCAATCGATTGCAGGGGACTTTCTCAGCCTTTGCAATAAGTGCCAATCTGATTTTTTGCCCTGTATAAAATTCTGCTCCGCATATTCAACCTTGTAGATAGACATCTCCGTTAAAATAATCAGTTAAGAAGCGAAGTGCCTGCATATAAACTATCAGCAGGCCGGAGTAATGAATATATTTTTTTTCAGATGGGGTAAGAATTTTAGTCATCTCAGATAAATAGCCTTCAATAATGGCATCATAAAAATCTTTCCTGATTTCTATTTTTCCGAAGTCATTATCATTTTCATCCGTATTGGCAGCCATACTCCGGTATCATATCCCCCAAATCAGAAAAGAAATAACCCGGCATGGCTGTATCTAAATCCACCGGGCAAATAAGCTTACCTGTCTTTGCATTAAAAAGAATATTGGCAATCTTGGCATCATGGTGCATTACCCGTTGGGGAAATTCTTCTGAAGCCGTTATTTCTTCATAAAAAAACTTGTACCGTTCCCGTTTCTTGAGTTCGTCAATTAGCGGCAAAGCATTTTGAAGCCTTTCGTACAATTCTGTTTGCAATGAACCTTCAAACTGCTGGTAACGCAGCGTAAGGTTATGAAAACCCGGAATAGTTTCTTTTAACAAGCTTGTGTTCAACTCATCAAATGCCTGTGTAAATTTTGCAAATGTTTTGGCTGTAGCTCTAGCCTGTGCCGGGGTTTTAGCAATGGAATATGATTTGCTATTGGCAATATATTCAAATGCCCGCCAGTAATTTTCATTATCATCTTTTAATAATGTTTTTTGTTGCTGATGTGCTAAAGCCCAGGCAGTTTTAACCCGGTAAACTCAAATTCTGCATATTGTGAAAGCAGTATATAATTTCTTTGAACATTTTCAGGGTTTGTAAAAACATACTGGTTTATCTGCTGCAAAATAAATGGAACTGATAAAGGAGATTCCACTTTATAGGTCTGATTGATTAAACCACCACTCAGGGCAGTTACAGTAAACTCGGTAAATTCCTGATTACTTATTGGTAAATCAGAATGATAATTACCAAAAGAAAGAAGGGCTTGTTTGTAATCTTGTTCTGACATGTTGCATTGACTAATGGATCCTATCGCCTCTTATTTCTAAATTTTTAATAATCTCTGCTTCATACTCCAGCCATTCTTTCCACCTCTTTCTTACTTTCTCTTTTTCAACATAGGTTTCAGCCAGTTCTATAAACAATGTATAATGCCCGGCTTCGCTTTCCATAAAGCGGCGATAGAATTTCTTCATATAATCATCATTCAGCCCTTCGCTTAGTCGTTTAAACCGTTCGCAACTTCTTGCTTCTACCAGGGCCATGGTTAGCATCTGGTCGAGAAAGCGGTCATCAATATGCCCGCCTTTCTTTTGAAAATCAAGCAGGGCATTTACATACTCGTCTTTTCTTTGTTTGCCCAATTTCAGTTTTCTTTTGTGCAATTCAGCCAGTACTAAACGAAAATGGCCCCATTCTTCGGTAACGATGGGGGAGAGTTCGGTCACCATTTTTTCTCTTTCGCTATATCGTTGAATCAAAGAAATGCAGGTAAGGGCCGCTTTTTGCTCACAATAAGCATGGTCGGTAAGGATTTCTTCAATAGACATTTCGGCAAGGTTTACCCAGCGGGGATCTGTGGGTAGGTGCAGGCCAAGGATGTTTTTGGTATCTTGGGAGAGTTCCATACCTCAAATGTAAGTTATGCCCTGATAATCAGTTGCGAAACGGCTTAAAAAAAGCCCTGAATCCTTTGCTGTTAGTATAATTCGGCTTACTTTTGCCGCCTTAAATATTTGATGACAAATAATCGGATGAAACTTAAAAATTAAAAAGATGCCTCTTACTAAAGAAAAAAAAGCTGACGTTTTAAAAACCTTTGCCGGTTCTGAAAAAAATACCGGTTCTACTGAAGGACAGATTGCCCTGCTTACTGAAAGAATAACACAGATTAGCGGCCACCTTCAAAAAAACAAAAAAGATTTCTCTACTCACCGTGGGCTTATGAAGATTGTTGGCGAACGCAAAAGTTTGCTTAACTATTTACAAAAGCATAACCTTACTGGTTACCGCCAGTTAATTGAGAAACTCGGAATTAGAAAGTAAGAACCCCCAGTCCGCCGATTGGCGGAGAGTATTGGGAGAGTCTTTATATCCGAAGTTTAATCAGAATACTAAATTTCACTATAAGCTATTCCCAATGTCTTCCTGATGTTGGGAATAACTGTTTTAGGCTATCAGTTTTTTTATTGTTTCTTACTCTTGGCAAATGCTCAATAGTTGACAGAACGATGAAGGGTGCGACGCAACGAAGCTGATAGTAGTACTGCAGTTGACTAAACAAAAATTCTTCACAGGGCTTTGCCCAAAAACATTAGAACATTTATGTTACAACAACCAATTCGTAAAACATTTGATATAGGCGGTGGCCGTATGGTTACTATTGAAACTGGCCGCCTTGCCCGCCAGGCCGATGGGGCAGTTACTGTTTCTTGCGGCAATTGTGTAATTCTTGCAACAGTAGTTGCTAATAAAGAACCAAAAGAAGGACAAAGCTTCTTTCCCCTTTCGGTTGACTACCAGGAAAAATTTGCTGCTGCTGGCCGCATACCCGGTTCATTTTTTAAAAGGGAAGCAAGGCTGAACGACTATGAAGTGCTGACAAGCCGTTTAATTGACAGGGCCCTTCGTCCTTTGTTTCCTGAAGATTATTTGTGTGAAGTTCAGGTATTGCTGTCACTTATATCAAGTGATACAGAAATAATGCCTGATGCAATGGCTTGCCTGGCTGCTTCTGCGGCGTTGGCTGTTTCTGATATTCCGATTAAAGAAGTTATTTCTGAAGTAAGGGTGTCGAGAATAAACGGTGAGTTTGTTGTAAACCCCACCCGCAGCGAAATGGAAAAATCTGATATGGATTTTATCATTGCTGCAACAGCGAAGAACCTGATGATGGTGGAAGGCGAAGCAAAAGAATGCAGTGAAGCTGATTTATGCAAAGCTTTGGAAGTGGCACATACTGCCATTCGCATACAAATAAAGGCGCAGGAAGAACTAAGGGATATGAAAGGCGTTACAGGTAAAAGAGATTATACCAAACCGGCTACAGATGAAGTGTTGAGGGATAAAATTTATGCTTTTGCAAAGCAGAAAGTATATGAAGTGGCGAAAGGCGGATTAAGTAAGCATGAACGCAGCGATAAATTTTCTGCCATTAAAGAAGAGGTAGTGGCCTATTTGAAAGAAGGTTTGGCTGAAGGTGAAAGCCTGCCGGATTTAACAAAGAAACTTACTTCTACATACTACGGCGATCTGCAGTATGATGTAATCAGGGATATGATTCTTGATGAGAAAGTCCGTTTGGATGGAAGGCAGTTAGAAACGGTTCGTCCGTTGGATATGGAGATTGATGTATTGCCTTCTCCCCATGGGGCTGCTTTATTTACAAGAGGTGAAACACAGTCTCTTACAACAGTTACTTTAGGAACCCCATTAGATGAGTTGCTGGTGGAAAGTGCTGCTAAATCTTTCGATTCTAAATTCTATCTGCACTATAATTTCCCTCCGTTTTCTACCGGCGAAGTAAAGATGATGAGGGGGCAAAGCCGCCGGGAAATAGGACATGGCAACCTTGCCCTTCGTTCATTAAGGCAAATGATGCCGACAGGTGATTTTCCATATACAGTTAGAGTGGTGAGTGATATTTTGGAATCAAATGGTTCATCGTCTATGGCTACTGTTTGTGCCGGTTCATTGGCATTGATGGATGCTGGCATCCCTGTGCCTAAACATGTAAGCGGTGTGGCAATGGGATTAATAACAAAGGATGATAAATATGCCATTCTTACCGATATATTGGGTGATGAAGACCACCTGGGTGATATGGATTTTAAAGTAACCGGAACAAGGGATGGTATATGTGGTGTGCAGATGGATATTAAAGTTGATGGCCTGAAGATGGAAGTTATGCAGCAGGCATTAGACCAGGCAAGAAGGGGCCGTTTACATATATTGGATGCTATGTACGAAACCATAGCTGCCGCAAGTGAGGATGTGAAACCCCATGCACCAAGAATGGTGAAGTTGTTTATTGATAAAGAATTTATTGGCGCAGTGATAGGGCCAGGTGGTAAAGTAATACAGGAAATCCAAAGAGAAACTGGTACTACTATTAATCTTGAAGAAGTGAATGGCCGTGGCGAGATAAGTATCTTCAGTGTTAGCAAAGAAGGGGTGGACAAAGCCACCGATTGGATTAAAGGTATTGTGCTTGTGCCAACCGTTGGCGATGTATATGATGCTACAGTGAAATCTATTATGCCATTTGGTGCATTTGTTGAATTCCTTCCCGGTAAGCAGGGGCTGGTACACATAAGCGAAGTAAGCTGGAAGCGATTGGAGACCTTAGAAGGGTTGGTGCATGAAGGCGATACAATGAAAGTAAAACTGATTGGTACAGACCCTAAATCTGGTAAGTTCAAACTTTCAAGAAAGGCATTGATTGCAAAACCCGAACAACAATCAAGGCAGGAAGAAACACCGCCGCAAGAAAACAATTAATGATAATTTAAACCCTGAGTAATCAGGGTTTTTTGTTGCAGCCCGAAATCACACTAATTTACACTAAAAGGAACTGTGCCTTTTTAAGAAATTCGGACTTCGATTTATTTATAATTTTTTATGGCAAAGTATATACAAATAGGATTTCAAGATATCGCAACAACCCAATCGGAGGTATTGATCGCCCAATTAAGTGAAATCGGTTTCGATGGTTTTGAAGAAACAGAAACCGTACTCAAAGCATTTATTAAATCGGCTGACTTCAATGAAACAGCCGTAAAAGAAATAGCAGATAATCTTGGCTGCATATTTACCCAATCAACAATTGAAGAAACCAACTGGAATGCGGTGTGGGAATCTAATTTCTCCCCTGTGATAGTTGATGATTTTGTTGGGATAAAGGCCCATTTTCATGAACCAATTGCTGGTGTTGAGTATGAAATTGTTATTACCCCGAAAATGAGTTTTGGCACTGGTCACCATGCTACAACCCATTTAATGATGCAGCAAATGCGGGAAATAGATTTTACGGATAAAACTGTTTTTGATTTTGGTACTGGTACTGGTGTGCTTGCCATACTGGCTGAAAAACTTAAGGCTGTTAAAGTATTGGCTATTGATAATGATGACTGGAGTATTGAAAACGCAGCCGAAAATATTTCAAGAAATAATTGTTCCAGCATACAATTGCAAAAGGCTGAAAGTGCAGCCGGAGAGGGCAGTTATGATATCATTCTGGCAAATATTAATAAGAATGTGATATTGGACAACATGGCAACTCTTTCAAGTCAATTGCAAAAAGGAAGTGTTTTGTTGTTAAGTGGTTTATTGGCAGATGATGAAGCAGATATAAAAGAAGCAGCCTCTGCAAATCAATTACATTTTAAAAAAACGGTGATAAGAAACGGATGGATTTGTATGCAGTTCTCTTTATAGTGGATATAAAAGCAAAAGGTGCTTTACCTTTCGGTAAAACACCTTTGATTTTGGGTTTAAAAACTTACCAAGTCCTGATAATGGAGATTGAAGTTCTTGTGAAATCACTACCACAGCCCATAGAATAAAAAGACCAGCTTGCTTCTCCATTAGCCCCTGTGCTTTTTGCACTAAGCTGAGAAACTGTTTTTTTCTTGAGCTCAAGTTTTTTTACTTGATTTTTGTTTTGATTCATAATGATGTTTTAATGGTTAAAAAATAATACTAATGTAAATTTATTTTATTCTGGCCTAATAAATCACCTGTCTGGATAAAAAAAATGGCTATTTATTTAAAAATACCCCGTTTGGGTTAGATCCAGCCTCCTATATAGCAGGTATATTAATAATATGAGGAGTTTTATTTTCTTTTAATTATAGTCTGGTACCAGGATACCATTAAAGAATAAATCACTAACTCATGCTGGCGGGGCCCTGAAAGAAACAACCTGTTTAAATTCATGTGTATATAGCTGCTGAGCAAATTTTCTGCTGATACGCCTTTGCTGCCCTCATTTATTCTCTTCAGGATGCTGCTTGCGATATCATTCTGTTCCTTCTCATTGATTGTAAATAAATCAATAAGGTTGTAATAAGGATTTGTGTGTAAGGTAGGGGATTGCATTACTTCCTCAATTAGTTTCCGGTGTTCGGCATAGTGGCTGTTCAATTGTTTTTGCAATTGTTTATCACCTCCAAATTCTTCAAAAAAAGAAGCCTGTATGAATTTCAGCAATTCATATTTTTTTTCAATACTAAATCCGAATGCATTAAGCAATTCATCAATACCCCGCATACCCCACAGCCAACGTAAGCTTTCTCTTTCATCTCCTTCTGTAAGCTGCAAGAACTGAATTTTTAATTTACTATCGTGGAAAAATAAATCTTCGGCACTAACGGTTAATTCATGACCGTATCGTTCTGTTTCCCGGTTATAAGTATCAGTCATAACTTTCCACACAAGCCCAATATCAATTAATGGCTGAAAATACTGAAACAGTAAATTAATTATTGATGCTGTATCAGCCCGGTTTTTTAAGTGCAACCTAAGTCTGATGTGAAAGGAAGGGTCGGTGTACCGTATAAAAAACCATTTATCAATTAAGCCCTGTTTTAATAATTGTTCTGTTAAGGAATTAATGGGACCAGAGAGGATTTCATCTGCTGACTGGGTGCCGCAATATATTTTATAGTATATCCACTCCGACCCAGGAATGAAAGCCCTTTGCAAAGCTTCTGATCCACTATCTGGTTGTAATGATAATGGTGCTGCTTTATTCAGTTTTTCAGTATTGATAAGTACAGCAACGAACTGGTTACAATATGCCTGATTATTTTCATTAACAACCGCAGCAGTATCGGGTATCAAAAACTCCTTTAACAAAATGCCCTGCCTTTGTTTAATTGTTTTAATAAAAGCATCAACAGAGTACTTGTTTTCCCAGTTTATTAGTAATTCGTTATCGCCTTCGGCCAGTAACATGAGCGGTGGCAAATCCCATTGCTGCCTGAATTTTTCAACCAATCCATTATCTGTGGCCCCGGCTAAAAGCAACACCTCAAAATCTTTTTTGCCCAATTGCCATGTTGCTTCCTGCAGAATTATATTGCCAGCGGTTAGCCTTGGTAAGAATTTAAAGTGGCGGGACATAATTCCCCATGAAAACGATAATGAATTAACTATCCCCTGTGTCTGCAAATCTGCCAGGAAATGATAAACAGGCAATGGGGCGCCGCTGTAATTATGGGCATTACTTAGCCGGGGTAAAATTTCTTTTCCCAATTTATAGGAATATAAATACACTTTTCCATTTCTTACACCAATGTATAAATCCTGCAACGGTACCTGTTGTTCTTTTGGCAAAGATGATTGTGCTAAAAAAGGGATTTCGTATTGATAAAAAGCAGGGTGTAATAAAATATTACCAACCCTGTCTTCGGGCAGGTGGATTATTTCAGCAAAAATAAAATCACTATTAATTTCCTGTTCTTTTTGGGCAACTTCTTTTGCCAGTTTATTTATTTCTTCATTACCATGTGCAAAGCGGCCTAAAAGACAGTTTGCCCCGGGGCCATTGGCACCTTTAAATAAAATATTTCCCCCTTCTACAAAACTAAACATTACAGAAAGAGATACAGGAAGGGGAGGGGCCTTTTTTTCTGTTTCAGGAAATTCAATTGTATCCAGGTTAATTTCTTTTTTATTCCCTGCATTTATTAGTTGTGCAAAAAGCCACTCTTCCCTGCTATTCCATTTTACATCATACTTATACTTGTCCTTATTAGCAGGCATTGCTATTTTTTCAATAAGGGGGGCTAGATTTTTTCCGGTTTCGATACCATAGCCAATTCCTGATTCTGTATCCAGTACATTTAACAAAGGCACTAATTTATCTTCGTACCGGTTCCTGAATTTTTCTATGAATGAAGTGAGGTTGTCATTTTCCTGCAATGATGAAAGGGAAAGCAGGATACTAATGCTTTTAAGTAAATCAGCTTTATGGGTTTCATTAACGATATTGCCAGCAGGCAAAAAGTATTTATCAGTCTGCAATAATTTACTTTCATCAAAGGTTATTCCCAACTGCATAATTTTTTCATTCAGTAAATTGTATGCATCAATATCGTTTGTTAAATTATCATCAATTGTTTTTATTGACTGCGCCATCAATTCTAATGATTGAAGAAGCTGTGTAATTTGTGCTGACACCGGGTTGTTTATTTTTTTTAGGGCATCAATAATCTGCCGTGTAAACTCACAGCCGGTGATGGAAGGATCCAACTCACTTATAAGCACCTGTGCATTTATTAATTCATCAATAAATTCGCTGGCTTCTTCTGTGGTTACTTCGTTTTCGCTACAAAGCAAATCAATCATTTCATCCGTTGTTATACCTGATGCAGCTTTCCCAAGAACCAGTTCAATATAATCAAATACATGAACAGAGCTTATCTGATGCATCCTTGCACTGCTCTCATATTTGTATTCAATAAACCGGAATTCATCACCGGTTTTATAAATACTGTTATTAGGAAAAAAGTGCAACCTGCTTTTTATAAAGGGCAATGCAGCTAAATGCTGCGCCAATGCACAGAGATAGTGCATATCAGGCCTTGTTTTTCTGTATAAACCATTTTCGGTAAGTAGTATGCTTGTTTCTTTTTTGCCCCAGTTTACTATTGCACAACCTGCAAATAAACCAAAGGGGGTACAGCGGCTGCACATCCTTTGGTAATATTTTATCAGCGATGTTTTTACCCTGCTTATCTCTTTATCATCTGTTAAAATACCCTGTTTCCATTTCAGGCATTCTTTGTACAAAACAGGTGAAGCCAGGTAAATAGCTTCTAAAAATGCTTTGTCATTAATTAGCTCAGTTATTTTATCCGGGTTAATATCAGCAGCATAGGGGAGTGCAGGCAACCGCATTACCAGCTTATCAAGAAACTGTAAGTTTTTATTTTTTTCAAGTTCTTTCATAATAAAAACACCCCTGACCAGTTAATTTTTTTATTGGACATAAATGATAACAATGTAAGGTTGATACCCGTTAAACCTTCAAGTAAGTCATGTTCTTTTCCAACATACTTCTCACCCTGCAATTCTGTTTCTACGTAACTGAGTGTTTGCTTAAGCCAGTATTTAGCTGCCTTTTCATAGATACTGTTGCCCGACACCACAAAAAGAATATGATAATATTGTGCAAGGCCAGAACTGCCATGACAAAAATGCGAATCAGTTACTAAAGTTGATCCGGTATCCATCCTCTTCACTATCTTTTCGCCTATTGAATCAGCTGCTTGTTTCCATTCCTGTTTGTTTAGCACTGATGCTGCCCTGTATAACAGAAGGACAATATTTAAATCGCCATAGCACCACCCAAGCCGCTGCGAATATTTCTTTTCAGTTAATGTATCGTTTAATATAGTAGGGAACAGGGAATGCCCTTTATCTCCAACAGCAGTATTTGTTTGGAGATAAAGTATAAAGGAAATACACTTTTCAATTAGCCCGGTGAGTTCTGGTTTCATAACCCCATTTTCCATACTGTTTAACAACACTAACAAAACACCTGTATTGCCATGTGAAAGACTTAAGTCAATAATAGCAGATCCTTCTGCTGCAGAAAATTTTTGAAACCATGCTCTATCATCTTTAACAACGGCTTTATGATATATTGCTTCAGCTATTTTTTCTATGTATTGCCTTATGTTTGTTTCATTGCTTCTTAAGTTGAAATAATGCAATGCCCCGGCAGCACCATACAAAAAGTCAAACTGATCCTTGTTTATCAATTCTATTGCATCGGTGAAAATAAGTTCGTCAGGTTCTTTAAAATCCTCCTCCATATTAAAGTCCGTAAGTGATGCCTGCTGCATAAGTGTAATATGGTAACATAAACCAGCAGCACCGTTTGCAAAAGAAGTAGTTTGAAATATAAAAGGGCTGTCTCCATTAGTATTAATTACCTCTTCAACAATTTCTATACATTTATTTGCATAGCAAGGTTTGTCAAGAGCCTGGTAGAGAGAAAAATAATAAAAGGCAAACCCCGATTTTCCACCGAGCAGAAAATTTTGCCGGGGTTGTGAGGCTGCTATACGTTTATGAATTTTAAGAAAGGCTTTATTAATGGATAGACCCATTATAATGGTTAATAAAGCAATTTAAGAAATAGAAGTTACTTTCAGAAATTATATAAGGCGCCTTTATTTCTGTTGCTATGCGGGGGAGCCGGGCTGATTGTTGTATTAATAATGCAGCAGGAATAAGTGAAAGCCTATTGATACAGGAATCTTCTGTGATAGCTTATTTTGCCCAATATGATAGGTAAGGGGGCAAGAAAGTGAACCAAAAAGGATTCCTTAGTTAATTAATAACCGAAAACAGGAAGTAAAGCAAACCTCTGTCAATAATTACTTGCCAGCAGCAGGCTTACTATTTAAAGGTGCGCCAACTGCAATATCGCAACGGTGGCCGGGTTTGCCATGCTCCGGGTTCATACCGGGTGCTACAACGGTATTGGTTGCTGGTTGCACTGGCGAAGGTTGAATAGGTGTTGGCGCAGGTATGGATGCAGTTTTTGTTTCTGTTATAATATTTTGAGCAGGTTGTTGTGCAGTTGGCTTACTGTTTAGTGGCGCACCAACAGCAATATCGCAACGGTGGCCGGGTTTGCCATGTTCGGGGTTCATGCCGGGGGCAATAGTTGTAGCAGGCTGATTATTTATAACAACAGGTTGCTGTTTTACAACGGGGGCAGGAGCCTGGTTAATAACCTGTGGCTGACTTACAGTAGCTGCTGCTGTTGCCTTACTAGTAAGCGGGGCACCTTCAGCAATATCACAACGATGACCGGGTTGACCATGTTTGGGATTAAAACCCACACCATTAACTACGGTTGCAACTGGTTGAGGTGTAACAAGTGGCACTTGTGTATTCGTTTTAATAATTGACTGTGCTTCCGGTTTTGTAGCTGTATCTGTTGTTGCAGTATTTGCAGAAATGGGTGTGGGAACTATTTCAGGCCCGTTATCAACTTTTGCGGAAGAGCTGCCACAGGCTGCAATTATTACTGTAATAAGTAGTACAGATAGATAATAGATATTTTTCATGCTGCTTGTATTAAGGTTGAAAATTATACTGCAATGTAAGCAAGTTTTTGGAGATAGAAATGCGGGAGTGATAAGTGGAAATTCAGGGTTGGAAGTCTGATTTAAGACTTTAATCCCAAACATATTGTTCGTCGTATTCAACTTTATATTTCTTTAAGAACTTTCTGTATTCGGTTTTGAAGGCTTCTTTACCATGACGTTGCTTTTGGTTGGTGATATATTTTATTACCACATCTACTTCTGCCGGATTAACAGAAAAAGCCCCATAGCCATCCTGCCAGTAAAAATTTTTCAGACTTTCATGTTTTGTTTTAATCCACTTTGATGAGTGTGATTTTATTTTGCCCAGCAGCTTCATTAATGTTATCTTTTTTGATAACTACAATTTGATTTAATGCTTTTGCAATTTAAGAAAAGCTGAACAGAATTACCGAACCCAGAACGGAAGGTCTTTTCATTCTTTCACTGAAAGAATGAAAAACCCCAATCCTACGGATTGCAACAGACGATGCCATATGCTCTGCAGCAGGGCTAATAATCTCTCTCAAAAACCACCTAAATCCGCTACCTTTGCCCACCTGAAAAATGGGGTAAAACGTTTATGAAGAACATCAGAAATTTTTGCATTATTGCGCATATTGACCACGGTAAAAGTACATTGGCTGATCGCCTGCTGCAAACCACCGGTACCATTAGCGACAGGGATATGATGGACCAAGTGCTGGACGATATGGACCTGGAAAGGGAAAAAGGCATTACCATTAAGAGCCATGCCATTCAGATTAATTATAAGCATACAGATAATCAGGAATACATACTAAACCTGATTGATACCCCCGGCCATGTGGATTTTAGCTACGAAGTAAGCCGGGCATTAGCGGCCTGCGAAGGCTGTTTGCTATTGGTAGATGCTACACAAGGTATACAGGCACAAACTATTTCTAATCTGTATCTGGCTATTGATAATGACCTGGAGATAATCCCGGTCATTAACAAAATTGATATGGACGGTGCGATGATTGAAGAAGTGGAGGACCAGATTATTGAACTGATAGGTTGTAAGAAAGAAGACATACTGCATGCAAGTGGCCGTACAGGTGCGGGAGTTGATAAAGTATTAGATGCAATTGTAAACCGCATACCTGCGCCGGTTGGCAAACCTGATGCGCCGTTGCAGGCATTGATATTTGATAGTATGTTTAATTCTTTCCGCGGTATTATTGTTTACTTCAGGGTGAGAAATGGAAAGATTAAAAAAGGGGATAAAGTAAAATTTGTTAGCACCGACCAGGAATATGAAGCAGATGAAGTTGGTATTTTGAAACTGAAGATGACGGAGAAGAAAGAAGTGTTATGTGGGGATGTTGGTTATCTTATTACCGGTATTAAAAATGCAAAGGAAGTAAAAGTGGGTGATACGATTACATTGGCTGCTAACCCTACACAGGAAATTATTAAAGGTTTTCAGGAAGTGAAGCCGATGGTATTCGCCGGTATCTTTCCTGTAGATACGGAGGATTTTGAAGAGTTGCGGGATTGTATGGATAAACTGCAATTGAATGATGCCTCACTCACTTATGAATTAGAAACATCACAGGCCCTTGGGTTTTGGTTTTCGTTGCGGCTTCCTCGGTTTGCTGCACATGGAAATTATACAGGAACGTTTGGAGAGGGAATTTAATCAAACTGTTATTACAACAGTACCCAACGTTAGTTTTATTGCCTACACAACAAAGGGGGAGAAGATAATTGTAAACAACCCCACACAATTTCCTGACCCAGTAAAAACGGAACGGATTGAAGAGCCTTTTATTAAAGCACAAATAATTACAAAGCCGGAATATATTGGTAATATTATGACCTTGTGTTTAATGAAGCGGGGAATACTGATGAACCAAAGCTACCTTACCACTACAAGGGTGGAATTGATTTTTGAAATGCCATTAACAGAAATTGTATTTGACTTCTACGATAAATTAAAATCGCAAACAAGAGGTTATGCTTCGTTCGATTATCATCCAATCGGTTTCCGTGATGCTGATATTGTAAAGATGGACATACTGCTGAACGGCGATAAGGTAGATGCACTGAGTGCATTGATACACCGCAGTAAGGGACAGGAGTTTGGCCGTAAGCTTTGCGAGAAATTAAAAGAACTGGTTCCCCGGCAGCAATTTCAGATTGCTATACAGGCTGCTATTGGGGCAAAAGTATTGGCAAGAGAAACCCTTTCTGCCATGCGGAAAGATGTAACTGCAAAATGTTATGGTGGTGATATTAGCCGTAAACGTAAGCTATTAGAAAAGCAGAAAGAAGGTAAAAAGCGGATGAGACAGATAGGTAATGTGGAAGTACCGCAGGAAGCCTTTCTCGCAGTTTTAAAGCTCGATGATTAATTATCCAATAATTCCTTCCAAAAGTCATAAATTTTTTCGGGTGAGAAACGTTGCACATTTGCAATAGCTTTTTCACCCATTTTTTTTCTCAGGTCTTCGTTTTCTATTAACAGAGAAATAGCTGCTGCTAATTTTTCAGGGTTTTCTTTTTCAACTAATAACCCATCTTCATTATTGGTGATGATGTGGCGGGGGCCGGTGTCGCAATCGAAAGATATGCAGGGGAGGCCATAGCTCATTGCTTCGGCTAATACCATTCCAAACGATTCCTGAAGGGATGTTGTTACAAACAAAGAAGCCCCTGCATATTCTTTTTCAATATCATGCCGGGTTGCTTTTTGCAATACTAACCTTCCCTCTAGTTTTTTAGTCGTAACAAACTTAACCGCTTCTTGCCACATTTCGCCATCACCAATTATTTTCCATTTCCAGGTAGGATGCATTTGCAAAATATTGCTTGCGGCCAGTAGAAGATAAGCTATTCCTTTTGCTGGTATAAGCCTTGTAACAGTGAGAACAATTTTTTGATTTAAGTCAGAATACCTTCTTTTCGGGGTAATAAAATTGGGGATTACATTGACACTTTTATTAAATGGGGAATATAGTTTTTTTTCATCTTCATTCAGGCAGATTACACTATCCAACTTTGGGTAATACAGGCGAAAGAGTTTATTCCAGAACCTGTTTCTGTTTGAAGGGTTAAAATGTGTATGCTCCCATGAAAATATTTTTGCTTTGCCCTTCATGGCTAAGACTGCTGCTATTGAAAAAGGGTATTCCGAACCTATAATTGCAGAAGGGGAGAGAAGGAGCAATATTTTTTTTAATTTTTGAATATCAGTTAGCATTTTTAATTTTCTGCTGATGATATTTCCTTTGGTAGTAATTCCAAAATTTGAAGGAATATTTATTATTTGGATATTTTGATGTATCGGGAAAAAGGAACTGGGACTTTTGTCAAGTACAATGAGTGTCACCTGGTTGCCATTTTCAGAAAGAAGGTTAATAGTTTGTGCAACCACTCTTTCCAGGCCACCATATACTTCCATGCAAGAAGAAAGGAAAACTATATTTCTTTTTTTTGTATTCAAGCTTATAGTTTTTGATAAATATATAACAGGAATTTTTTTATCCTTGTCCTGAGCCTGATTTTATGCTTCAACTTCAAAAATCGGGAAGGTTCATAAAATACTGCAAGGTTTGTAAACTTGTCTTTATTATCAGAATAATTTGATAATACAAGAAATTCTTTTAAGTATGGCAGCAGAAGTTTGTCATTAAGCTTTATTATCTGATCTGTTGTTGAGTAAGTAAAGTGTATAAAAACCGGGTCAAATGTTTTATTAATTTTCAGCTTGCCATTATACATTTCCCTTTTGTGATAATCAGTATTCCATACTGCTATATTACATCCAGGGTGCCGGATTATTTTTATCCCTTCAAAAAGATATGGCGCAATATCAAGGTATCTCTGGTCGTCCATTATACCTGTTTCGGGGTTTTTCCCCATCATGGCACTGCACATTTCTGCCCACCAGTCAAGCATTGGAAGGGCAGATTTATTTGCCCCAATAAAACCAGCATTAAAATATCCGCCTTTCAATATGCCGGCGAGTGAGACAAGATTATCCCTGCCGGGTTGAACAGGATTAATAATATGTGGGGTAAGAAGAACAGAATACTGACTTAACTCATTGAATAAAAAAGAAAAATCATTGACAAAAAATATATCTGAATCGCAATAAATAACTTTTTCGATTTCTTTCTGAAGTAGGAAAGAAATAAATACTGGTTTAAGTGCCCACCGAAGTAGTGTTGTTTTATGTGAACAATATTTTATGTAGATTTTTTGCCCCACTGAAGACCCGACTACCTGCTTAGTAGTGTAATAAAAGATGTCATCTTGCTTGCTCTGACTTCTTCATCAATAACCAGCACATGAAACTGTAGATGCGGGACATATTTTCTTGCGGATACACAAAGCGAATTAACAAATGGTAAATGGCTTTTGCTCACTATTGTACAAATACTATTCATGCCGGGTTCTAAGGTTATTATTTAATATTTTTTTTATTCTTGATCGAATCCTTAAAAAGTATTTAAGTTTATAGAAAATATTTTCAGATTTTTTTTCTTTTGGAACTTCCATTGTTAAAAATCTCGCATTGTTGGCAGCAAAAAAATATTCTTCATATTTTTTCAAATATTTTTCCAGATAAATATCTTTTCCAGAGCGGATGGAGACTAACAGGTCTTTTGTAAAATGAATAAAAATAACAGGGTATGTGCTATTAATTAAAACCTCGTCTCCCGAAACCGTTCTTTTACATTCTATTCTGTTCCAATCGGCCAAATTGCATCCCTTGTGGTAAACTATACCTATGTTTTCTGACTGTAGCAAAAAGAGGTTGAGGTAACCCTGATCATCCCATAAGCCTGCCCCCTCATTTTTTTCACACTTGTACAAACAGGCTTTAGCCCACCATTCCAAGAGAGGTATGGCTTTTTTGTTAGCACCAACAAAACCGGCATTAAATAAACCATGTGTTTGCAAATAGCCAAAGGCTATGTGGTCTTCCGCATCTCTGGTATCAAAAGGGTTCATGGCTCTCCAGTGTGGGGTCAGCAAAATATCATTTTGTTCAAGTTGGTGAAACAGAAAATTGAAATTTCCAAAAAAACAAATATCTGCATCAACATAAATAATTTTTTCTGCTTTATTGGCATCAAGAAGGTAATTGATATAAACCGGTTTGATAGACCATCTGAATTTATCCGTATTAGTATTGAAATACTTTTCAAAAATGCTTTTGCCAATACCTTCATTACATAATTGATCTGTAAAATTTATATTTATGTTATCTGCGAAATTATCGGTGCTTATTATTTTCTCATCACCTCTACCGCAAACCAGTATATGCAGTTTTATATCATTGTTTAGCTTCCTTATTGAATAATAAAGTGTTTTTGCGTAGCATAAGTGGTCATATGTAACTATTGTACAGAAGGAATTCATTTGTTTATTTTCAGGTTAAATTGTTCTTTCCATATTCTGATATTTTCTACTGGAAGATTTAGACTGCCAGGTACAAAAGACCCGGAAGCCCATTCTGTAATCCTGTTTATATCAGATCTTTCTGTAATAGCAAGATTGATACTTTTACTCATTTCCCTGATTCTGTAATCAATTGCAATAATCAGTGAGGGGTTTTCATGCTGTAGACATTTTATTCCTCCATGGAGCCGTGTGCCAATATAATTAAATTTTATTGAATTAATAAGGTTATAAAAATCCGATACTTCATGCTTAAGGATGCTAAACTTGTTTTTATTTTGTTTATAAATGGGTAATGAATGCAAATACTGCGTATCTTTTAATCCCTGCGGGAAAAAATAAATTTTATCCTGATTAAGGCTAAGGATTTTTTTTATTAATGCTTCATCATTTTCAATATCCTTATTATAGTCCGTCAACATAAATAGCACACTATTATATGATGGGTTGAACCTGTTATTAAATGAAGTATTTATTTTCCATGTTGTAGGGCAGGAAGTATGCAATACATTTTCAATTCCCATCGCTTTAAGGTTATTGAAAGAGTGCATATCCCTGACTGAATGAAAGATTTTTTTATTCAGGATTCGTTTATAATAAAATTTTGTCGCAAAATCATGTTTTGTTACAAATGCTGACCAGCCTGTGCCAAGAAGAATGATTTTGCCGAAACCTGGGAAAATATAAAAACCCTTTCGTTGATAAGGAATAAGCCGTGAAAAATCCCTGATTTTTGAAGTAAGGATATTTGTTCCGCCAACAATTGAGAATAAAGAACCGTTGATGATTTTTTTCTCTTTACTTCCAAATGGCTGGTGGGTGGGAATCCGTATAATTTCTGTACCTGGGAACATTTCTTCCATAACCTCCCTCACAGAACCATAAATAATAACATCACCAAGATTGCTTGAAAGGGTTCCACTTTTATCCATAAGTGATGGATCAAGAAGGGCTATGTAACCAGACTGGCTCATTTTCGGGGTTAATGACTATTGTAGTAATAATCTTCAAGGTAGACACACATATTGGGGGTCCATTTATACCCATGCTCCTTCTCATACATCGTTATTTCAAAAGGGCATATATCTATTAGTGTTTCATACTTATAAAGCGATGGCCGTTGTGACATGTGAACACTCAACACATATTTTCCCATATAGGCTCTCATATTTGAAATTGTAAATCCCACTTTATTTGTACCCTTTGCCCTGCAAATTTGTTTCTCATGGTCAAATGCAGACAAATGTATAACACTTCGGTTTCTTATATCTTTTATCTGAACCGCAATGGCAATTCCCTGTATATTTACTTCAGGCATATTTACTTCAATCTCAATTTTCATGGCTTTGCCATTTTCCTGTACATTGTTCGAAAGCGATGTCTCTAATGCAACTTTTGTAATACAGGGCATATTTTCTCTTAGTTGTCCAATATAAACCGGTTTTCTTAAATTGAAATCAGATAAATATGTCTGAATGGCATCTGCGGTTTGGCCAGAGTATACAACCTTTCCATCTTTCAGGTAAATAACTCTTTCTGTAAGTGTGGAAATTGACTGCATATCATGACTTACAAAAACAACTGTTCGTCCATGCTCCTTACTAACCTCTTCCATTTTTCCAATACACTTTTTCTGAAACTCAGCATCGCCAACAGCCAGCACTTCATCTATTAATAAAATTTCAGGCTCCAGATGTGCTGCTACAGCAAAGGCAAGCCGCAATTGCATGCCGCTGCTAAAATGCTTCAACGGTGTATCTATAAATTTCTCAACTCCACTAAAATCTACAATTGCATTAAACTGCTTATTTATTTCATTTCTTTTAAGGCCAAGAACTGAGCCATTAAGATAAATATTTTCACGGCCTGTTAATTCGGGGTGAAACCCTGTTCCTACTTCCAGTAAACTGCCAACCCTGCCTCTTATAATAGCTTCTCCTGTAGTTGGCGGAGTAATACGGCTTATGATTTTTAACAGTGTGCTTTTGCCTGCACCGTTGCGACCAATAATGCCCACCCTTTCACCGGGCATTATATCCAGGGTAATATCTTTTAATGCCCAGAATTTTTCGGGTTTCCTTTTTGTAGGGGCAAAAAGGTTTTTTACTGAACCAGCCAATACATCCCTTAAAGCTATATATCGCTGTTGCGAAGGAACAACTTTATATTCCTTGCCCAGGCTTCGTATTTCAATTGCAGGTTTCATCAGGCAAGGTCAGCAAAGTATGCTTCTGTTTTTTTAAAAAAATATAATCCTAATACACAAATACATAAAGCACTTGCTGCACCAATACCCACAACTGCCCAATCAACAGTATTAGCTAAAGATAAAGGTGCCCTTACTAATTCTATTGCAGCATTAACAGGGTTTATTGCCAGTAAATATTTTAACCAGCCTTGCTGAATAGATTGCAGCGGATATATTACCTGCGAACCAAAAAACAAAACTTGCATCATAAAAGGGATGGTGTAGCGAAAGTCACGGTACTTAACCGTAAGGGCAGAAAGAAAAGTGCTAAAGCCAAAGGCGGCTACCAAAACAATAAGCATTGCTGCCGGAAAATAAATTATAGCACTCCAGTGCATCGGCTGTTTATACAAAAAACAGAAAACAATAAAAATAGCAAAGCCCATTATAAAATCAAACAGTGATATCAACACAGCCGAGCCAGGAATAATCAACCGTGGAAAATATATTTTACTGATTATCCCCTTTTGTTGAATAATACTTTCACTGCCGTGTGATACGGCACTGCTGAAAAGGTTCCAAAGGATTAATCCGCCTAATACAAATATGGGGTACTTGATATCACCTGTATTTATTGGCCATGTTTTGGAAAACAAGAATGTAAAAATTACCATCATACCCAACGGCTGCAGCAATGCCCATAGGATACCGAGTGATGCCTGCTTGTATTTTACTTTAATATCCCGCCATGTAAAAAAATAAAAAAGCTCCCTGTATTGCCAGAGTTCTTTTAAACCAAGGGAAAAGCCTGAAGGTGGTTTTATGCGGGTTATTAATTTCTCCATTGCGGGTAAAGATACCTAATGGAGTTTGAAAGTGGAAGCAGAGTAATTAAACTTTTATATGGGATTTCATGCAGGGGTCGCAGAAATAAACTCAATTATCATAATTAATTGGCAGCCTCACTTTCTCCTTCTCTTTATTTTTATCTGTTTTATCCTGTAGCTTTTGTTCGTTGCGGTTGCCCTTAGTATCAAGCAGCGGGTCGCCAACAGGGGCTTGCCCATCCTGCAACTTAAAAGTGAATACCTTATCTATATGTACCCATTTGCCATTTTCCCATTTATAACCTTCCTGGTCGCCATCGGGTATCATCGTCCAGGCAAGTTCCGGCTGTTCTGTTTCAGAAACAAGGTGGTCTACTAAAATCATACCTTCCTCTTCAATAAAATTTACCAACACCCTGGCACCTTTTTTAAACTCAATGCCAAACCTGTTCTTTACTTTTTTAGCAACAGAATCTTTTTCATAAGTAAAGAATGGCGTTACACCAAACACTGGTTCATTCTTCTCATTAAACGATAGCACATCAATCCACTTCATACTGCTTTGGGCACTGTTATTATCAAAACCAAACAGGGTATAGTAGTTTTTATTTTTAAACTGTGTTTTAATTATATTATAATACATGGCACCAATCCAGTTAGCCCTTGTTCTTGCAGAGTCTTCCGGCTTATCAGTAAATTCAGATACATCCCGCAAGGGAAATAATTTTAAACTACCATCAGCTGTACGCATTTGGATAGCACCCCTTTGCCGGTGGTAATAATCATCATAAGAAATATTCCAGGAGAAAATGCGGAAGCTGGTATCAGGAGCATAGAGTTTTGAAATGCCCACAACCGAGTCAAAAGGGTAGTAGAAGGAATTTTTTACCTGCAAAGCCCTTACAAATGTCTTGGTAAAACTGCTGTCAGAAATCATACGGTCTTCCGGCAGGGTGTCGGTAATCAGGTAATAAGCATAATCCTTTAAGGTATCTTCTTTTGCCCGTAGTTTTTTTAAATCGGCAGGCGAAATCTTTTGTGCAAATGTGGTAATACCAAAAACAGTAAAGAAGAGAATTATAGAAAGCTTAGTGGCTATGTTATTATTTATTTTCATGCTTGTATAAACTTCAATTCTTTTTTTGGATACCAGTTTACTTGTCGGAATTTTATATGTAGGCAAGCTTCTGTATTTCATGGCATCGGCTGTTGCGTCGCACTCTTCAACGTCCCGTTTTCATTGCATCAGATGGCTTTAACGCAAAAAAGGTTGTAAAATTTTGCCAATAGCTATAAAGCTTTTACAAAACTATCAAGGTTATCAAAGGCCAAATCTATATCCGGGTGCGGCATTTGCTGATTTGGCCGGGTTGTTTTAACAAAAACACCATACATCCCTGCATTTCTGGCAAAAAGCATATCGCTCAGGTTATTACCCACCATTATTGACTTGCTCAAGTCTATATCAGTAAAATTGGCAGCAGCCCGGTAAGCCATCCCGGGGTTTGGCTTACGTTCCGGGTGATTATTATCTATTGAAGTACAGTAATAAATGTCATCAATTTTTCCACCGGCATACTGTACCTGTGATATCATCTGCCGATGAATATCCATAAGTGTTTCTTCGGTCATTAATCCCCGTCCAACACCCCGCTGATTGGTAATAATAATAATTCGGTTGAATTTTTCGGTTAGCTTTTTAAATAGGGAAGGGGCACCTGTTGTAAAAATGAACTCGTCCACGGAAAAAATATAACTGCCATCTTTATCTTCATTAATAACACCATCTCTGTCTAAAAAGATGGTCCAGCTTCTATCAATATTTTTTAAATCAAGCGGGGGCTTGTTTAATTCTGTTTGTGCCCTTGCATAATCTTCAGGTATACCAATATCAATAAAATATTCATCCTGCACCAGTCCATAAATTCTACGCTGGCTGTACAATGTTTCTAAATAATCTTTTTCAAAGGAAAACTTGTCAGGAAATTCTTCATCAAGAAATTTTGGTACGTTCAGTATGTAAACACCAGCATTAATATTCCCTTCGGCATATTGCTGCTTTTCTTTAAAGCTTGTAATCAGTTTGTCCCCATCGGTTTCTACCACACCATACCTTTCAAAGTTTTTCATTGGCTTCAATAGCAAGGTACATTCTGCCATATTATTTATATGAGACAGAGCGGCATCATGTAAGTTGCCTTTAAACAGTGTGTCACCATTTACTACCAGTACATTCTTTTCAGTTGCTTTTGCACAGGCCAATTGAATGGCACCGCCTGTACCTAATGGCTCTTCTTCAATTGAACATTGGTAATTAAGACTTGGGAATTGAGAAGTCAGATAATTTTCTATTGCTTCATGCATATATCCAAGCGAGAAAATAAATTTTTCAACTCCCTGACTGCGCAGATGATTTATTACATAAAAAAGAAATGGCCTGCCTGCAACTGGAGCCATACATTTTGGTAAATGGGGAACGGCTTCTCTAAGCCTTGTACCTAAACCTCCAGCAAGAATAATTGCTTCTTTAATCATCAGGATATTATTAAACTACCTTTAGAGGGTGGGGGTAAAATATTTCTCTTCCACCAATTGACAAATTATATGCCCCACCATTATATGGCTTTCTTGTATTCTTGGTGTGTCTATGGAGGGAACATTGATAAGGTAATCAGAAATGGCTGCCATCTTACCACCTGTATCTCCTGTAAAACCAACAGTTATTATTTTTTTATTCCTCGCTACTTCAAATGCTTTAATAATGTTGCCGGAATTACCAGAAGTGGAAAGACCAATCAGCACATCACCTTCATTACCTATACCATCAATCATTCTCGAGTAAATAACATCATAGCTGTAATCGTTAGCTACTGCTGTTATATACGATGTGTTGCAATGCAATGCTTCAGCAGGCAATGCTTTTCTATTAGTATAAAACCTGCCGGAAAATTCTGCTGCCAGGTGCTGTGCATCTGCCGCACTGCCACCGTTGCCACAGAAATAAACTCGGTTCCCTTTTTTAAAAGCATCAGTTACTGCATCTACCACTTTTTCAATTGTAGCAAGCAATATTTCGTTTTGTAAAAGTTGTTGCTTTGTATCAATAGATGCCTGAATAATCTGCTGTATTTTAGTATTCATTTTTAATTATTAATTCTTACTTAAATAGTCCAGGTCTTTAGCCCATGCTCTACAAACTGATAATTTTTACTATAGCCGCCAAATTTTTCTAACCGCTGTGTTACCGTATATTTTGCATTACCGGGGCAATAGAAAATCATAAAACCACCGCCACCTGCACCGGATATTTTTCCACCTGTGGCACCAGCTCTCTTAGCTGTTTCATAAATATCCTCCATTAACGGATTACTGATGCCTTCTGCCATTTTTCTTTTTTGCTGAAAACCAAAGTCCAATATTTCTCCTATTTCATTCAGTTTGCCTTTCAGTAATGCTTCCTTCATCCGTTGTGCCTGCTGTTTTAACTGGTGCATAGCCTCAATGGACTTCTCTTTATTATCAGTAACGTTTTTGCTTTGCTTTTTTATTATTTCCGCAGACTCACGGCTGGTAGCTGTGTAATACAGAACCAGGTTATTTTCCAGCTCAAATAAATGCTGTTGTTTTACCCGCAAAGGATTTACTATTACTTTATCATCTGCATAGAACTCCATAAAGTTTACTCCGCCAAAAGCAGCTGCGTACTGATCTTGTTTACCGCCTGCCAATCCTAAATCTTTTCTTTCAATATCATAGGCATAATGTGCCATATCATATTCACCCAATGGTAAACGCAGCATTTCTGTAAAGGCACCTATGATTGCTACTACAAGGGTAGAAGATGTACCCAGACCAGAACCCGCAGGTGCATCCACATAAGTAGACAGGCGGAAGCCCTGTTCTTTAATACCATAATCTTTTTGAATACGGTTGTAAACACCTTTTAATAAATCTAATGTGCCATTAATTGGTAATTCAGCAGCCCAGTCAAATTCCTGCTTCTCATTTCTGTCTATTGCCTCCAGAATAATTTTATTTTCAGCAATAGGTTCAATGGTAGCATTGGCATAAAGGGAAAGGGTGGCATTTAATATTGCACCACCATATAAATCGCTGTATGGGCTTACATCTGTGCCGCCACCGGCCAGGCCAATTCTTAAGGGAGCTTTACTTCGGTATATCATCAGGCTGGTATTCTAATTTCTTTTGTCAAAGATATTCTGCAAAAGCCATTATATCGTCGAAAACAGTCTTTTGTTTTCATATAATCAGGTATTTTCGTTTAGTAACAATATAGGTTAGCTATGCTTAAAGTAATTGTTCAGGCTATTAATTATTTATTTGGCGGGTTTCTAAAGAAAGAAAAATATTTCTTTGGTAAATCGCTGGATTATTTAACCCGTAAAAGACATATTGATAAAAACTATCTTGATTATATACGTTTATCCACCCTCGAATTGGTGAGCCATGAAGTTCTTTCTAAAAATATCCCTGGTAATGTAGCCGAGCTGGGTGTTTATAAAGGAAAGTTTGCAAAGTATATTAACAATTATTTTTCTGATAAAACACTTTACCTGTTCGACACATTTGAAGGGTTTGATAACAGGGATAAAACAACAGAAACTAAGGAAAATTTTTCAGGAGGTAACCAGGATTTTTCAAATACATCTGTTGAAAAGGTGCTTGCAATAATGCCCTTTCCCAAACAGTGCCGCATTGTAAAAGGTTTTTTTCCAGAATCAGCAAAAGGAATTGAAGATGTCTTTTGTTTTGTAAGTCTTGATACAGATTTGTTTGAACCTATTTACAACGGACTTGTTTATTTCTACCCCAGGCTATCTAAGGGTGGATATATTTTTATTCATGACTTTAATAATGATGCGTATAAAGGCGCAAGGAAAGCGGTGGAGCAGTTTTGCGAAGAAAATAATGTGGCTTTCGTTCCTATTCCGGATTTAGGTGGTTCAGCAATAATTGCCAGGTAATTGTCTGTTGCTGCTTTTAACTACTTGCAAGTTTTTCAATTTCTTTTACCATAACTGACCAGGAAAGTTTTTTCTTTTCCTCTTTTACAAATGGTAAATAATAATCTGTCCCTTTTTCAAACATTTCTGTAATTGCATTTGCAAGGGAGTCTGCTGTTGGTTCTGCTACCAGTCCGCATTTTTTGTCGGGTACCAAAGCCGGTAACCCACCTACATTAGTTACAATCATTGGTTTTTCAAATTGATAAGCAAGGGGGGTAACACCACTTTGCGTAGCGTTGCGGTAGGGTTGTATAATTGCATCGGCGGCACATAAATAATATTTTACTTCATTGTCAGGAATAAAACCTGTCCTTAAAATTAAATGCTCCCTTATTCCCAATTTATCAATCTGTTGCTGGTAAAATTTTTCATCATCATAAAACTCACCAGCAACAAGAAGTTTAAGGTTTAGTGTTTGAGATTTGAGATTTTTTAAAATTGACATTGCTTCAATCAATATATCAAGCCCCTTATACTTGCGGATAAAGCCGAAGAACAGGACTACTGACTCCTGACTCCCGATTCCTAACTTTCCTCTTGCTTCTTCTTTAGAAACAATACCCCCAAAATTATCATACAGCGGATGAGGAACTAAGTGGGCTGTTTTGTTCTTATCAAACAACCTTAAATCTGCCAGCACTTTTTCACTCATCGTTATAAAAGCATCAACCGGTTTTATAAAATATTTTGTGAAAGCTCTGTCTCCAAATCTTTTTTCATGCGGGATAACATTATCCGCAATGCAAATAATTTTTGTATGCTTATTTTTTTTTACCCTTCGCAAAATTGTTCCCAAAGCGGGGCCCATCAATGGCAACCAGTAGCGGACAACAATTATATCCGGCTTTTCTTTTTTTAAATGATTGCCTATTTTTATCCAGTTAAAAGGGTTAATAGAGTTGATAACACTCTTAATAGTGATGCCTTCTGGTGGCTGTTCATCTGTGTACTGCGATTTTCCCGGAAACATAAAAGAGGGATACTGCAATGAAAAAGACCAGATGCTGCAATCATGACCCTGTGCGGTAAATTCTTTTGCCAACCGGTGATTAAAGGTTGTTAAACCACCGCCCCTTAAAGGATGTGCCGGGCCTATGATGACTATGCGGGACATTACAATCCTGTTTTCTTTTCTATGAGATAGAAATTCCTGTTGGAAGAATTGCGGGAAATTAGTTCGCCAATAAAACCGGCAAGGAATAATTGCATACCGATTATAATAGCAGTAAGCGATAAATAAAATCCCGGTTTATTCGTAAGGCCTAATTCAGGGGTTATTAATTTCGATATAATTAAGTATAAAGCAATGCCTAGCCCAATCAGAAAAAATATCATTCCCCATAAACCAAAAAAGTGCATGGGCCTTTTAGAAAATTTACCTACGAAAGTAATAGAGAGTAAATCCAGGAAGCCATTTACAAACCTTCTCCACCCAAACTTAGAGGTGCCATATTTTCTTGCCCTGTGCTCTATCACCTTCTCGCCAATTTTTTTAAACCCCGACCATTTTGCCAATACAGGGATGTAACGGTGCATTTCACCATATACTTCTATGCTTTTTATCACTTTATTTTTATAAACTTTCAACCCGCAATTAAAATCATGCAGTTTAATGCCCGACATTTTCCGTGTAATGGCATTAAAAAATTTAGAAGGTATATTTTTTGTAAAGGTATTATCGTATCGTTTTTTCTTCCAGCCGCTAACCATATCAAACCCATCTTCAATAATCATACGGCGCAGTTCTGGTATTTCATCAGGGCTGTCCTGCAAATCGGCGTCCATTGTTATAACCACATCGCCAGCGGCAGCTTTAAAGCCTTCATTTAATGCGCCAGACTTACCATAGTTGCGTTGAAATTTTATGCCTTTAAGGTTGTTGTTTTTCGAACGCAGTTGCTCAATTATTTCCCAGGAGTTATCGCTGCTGCCATCATCAATAAATATTACTTCGTAAGAATAATTATTCTCCTGCATTACTTTTTCAATCCATGCAGTAAGTTCCGGCAGCGATTCTGCTTCATCAATAAGTGGTATAATAACGGATATATCCATTAGCTTTTTTTCCTGGTGATTAGTAATGATGTAACAGCCGTAACTGCCGCACCAATTATCAAATATCCGAAAATTGAACCGTAAACCAGTGTTGTGGTGTAGCTGTTTTTAAAACGATTAACGGACTCATCAATTTCTGTTGGCAAACCATTTTTTTTCGTTAATTCCTCCCGCATATATTTTGCAGCTTCTTCTGCAAACTCGGGATGCATTTTGGTGAAGATGGCTGTGAAAACCACCATCAATAAGGTAACAACCACAAAACATTTAAACCCTGTTTGAAATGCCTCTGCAAATTTTGGGGAGAAAGCTGGTGAATTTTTCCAGGCAACAATTGCCCAAACAATTCCTACAGCATATACCGCATAAATAAAGTATTGCAATGATGAACCGGGCGGCTGACCTGAATAATAAACCGCCAGGGCAATGCCAATCATAATAATACCTGTGATAAGGCCTTTTATCGCTGCGGATAAATTCATTTACTATAAACTTGATTTTTCACCATTAATAATGCCAAGCGGTTTGCCTGTTAATTCTTTCCCGATAAATGGTGAGTTCTTTGATTTTGAACGGATGTCTTTTTCTTCAACCGTCCATTTTTTAGATGGTTGGAATAAGGTAAGTACCGCTTTGTTTCCTTCTTTTATTGTTACCGCCTCTAATCCAAATAATTTTCTTGGGTTGATTGATAACAGCTCCACACATTTTTCCGGTGTTAATGAAATTGAACTGTTGAGTACCGCATAAGCAGTCTCTAACCCAATCATCCCATCTTTGGCATATTCAAATTCGGTAACCTTACTGTCAAACTCATGCGGCAGGTGATGGGAGGCAATGCAATCAACTGTTCCTTCCATTATTGCTTTCTTTACCGCTTCTACATCCCCTTTGGTACGTAGTGGCGGATTTACCTTCAGGTTGGTGTTGTAACTAATCAAATCCCCATCATTAAAAAAAAGATGATAGGGTGCAATGGAGCAACTGACTGCTGCACCACTTTCTTTTCCCCTTCTTATATATTCGAAAGATTTTTTTGTACTAACTCCGGTAAAATGAATTTTTGATTCGGCATATCTTGCCAGCTTTATATCCCTTGCTACCATCAGTTCTTCAGCCATGGTAGGTTTACCGGGCAGGCCAAGCTGGGTTGATACAATTCCTTCATTCATCAATCCATGCGGATTAATGCTTTTATCATCAGGTATCTGAATAATAACCCCATCAAATGCTTTTACATATTGCAGTGCTTTAACCAGCAGGCCTGCTGATTGCACACTGTTTGCGCCATCGCTAAAAGCTTTGGCACCGCTTGTGTGCATATCATACATTTCGGCAAGGTCTTTTCCGTCTGTATTTCTTGTAATAGCACCCGTTGGATGAACAGTTACAGCAAATGATTTTGATTTTTGAACAATGTATTCAACAGCAGCTTTGTTGTGCAACACCGGATTTGTATTGGGGATTACCAGTACATCTGTAAAACCGCCGGCAGCAGCAGCGGCGGCTCCGGTTTCCAATGTTTCCTTAAATTCAAAACCGGGGTCGCCAAAATGGGCAAACACATCCACCCAGCCGGGGGACACACAAAGACCTTCTGCAGCAATTTCTTTATCTGCTTTGGCAGAAATAGTAGCTGCTATCTGGGCAATGGTTCCGTTCTCAATTAAAATATCTGCGGATTGTCCGTTGAAGGGAGAGTGGGGGTCAACAACTGTGCCTTGCTTAATGAGTATTTTCATTAAGGAGCGAAGATAAAGGTTGTTTGGGAGAATAAAAAGGGCAATCATTTTACCAAAATGATTACCCTTTTATTGAAAATTGTCGGGACGACAAGATTCGAACTTGCGACCACCAGACCCCCAGCCTGGTACGCTACCGGACTGCGCTACGTCCCGAACGTTGAAAGCACAAATTTAGGAGTAAAACGTTTATAAGTAAAATGAATGTATCGGTGATTTTATCGAAGTCACTTCCTCCTTCCCACCACCATCCAATCCCAGGGTTTGGGTTCTTTTAACCAGTTAGGCGGTTTATGAAATTCCGTTTTCCAGTCGTATTCTATTTTATGAAATTGTTCGGCTATAAAACCAGCTTGTGAAAGTAAGAGTTGCAGTTCTTCTTTTAAATAATGATGGTGTGGTACTTCGTCAATATCTGCATTGCCCTGTCGTACATTGTTCCATTTACGTAAGGCTTCTTTCGCATTTTTTTCGGGAGGGAAAAATAATTTGTCAATTTTGTATTGCTGTTGTATAACACTCGTCAGCAGCCATGATTCTAAAGAAGGGACGGTGATAACAATGCGGCCACCTTTTTTTACACAAGCCTGTAAGGATTGAAAAAAAATATCCCTGTCTTTTTGCGTTGGGGTAAGGATGGCATTGATGCAGATGCCAAAATCGCTTTGCGGCACTTTTGTTTTTTTGCCACTCATATCTGCCCGTAGGTACTCCACATTTTTATATTGCGGATAAAGCCGTTGGGCTATTTCTAAATTCTTTGCAGAAATATCAACCGCCACCACTTTTTTAAAAGCAGGGGAGAGAACGGGCAGCCATTTGCCAATGGCACAGCCAATATCAATTACCGTTTTATTTTTAGATGCATATTTACTGATAACAGAACGTATCAGTGCTTTTTTATCATTGTGCAGCACATCAAAAATTTCTTCGCCGTAGGTTACGGCCATATTTTCCCAGTAGCTGCGTTTCATAATTTTGATTTTGATGCCCTATATTCTACAGTACAAGTTTGCGACCCTTCGTTACCTCAGGGTAAACTCCAGGGACTATCATCTGTGTTAGTGTAGTTGGTAAAAAAATTACACATTAAACCTAAAGTGCATCACATCGCCATCCTTCACTAAATATTCTTTTCCTTCAATTCGGAGTTTGCCAACTTCTCGGCAGGCAGCTTCAGAACCATAGTTTATAAAATCATCGTAGCCGATAACTTCTGCTTTAATAAATCCTTTTTCAAAATCGGTATGTATAACACTGGCAGCTTGTGGTGCTTTCCAGCCTTCATGTATCGTCCATGCCCTTACTTCCTGCACACCTGCGGTAAAATATGTGTATAAGTTTAATAATTGATAAGTTGCATGGATCAATCTGTCTAATGCAGGTTCGGTCATTTTATATTCTTCCATGAACAGTTGTTGGTCATCTGCATTTTCCATTTCGGCAATTTGTGATTCAATATTTTGTTCATTACAATTACTTCGGCTTTCTTCGTTCTTTACCGCTTCTTTCAATGCTTCAGAAAATTTATTGCCGGTGTGCATGGATGGCTTCATCTACATTGGCAACGTATAAAACGGTTTTTCAGTTAGCAAGAATAAATCGGCAATAGCCATTTTTTCTTCTTTGTCTAAATCCAGTTCGCGGATATTTTTGCCTTTCTCCAATGCTCTTTACATCGTATCAATACTTCGAGTTCGGCTTTTACTTTGGTTCGATTTTTATCTGTTTTTCTGTTCGTTGATATTTTCTTTTCCACACTTTCCAGGTCTTTCAACTGCAGTTCGGTATCAATAATTTCTTTATCGCTTACCGGGTTTATAGGCACCTTCATCACGCAAAATATTTTCATCTTCAAAACAACGGATTACATGGATGATGGCATCCACTTCACGGATATTGGCCAAGAAATTTATTGCCCAATCCTTCTCCTTTGCTTGCACCACGTACAAGACCGGCTATATCAACAATTTCTATTTGTGTGGGTACGGTCGGTTGGGTTTTACCAATTCGGCCAGTTTATTTAACCTAGGATCGGGTACATTTACCAAACCTACATTGGGCTCAATGGTACAAAAGCGATAATTGCTTGCCTGAGCCTTGGCACTGTTACTTACTGCATTAAACAAAGTTGATTTTCCTACGTTGGGCAACCCTACGATTCCTGCTTGTAAAGCCATGTTAATTTGATTAAAATTAAGAATGAAAAATTAAAATTTGGTTGCAAAGGTAATGTTATAAAAGGTAATTGATAATGGATTAATTAAGGAAACACGGTTTGTATGGAATTTGTCATCTTTCATTATTAATTCTTAATTTTCAATTCTTAATTAATAAAAATGGCTTTAAGCAAAATATGGTCGGCATTTATCATTATTGCTTTATTGGTGGCAGGCTATCACGTTTTATTTCTCAACCGGGGCAGGAAAATATTTTCTCAAGTCTGGTAACTGGAAAAAATACAGATACCATTGTGCAAGATTTATTGATTCAGCTGCATTGCCACTATCGGTTGCATGCAGCAATTATTAGTTGACAAAGTAGCGGTGTGGGGGAAAGAAAGAGTGTATAAAACAGAATGGGACTACATTCCGGGTTTTTAAAGCTGCTACCCTGCCAATGGTATTTTTGAAACATGTAAAGACGCAGTTGAAATCTGCATCGGCCTTATTGGTATTATGGCTTTGTTTATGGGTTTTATGAGTATTGCTGAAAAAGCAGGCGGGATTCGGTTCTTATCAAGAATTATTGGGCCATTTTTCTCAAAATTTTTCCGGGTGTGCCAAAGGGCCACCCGGCACATGGACATATGGTGATGAATTTTTCTGCCAATCTGATGGGGTTGGATAATGCAGCCACACCATTTGGTATAAAAGCAATGGAAAGTCTGCAGGAGCTTAATCCTGATAAACGAAGGCCAGCAATGCACAGATTATGTTTCTTTGTCTCCATGCCTCGGGTCTTACATTAATCCCTGTAGCAATTATTGCAGCAAGGGCATCCTTAAAAAAGCCATCCCTTAACCCAACAGAAATTTTTGTGCCATGTATGATTGCCACTTTTGTTGCAACAATAGCGGCATTGCTAATTGTTTCTTTCAAACAAAAAATTAATATTTTTCAAAAAGTAATATTGCTTTGGGTGCTTAGTATTTCTGCTGTATTAGGCGGATTGGTTTATTATCTTACAACATTAACACCAGATGGCCTGCAATCTTTTTCAGGTGTATTAAGTAATGGGTTGATATTGCTTATTTTTTTGTTGATTGTGCTGGGTGGCTTATATCAAAAGGATAAATGTATTTGATGCTTTTGTGGAAGGGGCGAAGGGCGGTTTTGAAACTGCAGTAAAAATTATTCCTTATTTAGTTGGTATGCTGGTGGCAATAAGTTTGCTACGCAACAGCGGTACTTTTGAAGTTATAATTGATGGGATAAAAAGTTTGTTTGCAGCTTTAGGTACTGATACAAGGTTTGTGGATGGCCTTCCAACAGCTATTATAAAACCTTTAAGTGGAAGCGGTGCCAGGGGGATGATGATTGATACAATGAATGCAAATACTACAGCAGTTATCTCTGGTGCAGATTCATTTGCTGGCCGCCTTGCTTCAGTTTTACAAGGCTCATCCGATACTACATTTTATGTAATTGCCGTTTATTTTGGGGCCGTAGGGGTTAAAAACACCAGGTATTCCATTGGGGCAATGTTATTGGCCGATTTGGTGGGCATTATAACCTCTATTGCAGTTTGTTATTTATTTTTCGGATAAATGAATTTACTTTTGCCATTCAAACTTCTTTTTATGAAAAAATTATTAGTTATTGCATTGTTTGTTTTTATTGGTGGTTCTGCTAATGCCCAATCAAAAATGTTTGTTGCAGACAGCACCAAAAAAATAATAAAAGTAGAAGCCTCTTGCGGGCAATGCCAGTTTGATATGAAGGCGCCGGGCTGTAACCTCGCTGTTCGTATTGATGGCAAAACTTACTTTGTTGATGGCACTAAAATAGATGAGCATGGAGATGCCCACAGCAAAGACGGTTTTTGCGAAGCAATCCGCAAAGCAGAGGTACAGGGCGAAGTGGCAGACAACCGGTTTAAAGCAACCTACTTTAAATTACTCCCCATTAAAAAAGAAGAAGCTGCCACCGATGCTTCAAAAAGCGGTCATCATTAATTTCTGCTGATGGCAATACTCTCAGTAAAAAACATAAGCAGGAAAGAAGGCGGACTGATTGTTTTACATCCCACTAATTTTTTATTGCCTGCAAAAGCAAAAATGGCTGTTGCGGGAGAAACTGGTTCGGGCAAAACAACGTTGCTTAAAATAATTGCCGGGCTTACACAATCATCATCAGGAGAAGTTTTTTTAGATGATGATAAGGTTTTAGGGCCTGATGAAAAGTTAATCCCCGGCCACCCACGCATTGCATACCTGAGCCAGCATTTTGAACTGCGGAATAATTACCGGGTGGAAGAAGAATTGGAATCCAAAAATTTACTGAAAGAAGATGAAGCAAAGTTGATTTATGAAGTTTGCCGCATCAATCATTTGCTTAAAAGAAAAACAACTGAACTCTCCGGCGGCGAAAGGCAAAGAATTGTATTGGCAAGGCTACTCACTACCAAACCTTCCTTACTATTGTTAGATGAGCCATTCTCTAATTTAGATATGCCACACAAGCAAATAATAAAACAAGCGGTGGAAGATATAGTGGAGAAGCTTGGGCTAAGCTGCATCATGGTATCGCATGACCCGGCTGATTTATTGCCCTGGGCAAAAATAATACTTGTATTGAAAGATGGCAGGTTAATACAATCAGGCAGCCCCGAAGAAATATATAATAAACCTGCTGATGAATATTGCGCCGCTTTATTTGGCGATTATAATTTGCTGGATGCAGTTACTGCATCTATGCTTATCCCAAAAAGTAAAGTAAAGTTTAAAGGCAATAAAATACTTATCCGCCCCGAACATTTATTAATTAATGCCTCAACAGACGGCTTGCCCGGTACTGTAAGTAAAATACTTTTTTGTGGCAGCCACAGTATTGCCCAGCTTTTTACAGCAAACAAAACAATTAGGGTACGGACCAGCATAAACGAATATGCTGCCGGGCAACAAGTAATTCTTACAGCTATCCCCGATAAAATGTGGGTACTGTAAAAAATCTATTAAAGGGTAATTACACTGTTTGTTCCGCCAAACTCATTTGAAATTTCAGTGTCAGCCTCAGGTTCGTTCAACCATAGTGTTTCATTCACCAGGTATTTGAACTCATGGGTTGTTTCTTTTGGCAGGTTTACATCTGCGCTGAAAGAACCGTCTTTCTTTTTGCTCATAATAACAGACTCTTCCCAGTTACTGTTAAGGCCGAGAATTTCAATTGTTTCAGCATTTTCTGCTACGAAAGAGAATTTTACTTTACAATAATCCTTCGTTTTGTAGTAGGTCTTTTGTACCATGTTTAATTGTTGTTGATTTACGATAATTGTTACACAAATCTTTCTTCAGCAGGCAGCAAATCGTAATGAATTTATCATATGTGTCCGGCTATTAATACCTTTTTAGTGGAAAAGTAACCCGGAATTCTTCATCTGAATGACTATGCAAAGATGCAGCGATTTGATTTGAATAAAAATTGTACTTTTCCCCAACTGTTTATATTATGGTTATTACAAAATTTCAACCGTTTCCGGAACTGATAACAGAACGTTTGTTATTAAGACAGGTAAACGTTTCAGACGCACCGGAGGTGTTTTTTCTCCGTTCCGATAAAAATGTACTTGAGTTTATCGCCAAAGAGCCAGCCAAATCTGTGGAAGAAGTAAAAACGTTTATCAAAACGATAAACCAGTCTATTAAAGAAGGGGAATCTGTGTTGTGGGGGATTGCCTTGCGAATTAACCCTGCTGTACTAATTGGCAGCATTGGTTTCTGGAGGATGCAAAAAGAAAATTTTCGGTCAGAAATTGGCTATGTACTTCATCCGCAGCAATGGCGTAAAGGGATAATGAAAGAGGCGATGGCAAAAGTGCTGGAGTATGGGTTTAATAAAATGAAATTACATAGTGTTGAGGCAAGGATTGACCCTGAAAACCAGGCGTCAGAAGCAATTTTAAAATCGGCAGGGTTTATAAAAGAAGGACATTTTCGTCACGACTATTTTTTTAATGGCAAGTTTTTAGATACTTCTGTATATTCAAAAATTAAAGAATAGGTAAGATGGTATTGAGGCAAGCATTGGTTACAGATATACAGGAGATACAAAGGGTAAGGCATTCTGTAAAAGAAAATACACTTTCCAATCCTGCATTGGTGCCTGATAGCGATGTAGAAGATTATATCTGCACCCGGGGCAGGGGATGGGTGGCTGAAGATGATGGCCTTATTATTGGCTTTTCAATAGTAAGTATTACAGATAAAAATGTGTGGGCTTTATTCCTTATGCCCGAATTTGAAAGGAAAGGAGCAGGAAGAAAATTGCATAAGCTGATGCTTGACTGGTATTTTACCCAAACCAATGAAACGGTTTGGCTTAGCACCAGCCCCGGTACCAGGGCAGAAGCATTTTACAGAAAAGCAGGTTGGATAGAAGCTGGAAATTATGGGCAAGAGGAAATAAAATTTGAAATGACTTTTGAACACTGGGCAAGAAACAATACTTTAGAATAACTTTTTTAACAGGGTAGGCAACCAACTATAGCCCATTCCCTGTCTTTTATTTAATTATACAATTATGCGAGCCATTGCCTTTATCCCTGTAGTTGTTTTATCAGTACTTATCTGGCAACAAAAACCCCATACTGTGCAAAATGACGGCCCTTATGTTTTCTGCAAAAACAAGCAGATATATGTAACTTATATACATGATGAGCATGGTACAAAAACGGCAAAAAAAGATAGTTTCCTGATTGCAGATAAAGGTAATATCGTTTTGAAAGTTGCCACCGATATACCTGAGCAAACTTTTACGGTAAAACTAAAAACATCATTAGAAACAGAAAGAACCGAATACAAAGATATAAAAAAGCAGTTTGTGGTATCTGATATTGAAGGGAATTTTAAAGCCTTCCGTACATTATTGCAGGCACATAGTATTATTGACTCGGCGTATAACTGGACATTTGGTAACGGCCACTTAGTATTGACAGGTGATTTTTTCGACCGGGGCGAGCAGGTTACCGAAGTACTCTGGCTTATTTATTCTTTAGAAGAAAAAGCAAAAGCCGCTGGCGGCTATGTACATTTTATTTTGGGCAACCATGAAATAATGAACATGAACAATGACCTGCGCTATGTGCATCACAAATACATACAAAATGCCGGGTTAATGAATGAAAACTACATGGATTTATTTGGTACGCAGGCTGAACTGGGGCAATGGCTGCGTACCAAAAATGTAATGGAAACGGTAGGTCATGTACTGTATGTGCATGGCGGAATTTCTCAATTGGTAAACAGCCTGGATTTACCGGCACAAAAAATAAATAAAATGATAAGGCCATTTTATGACGACACCACTTTTGAGTACACGGATACAAGAACAGAAATTTTGTATAGCAGCTATGGGCCTTTTTGGTACCGTGGGTATTATGAGGCCACCAACAAAGCCACCCAGGCACAGGTTGACAGCACCTTATCAATTTACCGGGTTAAACATATTGCAACGGGGCATACCGTAATAGCAGATACTATCAGCTCTGTTTTTAATGGAAAAGTTTTCAATACCGATGTGCACCATGCTAAAGGCATTTCTGAAGCCTTATTTATTGAGGATGGAAAATTTTACCGGGCAAATAAATTCGGTGAAAAATTCCGCATTGGGAAATAATTTTAAAACAGCAGAATATTTAAGCTGTCATTACAGCCCTTCAAAGTGATGCACTGCGTTCTAAACACCCTTTAGGTTTTATCCCTTATCTCACTTAAATTTGCCCCACTTAAAAAGATAGAACAATGGCAAGATCCATAGCATTCCGTGAGGCACTTCGAGAAGCTCTTAGCGAAGAAATGAGGAGGGACGACAGGGTTTTTATTATGGGTGAAGAAGTGGCCGAGTACAACGGCGCCTATAAAGTAACCCAGGGCATGCTGGCCGAGTTTGGTCCTAAAAGGGTTATAGATACCCCCATTTCTGAACTGGGTTTTACAGCAGTTGCCGTTGGTGCCGCACAAAAAGGCCTTCGTCCTGTAGTTGAATTTATGACTTGGAACTTTGCTGTATTGGCTTTAGATCAAATATTAAACACTGCTTCTAAAATGCTGGCAATGAGTGGCGGACAGGTTAACTGCCCAATTGTTTTCAGGGGGCCAAATGGTTCTGCTGGTCAGTTAGGTGCACAACACTCCACTGCTTTTGAGGCACTATATGCAAATATCCCGGGCTTAAAAGTAGTATCACCAAGTAATGGGTATGATGCCAAAGGTTTGCTTAAACAAGCTATTCGCTACGAAGAAGACCCTGTAATGTTTATGGAGGGTGAAACAACCTATGGTGATAAAAGTGATGTGCCGGATGAAGAGTATTACATTGAACTCGGCAAAGCCGATATTAAAAAAGCAGGAAGGGATGTTACCATCGTTTCATTTAATAAGATGATGAAAGTGGCATTGGGTGCTGCTGTCGAACTGGAAAAAGAAGGCATTAGCGCAGAAGTAATTGATCTTCGCACTATCCGTCCCCTGGACTGGATGACTATTTTAGAAAGTGTAAAGAAAACAAACCGCCTGGTTATAGTAGAAGAGCAGTGGCCTTTTGCATCTGTATCTTCTGAAATTACTTACCGCATACAAAAAGAAGGGTTTGATTATTTAGATGCACCCATCCGCCGTATAACTGCTGCTGATGCACCGCTGCACTATGCACCGAACCTTGTTAATGCTGCATTGCCCGATGTGCCACGAACAGTTAAGCTGGTAAAGGAAGTAATGTACCAGGAAAAATAATTTTTGCTAATTATTTTTCCATCAATTCAAATTCGAGTTTCTTTCGCAGGTTATTTTTAATATTAATTTGTACAGGGTTGAACTCAATTATTCTCTTCCATTCCTCAAAACCTTTCTTTTCTTTATTTTCCTGAAAATCGTCAGAAAAAATATTGGGGCCAATCATAAATGAAGCAGTAATAATCGAATCGGTTGTTATAAAGTAAGTATAATTAGTCGGGGTGCTTACTCCCCAATAATGGCCTACAGTATCTTTAGTATCAATTAATATACACCATACTTCCCTTGGCCTTTTATGGAAAGAATATCCGCTGCTTTGGCCAACGGTATCTTTCCAGGTAATGCTATAAGAGCTATCGCCTTCAGGAACAATTTCAACAGATAGTTTTAAGCTGGTTTTAAGTGGTATTCCCGGTTTTTTGTTTTTGTTACAACTTACAAAAGCTGTTAACAGTATTAATATTAGCAGTGCTTGTTTCATTTTAACCAATCCTTATTCTCCCAAATATATTTCATCGGTAGTTGTCGTATTTAAATATTGCGAAGCTTTTTGGCTTCGCAATATTTAAAAATGAAATGATTGTATTAATTATCACAGGTATTGCCCAACCCGTTGTAGTAAATCAAATCTGCATTTGTTGTTGAATAAGTTGGGTCTGTGGTATACGTTTGACTATTGTAGCCACCTGCAGGTGTATAAGCAGAGGATGGCTGAATAGAATAAGCAGTAGCACCGGTTGATTGCCCGTCGCAGGTAGTATTGCCCTGTGCAGCAAGCCATACAGACAGCAGCACCGGTTCATTAAACATACCCGGGTCAATTACATAACATAGCGGCCTTAAACCCTGGTCCCTGGCTTACCCTTATAACAGGTGCCACATGCCAGGCCCAGCCTACACAGCAACCGCCCCATTTATCAGCTTTTACATCAAGGTTACCATAACTAAACACTTTCTCACTACAGTATCCATATTTGCTTTCAATTATCCAACGCATTTTATGTGCCCTTGCAAAACATCCATCTCTTACATATTCAAATGGTATGCATGGCTGCACTAGTGTGGGGCCGAGATAACAACCCTGCCCAGCACAGTAATTAAAAATGGTTTTTGCAATTGCAAATGAGGGAACCGTTTTTGTACAGAACTGAAAAACTTTCCATTTTTGCCAATCCACTAAATTAAAATAAGCAGAGTCAAGTTCATTCTTGTTTATGTTTCTTCTTAATTCAGGGTTTACAATATTACCCCTGTACCATTCAAGGTACCTTGCAGTTTCTGTGGCAGTGGGCCATACTAATTCTTCAAGGGTGTTATGGCCGGAGTAGGTAAGTTTTACAGGTTTGTTTCCCTCAAGCCCCTGTGTGGCAATACTGAGTATCCTTTCAAATGCAGGGTTAGTTTTCGATACGGTAAAAATAGCCTGCCGTTCATTAAAATAATATTCCACATCGCCATTTGCCAGCCGGATGATGCGGGATACAGAAGTTATTAATGGTTTGCTCGCTGCTGCTGTTCTGCCTGTATTTACTGGCTTTGCAGGTGAAGTGCCGGTGGCAGGAATTGTATCGGTTTGTCTGGCACAGGCCGATAAAAAAAGAAGCAGTGATAATAAAGGAGTAAGAAAGAAATGAAGTTTCTTTTTCATGATAAAATGTTTAATGGTTAAAAAAATAAGGTATGTAAAAGTAAAAAATTGTATCATAGCATAAATACCCCAAAAGGGGTAGTTGGGGTTAATAGCGGTTTTTTTTTGATTTTTTTCAGTCCATTATTCCAATATTTATCCAGTAACAAGCCAGGTATAATGAACAACCGTTCTGCTTTTATTATTTAGTGAGTATTATACGGAGATCGGGGAGGAAAAATGATTAAGTTTGAATCATTCCTTATTTAGTATAAAAAATTACTCCCTGAATTAAATTATGGACAATCCAATTATTATTCTTCTTGTCGGTATTGTAATAGTTGTAGGTGGCATCATCGGTTTTAAACTACACCCATTTTTAGCATTGCTGTTCGCTGCATTGACGGTAGCTTTACTTACTCCGCTGGCATCTGTTGAACAATTTTTCTTATCAAAAGGTATGTCAGCCGCTGAAGCGTTAAAGCAATCGCATAAAAGTATTGGCGAACGAATAGGAACTGAGTTTGGCAATACCTGCGCCAAGGTTGGTATCCTTATTGCGATGGCGGCTATCATTGGTAAAGCCATGCTTGATAGTGGTGCTGCTGAAAAAATCATCCGGGCAATGTTGAAAATAACAGGAGAAAAAAATGCGCCGGTTGGTTTTACATTGAGCAGCTTTTTTCTTACGATTCCTGTTTTTGTAGATACTGTTATTTTCTTGATGATGCCGTTGGCAAAATCAATGGGAATGAAATTGGGTAAAAATTATTTGTTGCTGGCACTATCAGTAATTGCCGGTGCGGTTATGGCAAACTCTTATGTGCCACCTTCGCCGGGCCCCTTATTTTTAGTAGGGGCTATGAATGTACCAATTGGATTGATGATGATTTGCGGTGCGATGCTTGGGCTTTGCACCATTACAGTAGGTTATTTTGTTGCAGTATGGCTAAATAAAAAAATGCCCATCCCACTTCGGGATTCACCCGATGCCCGTTTGGAAGATATTGCCGCTATTGCTAATAAAACTGATAAAGAATTACCTTCTTTGGGCTGGGCATTGCTGCCAGCCGTTTTTCCATTGGTTACCATTTGTATCCGTTCTGCTGTTGAGGCTTTTGCAAAACCCAATATACCATTAACTGATTCTGCCATCCTCAACAAAATTTTAGACATCATTTTATTTTTTGGCGATAAAAACATTGCTATGCTCATGGGGGCAATCTTTGCACTCCTGGTTTTAGCAAAACAAAAAAAAACAACCAAAGACAAACTAACGGCATTCGTTCAAACTGCATTGATGACTGGTGGCGGCATAATTTTAATTACGGCTGCGGGTGGTGCATTTGGTGGAATGCTACAACAATCGGGTATCAGTCAAAGCATTGCAAATGCTACAAAAGGTTATCAAATGGCATTGATTCCATTGGCGTTTTTAATTACGGCAATTGTTCGTACCGCACAAGGCTCGGCAACTGTTGCATTAATCACTGCCGCAGGAATTTTAGCCGGCATGGCACAAAACGAAAACTTAGGATTTCATCCGGTATATTTATGCTTGGCAATAGGCAGCGGTGCAAAATTGATTCCCTGGATGAACGATGCTGGTTTTTGGATTGCCTGTAAAACAACTAATCTTACTGAAAGGGAAGCCCTAAAAACAATTGCCCCTATGCAAACCTTAATGGGCATAACAGGATTAATTTTGACAATGATAGCTGCAAAGCTTTTTCCAATGGTATAAATTGATTTCAGAAATTTTAAAGCCAATTCACAAATTTCCAAATGGAAAATATAGTAATACAAACCACCCCGCAGGATAATGTAGGAATAGTAGCCAATCCTTCCGGATTGAAAAAGGGTGCGGTTGTTTTAGGTGGAATTATTTTGCAGGAAGATATACCAATGGGGCATAAAGTAGCTTTATCGTCATTTGAAAAAAATGCCCCAGTTGTACGATATGGACAAATTATAGGCACTGCAAAGGTTGCTATTACAAAAGGAAGTTGGGTTAATGAAAGCAATATCAATTTGCCTCAGCCACCTGATTTAAATGAAATTCAATATACAAAAGCAAATGTGCCCACTCCTGAGCCATTAGAAGGTTATACTTTTCTAGGTTATAAAAATACAGATGGTAGTACTGGCACAAAAAATGTATTAGGCATTACAACCAGTGTGCAGTGTGTAGCAGGTATTACTGATTTTATTTGTGCAAAAATTAAAAAAGAATTGCTACCGCTCTATCCGAATGTAGATGATGTGGTGGCATTCAATCATAGTTATGGCTGCGGCATTGCAATAGATGCACCGGGTGCAATTGTACCGATTCGTACTATTCAACACATTGCACAAAATCCCAACTTCGGTGGAGAAATTATGATTATTGGTTTGGGCTGTGAGAAATTACGACCTGAAAGGTTGTTGCCCACAGGTCAGCTTGCTTCTGAAAGTTCGATACTGTATTTACAAGATGAAGCCTTTGAAGGTTTTGGCGATATGGTAAATGGAATTATGTTGATGGCAGATAAACATTTGCAAAAATTGAATCAGCGAAAACGTACATCTTGTCCTGCTGCTGATTTGGTAGTAGGTATGCAATGCGGGGGCAGTGATGCGTTTTCTGGTTTAACTGGTAATCCTGCTTCGGGCTATGCAGCCGATTTAATTGTAAGAGCAGGTGGTACTGTATTTTTTTCAGAAGTTACCGAAGTTCGGGATGCAATTCATTTATTAATGCCAAGAGCCATTGATGAAACTGTTGCGCAAAAATTAAAAGATGAAATGGCCTGGTATGATAATTATTTACAACAAGGCAGTGCCGACCGCAGTGCAAACACCACACCTGGTAATAAAGGCGGGGGCTTAAGTAATATTGTAGAAAAAGCATTGGGTTCAGTGGTGAAATCCGGCACAAGTCCCATTGTGGATGTAATTTCTCCTGGTGAAAAGATTCGAAAGAAGGGATTGAACTTTGTAGCAACTCCCGCCAGCGATTTTGTTTGCGGTACATTACAATTAGCTGCCGGTATGAATATGCATGTTTTTATTACCGGCAGAGGTACACCATATGGGTTAAATATGGTGCCTGTAATAAAAGTAAGTTCAAACTCAAAACTGAGTAACCGCTGGCATGATTTAATAGATTTTGATGCAGGCCCAATTGCTTTCGGAAAAAAAACGATTGAGGAAATGGGGTGGGAATTGTTTCACCTGATATTGGAAGTAGCCAGTGGCAATAAAAAAGTAGCCACTGATAAATTAGGAATTTATAATGACCTGGTGTTGTTTAATCCGGGGCCGTTAACTTAACGAAACAGTTTTTTTATTGTTACTGCAAAATAATAATTTACAACATTCACAAATTCAAAATAAAAAAAATGGAATTGTCAAAAATAAAATCATCATTAGAAGATGGTCTTCTTTCTTTCCCTATTACAGACTTTAATGAAGATGGAACCTTTAATGCCGAAACATATACCGACCGTATAGAATGGTTTGTTGGGCATAATGTATCTTGTGTTTTTGTAGCTGGCGGAACCGGAGAATTCTTTTCGCTATCGGCGGATGAATATCAGCAAATAATAACGATTGCAGCAAAAACAGTTGCTGGTCGTGTGCCAGTTATTTCCAGTGTGGGCAGAAGTATTCCTGAAGCAATTGCTTTTGCAAAAATGGCTGAACAGGCAGGTATTGATGCATTGCTGCTTTTTCCACCTTATCTAACCGAGTGCCCGCAAGATGGAGTGTATGAATATGCCAAAGCGATTATTCAAAACACTTCATTGCCTGTAATTTATTATAACCGTGGCAATGGCGTTTTATCAACAGAGTATATTAAAAAATTAGCAGATGCTTGCCCAAATTTAATTGGATTAAAAGATGGCACAGGTAATATGCAGGATTTGAACGACACTATTAAAACCATTGGCAAACGGCTTTCTTATATTGGTGGTGTGCCCACTGCAGAGATTATTGCAGAAGCGTATTTATCTATCGGAGTGAATACCTATTCTTCTGCGGCTTTTAATTTTGTACCTGAATTAGCTAACTTGTTTTATAAAAGTCTAAGAGTTGGTGATAGTGCAACGGTTGCTAAAATCACCCAACAGTTTTACATTCCATTTGTAAGATTACGGAGTAAAAAGAATGGCTATGCAGTAAGTTTAATAAAAGCAGGGGCAAAACTAATTGGCAAAAGTGCTGGTGATGTTCGTCCGCCATTAACGATGCCCACAGCAACAGAAGTAAAGGAGTTGGAGAAAATAATTTTACAGAGTAAATAACTGATGTTGCAAGGTTTCTTACAGCCCAGGCAGCTTAAAATACGCATTGGGCTTTCTATGACAACGGAGCCTTAGAGGATGAAAAAACAGCTGTATTTTATCTAACGTTGGAAATGCTATTCTTAACAGTATCATGCTTTGTTTTCATAATATTACTGATGGCCGTATAGCTACGGTTTTCATTTTGCATATTGCTTTGCAGTTGAAGGTATTGGAGATTAAAAGACATTTGTGTTTCCTGCATTTGTTTAGTGGCATTTAGTAATTCATTTTGGGAAGAACCTACAGCTGCGGCGGGGATATCGGTTTTCGTAATACTATCATAATTATTCTCCAGCTTTTCTATCCGGAGCAGTAGTTTTTTTTGTTTTTCGTTATATAGCTCCATTAAAGTAAGCAATTGCTTTTTCTGTTGCTCCAGTTGCTGCAATTCTTTTTGCACTTGCCGGTATTCCGTTTCAGATTTAGAAAAAACTATTGCATCGGCTTGTGTTTTGTTTTCTAATTTTACTTGCCCTGTTGCCATGCTGGTAATTAGCAGGGATATTACTGTTGCTATGTATTTATTTTTCATGTAAATTGATTTTACTAAAACTAAGATATTTTCTATATAGGTAAAAAAACTATTTTTTATTCTCCATGCTCTTTAAAACTTTTAGTTGTTTTTGCTTATTTTAAGACAAGGCTGTATTCTTGTTGGAAATTAATTTTTTGAGCTTTTTGCTTCGCTTACAATGCAAGTTCAATGGTGAGGGAACAATAACATGCCATTCATCTGCAGGACATAAAGGTGAAGAAAGATCTTTATTGGGTATTACTGACGACAAGCCAATTCCTGTATCAGCAGCGGTAGTATATTTAATAAATTTACGACGGTTGAAGTTTGATTGTTTCATATGTGTTCGTTGAATGATTAATTGATTTCAAAAATACAGAGATTAATCTGTAATGTTTTTTAGTGCTGTTGCTGGTATAGTGAGCTTGGCGAACTATGCCGGGCTACTATGTCTGCACACAACCCGATATAATCTGGGAAGGCACACAGAAACGGTGAGATGCTTTCCTTGGGAACACTCAGCGGCGTAAAAATATACCAGTAGTTATGTATATTTAAGAGTTGGACACAATCAATTCTACTAAAAATATCTCCTATGGGTAAGTTAGCAGTAATTAAAACAAAGCAAACTTCAGCAAGTGTAACAGGCTTCATTGATAATATTGCAGATGAGCAAAAGCGTAAAGACAGCCAGGTTATACTTAAGTTGATGGAAAAGGCTATGAAGGAAAAGCCGAAAATGTGGGGCAGTTCCATTGTAGGTTTTGGGAATAAAAGATATAAGAGCCCTGCTAGCGGTAGAGAAGTGGATTGGTTTAAAATCGGTTTTTCACCACGCAAAGCCAATCTAACCATATACCTGATTGATCTGAAGCGTCATGCTGATGCGTTAACTAAATTAGGTAAACATAAGACTGGTACCGGTTGTCTTTATATCAATAAATTGGCGGACGTTGACATAAAAGTGTTGGAAAAAATTATTAATGCTGCAGCGAAGTAAAATATAAATCTTCGCTTTGGTTTATGCCTGTAAAATATAGACCCCTATGTGTGTCTCCACGAATCGGGAATTACATAAATAGTAAATATTGCATGAAGACAAACAACAAGTTAAAAAGGTGTTCTCCCTCATTTCACTTTTACCATAAAAGCATAAGTTAATCATTTAATTTTATTGCATGAGGTCTTCATCCATCAATGAAATAAAACAAGAACTTGTTACGCTTAAAGCAGCAGAGGTAACGGCTCTCTGCCTGCGGCTAGCAAGGTTTAAAAAAGAAAATAAAGAACTGCTTACTTACCTGCTGTTTGAAGCACAAGATGAACCGCGGTTTATAAAAAACTGTAACCAGGAAATAGGAAAACTGTTTGCAGAGATTAATATCAGCCATATATACTTTGCTAAAAAAACACTCCGTAAAATATTAAGGATGATTAATAAATACTCCCGGTATAGCGGCAACAAACAAACCGATATGGAGCTGCGTATCTTTTTTTGCCAGCAATTAAAAGCATCAGGTATCCCCATACGGCAAAATGCTGTTCTCCACAACATCTTTGACGGGCAATTAAAAAAGATTGATGCAGCATTGGTTACCCTGCATGAAGACCTGCAACATGATTACCGGAAAGAGATTGCAGCATTACGATAGACAGTTTTTGACCGCACTGCAAAAGAAACTGGTATCAGATGCCCCGATGTTTGTCTGCGCATCGAGACATTTGCTCTATTGATTTATCCCGCATCTTCCCTGCTTTGCGATGCTTTCATATCCCTTGTATTTTTCTGTACTGCAATGGCGGCAAATAAACTCAATACAAAAGACATAGCATAAAAGCCCTTCTCACTTTTCTCCAGTTCTGCATTCCACAAACCGACAGTAAGTAATACAATGGCTAACAAAGTGGAAAACCAGGCAAGTCCATAGTATATGTTGGTTACGGGTATTCCCTCCATTTGGTCCCGGACTGCTTTTTGTACTGAGATAGAGGCAAAAAGACCAAACATTAGCACAGTAAAGTAGTACCCTTTTTCATTCAGCTCCATTTCTGCATTCCATAAGCCAACTAAAAAAGCAGTAACACCAATAAGTAATGCTGTCCATGAGGCTCCGATAAAAGCAGCAGATGGGTGCAGTGTCTGTTTGTGTTCCATTTGTATTTTTTTTGATTACTCAAATTTACCCGGGTCTGCCAGGGAAGCTTTTGACATTGGTCAAAAAATCAAATATTAAATGTTAAAGACGGCTGCGGATGCGGCTAAGAGTTTCCTGGCTTATACCAAGGTAAGAGGCAATATAACCAAGTGGCACCCTTTCTACTATATGTGCTGTTTGCTGCAACAACTGCTCATACCGTTCAGTTGCTGTTTTAAATTGTGCATTTACAAAACGTTCTTCCAATCTTATATAGTATTTTTCGTAAGCTATCCTTACCAGCCTTTCTATTTCATGGTATTGGTTAAAGAGGCCTGTGAGTGTGTCTTTAGATATAGCCCATAAAACACTTCCTTCAAGCAATTGTATGTTTTCTACAGAGGGTTCTCCCGTTATAAAACTGTGAAAAGAGGTAACGAAATCATTTTCGAAACCAAACCAGTGGGTTATTTCTTTTCCATCAAGTGTATAAAAGCCCCGTAAAGCACCCTGCTCAAGAAAATATAAATGATGACAGGTTTTTCCTTCAGTAAGCAGGTATTCATTTTTTGGCAACACAAGTTTTTCAAAGCCATTATGCAAAGCCTGTTGTGCTTCTTCGCTTAATAAGGAATAGTTTTTTATATGGCTCAGCAGTTGCTTCAAAAGATTTTTTTGATTGTTAAATATAACAAAGAAAAGAGATTGTCATATATGTTGAAATAATCAGGGCTACAATAATTAAGAACATTGTTAAATTGCACCATGGCAGAAAATAAATTAACTAAAGACGGCGAGTTTGTAGTAAAGGATGAAAAAGTATTGCTATACATTCTTGCCCTTTTATTTTTTGGTATTTTTATGTACGGGGTAATTGATGCTATAAGCCGCCATTTTAAAAATGTAGATTATCAGAGTTTTGTTTTTTCATTTGCGTTGATACCTGCCTATTTTCTTTTTAAAAGAGGGGGCAGCAACAAGGTTTATATCCGTATAAATAAAAAAGGGATTTATAAGGACGAGAAATTAATAACGGGCTGGCCTGCTTTTTTAAGTGCTTACATTGCCCAGCAAGAAAAGAAAAAAATATATGACCTGCGGGATAATTTTATTCTTGTGGTTGAATACTGGAAAATAGATCCCAAGCAGGGTTTTCGCCATAAAATCCCCCTTACCAATACCCAAAATAAATCAGAAGAAGATGTACTTGAAGCTGTAACTTTTTTCTGGAAAGAGTATAAGAAAGATAATGGTATAGTAAGTTGAATTAATCTTCTCTTGCTTGTGTTGTCTATCTTTGTTTACATTAAATACGTAACAATGAAAAAGAAATTATCCTTTGCCATCCTTGCTTTATCCTTTTTAATAAGCCTGTTATTTCTTGTCTCCTGGTCATCTGGTAATAAAGGTTCAAGAACATATTATCAACTAACAGTTTATCAGTATACTACAAATGAACAAGAAAAAATGCTGGATGATTACCTGCAACAGGCATATATACCTGCTTTGCACCGCATGAAAATTATGCAAGTTGGTGTATTTAAGGTAAACGCTAATGATACTGCTGTTGTAAAAAAAATATATGTCTTAATCCCTGTAAAGTCATTTGGCCTATTGGCGAAACTGCCTGAAAAAATAGCAGCAGATAAAGAATACCAGGCTAAAGGAACGGCTTATATTGATGCTGCATACACAGCCCCGCCTTATACAAGAATGGAAACAATTGTGTTACAGGCTTTTTCTATGGCACCTGAGTTGCAGCTTCCTGTACTTACTGGAGATAAAAAAGAAAGAATATATGAACTGCGTAGTTATGAAAGTGCTACAGAGAAAATATTTAAAAACAAAGTGCATATGTTTAATGAGGGAGATGAAATTGGCTTGTTTAAACGATTAAACTTTAATGCCATTTTTTATGGCGAAGTAATTTCCGGCAGTAAGATGCCCAACCTTATGTACATGACCAGTTTTGAAAATATGACGGACAGGGATGCTCATTGGAAAAAATTTGTAAGCGATACCACCTGGAAAAGGCTTTCATCCATACCTGAATACAAAAATAATGTATCGAAAAATGAGATAACATTCCTGCACCCGGCTTCTTATTCTGATTATTAACCCTGGCGGTTTATTAATGAGGGCCTTATTATCTCCATTTAAAAGCGAAATAAGTACAAGGCTTATCTGAAGCATTTCCTATGCCGTGCATCTTGCCGCTTTCCGCAATAAATAGGTCACCGGCAGTGCCTTTGTAATATTGCCCGTCAACTGTCATTTCAACTTCACCATTTATTATCAGCATTATTTCTGTTTCAATATGCTGGTGCGGGGGATGGCTGGGGCCTTTTTTAGTAAGAGTGATGGTGTGCATTTCATACCTGTCGCACATTGCAGTTGCCCGGTCAAAATATTTACGGGTGCCTTTATTATCTTTCTCCGGATAGGTTAATATATCGGCATTTATTAATAATGTCCCCCCAGCCTTATTGCTTCTTTCCATATCCATTGTTTTTTTAGAACGGAACATTAGTACATAATAAGTAACAAGGCTATCTCCGGTGTTTTCAAAAGTTTGCATTTCATGAGGTGGTATCAGCAGCACACTGCCTGCGCCAAGCACGGCTGTTTTATCACCAATGGTGCATTTTAATTTTCCTTCTTTTATAATAATAACTTCTTCTATACTGTCTTGTGCATAGGGTGGTTTTGATAAGCACCCTTTTAATTGTGTGGTGGCATGTATTTTAAACCAAGAAATTCATTGGTTGTGCCTTCAGTAATTTTCCGGCTTTCACGGCCTTTATCTTTTTTTACAGGCAGATCATTAAAGTGAAATACACCTGAACCAACCGGCTTCAATTGTGCTGCTGCGTTCATAACGAGAATTTGCAGGAGTAAAGTGGTTATTATCATTTTCATATAATGGAAATATTAAAGGCTGAAGTCAATTCTTAGTAGATATACAACCAATCAGGTATGGATGTAAAGTTAAATTTCCATAAATATAAAAGCCGGCAATAATATTATTACTGTCGGCTTTTATGAATATAAAATACAATTAATTATTTGCAGCCCTCATGGCCTGTGATTCTTCATAAGTAGGGCCATACAAGCCGGGTACTTTATTTCCACTTGCCCTTAAATGAGCTACTAACTCGCCACGGTGGTGGTAAAGGTGATTATACAAGAAACCCCTTACCATTTGAACTTTGGGCATTGGTGGCATTATATCCTGTCCACCCATTTGAAAATGCCAGGGATTGAAATATTGGGTTTCATCTGAATTCTCTACCACCTTTTGTGCATTGGTCACATTCTCTTCAAATTTGGCTACAATATTTGAAGCTTTGGCAATATCGCCTTTATCATATTTGTAAGTGCCCATTTCAAATACATCCTGGTTAAAAGTGCCATCAAACCAGTTATATACTTCTGCAATATGCGATGCCAATTGCCCTACTGACCACAAATGTGGTTGCGGTCTGTAATCCAATGCTGAATCGGGAATGGCATTTAATAATTTACGGGTGTTTTCTGCTTCATGCAAAAATTCGCCCAGGAGTGCTTGTTTAATCATTGTATTAAAATTTTAGGACTATAAATTTAGCTTTAATAACTGGCTTTTAATATTATTTCTATATTACTGAATCGGATAAATACTAACAAAGGCTGCGTTTATTTCCGAAAAGGATGAGTTTTAATAGAACCAGCCAAACATTAAAAGTACTTTTTTATTCAACATAACGTTATCCTGATTAGTAATCTGAACCCTAATCATCCAATCCGTGAAAACTGTAAAGCTTCTTTGTGCGGCAGCCTGCCTTTTATCCAGCCATTTTTCCAATAGCCAGGAAACTGATAAATCAATGTCACTTTCCTTATTTACTGGGGCAATTAATTACCAGGGTGACTTAAAACCCAACAGTGTTACACTAAATCATTCCAATTTTTCTGCAGGTTTATTTATCCGCAAACCACTTACTAAATTGTTTACTGTAAGGGCTGGTTTAAACTATGGCACACTAAAAGCTGCCGATAAATGGAACCGGGAATATTTGAAAGGCCGCAACCTTAGTTTCAATTCTACTATTAAAGAAGCTTATGCCGGACTGGAGCTTTCGCTGTTTGATTTATCAATAAAAAAATTTACCCCCTATATCTATGGAGGTATCGCCGTATTTCATTTTAACCCCTGGGCTTATGATGATAACGGTGCTAAAACATACCTTAAACCACTTAGCACAGAAGGGCAGGGGCTAAGCCAGTATCCTGAGCAAAAGCCATACAGCCTTACTGATTTCTCGTTGCCATTTGGCGGAGGGATACGTTTTATTTTGTCTGATGCAATAGATGTGGGTATTGAATTCAGTCAACGAAAAACATTTACTGATTATTTAGATGATGTAAGCAGCCACTACGTTGATAAAAACACCTTGCTACAGGCTAAAGGGGCCAAGGCAGTTGAAATGGCCTATCGTGGCGGGCAGCTACCGCAAGGGCAACCTCTTTATCCGCCCAATGGCGAACAAAGGGGTACACCTACTGAAAGTGACTGGTATTACTTTGGTGGCATTACCATTGGTATAAAATTAAATGCACTGGCAGCAAGTTTTCAAAAACATGGCAGTGTTGCCAGCCAGCGGTGCCCACGGTTTTAAATAATCAGTTTTAAAACTTTTCCTCCCGGTGCTTGTTGTACCTTTACAACGTTTTATACAACAACATGGCCTGGAAAAATCAGCAACAATTTATAGATGCCCTTGAAGATGCCGGAGAACTTATCCGCATCAGCACATACGTTAATCCCAAATTAGAAATTGCAGAGATAACTGACCGCATCAGCAAATCAGGCAATGGCGGTAAGGCAATATTGTTTGAAAATACCAGGTATGATTTTCCGGTATTGATGAATGCTTACGGAAGCGAAAGAAGGATGTGCATGGCACTTGGTGTAAATCATTTGGATGATGTAGCTAAAGAAATAGAAAACCTCTTTCATCTTTTATCATCACCAAAAGAAAATATTATTGATAAACTGAAATTGCTGCCAAAGCTGGGACAGTTTGCCAGTTGGATGCCCAAAGTAATAAAGGGCAGAGGGGAATGTCAGCAGGTTGTAATGAAAGAACCCGATATCACTAAACTTCCCGTAATAACATGCTGGCCAAAAGATGGCGGGTCGTTTGTAACGTTACCCATCATTCATACCAAAGACCCGAATACCAACAGCCGCAATGTAGGTATGTATCGTATGCAGGTATTCGGTCCAACACTTACCGGTATGCACTGGCATAAACATAAAGTTTCGGCCAAGCATTTTAATGAATATAAAAAACTAAATAAAAGAATGCCGGTGGCTGTTGCACTCGGTGGCGACCCGGTGTATGCCTATTCAGCAACAGCACCTTTGCCGGAGAATGTGGATGAATATATGCTGGCTGGTTTCTTAAGAAAGAAAAAAGTGGAGCTGGTTAATTGCATTACTCAACCAGAAGTACAAGTACCTGCCGATGCAGATTTTATTATTGAGGGATATGTTGACCCTGCCGATGAATTAATATGGGAAGGGCCTTTTGGCGACCATACGGGTTATTATTCATTGCCTGATTGGTATCCTAAGTTTCATATTACTTGTATCACTCATAAAAAAAATCCGGTTTATCCTGCAACAATTGTTGGCATACCACCGCAGGAGGATGCATGGCTGGGAAAAGCGACGGAACGAATATTCCTGGCTCCTATAAAAATGACGATGGTGCCTGAAATTATGGACATGGACATGCCAATAGAAGGAGTGTTTCATAACCTTGTTATTACAAAAATCAAAAAAGACTACGCCGGGCAGGGCCAAAAAGTAATGAATGCCATGTGGGGTGCGGGGCAGATGATGTTTAATAAAATATTAGTAATGGCAGATGAAGGGGTGAAAATCCAGGATTACGACGCATTGGCAAAGTATGTTTTTAAAAACTTGAATCCTGCTACAGATATTTATTTTTCTACGGGGCCAATGGATGTGCTGGATCACAGTTGCAGCAAACTGGGGTTTGGAGGTAAGATGTGTATTGATGGAACGGCGAAGTTTGAAGAGGAGACGGATGATAGCTATGAATTAATAAGTAATAAGTATGAATCAATAATTGATTCGGTGCTGAAAGAGAAATTTTCAGAGATAAGATCAATTAATACTTCGCTTATTAAAAAAGAAATCCCCTGCCTTATCATTTCAGTACAGAAAAACAGGCCGGGGCATATTGGTGAATTACATAACCAGCTTTGTGCTTTAACTGAGTTGCAGGGAGTAAAAATGATATTGTATGTAGAGCATACGGTGGATGCCACCGATTTACCAACTGCCCTTTGGCGTTTTTGCAACAACCTCGACCCAAAAAGGGACAATCACCTCTTTAAACAGCCAACCCAAAACCCAAAACCCAAAACCTCAAATTATGTAGCCTGCATGGGGCTTGATGGTACAAGAAAAACAAAAGAATTAGATGGATTTCAGCGGGACTGGCCCAATATTATTGTTGCAGATGACGATACAATAAAAGCAGTGGATGGTAAATGGGGTGAATTAGGTATCGGAGAGTTTATTTCTTCCCCATCATTAAAATTTAAAAACCAAATGTACGGTGAAGAGGCAGTGGTGGGATAATGCAACTTGCAGGATACTTAAACTGTCATAGTCCCGGAAAATAAAAACTTACGAATGAAAAAAATCAGTGCCGGTTTATTAATGGGTTTAATAGCACTTTCCGGTTGTGCGCAAAGCGGAAAGAAAGAGAAATCTACTGTTGATAAATTTGAAAAAAGCCTGCTGTGGAAGGTAACCGGCAATGGACTTGATAAGCCAACTTATCTTTTTGGTACCATGCACTTGCTGTGTAAGGACGATGCTTTTCTTGGAGAAAATCTGGTGGGTGCTATTAAAAATGCAGACAAGGTTTATTTTGAATTGGATATGGACAACCTGTTCGATATGCTGGGTGCGATGAGTAAACTCAAAATGAAAAATGACACCACATTGGCAGATCTGATGACAAAAGATGAGTATGAAAAAGTAAAAATATATTTTAAAGAGAAAAGCACAATGCTCCCTTTTTCAGTTTTAGAAACCTACAAACCTTTTGTTGCATCATCCATGCTGATGGAAACAACTATCGTCTGTGATGAGCAGGTGGCAATGGAGCAACTGATAATGGAAGAAGCAAAAAAACACAATAAAACAATTGAAGGGTTGGAAACCACTGCTTACCAGATGGGTATTTTCGACAGCATACCTTATAAGGAACAGGCAAAGGAGTTAGTAAAGATGGTGGCAGAAAATGGAAAAGAATCAGCTGGTGATAAAGAGTTTAAAGAAATGATGAAAGCCTATAAAGAGCAGGATTTAAAAAAACTGGCCGATATGATTAACAGCGAAGAAGCTGGAATGATGAAATACCAGGATATTTTATTGAACAACCGCAACCGTAACTGGGTGGAGAAGCTTAAAAAACTGATGCCTGATAAATCATTAGTAGTTGCAGTAGGGGCGGGGCACCTGCCGGGTGATAAAGGGGTGATTAACTTACTTCGTAAAGCAGGATATACAGTAGTGCCGGTAGAAAACAAAGCAAAAAAAAATACAAAAGAGATATAAAAAATATTTTATTTCTATTATGATAAATATTCTTTCTGTATCCACATTAGCCACCTTATTATTTTTTCTTTCATTCAATACTTCCAAAACAGGGGAAGGCATTAAAATTATAGTCACCAACCTGCATACTAATAATGGCCATGTTCTGATAAGCCTTTTTAAAAGCGATGATGGCTATCCTGACAACCCTGATAAGGCAATACGAAAAGGAAGATTGGTTATAAAAGACAAAAAAGCCTGGGTGGTCTTTACCGGGTTACCGGCTGGTACATATGCTGCTGCAATTTTGCATGATGAAAATGATGATCAAAAAATGAATAAGAATTTTTTTGGCATGCCGAAAGAAGGATATGGTTTTTCGAATAATGCAATGGGAACTTTTGGGCCACCTTCATTTAACAAAGCAAGTTTCTCTTATAGTAATAATATAAGTACAGAAGTATCCATAAAAACAAAATACTAGTAAACATAGTATCAGTCATTTAGCAATTTCTTTACGTTTTCATTTGGCAGAAGGCTGATTTTAGTGTATCTTTGTGTCTCAATACTGAGCAACGTATTAAAAACTACATAAGAACGTATCTGACCAGCTATTCAGCTTGCCTCTGGTTTTCTACTTCGGTTTTGCTCAGCAATTATTAAACGACAGATTAAAAAAAGGAGTGTTTATGAAGAGCATTATTATGCCCAAAAGTGTGCAATTAAGTGAAGAAACAAAACAAAAACTGGCACAAGAGGTAAAAGAGACAATCGCAAAAGAAGTTATTAAAGAAGAAAAATTTACCGCATCACAAATGTGGAAACACCAAAAGCAGGCTCGTTCTGCAAGTGATATGATGCGCAGATGGAATTTGAATTAAATAAACAATGTCAGGAAGTGTTTGTCGAAGCCCGATAAATACACTTGGATAAACCTGTCTGTTGTCAAGCAGGCTCAGGTGACAGTGCTTAATCAATTTTTCCCCGCATAAAAACAATTGTGGTCAGGGCAATCATCAGCCTATAAGAATTGAAGGCGGCTTTATATTCGCCGCCTTCAATTTTTGCCAGCGGAAAAAAGAATAAGATGCCTAAAAGGATAATAACCGATAATAATGTCCATCTGGCTGTTTCATTTTTAGGATTAGCCCTCTCAATACCTATCATATAGGCAAATACTGTGGCAAACACACCGCCAACACCAAAGATGGTGATAAAGGCTGCATTGCTGTAAAACCGGGCATTGAGTAAAGCTATTATAATATCCAGGATGCTGACTATAACAAACATCAGAAGTGTAATAGCCGAACTGGTAAGCACAGGTTTCAGGTTAGATATTTGCTTCACATCTGAAAGTTAGTTAATCTGCAATAATTTTTTTGCCGCTGTTCTCTGCAATCTTATACTTTTGTGCCTGAATTTTATTTCTGACTAACCCCTTTTTTGGCACAATGACAAACTCCTACCAAGACCTTGTAAAGCAAACATTTAATTTTCCGCAGGATGGAATAGAGGTACATGATAATAACCTTTGGTTTAACAATCTTGACCTGAAAGCACTTATTGCCAAGCATGGCACACCCATGAAGCTTACTTATCTGCCCAAAATTGGTATGCAGATAAAAAAAGCAAAAACCATGTTTGCAAATGCTTTTAAAAAACATAACTACGAAGGCAAATATTTTTATTGCTATTGCACCAAAAGTTCGCATTTCAGCTTTGTGGTGGAAGAGGCACTGAAAAGCGAAATCCATTTAGAAACATCTTATGCATACGATATTGAAATAATTAAAAAATTGTATGCAAAAAAGAAAATTACAAAAGACATACATATTATCTGTAATGGCTTTAAGCAGAAAGGCTATACCCGCCGTATTGCGGGTTTATTAAATACCGGCTTCCAGAATGTAATTCCTGTACTGGATAATAAAGATGAATTAAAAGATTATGCCACTTCCGTAAAAGTGCCTTTTAAACTCGGTATAAGGGTGGCTGCGGAAGAAGAACCCAATTTCCCTTTTTATACATCGAGATTAGGTATAAGGGCAAAGGATATTTTGGAATTCTATGTAGACAGGATAGAAGGTTACGAAAGTAAGTTTCAATTAAAGATGCTGCATATCTTTTTAAACAAAGGGATTAAAGATGATATTTATTACTGGAGTGAATTGAATAAAGTTATAAACCTCTATTGCCAGTTAAAAAAAATTTGCCCTGAATTAGATTCAATAAATATTGGCGGCGGTTTTCCTATTAAGCATTCACTGGGATTTGAGTACGACTACCAGTTTATGATTAATGAGATAGTAAGAAACATAAAAGTGGCCTGTAAAAAAGCTAAAGTTCCCATGCCAAACATCTATACAGAATTTGGCAGCTATACCGTAGGCGAAAGCATGGCGCATATATACAGTGTAATTGCAGAAAAAGTGCAGAATGACAGGGAAACATGGTACATGATAGATTCATCCTTCATTACAACACTGCCTGATACATGGGGCATTGGTGAAAAATTTCTGATGCTTCCTATAAATAAATGGGATCAGGATTATCAACGGGTAGTGCTGGGTGGTATTACTTGTGATAGTCATGACTATTATGACTCTGAGGAACATATCAACGAAGTGTTTCTTCCCAAAACAAATGATGATAAGGAGCCTTTGTATGTGGGCTTCTTCCATACCGGTGCTTATCAGGATCAGATAAGTGGTTACGGGGGTATTAAGCACTGCCTTATCCCATCACCCAAACATGTAATAGTGGGGCATGATAAAAACGGGAAGCTTACTGATTGGGTATATGCCAAACAACAAACGGCGCAAAGCATGTTGAAAATATTGGGGTATAAATAAAATAAAAAGAGTTCGCAGAAAATTTATAATATTCTCTGCGAACTCTGTGTTCTCTGTGTGAAATAAATTACCGGCTTGCCCTTCTTAACCGCTTCCACTCATCATACTCCCACTGGCTGTACCGTACCTGGCTCAGGTGATAATTATCGAGATAGAAACGGTTATCATATCCTTTCCAGTATAAATATCCCTGGGGCGTACGGTGAAAAAACCTGCCATCCCTGTCTTGTTTCATTACGAAACCTGGAGTAGGGGAAATAATCAACGGTGTCGCATTATAATACCTTGGCGGAGGTGCTGCTGTGGGGGCAGGCGGCCTGCTGTAAACAACAGGTTCAGAGTAATGTTCTTTTTTGTCTTTCTTTTTTGTAGCCCAAACCTTACTGGGTTTGCAACTTGTAAATAAAAGGGTCATTACAAATACTGCTAATACAGAATAAATAAATGTTCGCTTCATGGGTTTGATGTTTATTGTTAGAAATAGTTTTAGTGGTTTTATTCCCTGCTTCGTTTGGTTCTTACTTCACCCGGTTTGCTGATTTTAGCAACAGGTTCAATTTCTTCAGGGATTGTTTTTGTGTCTGTGTTGGATAAAACAGGTTTACTATTTTGGGATGCAACTACAGCACTGTCTTTTTTAGCAGGGTAAGTTTTGGCAAGGTTGTCCAGTGCAACCGTGTTGTTCACCGTATCCCTTCCCATTATAATATCAGTAGATACCCAGCCATCCTGGGTGGTTTCTGTGTTCTCAAGTTCTAAAAACCTTGGGGCCTTGGCAATAACCAGTGAATCCTTCACAGCCTCCGTTCTGGGAGTAAATAATTTACTGGTATATTCTTTACTGGCAGCACAGCTTGCGGCTAATGCCACTACCGTCATTAAGATAACCGCTTGTATAATTCTTGCTATTTGCATGGCTACAGATTTTATTTTTAGCTATAAAACCAACGATATTTACTTTCAATTCATTTGCCATAAAATCATAAAACCGTTTAACATGAAATATTTTTTCATACTATTAACAATAACAGTTTGCGGAATAAATACAAATGCGCAACCTGTTGTGCCAATGCAGCAGACTGCCGCAGATTCAGTAAAGGCAGTTATTAATACAATGTTTACAGCAATGAAAAACAGCGACACCGTATTGTTGAAGAGTTGTTTTGCCGATAGTATGGTACTGCAAACTATCAGCAGAAATAAAGAAGGGTTTGTAGTGCTTACAGAAAAACCATCCACTTTTGTTGAGTCCATCAGTAAGCTGCCTCCCGGCGATGCTGATGAAAGAATAGTTTTTGAAACTATAAAAACAGATGGCCCGTTAGCAATGGCCTGGACACCTTACCAGTTCTATTACAAAGGACAATTCAGCCATTGCGGGGTAAACTCCTTTCAGTTAGTCCGTTTCAATGGGGTTTGGAAAATACAATACATCATTGATACAAGGAGAAGGCTGGGTTGCGATTTAAAATAATAGCTTTTTCTCATTTCTCCTCATAGTAAAACCAGCTGATTTTCCATAAACTAGTATAAATACTTAGTAAATATTATTATTTACTCTTGTACTTCCCACATATTTATGGTTTATGTAGTCCTATCTCACTTTAAATAGGTATTAATACTTATGTATAAAATATATTTGTACTGTTAAAATACTGATACCTATTATTTAACTTTTTAATAAATCATCCAATTTTCATTCAAGGTTGTTACTGTTTTCTCCTTTTGTACAAATACAGCCTTTAATTTATTCGTTATGAAAAACCTAGTCAAACCCTTTTTGCTGTTTACTATAGCAGTAAGTTTCAGTTTCTTTTCTAAAGCCCAGGTTTCTGGATTAGTATTCCGGGATTATAATGGAAACGGCACCCGCCAAAATGCAGCCGGATACATTGAACCGGGAGCAGGTGGCGTTATTATCAGGGCATATAATTCGAGTGATGCATTAATTGCTACACAAACCAGTTCTTCTGCCACTGCTACCTTGGGACAATATACTTTCCCAACTTCAGGGCTTAATTCAATCGCTAATGGCACAACAGTACGACTTGAATTTATAGTTCCCTCTTCCGGTACATGTATTGTGAACAGTACATACGATTTCTCATCAGGTTCGGGAGGTACATATGGTACAGCTGTTCGCTTTGTTACAAGTGGTGCATCAGCAATAAATATTAATTATGCTATAAATAACCCGGCAGATTTTCTTACGGGTGCAAATCCGTCTGCATCTGCTACAATGTTTACTGCATTGCAATTTACAGGCGACCCAAGTGGGGGTGGTACATCTGGTACATCTGTTGCTTTTTATAAATTCCCTTATACAAATGAAGCCAGCACTTCACCAACCGGGACTCCGCCGCTAAATGCTACAGATCTGGCTACTAATGCACAAATAGGAACTTGCTATGGCGTAGCATATAGTAAATATGCAAGCAAGGTATTTACCTCCGCTTTTATGAAAAGACATGCGGGGTTTGGCCCTGCAAACGGCACTTTCAATAATGCCCCTGGAGCCATTTATATTATCAATCCGTCTTTAACATCATCTACAGGTGCCGCTTCATATTTTACAAGTTTGGATGCACTTGGCTTCCCAACCCATAATTCAACCGGCATACCTGCCTATGGCGCAGGTACATCGTATAATATTGCTGGTACTGGTGTGGGTGCGGTTATTACTTATACTGCAAATGGATTAGGTGTAATTGGTACAAACAATGCTAACAGGGGATTACCTGCAAATAAAACAACAAGACACCGAGATCCAGCAGCATTTGACCAGGTTGGTAAGGTAAGCTTAGGCGATATGGATATCAGTGATGATGGTCAATACCTTTTCGTTACTAATCTATATGACAGGAAAATATACCAGATTCAGTTAAATAATGTCGCAAATCCAACTTCGGCAACTGTTGTTGGCAGCTGGTCATTACCAAACCCTCCGTTGCGTTCCACTTCCGGCCTTACTAATGCAGCAGGTACTTATACAGGTGCTAACGATGGAACAAATTTTTATGATGGAACAAGGGGCTTACAAAGACCTTTTGCCTTAAAATATTATAGAGGGAAAGTATATATAGGTGCTGTTACTACAGGAGAGGGTACAGGTGCTATAAGCACACAGGATAATAATACAGGTAACCCAGAGTACACAGATTTGTGGTCTTATGTTTGGGAATTTAATCCTGCTACCGCAACTTTTACAGCTGCGCCAATACTTCAGGCACCGCTTAATTTTAACAGGGGTACTAATGCTGATGCTCAATCTGAAACATGGCGACCATGGACAAATACATTTCCTACACCTTGGTCTGCAGGAAATCCAAGATACACTCAGTTTCAGCAACCTATGTTTACTGATATTGAATTTGATACAGATGGAACAATGATACTTGGGTTCAGAGACAGGTTTGGCGATCAGTCTGCCTTTGATGAGGAGACTATGAATAATAATACCAGGATTGCCGGTCAGGCAATGGGTGATTTATACAGGGCTTATTTTAATACTACTTCTTGTGTGTTTGAAATAGAACAGAATGCCAAGGAAGGACCGGGTAGTCCTAAAGCAGCAACTGCAGGTGCAAATAATGGAAACGGCCCAAGTAATTACACAACTAATGGCGGCGAATTTTATTTTAGGGATGGGGTGTATAATGGTAATACCTCCACATTGGTTGGCACCTTTCATCTTAATTGCACACAAGGTGCATTAGCAATACTCAAAGGAACTGATACAGTAGCAACAACAACCATGGATCCTATCAGAGCATGGTCTGGTGGTATCAGTTGGTTTAGTAATACCACTGGTGATAATGGCCGGGATTATGAGATGATTGCAGGTACAGGTGCAGGAACTTTTCCAACCAATGCTATTGGCGATATTGGCAAGGCTAACGGACTTGGCGACCTTGAGTTGTTGCAGGATGCTGCCCCAATAGAAATTGGTAATCGAGTATGGAACGATGCAAATGGAGATGGCATCCAGAACCCGGGTGAGGCTTCGTTGCCCAATGTTACATTAGAGCTTTTTTTAGACGCAAATAATGATGGCGTTCCGGATGGTGCAGCCATTGGCATGGTAACTACTGATGCAACCGGTAATTACTATTTCACCAGTGCCGCTGGTGCTGATGTCACCGGGATAGATTACGGTGTGGCAATTACATCAAACCAAAACTATATTATTAGAGTGGCATCTTCTGACTGGAATAGCGCAACTGGTGCTGGTATTGGTGATTTGGCTGGTTTAGGTATTACAAGGGCAGATAAAATAGGATATGGAGCCATAGATTTAAGTGATAATGATGCAGTACTAACTACAGGAACAACAGTTGTGCCACAGGTAAGGGTTACTACCGGATTAAATGGACAAAACAACCATAATATAGATTTTGGTTTCAAAGCTTTAGCAAGCATAGGCGATAAAGTTTGGAGAGATGATAACAAAGATGGGATACAAACCGCAGGTGAACCCGGCGTAGCAGGTATAACAGTAACATTATACCAAAATGGCGTGGTTATCGGTACTACTGTAACAGATGCTTATGGCATTTATTTATTTGATAATTTAACACCAAGCAGCAGTGCTGCTACGGAATACAGTGTAGGTTTTACACTTCCGGCCAATTATATATTTACCACCCAAACCAATACACAGGTAACAGGTACAAGTGATGTAACGAATACAACAACAGTAACTGGTGGAAGTACTGCTGCCAATGGTAGTGATGCTAATACAACAACAGGCCAAACAGGCAGCTTCTGGTTAACAGCCGGTGAAATAGAAAGAGGAGCCGATGCCGGATTAATCTTCAGCCAGCCAACCACTAATAGTATCGGTGATAAAGTATGGTTTGATAATGGTACAGGCGGTGGCACAGCCAGCAATGGTATACAAGATGGTACAGAACCCGGCGTAAGCGGTGTAACAGTTACCTTGTATGATGCAACCGGATCAACAGTAATTGCTACAACAATAACCGATGCTAATGGTAATTATATCTTCACCGGTTTGCCGGCAAATACAACTTATGTAGTTGGTATTACACCACCTGTAGGAATGCTATTGACAACTGCTACAGCCACCTCAACAGGTAATGGAACAACCAATAGTGATTTTAGTACAACAACTTTTAAAACAACATCATTCAGCAGCGGCGTAGCTGGCACACAAATAACAGGTATAGATGCTGGTTTGATACAACAAGCAGCAGCACTTGCCAGCTTAGGCGACAGGGTATGGAATGATTTAAATAACAATGGCATACAGAATGCCGGAGAATTTGGTGTACCGGGAGTAACGGTGGATTTATATTTAGATGCTAATGGAAACGGGGTAATAGATGCTGGTGCAGAATCAACCCCTAGCAAACAAACAGTAACAGATGCCTTTGGTAATTATATTTTTAATGGGTTAAACCCGGGTGCTTATGCAGTAGGTTTTGGTTTGCCATCAGGATATATAAGAAGTACATTTACCAATGCCGGAGCCGATGACTTTAAAGATAATGATGCTAATGCAAGCGGAGTTACAGCCTTATATTATCTAACGGCTGGTCAGCGGAATATGAGTGTTGATGCGGCAATAGTATCAACATCACCCAATACTGCACAGGTGGGTAATTTTGTTTGGTTTGATACCAATAGCAACGGCACACAGGATGCAGGTGAGCCCGGTGTAGGCGGCGTGACAGTCACCATATACAATAATGCAGGTACTGCTATCGGCACCACTACCTCTGATGCTAATGGAAATTATCAGTTCACCAATTTAGCAGCGGGTAATTATAGTATAGGGTTCAGTAATATTCCCGCAGGATATAGTTTAACCAGTTCAACCGGCACTACTTCTGCAAGTAATACCACTAATAGCGATGCAAGCCAGAGTACTGGGCGCACAACACAATTTGCCCTGGCTGCTGCACAAAGCTTACATGGATTAGATGCAGGCCTAATTGCTGGTGTATCCAGTGGATTAGGAAGCATAGGCAATAAAATCTGGTGGGATTTAGATGGTAATAATCTACAGGATACAGGTGAACCGGGTGTAAGCGGTGTAACAGTAACATTATTAGATTATGGTCCTGATGGTGCAGCAGGCGGTGGTGATGATGGTGCAGCAAGAACAACAATAACGAATGCATTAGGCGAATATATTTTTACTGGCTTACCTGCAGGAAACTATGCAGTACAGTTTGGTACTGGTTCTACCTTACCAGCAGGGGCTGTAGCGGTAACACAGAACAGCGGTACTAATGATGCAATTGATAGTGATGGTGCGGCCATTAGCGGCGGTATTTCAATAACAGCAGTTTATAATCTTAATGCCGGGGAAGATAACCTTACGGTGGATTTAGGAATAAGAAATACAGCCAAAGGCTCATTTGGCGACAGGATATGGTATGATAACGGAGCAGGCGGTGGTACGCCAAATGATGGTATACAGAATGGAGCAGAGATAGGAGTAGCTGGTGTAATGGTAACCTTGGTAAATGCGGCAGGCCAGACTGTTGACAGAACCGGAACAGTAACCACTACGCCAATAGTAACTACTACAGATGCAAACGGATATTATGCTTTTGCAGATTTAACAGCAGGAGTATCATTTGCAGCTAAATTCAGCAACCTGCCTGCAGGGTTTGATTTTACCAGCAAAGCAGGTACTGGCAGCGGTGACGATAGCAGGAGTGATGCTGATATAGTTAGCGGATTAACTCCAACTGTTACTATTGTTGCCAATACGCATAGTACCGCTTTAGATGGTGGTATAGTAAGTGCAAGGGCCGCATTAGGAAATTATGTATGGTTGGATACAAATGGAGATGGCATACAGGATGGAACGGAAGCAGGGGTTCCGGGGGTTACAGTAACCCTGTATCGTCCCGGCTTTGGTTTAGATGGTATTGCAGGTAATGGAGATGATGCCTTACCAGTAGCTTCTATGATAACCGACCAAACCGGAGGATACTTATTTACCAATTTAGATGCAGGTACTTACCAGGTAGAGTTTAATACCATTCCCGGAGGGTTATTATTTACCAAACAAAATACCCCCGGAGATAATGGAGATAATACCAACAGCGATGCCGTATCGGTAACAGGTAACCCATCAGTTGGACGTACAGGAAATATAGTTTTATCTGCGGGAGAAGTTGATCTTACTGTAGATGCAGGTTTATTTAAACCAAGGGCAGTAATCGGTAATTATGTATGGGCAGATACAAATAACAATGGCATCCAGGAAGGAACAGAGCCACCTGCGTCTGGCATATTAGTAACACTGATTGATGGCGGTGGTAACCAGTAGCAGTAGCCATTACCGATGCCAACGGAAATTACCTGTTCCCCAATGTAGCGCCGGGTACATATAGTATCAGTTTTATTAACCTGCCAACCGGTACATCATTTACCACAGCCAATCAAGGTGGGGATGATAATCTTGACAGTGATGTATCTGGCACTACTATTACAGGAATAGTTGTTACTACCACCACTGTAAACTTAAGCTTCGATGCAGGTATAATTGGCTTTAAAACCCTGCCAGTATCTATTGTGTTTACAGCCACTAAGCAGGGAAATACGGCTGTATTAAACTGGAAAGTAACAGCAGAAAGAGATGTATTAAGTTATACGTTGGAACGTTCAATCAATGGCATCAGTTACACTTCAATAGCCAGCTATAGTTCAGATGGCAGACCGGAGTATAACAAGGTAGATGCACAACCTGCCACAGGCTTAAACTATTACCGTGTAAAAATTGTAAACCTGAATGGTAAAGAGGAATACAGCGAAATAAGAATTGTACGGTTTGATAGTAAAGGTGTAATAACTATCTTCCCGAACCCTGCAACAGATGTTGTAAATATTCAATTACCAGACAGCTGGCAGGGAAGACAAGTAAAGATTGATTTGATTAATCAATCAGGTCAGGTTGTAATCAGTAAAACACCATCGCAAGCCGGCCAGGTTGAATCGATAAATGTAAGTAGGCTTTCAGCAGGTATTTACAATCTCCGTTTAATAAATAATAACGGGGAGGTTGAAGGAAGAAAAATAAGTGTGAAATAATAACAAGCAGAATTCATTAAACCGCCCCGGCAAAAATTGCCGGGACGGTTTTTTTATTTGCCGTATAATTTAAAGATGAACAAGGGTATAAAAAAAAGACCCCATCGTGGAAACGACGGGGGGTAAACCAAAACCAACTGCTTATGAGAAAAATGTATAGTAAATTCTTTACTTAATTATAATTTCTGTTGCTGATGCTTTGACTGTTTCCTTTTTAGGGAGGTTTAATGTCAATACACCATTGATGTAAGATGCGCCAATGTTCGTTGCATCTATTTTATCATCAATTGTAAAAGATCTCTTAAAAGACTTGCTGGTAAACTCCCTGCGGATTTGCTTTTCTTGCGGGCTATCTGCTTTTACTTCTTCTTTTTTCTCTGCGGAAATAGTAAGCAAATCCTGATCCAGCTTTACGTTGAAATCCGTTTTTTCAAATCCAGGAGCCGCCACCTCCAGCACATATTCCTTTTCTGTTTCTTTGACGTTTACCGGAACAAAACCTTTGCTTACAGAATTGTTAAAATCCCCTTTAAACAATCCGGGTAGTTCTGTAAAAAAACTATCAACGAGGTTATTCAATGTTCCTTCAAAAGGTCTGCTGTTAAACTTTACGTTTGTCATGATTATTTAGTTTTTTGTTTTAAGAAATAATATTCAATTATGTCAAATACATGTCAAAGCACATACCATTACTATTTTTAATGACAATAACGACAGGAACCATCACCGCTAAAAGCCATTATTTCCGATTTGTGGAATTTCTACTGACAGAACTGCTTACTTACTGATGCAAAAAACAATAAGCAAAACAATTTCAATTACCTTTGCATCAATAAAAAAAATAAATTATGTATCCTGAAGAAATAGTAATACCAATGAAGGAAGAGCTTACAGACAATGGCTTTTCAGAACTGCTTACCGCTGCTGATGTAGAAACACAGTTAGCAAAAGAAGGAACTACTTTAGTTATGATAAACTCAGTTTGCGGATGCTCTGCCGGTACAGCCAGGCCGGGGGTATTGCTTGCTGTAACCAATGCAGAGAAAAAACCTGATTTTCTTGCCACCAGCTTTGCAGGGTTTGATGTGGATGCTGTAAAAACATTGCGCCAGCACCTGGCTCCTTATCCACCATCGTCACCCGCCATCGCCTTATTTAAAAACGGGCAGTTGGTTCATTTTATTGAAAGGCACCAGATAGAAGGCAGACCTGCCCAAATGATTGCCCAGAATTTGGTGGGTGCATTTGAGCAGTATTGTAATTAACTAAGCTTGGTTTTTATTTTTTCGGGTTTGCTATTGCAGAGCGATAGTTACATGTTTTTAGTATTATAAACTTAAAACCCAAAACTTAAAACCCGAAACTTTCTCTCTATATTCGCCTTCATTAAACAACAGCATGTATCCCAACCTTTATTACGCCTTTAAAGATTTGTTTGGAGTAGAATGGAAGTTTTTGCGGTTTGTAAACTCATTCGGTTTTTTTGTAGCCATTGCTTTTATTGTGGCGGCTATTGTTCTTGCCAATGAACTCCGACGTAAGAGCAAGCAAGGTTTGCTACAGCCGGCAGAGATGCAGGTAATGGTAGGGCAACCCGCTTCCATATTAGATTTAACATTGAATTTTTTATTAGGCTTTCTCCTGGGGTTTAAAATTCTTGCCTTGTTTATAATGAACAGTACTGCTACAGATGATCCACAGGCATTTATATTTTCACCATTGGGTAGCTGGCCGGCAGGTATTGGCCTGGGTTTATTATTTGCGGGATTAAAATGGTGGGAAAAAAACAAACAAAAATTAGCCAAGCCAGAAAAAAGAACGGTTCGGATATGGCCGCAAGACAGGGTAGGGGAGATTACAATCATAGCACTTATTTTGGGAATATTAGGGGCTAAGCTTTTCGACATATTTGAAAATTGGTCAGGTTTTCTGGACAAACCATCAGATTATATTTTTTCTGCATCAGGGTTAACCTGGTATGGCGGTCTTATATGTGCCGCACTTGGTATATGGATTTATGCCAGAAAACATAAAATTTCCTTTTGGCATTTAAATGATGCTGCCGCCCCTGCATTAATGCTTGCTTATGCTATTGGCCGTATTGGTTGCCAGATAGCAGGTGATGGGGATTGGGGTATAGAAAGCAATCTGGCCAACAAACCTTCTTTTCTTCCTGACTGGATGTGGTCATACACCTATCCGCATAATGTAAATGAGGATGGTCTGTAAAAATTGCAGATTGTGCTGGTAAGTACTGCAATGAGCTGGCTCATGGTGTTTACCCAACCCCTTTTTATGAAGTGATAGCCTGCTTTATTTTGTTTCTAATTCTATGGGCAATACGAAAAAAATTGAAAATACCGGGTACTTTTATTTTCAATGTATCTGATTTTCAATGGAATAGAACGATTTTCGATAGAAAAAATAAGGGTAAATACAAGGATTAACCTATTAGGTTTTCAACCTACACAAGCAGAAGTAATTTCCACTCTGTTATTCCTTTCGGGTGTTGTTTTATGGTTTACTTTAAAAAGCAAAGCAAAAAAGGGCATTTCAGCAGCAGTGTAAATGCTTTTAATTCTGTTAAACAAGTCCGGCTTAATTGCTGTTATCCACAAACTAAACCGTTTGCAGTGAAATTGTTGGGAACTTTCAGCGTCAAAAACTATGAGAAGCGGCAATCATTTTTTACCTTTGCCTTGTTTCTGGACGTAAACTCTATATCCTCCTGCAATTAACTATCTTTTTGCATCATTTTGTGGGCAAAAACGGTCTTTATTCGTTTGACTATTAAATTATTTCAATTATGCGGCAGTTAAAAATTGCTACACAGATTACCAACAGGGATTCGCAGGCGGTAGAAAAGTATTTACAGGAAATTTCTAAAATCTCCATGATTACCCCTGAAGAGGAAACTACTCTTGCCCAGCGAATCAAAATGTTTGGCAAAAATCCGGTAGATTCTCAAAGGGCTTTGGACAAATTAGTACAGGCCAACCTTCGTTTCGTAGTATCTGTTGCAAAACAATACCAGCACCAGGGTTTATCATTAAGTGACCTTATTAATGAAGGTAACCTCGGCTTAATAAAAGCAGCACAACGTTTTGATGAAACAAAAGGTTTCAAATTCATTTCCTATGCTGTATGGTGGATCCGTCAGTCTATCCTTCAGGCTTTGGCCGAGCAGGGCAGGTTGGTTCGTCTTCCACAAAATAAAATTGGTACTTATAATAAAGCCAACAAAGCTTACATGGCTTTTGAGCAGGAGCATGAAAGGGAGCCTTCTACAGAAGAGTTGGCAGAATTACTGGAAATGAGTGAAACGGAAATCAACAATATTTTTCAGAGCAATACAAGGCACACTTCATTAGATGCACCTGTGCATGAGGCTGAAGATGTGGCCATGGGTGATTTGCTGGAAGGAAGCGATGATACAGATGATGATGTAATGAAGGATTCATTGAGAAATGAAATCCGCAGGGTGTTAAAATCATTATCACCCCGTGAAGCAGAAATTGTAAATGCATATTTTGGGCTGGATGGAGAAAATGGTGTAACCATTGAGCAGATTGGTCAGAAATATGATCTGACAAAGGAACGTATCCGCCAGATTAAAGAAAGGGCAATTAAACGTTTGCAAAAAGCCAGATACAGCAGTGCATTAAAAGCTTACTTAGATTAAACATAATTAATATGGGTTTTAGTACACTCCGGCCAACTGGCCGGAGTTCTTTTTTAAGAACATCTTGTAAACTTTTTGTTGGCTGAAGGGTTATACAATTGGATTTATAAAGTATATCAAGAGAACATGGTATAATGCCGAGAGCCATAATAGTATAAATATTTTTCTAAACTGCCTTATATGGCGATTCGGTATTAATTTTGTATAACTATGAAAATGAAATTTTCAATACCATTTGCTGCGCTAAGTTTTCTTTTAATTTCCTGCGAGAAAACAATTGATTTTAATGTAAATGAAGTACCCCAAAAATTAGTTGTGGAAGCCACTATTGAAAACGGGCAATCACCCATAGTCTATCTATCAAAAAGTTTAAGTTATTTTTCAAATATTACCCCCGATTTAATTGCCGGTAGTTTTGTTCACAATGCAGATGTTTATGTATCAAACGGTACGCTGATCCATAAGCTGAAAGAGTACACTACACCTTTGGGTGGTGGTTACAACTTTTATCATTATTCAACAGACCCTGCCAGTATTGCAACAGCATTTGTTGGGCAGTTAAACAAGCAGTACACCCTGCGGATAGTATCGGAAGGTAAAGAGTACATAGGTGTTACCACCATACCTTTCGCCACCCGGCAAATTGATTCTGTATTCTGGAAAAAACCACCGGATATCAGTGATTCCGCCAAAGCACTGCTGATGATAAAAGCAAAAGATGCACCAGGTTATGGTGACTATATCCGCTACTATACAAAGAGAAACAGTGAACCCTTTTATCCGGGGTTAAATTCTGTTTATGATGACCAGGTAATTGACGGGACCACTTACACTGTGCAGGTAGAAAGGGGAAAGCCAAGAGATGGCTCACCTACAGAAAGCGGTACCTATTTTAACCGTGGTGATACTGTTACACTTAAGCTCTGCAATATTGATAAACCCACTTATGAATTTTGGCGCACAATGGAGTTTACTTATGCCAGTGTAGGTAACCCTTTTTCTACCCCAACCAAAGTAATCAGTAATATTAATGGCGGTGCATTGGGATATTTTGGGGGGTATGCAGCGCAATACCGGACTATTATTATCCCGAGGTAAATAATCTCTGTCTTGTACCCGCTACTCTCAAGCATGGTTGCCTCTTTATAAACGAAGGGATAAGCCACTGTTATCACACTATTAAGCTACTGATAACCCACTGATAAGCCACTCTATATAAGGAGTGGCTTATCAGTGGGTTAAAACTGTAAAAAAACAGGGTAAAAAAAACTAAAATATTTAGTATTTATGTACTAATAATATTACCTTAGTGACTTAAAACGGAATTTATGGCATTTTTAAGCGGCGCAAACACTTACACGGGCCCTGTGGGTGATGCAACAGCCTACCACATGCGGGGCATTGATAGAATAATATTGAGGCAAAAAGGAGGTGCAAGTAAACAGCATATAAAGAAACCACCCCAACTTTGAGCTTACCCGGCGTAACAATGAAGAGTGGAAAGCCTGCATTTTGGCAGCAGGAAATATAATGCGGAGTATATACCGCTATTAAATTACTGGCTGATTATAATTACTCGGGAAACCTGCATGCAATGTGCAAATCAATACAATTACCCGATACGGTAAATGTAAAAGGACGACGTTCTGTATTATTCTCAGAAGGACATTATAAGTTGGAAGGGTTTAACTTTTGTAAAGACAATACATTTGAATCGGTACTTGCGATATCCCTTAACGGCGGTAATTGATAAAGCAAGCAGGTACTGCCATTCGTGGAGCTACCCTTGATTGAGCCGGGTATTAATTTGCATAATCCAAGGCAACAGCCTTTATATCGATTTGTATTTGTATTATCGGACAGTGGCAGATGTGGTATATAATGCTGTAAAAAAAACATATGCCCCTGTGACAGAGGAATTACCTGCTCCTCATTATAGTATATACTAACTGGTATAGCTGGCAGCAGAATTGTGAGGCACAGCCAATCAGTTTGTCATTAAATAGCTGGATAAACCCTGCTGGTTGTACTTTACTGCTGGCAGCTGGTATTGAGTTTGGAATACCGCTTAGCCATACAGAAGTAAGGATGGTAAAATATGCAGGTACTGCGAAAATAATACGGATGGAATAGACAATTTTTATTACAATAAATTTTAAACAGGCGACTGAAATTAAAATTCAGTGATAACCTGCTCAAAAGAAGAGGCTGTCTTCATATGAGACAGCCTCTTTCCTTATTGCTGATTATAAAACTGCTTATTGTTTTACCACTTTTCGTCTTATGTACTCATCTTTAAAAGAAACTTCAATTACATAGTTTCCTGCCGGTAACCTGTCAAGCCCGGTTACCTGTACACTATTCAGTCCGGTTACAAATGATTGGCTAACTCTTGCAACTTCCTGCCCGCCGCTGTTAATCAGCCTTATATTGGCATTTGTATTTTCAACTGATGTTACCTGGATATTCAATACATCATTAAAAGGATTGGGTAATACAATCAGTTTTTTAATACCTGACAGGGACATTCTCAGCAGGTTGCTATACTTCACTCTTCCGTCAGCATCAACTATCTTAATCCTGTAATAGACATTACTACCGGTAAAGCTGGTAAGCAAATCATCAAATCCGTAATTATTATCTCCATTGCCGCGGCTGCCTACATTACCAAGAGGGGAGAAGTCAACCGCATTATTGCTTCTTTCAATTTCATACCGGGCTACATTCAGTTCACCAATTACTTTCCAGATGAGAGCAATATTACTGGCGTTATAATTACCACTAAGTGTAATACTGTTTATTGGTAAAGGTGTAAAGAATGGCAGCAATACCGTAGCAGGTGTGGGATCTTCCCTGCCTGCATTATCAATACTTACATATGGAATAGAAACGGTAATGTCACCGCCAAACGGATCAATGGTAACAGGTACGGCTGGTTGCCCGTTTCCATTGGTAGGAATAATAACCCCTGCAACCGGCCATGTACCCGATGTATAGGTAATACCGTTGATGGTAATAGATGTAACGTTGGTTGGAAAAGCCGTAATACGTATGCTTGTTACGGTGCCAATAGCAATATCTTCTGCATAGAATGCCGAAGGGTCAACTGTTACATTTGTATTGCCAGAAGGGTTGCCCTGTGCTGGTTGTGTACTGCTGAACGATTCAGGTATTTCTTCTATACCAAAGTTTACGTTTTGTATTAAGAAGCCTGGGGGGTTACTGTATACAATTGTTGTATCCAATGGTGATGTGTTTGTCCATCCGGCAGGTAGTGTAAGTGCAGGTAATGTAGTGGCACCAATTACCTGTGAATTGTCTGATGTAATCATTATTCTAACATTACCAGATACAGTAAGGCCATCTATGTTCCAGGTGCCATCTGCATTTACCGGAACCTTTCTTATTATTTGACCATTAGTGGGTGAGCCAACTGTAAGTCTACTGCATAAGCATATAACTGACTACCAGCATTGGTACCTGTTTCTGCGCCATCCTGTATATTTTGATGCGTATTATTAGCACTTCCGTTTACATCATTATATACGGTACCTGAAATACCTACCGGTTGCAGGAACTCCATAGTAACTGTATTTGGAACAGGATCAAACACACCTGCTGCATCTGCAAAACTGTACTGGAATGTTGCAAGCAGGTGCGGTTGTGCAGGGGTGTTAGGATCGGGATCAATGGTTAATAGTGCGGGGTTATAATTTGGAATTACCTGACCTGCGGTAACTGCAACGGGTGCAGCACCACCAGGCCCATCGGCATCATAATATAAAGTTGCATTGGTTGGTAATACATCAATGCGGATAGCAGCACCACCGCCTAATGTACCATCCTCAGGATCGCTGCCCACTAATGGCGGAACCGGAACCTGTATAACACCACCGGGGTTTAATTGTGGTATTGCTGTAATATCTGTTCCATCGGGTCTTCTGTCAATTCCAAGATTGGCATTGATTACATCCGAAGCAACAACAGATACGGATACCAGGCCATTTACTGTACCATCGCTGCCCGCATTATCACAGCAATCCTCACCTGTATTTACCCAATCAGCAGGTAATGCTTTTACCGGTGCAGGTGAACCTGGTGCGCCCTGATTAATGCTTAACTGAACAACATAGTTTGTATTAGGAGAAACCCCGTAGAAATTATATGTGCCATCTGCATTTACAGGCACAGTAGCAATAACTGTTGTACCTGTTGCATCAAGCAGGTTAGCATATAACTGGCTGCCACTGGCATTACCAATACCTGTGCCATCTACATTTCCGGGGCCGTTCAGGCCATTTGCATCATTAAATACATTGCCTGATAAATTCAGATTACTGAATGGCAATGTAACAGAGCCGGGTGTTGGGTCTTGTTTACCTGCATTATCAATAGCGGCATAAGGTATTACCACATTTATTAAACCATCAATTGGGTCAACAGTAATGGTTTGAGTTGGCTGACCGCTTGCATTGGTTGGAACAATCACACCCGCAACCGGGAACGTAGCAGAGGTGTAGGTAGTTCCGTTTATTGTTATTGAAGTTGCATTAGTAGGGAATGCTGTTATTCTGATTGATGATACTGTACCGGCATCAGGGTCTGTTGCACTGAATGCAGACGCAGGAACAGTTACATTTGCTGTACCGGGTGGATTTGATTGCACTGGCTGTGTATTTACACCACTGTTGGGCAATTGCTCAATACCAAAGTTGGCATTGGTTACATCCACTGCTAAAACAGATACCGGTAGCAACCCATTTACTGTTCCATCATTTCCTACGCCGGTACCTACATTTTCACCAGTATTCACCCAGTTGGTGGGTAATGCTGTGGCAGGGGCAGGTTGACCTACAGTACCCTGGTTAGTACTAACCTGAACAACATAGTTTGTATTTCCGGCAATGCCATTAAAATTATAAGCACCACCTGCACAACAGGAACCGTTGCAATAACAGTAGTACCTGTTGCATCGAGTAAATTGGCATATAATTGTGTGCCTGATGGTATACCGATGCCTGTACCATTTACTGTATTGTCGGCAAGTAAACCACCTACATCATTAAATACATTACCACTGAGGTTTACAGTAAAGAATGGTAAGGTAACGCTTCCGGGGGTTGGGTCCTGTTGCCTTGCTTCATCCAGTATTGCATAATTGATAACTACGTTTACATTTCCATTTACAGGGTCAACTAAAATTGGAACTGTTGGTTGTCCGCTGCATTTACAGGGATACCGTTTGGGAATGCAGTAGCCAGGTTGCCAAATGTTGCCGATGTATATGTAACACCATTTACGGTTATACTTGTAGCATTGGTGGGAAAGCTTGTAATACGCATAGTTGTTGGGGTACCACCGTCAGGGTCTGTACCGCTGAATGCAGTGGCCGGAACAGCTACATTTGTTGTACCTCCGGGATTTATTTGTGATGGTTGAACATTAACGCCACTGTTTGGTAATTGCTCAATACCAAAATTGATGTTGGTAACATCTGCACCATTTACCACAATATTAGTAACAATACCATTTACAGTTCCATCGCTGCCTGTGTTATCGCAACAATCTTCGCCGGTATTTACCCAATTGGCAGGTAATGCCAGGGCAGGGGTAGTGCCACCAACCGCAACAACTGTGGTGATAATACAACCTGATAAGTGGTATCTGTAACATCACCAAAAGTGCAAGTTCCGTCAGCATTAACAGGATTCCGTTGTAAAATTTTGCCTTCCCGGTGTACTTAGATATGCATAAACTTGCGTACCCGAAGGCAAGCCAATACCTGCACCATTTACATTTGCATTTGTAACTAAACCGCCTATATCATTAAATACATTACCGCTTACTACCATTGGTTGTTAAATGGTATGTAACACTGCCTGGTGTTGGGTCTTCTTTTCCAGCATTATCAATAGTTACATAATGTATTACAACCACCCTGTCTGCATTAGCAGGGTCAACGGTTATGTTTGTGTCGGCTGTCCTGTTGCATTTGTTGGCACTGTTACGCCACCAACAGGAAAAGTGGCTGCCGTATAAGATAGTTCCGTTTATAACTATAGATGTAACATCGGCAGGGAAAGCAGTTATTCTTATAGCTGTTATTGTACCGCCATCGGGGTCTGTACCGCTAAATGCCGCAGCAGGTACTGTTACTAGTGTAGTGCCACCCGGGTTAGGTTGTGTAGGCTGAATATTAAATCCACTATTAGGTAATTGTTCAATTCCAAAATTAGCATTGGTTACATTGGTTGTACCTGTTACTACCGTTACAATACCATTAACAGTGCCATCGCTACCCACATTATCACAACAATCTTCACCAGTATTAGTCCAGTTGGCAGGTAATAGCAATTGCCGGAGGTGCATTGCCAACTGTTCCCTGGTTGGTTGATAGCTGGACAGTATAAGTTGTTGCTAGTGTTACAGAAGGGAATGAATAAGTGCCATTGCAGCTACCGGAACTGTACCGACTACAACACCTCCGCTTACCAAATTAGCATATAATTGTGTGCCTGATGGTAAACCAATACCTGTGCCATCTACATTGGCATTAGCAACTAATCCTCCTATATCATTAAATACATTACCGCTTAAGCTAATGGTGGTGAATGGTAAATTAACTGCGCCGGTTGTATGTGCTTTCCACACCGGCATTGTCGGTTACTTTATAAGGAATAGAAACCGTAACTGCGCCATCTATCGGATCAACAGTTATTGTTTGTGTTGGCTGACCTGCTGCATTGGTTGGTACCGATTACGCCGCCAACCGGGAATGTACCAGATGTGTAAGTTGTTCCGTTTATAGTTATGGAAGTTGCATTGCTGGGGAAAGCAGTTATTCGCAATGATGTTATCGTACCACCGCTTGGGTCTGTACCACTAAATGAAGTTGCTGCAACTGTTGCATTAGTTGTACCGCCAGGATTGACTACCGGAGCTGCCGTAAATGTGCCTGGTGTTGGCGGTTGCTCTATTCCAAAATTAATATTGGTTACAGCAGTGGTAGCAACCGTAAATGTTGCTGATGTACCATTAACAGTACCATCATTGCCTGTATTAGGTGTGCCATTAAATTCACCGGTACTTACCCAACCTGCTGGTAATGCCACAGCCGGTGCAGTTGCCCCAACAGTTCCCAATACTGTACTAAGACTTACTGTATAATTACCTTCAAAAACAGAAGGAAATGAATAAGTACCGTCTGTATTTACGGGTACTGAACCCACTACTTTACCTGAACCATCTAATAAATTAGCAAAATGCCAGTTGGTACAAGGTTAGCTCCTACAGTACTGTTATTTACATTACCAGCATTAATATCGTTAAATACGTTGCCAGAAACCGGTACGGGTGCAGGTAATGTAACACCTACTAATAATGCATCGCCTGAGGTACCTTCAATTATACGGGTTACACCACCGGGAATAAAATTATCATGTACAGACCACCTTACAATGTTACCATTGTTTGCAGGTACCACTGCGCCTGCTGCATCGGTAATACGGCCACCATCACCCCTTAAATACATCCTAAGTGTTATTGTTTTAATATTGGTACCATTTACCCTTACCGTACCAGATGCTGCATACCTGGTACACCGTTTACTGCTGAACCAGGGGTTGCGCCCCCTAAAATTGTGGCAGTATTGTTTACCTGGTTACCTGTAACTGTAAAAAAAGTACTGCCAGAGAGTTTGGTAAACGTTAGTCCGGGAGTTACCATATCAAACTCTGTAGCAAAACCTTGTGTATAGTTGGTAACAGTTCCTCCAACCGGTATTGTAGTACCATAGGCTATATTGCCACCCATACCTGTAAGATGCATTACAGGATTTGAAACGGGTTTATTGAAAGTAAATGTAAGGTCAGAAAATTGAACCCTTGCATTTAATGGAAAATTTTGTACCCCTGTACCACTGATTAAAGCATCAGCAGTAATTCAGGATTTCAACCGACGGTTTGTGGCTACATCGATACCTGTTCCGGCTCCACAGGGATTACAAGCGGTATAGTTTGTGTTACATGATCCTGATACGCATTCATCAAGTTAAATATTGCCATTGCCGCGGTGGTGCATTGTTACCATCCGGACTAGCGGTGCCGCCGGACTTATTTGTGTAGTACCACCAAACTGCTGAGCCGGCAATGCAGGGTTTGCCTTCTATACTTGCAAACTGCTGATTTGATAATGCGTATGAAACAGTTATAGCGGGGCTATAAGCCCCAATGGTATTACCCGTTGGGTTATCGGTGTTGTGCTGCAGGGTGATTAGTTGGCCATGTTGTTAGGCCATTGCCAGTAGGGTTTCCGGCACCTGCATACATTTCTATTGTCGCGGTTTGCCGAAACATTTTGACAAACGATAGAAAACAAAACAGTACAAGCAAAAAGACTGCTACTTGTTTTAAAATAAAGGTTTTGATGGGTGGAATTAGTCTCATGTTTAAATTTTAAAAATTAAATTATATAGAGGTTTACAGAAATGGCTGGCACGGGATAGAGGGAGCAGGTAAGCTTTTTATGTATTATTTTCCGGGTACTTTAATAAAGATTTATTTAATATTTAACTGCGGTTTAAAAATAGAGTTTATATAAACTTTTTTTTTCGGTATATAAACTGAATTATTTTAACGATAATAAGCTTCGAAAAAAAAACATACGTTTATATTCGTAGTGAATAGTATTATTACGAAAAACCCGGTTTAAATTTTTACAGTTATTTTTGCCGGATATTTAACTATTTATGACAATAAGCGAGAAAGTACATTGTTTAATTATTGGTTCAGGACCGGCAGGATATACAGCAGCTATTTATGCAAGCAGGGCAGGATTAAACCCTGTTTTGTACCAGGGCATACAACCCGGGGGGCAGCTAACAATAACAACAGAAGTGGAAAATTATCCCGGCTATCCCGATGGAATACAAGGCCCGGATATGATGGTGCATTTTGAAAAACAGGCAGCCCGCATGGGTGCAGATATCCGTTACGGCCTTGCCACCAAAGTTGATTTTTCAACCGGCCGTTAAAAGTTGAAATAGATGAAGAAAAATGGATTGAAGCAGATTCAGTAATTATATCAACCGGTGCATCTGCAAAATGGCTGGGGCTTGAAAGTGAGCAGCGGCTTAATGGTTTTGGTGTAAGTGCCTGCGCCGTTTGTGATGGTTTTTTCTTTAAAGGAAAAGAAGTGGCCATTGTTGGTGCAGGTGATACTGCTGCAGAAGAGGCATTGTATCTTTCAAAAATTTGTTCACAGGTGCATATGATTGTGCGGAGGGATGAAATGAGGGCAAGTAAAGTAATGCAGGACAGGGTAAAGAATACGGCCAACATAAAAATTTACTGGAACAGTGAAACAGATGAAATACTTGGGGAGAAAAAAACAGAGGCTGTCCGCATACATAACAATAAAACAGGTGATAAAACTGAAGTGCCTGTAAGTGCTTTTTTTGTAGCGATAGGGCATGAACCCAACTCAGCTATTTTTAAGGGATGGATAGATATGGATGAAGCTGGTTATATAAAAACAATTCCAGGTACATCTAAAACAAATGTGGAAGGGGTGTTTGCCTCCGGCGATGTGCAGGATAAAATTTACAGGCAGGCTGTAACTGCTGCTGGCAGCGGATGTATGGCTGCATTAGATGCTGAAAAATATTTGGGGGCAATGGGGTTACATTAGGTTTTCCCACAAAGACACAAAGAACACAAATTAGTTTTCAATTAATCATGACAGGGCTGTTAACCATAGAACTAAATAATCTCCGCTTCTTTGCAAGGCATGGGTTGTATGCCGAAGAAATAAAAACAGGGAATGAGTTTGAAGTAAATCTCTCCGTTTCTTATTTAGCCTGAAACAATTGTAATTACAGATATTGCCGAATACAGTAAACTATGTTTCATTATATGAATTGATAAAAGCAGCCATGCAGAAACCAACTCCGCTTTTAGAAACGGTGGTTATGGGGATTGCCGAAAAAATTCATCAGCATTTCCCGCAGATAAAAAAAATAAATATCAGCATTTGCAAACTGCATCCGCCGATTGTAAAATTTATTGGTGAGGTGGGGGTGAGGTATGAGAGGGAATACTAAATCACCTTCTTTTTCCACCTTCCGCTCCTCATATAAAAAAAAGAAGGCACAAATAAACTAAGCCAGTACAGCCACTCACTCATCCACCCAAATTTAATTGGCAAAAAATAATATTCAGAAACCAGGTACACATAAACGCAATACAGGATTATTGCAAACAGCTCGATTGAAAAAGTAATCCTTGTATTTCCCGTTCCGGTTACGGCACTCAGCATTATAATGGAAAAAGACATCAATATCATTGCAATCTGTTACCACCCTTAATACAGGTAATGCAGCCGATGTAAAATCATCGCCCTGCCCGAAAATGGAAAGAAACATTTCCGGAAAAAGATTTAGTAGTAAACAGGTAACCAGTGCAACACCGGTACTAAGTGTAATTATTTTTTTCAATAATCCCCATACCTGCTCTTTTTTATCCTGACCAATTACATTACTCACCATTGCATTGGCGGTGGCGGCAAATGCCCAGGTAACACAACCAAACACACCGAATATATTCCGCATTACATTCGAAACTTTTAAAGCCATATCACCATGGTGTTCTGTTAGCAAAAAGAAAAACTGCCAGCTTATAATGCTGATGGCATGCTGAAACATCAGCGGGGCAGACATAGAAAAAATAAGTTTGTTATTTTCTTTGCTCCATTTTAATTTTTGAAATAAATTAAACCGTTTACTTATCCCTTTCCATCTTATCACCAGAAAAATTACAAACATGCCAACAAACTCTGCAATAACAGATGCAATGGCCGCACCATTAAAACCCAATTCTGGAAAACCCATCATGCCAAATATCAGCAGATAGTCGAGCCCTATATTAGTAAGTGTTTCTGCCAGTGTGCCCGCCACTAAGTAGCGGCTCTGGTTGGTGCCAACAAGCAGCGCATTGCGAAGCTGGTAAACATAGAGGAACGGAAGCCCCCATATCCTTATTTGCAGAAAATGAACAGCTTTTTTTTGCATTAAGGGGTCATGGATTATAAGGCTGAACAAATAAGGGGTAATGGTATAAGTAATAATGATACCTGCTACAGCCATTATTACCCCGATAAAGACCCCCTGGCTAAACAGCTTACCAATTTCTTCAGGCCGGTTTTCGCCAGCCCTGCGGGCAATCAGAGCCTGCAAACCATTGTTTAACCCATAGCCGATTGATGCAAAAATCAGGTAATAAACCCCTGTTATACCAGCCACAGCAAGTGCATATTTATCATCGGTGTAATGGCCAAGATAAATATTGTTAATAATAAAATTTAGCTGGGGGATAAAAATAGCAAGGCTTATAGGCAATGCAATTTTTAATATTTGCCGGTAGGTAATATCTACCTGTAAACTGCTGTGTTGTATGGGGGCTGACATGACTGGAACTTACAAACTTACGATATTTGAAATTTGTTCTATTATTGCATGAATTGATATAAAAAATTGAAGAAATTATTCCATATACAAGAAGAGGAAACCGCAAATATCCAACCCCTTCTTTCAATAAGAATAGGAAATGAATTTGCAGGGTTTGCAGTTATTAATAAAGTAACAAATGAATTGCAAGAACTGGGCTATTGTACTACAGAAGAATGGAGTGAAGGGGAACTAAATGAATTGTTTTCTTCTTTCCCTGTTTTAGGTAAAACGTTTTATGATGTTCAGGTGGCCTGGGATTTTAACCGTAGCACCCTTGTTCCTTCTGCAAATTATGATTATCAAAATGCAGCACAGTTGTTAGCAACTTTGTATGGTGTTGCCCCCGGCGAAATAACCATCAGCGAAGCTGTACCAGAGTGGCAGTTGCAAAATATATTTTCTGTGCCGCAGCATGTGCATGATTGGGTGAAGGAGAAATTTCCAACCGCAAAATCCCGTAATCAGTTTTCTTTATTTATACGAAAATTAAATGCGGTGGAAGCTGAAGGAATTATGCTGGTTGATTTCCGAAAAAATAATTTTACAGTAACAGTTGCAAAGCAAAGCCGCTTTTTGCTGGCACAAACTTTTGAATACACCACACCAGAAGATGTGTTGTATTATTTATTAAAAACCAGTGAACAATTTTCTTTATTACAGCAGGAAGTGCAGCTGCAACTATCCGGTTTAATTGATAAAGATTCTGCTTTGTATAAAGAATTGTACCAGTACTTTATTCAATATTAGCTTTAGGGAAGCAGACTTGGAAAGGTAGGAAATGAATACCCGGCACATTTTTTTACTCCACTTAACGATCTGGCAAAATGCGCATTATAGGTGGCGAACATGGCGGAAGAAAATTTAACCCGCCCAATAATATGCCTTACACAAGGCCAACTACAGATATCGCCAAAGAAGGCTTGTTTAATGTACTGCAACATAAATTAGATTTTGAATCATTAAAAACACTGGATTTGTTTGGCGGCACAGGCAGCATCAGTTACGAACTGGCATCAAGGGGTGTTACAGATTTAACCATTGTGGAAAAGGATACTGCCATGTATGAGTTTATAAAAAAAACTGCAGACACCTTACGGCTTGAAAACTTTAAAGTAATAAAATCAGATGTGTTTAAATTTATAGAAACCTGTACGCAAAAATTTGATTTTATATTTGCAGGGCCACCTTACGGCCTTGCCAATATTGATGATTTGCCAAAATTGATTTTCGAAAAACAATTGCTGAATAATAGTGGCAGGTTTGTACTGGAGCATACACCAAGGAATGAATATAAAAGCTTTCCTTATTATGCAGCCGAGAGGAATTATGGCACCACCGTTTTTACTACCTTTATCGAGAACAGGGACGTATGACCAAACAAGAATTAAGAAAAATATACCGGGAAAAGAGGTTGCAGTTATCGGATACTGAACGGACAAAGCTGGATGATTTATTGCTGATACAGTTACAAACTATCACTCTTCCATTTATAAATACATTGCTTTCTTACTGGCCGATTGGGGAAAATAATGAACCTGACACACATTTATTTACCGATTATATCGAATTTAAAAACCCGGAGTTAAACATAGCCTATCCCCGGACAGATTTTTTTTTTAATGAAATGCTGGCTGTTTCCACAAACGAGGAAACCAGTTTTGTGAAAAGCGAATTCAATATTTATGAACCGGAAGAAGGAGATATAATGGAGGCAGATGAAATTGATATGATATTGGTTCCATTACTTGCCTTTGATAAAAAAGGCTTTAGGGTGGGTTATGGTAAAGGATTTTATGACAGGTTCCTTTCCCAATGCCGGAAAGATTGCCTGAAGATTGGCTTTTCTTATTTTGAACCTGCGGATGAAATAACAGATACCAATGAATTTGATGTATCTTTAAGCCATTGTATTACCCCGCAAGCAGTTTATGTTTTCTAATTTTTTCCTGAAATCATTCCGCATATTGCTTTTCCCTTTCTCCCTGCTTTACTGGGCAGGTATTGCTATCCGCAATAAACTATTTGATAAAAACATTTTTAAATCAAGCAGCTTTGGGTTGCCGCTTATTTGTGTGGGCAACCTTTCTGTTGGCGGCACTGGTAAATCACCCATGGTGGAATATTTAGTGGCATTGTTAAAAAAGAAATATAATGTGGCCACACTTAGCCGGGGATACAAGAGAAAGACAAAAGGCTATACTCTCGCAAATGAAAGTACTACTGCTCTTGAAATTGGTGATGAGCCAATGCAGTTTCATTTAAAATTCCCGGAAGTGCCGGTAGCAGTAGGGGAGCAGCGATTGGTAGCCATACCGCAATTACTGCATGACAAACCTGCAACAGAAGTAATAATATTAGATGATGCTTTTCAGCACCGGTCGGTAATAGCAGGATTAAATATCCTGCTGACGGACTACAATAATCTTTTTACCAGGGATTTCTATTTACCCACTGGTGATTTGAGGGATTTAAAAAGCAGTTACAAAAGGGCGGAGATAATTATTGTTACCAAATGCAAACCTGATTTGTCAGTTGAAGAAAAACAAAAACTGGTTAAAGAAATAAAACCGCAGCCTCATCAGCAGTTATTTTTTACGGCGATTGAGTATGGCGAAGTATATCACATAATCAACAAAAGCCATTTGCCTGGGATAATCAAACTGAAATTTTATTGGTAACAGGTATTGCTAACCCAAGGCCATTAAAAAAAATGCTGGAAGAGCATACCAGCAGCTATCATATGCTGCAATATGCCGATCATCATATTTTTACTATTGATGACTCTGGCGATATTAGAAAATCGGTTTGAAAAAATTGAACAACAAAATAAAATAATACTTACTACAGAAAAAGATGCCGTAAGGCTCATTAAGTTTGAAAAAGAAATAGCAGGATTGCCTGTTTATGTTATTCCCGTAAAGCACAAATTTTTATTTGGAGAAGGAGAAAAATTTAATGCGGCTGTAACTGGCTTCATTCACACATTTAAAAAATAACCTTAAACATTATCATGGGAAGAAAAAATTCAAAGAAAGAAAAAATAAAAAGAAAAACAAAGGCATTCACCGAGTCAAACATTAAAAGGCAAATTAGATATTACCCGTTCGGGTATGGGCTTTGTTACAATTGAAGGGATGGATGTTGATATCATTATCCGCCCGGCTGATTTTAATACCGCATTGCATGGCGATACTGTTCGGGTAGCGATAAAAGAAATGAAGAGCAGTGGCCGCCGTATGCAGGGTGTTGTAAAAGAAGTAACACAAAGAAAGAGAACTGAATTCATTGGTCATTTACAAATGAACAAGGGATTTGCATTCTTTGTTGCAGAAATGGATAAACCAATGCCTGATATTTTTATACCATTGCACAGTATAAATGGCGCAAAAGATGATGACAGGGTAGTGGTAAGACTTACCAAATGGGAAATGGATGGCAAGCGGCCTGAAGGCGAAGTGGTAACAGTACTGGATGCGGAGAACAGCAATGATGCTGCTATGAAAGAAATTTTATTGGAAGCAGGCTTTCCATTACAGTTTCCAGATGAGGTAATGGAAGAAGCTGCAAGGATACCTGATGTAATTTCTATAGATGAAATAAAAACCAGGAAAGATATCCGGGATGTATTTACTATTACTATTGACCCGGTGGATGCAAAAGATTTTGATGATGCCATCTCATTCAGAAAATTAAAGAACGGTAATTATGAAATTGGGGTGCATATTGCCGATGTAAGCCATTATGTAGAACCAGATACTGCATTGGATAAAGAGGCATATCTCCGGGCAACATCTGTTTATTTACCAGACAGGGTAAACCCGATGTTGCCGGAACATATTTCTAATGTACTTTGTTCATTAAGGCCCAAAGAAGATAAGCTTACTTTCTCTGCTATATTTCAGATAACGCCTAAAGGGGATGTAAAGCAATACTGGTTAGGAAAAACAGCTATCCATTCAGATCACCGGTTTACTTATGAAGATGTGCAAACAATCATCGAAGAAAAAGCCGGCTTGTATGCAGAAGAAATTTTGATATTAAATGAACTGGCCCAACAATTCAGAAAAAAACGTTTTAATAAAGGGGCAATTAATTTCTCTTCACAGGAAGTACGGTTTAAGCTGGATGAAAAAGGGAACCCCATTGGCATAATGATTAAAGAAAGTAAAGAAGCCCACCAGTTAATTGAAGAATTTATGCTGCTTGCCAACCGCACCGTGGCAGAAAATGTTTCTAAAATAAAATTCAATAATAAACCTGTGCCGTTTCCTTACCGCATACATGATGAGCCGGATGAAGCAAAGCTGGTTCCATTTGCAGCCTTTGCAAAAAAGTATGGCCATAAGTTTGATACGTCTTCGCCGGAGGCAATAGCATCATCCTTTAATCAGTTATTGAAAGATGTAAATGGAAAACCAGAACAGCATGTACTGGAGCAATTAGGCATCCGCACCATGGCAAAGGCAAAGTACACCATAGAAAATATTGGGCATTACGGATTGGGGTTTGTAAACTATTGCCATTTTACCTCGCCTATACGCCGCTATCCCGATGTGCAGGTGCACCGGATTTTGTTTGATATACTGAACAATAAAATTAACCCGGATAAAAAATTAGAAGAGAAATGCAAGCATACCAGCGAAAGGGAAAGGGCAGCTATGGAAGCAGAAAGGGCATCCAATAAATATAAGCAGGTGCAGTATATGAAGAATTATCTGGGAGAAGATTTTGAAGGTATCATTAGTGGTGTGGCTCATTTTGGTTTTTGGGTGGAAACGGTGGAGCATAAATGCGAAGGCCTGATAAGTGTAAACAGTTTATTGGAGTATGATGAATTTCGCCATGTGGAAACTGATTATTGTTTAGTTGGGCAAAGAAGCGGTAAAAAATTCAGGATGGGGGATAAAGTGATGATAAAAGTGGTGGCCGCTAATCTTAACCAAGCGGCAGTTGGATTATGAGTGGGTGGTGGGGGAGGAATTGGGAGAAGGAGAAGAGAAATCAAAAGCAGAAAAAAGCAAAAGAAAGAAGTGAGCCAATAAAAAATCATTTTGTAATTTACATCCAACTAAATGCTGATAAATGGCAACAACATCTGTTTTAAAAAAACAAGTAAAAAATTTTGTTGATAAAGCTTCTGAAAAAGAATTGAGAATGATTTACAGTCTTTTTGAAATAGGTGGAGGAGGACTGGTGGGAGCAAACAAGTAAAGAACATCGTAAGGCAATAAAAGAAGCAATTAATGAGGCAGATAAAGGACAGATTATTCCTCATACTGAAATGGTGAAAAAATACAGCAAATGGTTAAAGAAGTAGTCTGGACAAACAGGGCTTCCAAAACTTACTGGCAGACTATCAATTACCTTTCTGAAGAATTTGGTGATAAGTGTTGTTTCGAATTTTGTAAAAACAGTTCATAATAAAATTGAACTCATTATCTTCTAATCCTTTTCTTTTTAAAAAGTCGCTTTCACAGAAAAATGTTTTTATTACTGTTATTCATAAACGGCTTACTTTAACTTACAGGTACCGGCCTATTAAAAAAAGAATTGAGTTGCTTGTGTTTTGGGGAACAAGGCAAAGTCCTTCTAAATTTCCTTATTCGTAAATATTTCTATGCAATCCTTTGAACAGTTATCTCAGCAATTTGCCCTGCACTTTAACAAGCCACATTTTCCTGCGCAACCGGCAACTTTATACGACCCCAACGAGTATTTTTTAAAACTCGGTGGCAAACGTATCCGCCCGGTTCTATGCCTTATGGGCAATGAATTGTTTGATGATATAAAAGAAGATGCCTGGCATGTTGGTACTGCCATTGAGCTTTTTCACAATTTTACTCTGATACATGATGATATAATGGACAAGGCCCCGCTGCGCCGGGGTATGCAAACCGTACATACAAAGTATAATGAAAATACTGCTTTGCTTGCAGGTGATGTAATGCTGGTAAAAGCTTACGATGAACTTAACAAAATAAATATCCAATACCTGCAATCTATACTCAGTCTGTTTAATAAAACGGCTGCCGAAGTTTGCGAAGGCCAGCAAATGGATATGGACTTTGAAAAATTGGAAACAGTAAGCCTTGCTGCTTATTTAAAAATGATTGAATTAAAAACATCAGTAGCATTAGCAGCCAGTTTGCAAACAGGTGCCATCATCGGCGGGGCAGGAGAGAGGAACCAGCACCTGGTTTATGATTTTGGTAAAAAACTTGGCATTGCCTTTCAAATACAGGATGATTATCTGGATGCCTTTGGCGACCCTTCAAAGTTTGGCAAACAGGTGGGCGGCGATATTTTAGCCAATAAAAAAACTTTTCTACTGCTGCATACATTAGAAACTGCTTCTCCTTCTCAAAAAAATGAACTGAACAAATTATTGCAATCAAGCCCGGCGGATAAAGTAGAGAAGGGTTTTAAATATTTACCGGAGTTGCAAAGTAGATGAATGGGCATTGGAGCTTAAGAATAAATACCTTGATGAAGCCCTTACACATTTAGAAGATGTGGCTGTACTATCCAAACGAAAAGAACCATTGAAAGAACTGGCTCAGTACCTAATTAAGAGGGAACATTAATTTGTGAAAAAACTTCCTTCGCCACTTCCGCTTTTTTCCCTATTTTAACCTGACCAAAAACCAACTGATATGGCAAATTCTTTATTTAGAAGAAAATCAATTGATCACTATTCTTAAAGATGCTGAAGATAGGCCTGGGTGATAGGCATGGCGGTTCGTCATTAAAAAAGGTACTGGGGGTTAGAGATCTTACTTTTTTTGGAGTTGCCGCTGTTATTGGTGCTGGTATTTTAGCAGCATTGGGTCGGCTGCTTCAAGTGGCGGGCCCGGTGTAGTATTCCTTTATTCATTACTGGTATTGCTTGTGGTTTTACTGCTTTCTGTTATTCTGAATTTGCCTTACCGTTCCTGTGTCTGGCAGTGCCTATACTTATTCTTATGCAAGCTTTGGCGAAATATTTGCCTGGATAATTGGCTGGGATTTATTGATGGAATATTCTATCGGAAATATTTATGTTGCTTTTAGCTGGAGTGATTATTTCACTTCTTTCATGGAGTAAGGCTGGGTATGCATATTCCCGATTGGCTGACGTAGTTATCGGGATGCAAAAAGCAGGGGTGGATAAACCCGGCAATTTAAGTGCATGGGATAATGCCCCACAGCTATGGTGGGTTTTCGTATTATTTTTGATATTACCTGCCTTGTTCATTAGTCTGTTGATTACATATCTCGTTTACCGGGGTATTAAAGAAAGCCGCAATTTCAGCAACGCTGATGGTGATTTTGAAATTGGCTATTGTTGCTTTAATTATCATTGTATGGCGGGGCATTGGTTTTTTAATGGATTAACGTTTAACTGGACACCGCCAGACGATCATGGTGTAAAATCATTTATGCCAAATGGCTTTGGTGGTGTGATGATGGCAGTGAGTCGGCGTTTTTTTGCTTATATTGGTTTTGATGCGGTAAGTGTTTTGGCAGAGGAAAGTAAAAATCCACAACGGGATTTACCAAGAGGTATGATTCTGTCATTGGTTATTTGTACTATCGTTTATATTCTTCTTACATTGGTTTTAACCGGTGCAGTTAATTATAGAAATTTTGATGGGGTGGGAGATCCACTGGCATTTATTTTTGAAAAAGCAAAACCTGGATATTGGCTGGATGCAGGTTCTGGTATCTATCTGTGCAGTAGTAGCTATGACGAGTGTATTGCTGGTTTTTCAAATGGGGCAACCCCGTATGTGGATGAGTATGAGCCGGGATGGATTGATGCCTCAGTTTTCAAAAAATTCATCAAAAATTTAAAACCCCTTCTTTTGCCACCATTGTAACAGGATTAGTTGTCGGCATCCCAATTTTATTTACTGATAAAACATTTGTGTTAGATCTTTACCAGTATCGGCACCTTATTTGCCTTTGTACTGGTTTGTGGAGGTGTACTATTATTACCAAAAAAAGATAAGACCCCAGGAAGATTTAGTATGCCGTATATAAACGGGCAATTCATTTTCCCCGCAATTATTGCTACTGCCATTATACTTTTGTCTGTTTGGCAAAAGGATATTTTAAAGACAAGGTTGCATTTTTCCGGAGAAAGGAAAATTGATGCAATTGCGGCATTAATTCCAGCCAATTTTGATACAGCGGCTGTTGCTGGAAATCTGGAAAAACATTTAGCTACAATTACAGAAACAGACTCGTTATTCATTAAATTTTCATCGGCCGTTAGTTCAACTGCTGCACCTGCGATAAAGTGGCCGTTGCCAATGAATTTGTTTCAAACAATAATACTCTCAAGCAAAACAGCTAAAATTTCGCTTACTATATTCTGGCTTTTAATGGTAGGCCTTTCGTTGCTGGCATTTGTCAAAAAATACTCACTTATTCCTTTACTTGGGGTTAGTACTTGCCTTTATTTATTAACTGGTATGACTTTAAATAACTGGCTTTGGTTCAGTGGTTGGCTTTTATTAGGCTTGGTTATTTATTTCTTATATGGGTACAAAAAAAGCAGGTTAGCTGATCGACTTCAATCCTAACTTATTAAAGTATGCCGCAATTTTCAATTGTGGCATACTTATTTTTACGCTATGAAGTACCAGATAGGCGATACAGTTTTAATCTTACATTCCAATGAAGAAGGGCAGGTGGTTGATATTATCAATGATAAAATGCTGTTAGTGGATGTAAAAGGGGTGAGCTTTCCTGTGTATATGGACCAAGTGGATTTCCCTTACTTTAAACGGTTTACGGAGAAGAAAATGTTTCCGCCAAAAAAGGAAAAGCAATTTGTGGATGATGTAAGAAAAGAGAAACCTTCAAAAGAAAAAAGGGTGGCGGATGGTGTGTGGCTAACCTTTTTACCCGTAATGGATACCGATGAATTTGGTGATGTGGTGGTGGAAGAATTAAAACTGCATTTAGTAAACCGCACTGAAACGCCGTACAACTTTGTTTACAAACTGCATTTCTTTGGCAAGCCTGATTTTGATTTAAAAAATACCATACAGCCTTTTGAAGATTTTTATCTGCATGATGTTGATTTTGCAGATATGAACGACAGCCCTTCTTTTGAATTTGATTTTTCTTTATTACAGCCTCGAAAGAACAAAGCAGAACATTTTGAAGCAGCCATAAAGCTTAAACCAAAATATCTTTTTGGTAAAATAGAAGAACTGAAACAAAAGAACCTTGCCACTTTCTCGCAGTTGTTGTTTGAAACATATCCTGATAAAATAATTGAAGACAAAGTTGAAATGGGAAGACTTGCACAAAAAGGCTATAAAATTTATGAAGCATCAAAAGCAAGGCAGCATTTGGAGCCTGCCCGTACAGTGATTGACCTGCATATAGAAAAGCTTACAGACAATTATAACCGCATGAGCAATTATGAAATTGTAAGCCTGCAATTAAAAACTTTTGAAAAATATTATGACCTTGCCCTTGCCCACCACCAGCACTTCATTAATCGTAATACATGGTGTGGGAGAGGGGGTGCTTCGAAATGAAATACATGATATACTGCGGTTGAAAACGGGAAGTAAAGTCTTTTGTAAACCAATACCATCCCAGTTTTGGGTATGGGGCTACGGAGATATTTTTTCAATATTAAAATTACCAGAGGTAATAAACTCTCTGCATTTTGCTCAATAGCGAACAGAACCCAGAACAGTGCGACTCTTCGTTACCTCAGGGTAAACTCCGCAGACAATCATAGTGCAATTCAGCCGGGCTAATAAAAACAATTACCTTTATCCTCGCTACAAGCCAGGCTATCGCTTCTTATTTATTTAGGAGGAGGAAAGTCCGGACAGCACAGAGCAATGCACCGGTGAAGAGCCGGCTACTTTGAGCAATCAGGGTAAGAGATAGTGCCACAGAAAATAACTGCCTCCGAGGGGTAAGGGTGAAAACGTAGGGTAAGAGCCTACGGCTTTTAATGGTAACATTATTTGCGGGTAAACCTTGCATGCTGAAATGCCACGTATAGGTTCGTTTAAGAGCGGCTCGTTCAAGAACCAGGGTAGGCAGCTTGATCCCGGCAGGTAACTGCCGGGACAGATAAATGATAGCCCACGACAGAATCCGGCTTATGGCTTGTAGCTTTTTTTACCCCCTGTCCTCCCGAAATAATCGGGAAAGGCTCTAAAGGGAGATACAAAAATCTCCTCCTGTATTATTCTTTCTCTATTGCTTTCGTAAAGAAGGGCGACTGTATGGTTTGCCAATGGTTTAATTAAAAATAAAAAATTTCTTTTACGCAACCTTTTAAACTTTCTTGCTCCATCCTCTTCAAAAGTTTCGTTAAATGATTTTTTAAAAACAAAAAAAGTATAGCCATGAAAACTTTCTCAATTAACCGGATTACTATTGCCGCAGTTGCAATACTATTTTCCACTTTCGTTTTTACATCTTGTCAAAAAGAAGTAAGCACCAACAACGCCGAAACAGTAACAGAAGAAGAAGCAGCAACATTATCTGATGAAAGCTCACAAGCTGAAGCCAGCTTTGACGATGCAGATGATATTGCCACTACTGCTGCCGATGAAGAAGGTAACGCAGGGGGCTTTGGAGTAGAAGGCCGTTCTGCTTCTAACGAACAGGGCCGTTTATTTCTTCCCCGATTTTTGGAACTGAGGGAAAGAATTGGTGATTGTGCCACTATTACCGTTACACCTAACGACAGTACTTACCCCAAAACAGTTACTATTGATTTTGGCGACAGTTGCCGCGGCCGTGATGGTAAAGTAAGAAGCGGTAAAATTGTACTGCATTTTACAGGCCCTTATCGCAGACCAGGTTCTGTTGTTACCATGACTTTTGTTCGCTTTCATGTAAACAGGGTGCATATTGAAGGCACAAAAGTATTTATGAATCTCAGCGAACCCCCAATGAACAAATGGAGCATTGAAGTATTGGATGGCCGGGTTACCTTCCCAAGCGGCAGGGGCTACTCTTACGAAGGAAAGAAAACCGTAAAACAAATTGCGGGGATGCTTACTGCAATAGTAAGGGATGATGTGTACCAGATTGTTGGCCGTTCTTCAACTGTATTTAATAATGGCAAAACTGTTAATCTTAATACAGAGTCTCCATTAATTAAAAAAGTGGCCTGCCATTGGATTAGCGAAGGCACCGTAAAAATAAAAATAAATACCAGGGTGCTATATCTCGACTTTGGTTTTCCCAATAATGGTGATTGCGATAACAAAGCATTACTTACCTGGAACAATGGTAATAACCAACGGGTGATTACACTACCGTAACCTTAAGCATATATAAAGCTAAAAGCCTCCCGAAGTAAATGCGGGGGGCTTTTATTATTTGCCTTTGGCGAAGTTCTTGTTTATCCATGCTATGGCTTTCTTTACATTATACTCTTCGTCGTTTTCCAAATTATTTATTAATTGTTTTATTTCAGGGTGGTGGGCTTTTATCCGGGTGTACCATTCTACCAGCACCAATGACAACCTTCGTTGCCAAAAATCTTTTGAGTTGTTATATTTCCAGGCAAGGGCAAATATTTCTTTTTGATGGGTTTTTACAATGGGCTTTAATGCCTGCATACCGATTGTGTCGCATATAGCCCAGTTGCCAATATTCTTTGCAAATAATTCAACCAGTTTTATTGACTGTGCCGGATCTTTCTTTGCAATATGGCTGAGTAATTTTACAGCTATCATTTTTTCTTCATACGACCCTTGCTTCCATAAAGCTTCGGCTAATTCAAAGCCGTCCCTTTTATATTGCTTTGCCAATTCATTCAATACAGCGGTTCTTACACCATATACTTTTTCCGTATTTCCGGGAATAAATTTTTCGGAAGCCAATTTAGTAACAGATGTAGCTTTTGCTTTTAATATTTGCTGTATCTCTTTTAATTGTGCAGACATATCTTTTAATACAGACTTTATAGCTTCTGCTGAAGCATATATATACTAAAGATAATAAAACAAGGAGAATGTGCTTTTATTCTATATGGTAAGAAACCAATGTGCAAACTTTAAGCAGCTTAATTTGTGGTGAACCGGGGGTTGCCCTTTCCTGTACATACTTTAATATACCGATACCGGGTTTGTAATACAACTGGTCCCTTCCAAAAAACCGGGCATTCTTTTCAAAATAAAGATAGTTGCTATAACTGCCTGCGGGTATTTTAATACTTGTTTCTATTTTTAAAGAACGGCACTGTGCAGCCACATCTTCAAAACTGCCAAGGTATTTTACAGAATCACCTGCAAACAAACCATAATCTTTGCGGGTATTTGTAAACTCGGGCATCAGCAAACTTTCATTGGCTGCAAAAAAAGAAGAATCATTTGTGTAAAGCAACCGGGGCAGGCCAATACCCATGTTCGGCTTCCACCAGATTAACCCATCCTGCAGCGATTTGTAAGTTGTATTGAACCGCAAAGTGTCCATCTGTACTTTTACAAAAACCCCGTTGCTAAAAACAGAATCCTCATAAACCCAATAATTTTTTGTGCTTAAGGGAAGGAACCCGCAATGCTTTTCGGTACAATTGTATTCAACCAACGAATCAGTAGAGTAGGAGCGGCCAGTGGGATTGACTTTTTGCTCGATACATGGGGTTGCTTTTACCGTAACCTTCTCAACAGGTGGTTCCAGCAACTCCCTTTGACAAGAAGAGATAAGTATGCTCAGAAAAAAGATGCTCAGGGTTAATTTTTTCAAGTGGGGCCGTTTTTGCGTTTAAGGAACGACAAAATAAAAACCAGATTCCATATCTCATAACTTTACTAAGTATATTTTCGTTTTTGCCCGACAGTATTTTTACACAATTATTTTTAATTGCTTGATTTATATGGCTTAAAAGCGATCTACTCCTTTTTATTTACAGAGATGATTTTGCATCAACAATCTCTATTTCAAACACAAGGATGCTGTTGGGAGGAATTTTTGCCGCCCTTGTACGGATAGAATAAGCAAGGTTTGATGGTATCAGCAGTTTTATTTTACCACCTATTTTGCATTGGGGCAAACCAATCTGCCAGCCTTTAATTAGCCGTTTAAGCGGAAAAAACAGCAGGTTTATCTTTTGTCTGATCAAATACAGTACCGTTTGAGAAAAGATAACCTTTATAAAAAACAGTAACCGTATCATCAACGGAAACCTGTCTTCCTGTTCCTTCTTTCATGATAGTGTAGTACACATCATTTACATTGTTAATTGCATATGTTTTACCTGATGTAATAGAGTCGGTGATTATCTTAATATCTGTTTGTTGTTGAATTATACTATCGGCATGGCCGTAATAATTAATGATTGGAGGGGCGGGGTTTCCTTCTTTCATATATTTCCAAGAACCGTTGCTACGTTGGCACCATACTTCCCCAATTATCATATTGCCTGTACTTTTTTTAGTAGTAGTTAAAAATGAAGCTGGTTTCTGCATTTTATCATTATCAAATGGATGTTTACGGCTGCCAATAAGCTTCCATTTATTTTCATCGGGAAGAAAAATATAAGCAGAATAAAGGCAAATTTTTGCAGATGTATCAGAAGCCATTGCAACCATTAGTTTATATGTTATACCTGTTTGCCATTTATAATTAAAATAAAAACCACCTAAACGAATATCTTTTACTCCAAAGCCTGTCGAAACCACCCTACTAAACTCATGCATTTGGAAAGAGACACCCCTTCTTCCTTTATGCTCGAATAAATAAACAGAACCCAAGTTTGTTCTGATGCCTGCGGTAAAACGTTTTGTATCATTAAGGTCAGTAATTTTTATCTCCACAAGAAACTGAACGGCCTTTACACTATCCGGCAGGTTATATACAATGGTTGAATCTTTAACTGTTGCGTTTGTAATAGTTGAGATGCAAACCAATAAAATAATAATGAATTTCTTTTTCATAAATCAATTTATAGATTAAGAAGAACAATGGTTAGCCAAAATAAGAACATCTCTATTTAATCTATTAAATAAGGTAAATAAAAAAACCAGAATAAACTATTAACCGTACCTTACAGGTCAACATCGGTCTGTTTATTAGCCCCCAAACCTTTAATGTTAATAATACTTTTGTTTTTTGCGTGCCACTGGTATGTTGCAATTTTTTCTCAGACATTTCTTCAACACCGTTACGCCTCTCATGCTGCCTTCAGTATGAGCAAATTTTGGGAACGTTTTTTTTATCTGCTTGCTTATATCGGACAGGGTTCCTCCTATGTAAGTCCGAGGGTGTATGCTATTATGCACCGTATGCACCATGCATATACTGACACAGAGAAAGATCCGCATTCACCTAAGTATGATGATAACCTTTGGATAATGATGTGGCGCAGCCGCAACTTTACCTCAGGGGTGTTTAATAATAAAATAGAAATCGAAGATAGGTTTCTAAAAAATCTACCTGATTGGCCGGCATTAGATAAAGTTGCACACAACTGGCTGTCCAGGGTAGGATGGATTGCTTTTTATATTACGTTCTATATTCTTTTTGCACCATCGGCCTGGTGGTATTTGCTGATTCCTATTCATATTGTCATGTTGCCGTTGCACGGAGCCGTTATAAACTGGTTTGCGCATAAATATGGTACAGTAAATTTCAAAATGGATAACACTTCTAAGAATTTATACCCGATGGATTTATTCCTGATGGGTGAGGCGTATCATAACAACCATCACAAAACACCTTCGGCCATTAACTTTGGAAAACGTTGGTATGAGTTTGACCCCACTTATCCTATCATCAGGTTTTTAAGCTTCGTTAGGGTAATAAAGGTGAACAAGATTAATAAGAACAGTAATGTAGAGTTAGAATAATTTTTTTGTTGGAATATTTCAGACAAAGGTCGCAAAGAGAAATACTTTACGGCCTTTGTTCTTTTATAAAAAACTATGTGTGCTTTTCTATGTTTCTATGTGGTTCCTCTTTCGTAAATCAATAATTATCCAAAGCACCACAAAGCTGAGCAAGGCAGCAAAGAAACACCATACAGAAATAACGAAACCCCTGTAGAAGCCAATCGCAAAAAGATATGAAGCCAGGAAAACAAAACCCAGCCATTTCATTTTTTTAATAGTGGAGAAGAAAGGGGTAACAATAGTAGCGGCAATATAAAGCACACTGAATACTACAATCAGCTTTTTTATCATTGCGGGAATAGCAAATTCATAGTGAAGATGATCCCGGGGAGATAAAGAAGACCCCGGACAGTTAAAACAAAACGGTGTAACAACCTCAACAGGGTAACTGAAAAGTATAACACATACACCAATGGCTACTACTGCCCCTACCCATACGAACAGCTTTATTTTCTTTTTCCTTATAGCATCTTTCTCCAGCAGCCAAATGGTAAATGGTATCCAGAAAGGCCATACCGCCATTGCGAATATTAAAAAAATATGAGTAAGCAATGACTGCCAGGAAGCCATGTCAGCATTCTTCAGCGATAACCAAAGCAGCCCTTCCGAAAGCTGTTGCACTGCAAAAAGTAATGGGATGGTAGCAAATACCTTTTGAGGGTTTGTTTTTGCCTTAGCAACGGAAATAATTCCAAGAGTACCGAGTACGGCACTGGCTCCAAAACTTGCAGTAGCTGAAAAACACATTTTTTGTTTTTTGAAAGTAAGATAAGCTATCTTTCCAGATAGTTGTAGCCCTTGACTAATTTATAGTGTTTTAAATATTCCTTTAGCATATTCTCCGGTGTATTCTTTATAATAATTTTTCATTTGCAAGGCAAAAGATTTGCTAAACGAAAGTATTTCCGGAATCCAATGCGGGTTTGTCCCAAATTCAATAAGTTCATCTGCAGTAGCAGAGCCTTTTCTTCCTGCACTCCTTAGTTGTGATGAGGCGGTTAAAAGAGCCATGTCGTTTGTTACCTGCAAAATATCCGCATCATTATTAACTATATCCTCAAAATCTATTTTATCCGAGCTGGGTTGCAGCTCCCTTATTATATAAGAAGCATCTTTAAAAGTGGTAGTTCCTAACAGGGCAGGAGAAATATTTTGCATATAATTTTCTATAGTACAAATCCTTACTGCTTCATTTACCCATACGGGTTGCTTAAGAGTTACATATGGTTGTAAAGCAGATGTGGTTACTTCTTTCATATCAAGCAACAAATAGCTTTTTTCATTTTCTCTGTGGCAGAATAAAAAACAATAGCGGCTGAGGCCGATGCTTCCCGTTCCGGCAATACGAAAAGCAACATCAAGAAAATCATAATCGTCAAGGTATTTATTCTGTTCATTCCACTGTAAGATATGTTGATGCAATTCTTTTTTCAGTGCCTCGTTTATTTCGAAATGCCGTTCGTTATCTATCTCCAACCTGAGCGAATTGCCTTTTCCCTTTGTTCTTTTATCAATTAAGTCCTTTTGTTTTCGTTCGCCAACTTTTTGCAGAAAAATTTTTACTATTCCTTCTGCCACCTGCCACTCAATATATAAAGCTTTCCCTCTTTTTAGTGTTGCAGCATATTTTTCGAGGAACAGGGTTACAATTCGTTCTGCCTTTGCAGCATCTGCTTTTAGTGATTCAAATGCAGAAAAAATGCTGGCTGCCATCCGCACAATTTCCCAGGCAACGGGTGCAAGTATGGCATCGCCAAAATCATTCAGGTCAAAATAAACTAAACGGTTATTGCCTTTGTAACTGCCAAAATTTTCGAGATGCAGATCGCCGCATAACCATCCGGCAGGTGATGCAGGGAAATTTTGTTGCATGGCAAGATCTTCATAAAATAAATGACAGGTACCCCGAAAAAACCTGAATTCATTTTCAGCAATTCTCTCATATTTTATTTCAAGGGAGGTGGGCAGCAACCCCTTATTAAATTCCTTTATTCTTTCTGTTACCGTTTTCATATAAAAATTTAAACAACTTAAAGATATAGCTTACTTCCAACATTAATAAACCGCTAATGGCCGCAATATTTATATTTGTAGAAATAATAGATATGAAAAACGTATTTGTACACCATGTATATTTCTGGCTTAAAAATGCCAATAGCGAAAAAGACCTTACCCAACTGGTTGCCGGTTTACAAAAACTGTCTGCAGTTACCACAATAAGACAATTCCAAATTGGCAAACCAGCTTCTACAAGCAGGGAAGTAATTGATGGATCGTATGCAGTTTCATGGCTGGTCCTGTTTGATAACAAAGCTGCTCAGGACAGCTACCAAGTTGACCCCATTCATTTAAAATTTGTGGAAGAATGTGTTGCCCTGTGGGAAAAAGTAATTGTGTATGATTCGGTAGCCATATAATAAACAGCCCTTATTTTTTACCCGTAGCCGCCCACAAAATTCCTGCATATACATGATTGAGAAATGCAGCATCGCTATAAATAGCAGGCAGGTGCCCCAGTGCTGTATAAAAAGAACGGCCACTATCATAATTATGATACCATGAAATGGGGTGCATTTTTCCCATACCTGTTGTTTTCTTGGTGCCCCAATCTGCTTTTGGGTTATAAGTAGATTCATCAACTGCTAATATATAATTAAGGCCAGTAGTTTTTTCCGGGCCAAACTCATACCACTCATCTGTCCATAATTTATTATTGGCAAATCCCTGCAAACCCGGAAATGTAGCATCAAGGATATTGAGCTTGGCAGTTTGAATAACCGGGTGAACATAAAACATCCTGCCTACTAATTTTGTGTACCACTCCCAATCATACTCCGTATCAGATGCACTGTGTATGCCAACATAACCTTTACCTGATTGAATAAAACGTTCCATTACTTTTTGCTGTGTACTGTCTAATATGTTGCCGGTAGTATTTAAAAAAATAACTACCTGAAATTGCTCAAGGTATTTATCCGTAAATCCGTTGGGGTTTTCTAATAAGATTACATCAAAATAATTTCTAACCGCCAGCTCTTTCAATGCCACTACTCCATAATGCAGCGATTCGTGGTGCCAGCCATTAGTGGTAGTTACCAGTAAAGCTTTGAATTGTTTGGTTTGTGCTGAAGCTTTTGGTTGTATTAATGCCGTACAAATTACAAGAGCCAGAATGAATTTAACCGCTTTCATATGTTTATTATTTTACAGATTGTAAGATATTATTAAAAATCCAATCACTTTGTTTCTTTTACCCTGTTGCTGGTTTTTTTCTTTCATGGGGCAGGCAGACGGGATTGCCAAAGCCAATGACATCATGGCGTTGGGAAACTGTTGAGAATCATGGGCCGGGCATAGCCGTGGAAAATAATTATCTTTTCAGACAATACAGGACGGACAATAAATGATTCTCATATACATTGGCAATATATTTTATTCTTGCCGTCTCTTTAAATTAAATCTATGATTAAAACGTTTGGTTGCATCAGTGCTCTGGTTATTACAGGGTTTTTATGGAATGCTAAATTGAATGATGGTTTGCCTGCAGGTCAACAACCTCTTAAAGAAGGGATAATTGTAAGTGATACAAACTTTACCCGGGCCAAAGCAAATTATATAAACTATTGTGGTGGCTGCCATGGCGAAAAAATGGATGCCTTTGTTGACCGTAAGTGGAAACATGGCAGCAGCCGGGAAGATCTTTTTAAAGCCATTAAGTATGGTTATGAAAATGAAGGCATGCCGGCTTACGATACCACTTTTACTGATGAGGAGACGTATGAATTGTCTGCCTACATCCTCACTGGTATTGAAAACTTGAAACGGTATGATTTTAAAAACGAACCCATCAAAGAGAATTTCTTTCCGTCAAAGAATATAGATATCCGGCTTGATACAGTGGTAAAAGGTATTGGCATTGCCTGGGGTATGGCTTTTTTGCCGAATGGTGATTTGCTATTTACCGAAAAATCCGGCAAATTATACAGGGTAAATAAAAACAAAGAGATGCAACTAATTAGTGGTGTTCCCGAAGTGCTTTTTGCACAACAGGCAGGCCTGATGGATATAGCCCTACACCCTGACTATAAAAAGAATAAAACCCTTTACATTTCTTATTCAGCCATTAAAAAAGAAGAAGGCAAAACACTTTCCACAACAGCCATTATGCGGGCAGTATTAAAAGGAAATGAATTAACAGAGCAGAAAATTATCTTTGAAGCACTTCCGTATTTAAGCCCAACTATACATTATGGTTGCCGCCTTGAGTTTGACTGGATGGGTTATTTATATTTTACTGTGGGGGATAGAAGTAAATACAAAGAACATCCGCAAAGCCTTTCAAACCCCTTTGGAAAAGTACACCGGATTAATGATGATGGAAGTATCCCCGAAAAAAACCCCTTTGTAAACATACAAGGGGCAGTCCCTTCTATTTATACTTATGGTAACCGTAACCCGCAGGGGCTTGCCATGCACCCCACTACAGGTATTATGTGGCAAGATGAACATGGCCCCCGGGGCGGTGATGAAATAAATATTGTAAAGAAAGGAAGAAATTATGGATGGCCTGTTATTTCGTATGGCATAGATTATAATGGAACTATAATTACAAATAAAACAGCAATGGAAGGGATGCAACAACCTGTTCATTATTGGATACCATCAATAGGTCCTGGTGGAATGACCTTTGTTCAGGGAAATCGTTATCCCGAATGGAAGGGTGACCTGATGGCTACTTCAATGAGGTTTGGTTACCTGAACCGTTGTAAAATTAAAAGAAACAAGATAGTTGGTGAAGAAATGTTAATAAAAAATATAGGAAGGGTGAGGGATGTGCAGCAGTCTCCTGATGGTTATCTTTATATCTCTGTGGAAAAGGGATATATTTTTAAATTGGTACCGGCTAAGCGGTATTAAAGAGAAAGAGGTTGATTATTAAACACCAATAACGGTGTAATATTTTTTACCCATTGGTGATATATAATAACACACTATTGATTTGTTAAATCCTTTAATTTATTTTTTGCCTCAATGTAATCAGGATCGATTGCTAAAGCTTTATTATAGGAAATAATTGCATCTTGCTTTCTGTTTAAAGCTAAATAAATATTTCCCATTGTATAATGTACAAGACCCCTGTTTGGAAACTCCAGCACATTGTTCTCAGAAATTACTTTTGCATCACCATATCGCTTTAAATCAAATAATTGTTCAGCAAGAAAGTTCATAGATATCCAATCGACATAATATTTAATTGTATCTGATTTTAATTGCTGATAAGCTTGTACGGCACTGCTTGCTCCAACCTCCGCAATAAGTTTTTCCATTTTCTTCTGCATCGGCTGTTTTAATACAGCAGGTTTGTTGTACAATACTTTTACCAGGTTTTTTATAATGCCAAAAAAATCAGTGGGTGAGCTATTGCAAAGAATAATAGCACAACTATTCGTTTCGGGTATCCGGATAAAAAAACTAATAAATCCTTCCATCATACCCAGGTGATAATTAGCAGCTACACTATCTTTATCTGTGTACTCTGAAATTTTGGTTGAACCAACCATAGCCATATTTGTCGGGAGTAAACCCGGTGTAAGCATTTCGTCAGTAAGTTGTTTATTCAGTAATGTATTATTTTGAATACCAATATGCAGTTTAAACATATCCTCAACAGTAGAATATAAATCACCAGCCCCCATGGTATTAGATTGGTCCCTGAAATCGCCACTTGTAAATCCACCAAAAGCATAATCATACCCTTGTGCCCTTTTTGGAACTATTTGTGTGTGATGATAGCTGGCTGTGTTGGTCATTTGTAATTTATCAAAAATATCCTGCTTCATTAATTGGGCAAATGATTTACCCGAAACCCTTTCTAAAATATATCCTAAGGTGAAGAAGCCCCAACTGCTATAAAAATTTTTAGTGCCGGGTTCAAACACTAAGGCTGAGTCCATATACACTTTTACATATTCTTCTCGGGTATAGTTTTGCCTGCTGTATTTTGTAAAAAACCCTTCAATGATATCGTAATTCGGCATACCAGAAGTGTTACTCATCAACTGTTTTATTGTAACCTTAGCCGCAGGTTTATTTTTAAATTCAGGGAGATAATCCTGAATGGTTTTATTAATATCAATCAATCCTTTTTGGGCTTGTAGTAAGGTTAAAAAACAAGTAATCGGTTTAGATATGGAGCCAATCATAAATTTTGTATCCACCGAATTATTAATATCCCACTCCCGGTTAGCCTTGCCAAAAGCCCCTTTATAAATTATTTTCCCGTTTTCAGCAACTAACACAGCGCCGTCAAACATATTATAGCTGTGATAGGTTTTCATTATCTCAGCTATTTTGCTTTTTTTAGTTTGTGCAAAAGTTGTTACCCATATACACAGGCAAGCGGATACAGTAAAAATATTTTTCCTGTACATAGATTATAAATTTTATAAAATAAATATAAGCTAAAATATCCCGTTAACCCGGACTAGGAACTTTTGAATCTAATCGGCAGTAAATCAGGCCACTGCGAAAATTATTTAGCCAACTGTATTACTACTATCATCGTCCCTTGCAAGTTTATCCTGAGGCAACGAAGGACACACTTTGGCTGTAGTAACATGATGAGCATTTGTATATATCCCTTTTGGTATCGACAAGTATTGAGTTCGGGTTGTTGATGTAGAGTTTTAATGGAGAAGGAGTTTGATTATTGAACACCAACAACGGCGAAGATATGTAATCTGCCTTATTCTCCTTACTTCCTTAAAATCTTTTCCATAGTCTTTCCTTTTGCCAATTCATCCACAAGTTTGTCCAGGTATCTTGTCTGCCGGGTCAATTTATTTTCAATTTCCTCTATCCGATAGCCACAGATTAACCCGGTGATGAGGTGGGCATTAGGGTTTAACTTAGCTTGTTGAAAGAATGTTTCAAATGTTACTTTATCATCTATTAGCTTTTGCAGTTTCTTATTATCAAAGCCGGTCAGCCATTTTATCACCTGGTGCAATTCTTCTTTTGTTCTGCCTTTCTTCTCCACTTTTGTAACATAATGTGGATAGACCGAAGCAAATGTCAGGTTTGCTATACGCTGGTTATGTGTGTCAGTAGTATTCATGGACTATATTTTATCAGAGCAATTTAATAAGAAAAATACAATTATGTTACCAGCTGCAGTTTTGCAATCGTCGTTCGTAAATTTTACACTGTAGTAACACGGACCTGCATAACGTTATTTTTTACATCTAAAATCTAACCATAGTTGGTTAAGGCTTTTCCAAACTTTATTTGTAAAAGGTTGGGGTGATAATTCGTAGAAGATAATGGTCTTATCCTCATCCCGACAATATTTCAGGTGTACCCTGCAATTTAATGTTATTGGTTTCTGTTGCATATAATCTATCATTTCGATTGTTCCGGAAAAGTTTTACATCACCTTTATCGGTTGGTGTTTTTTTGAAAACCGTATTGCTTGGTTTTGATTTCACGGCCGCTTTTTGGCACTATCTCTATTAATGGTAAATAACCCAGTGTAATAAGCTTTCAAATTCTCCGCTATTATTTTCTTATTTGTTTTCACTGTGCCATCTAAGTACCACAAAAAAGCATAAGTCCAGTATTCGTCACTTTTTATTTTGGCCCAGCCGGGAGTAAAACGAATATCTTCCACTCCTTTATAAGCAATTTGACGGAGCAAAATTTATCGGAATCAAAAATCGTTCAACGCCCCAATCTTTTGGTATGGGCAGATGGTAGGGTGCTTCCCACTTGTGTCCATCAAATGAGACTTGCTTGGCCATTCATACTTAAAGAAGCGAAGCAAATAAGTAAAAAGGAATAATTGTTTCATCTTTTCAAATTTAAGTAGCTGTAAACAAATTACGAATAATGTTTGCATTTACAGAAATGGATTGGATGAGTCGGCGATTGTTGAAGCCAACCTGCTTAAAAATTTTACCATTTTTGGTGTTCAAACAAAAGCATCACGCCGCTGTTGTGTCTTGTGTGTGGGTATTGTGTCGCAGGCAAGAGACCAACAGCAGGAGCAATAGGAAACCCTAAATTTGTTTGTTGGTGTTTTGCAAACGGCACAAAGCTATCACACAACACACAACAAAGGCCGTTCAAAGATTTTGGAAGACCAACAGCGGTCGAATAGTTTGTTTAGAAAGGGCAATTTTGATTCGTGTTGGTAATCACTAACTTTCCATCACGGTTTTAAATATAATACTTGCCGGTCCATGTATTCGCCGCTATCTCACTTTCCGGTTTAATACCTGTTTTCTTTCAATTCGCTGAATTTCTCTTACGTCATCAAATGACTTAACATCTTTCCATTCTCAGCCCAACGCTGGATTAACAAGTCAAAATGTTGTTTTCAAACATCAGCTGGAACAATCCAATTATAATTTTCATTTTGATTATAACGTAATTCATTTAACTGTCTCCTCACCATCTTGTATCTAAGATTCTCTAAAATTTTACGCGTGATGCTCTTTTACATTAAGACTAAATGAAAATGCTCCTAATTTCATATTATCGCTATCTTTTGATTATTTAATGGGTTTGCTTTGGATTTCCCTTCTAAAAAATCTTTTTTTTTGGGAAAGCATCTTAATAATTTCTGACTATACCAATTTTATCAGGGATGTATTATATTGCTCATGTTAATATGGTTTAATATTTTTTATAGGGGGCAATGTCCTAAGTCAAAATGATTCCAATTGAAATATTCTCTTTATCGTTGAAAATTCTAAACCGGGCTGATAATAGGTTGTTACGAACTGTTGAAATATTGCCAATTATTAACGTTAATATTAAATAGTCACCTTGCTGAATATTTCCGGATATTTATTACACATATTTCATTTTGGCCGGAATGGTTCTTATATATTGTCAATCTTTTGTCGTTTTCTGGAATCAGTAATAATCCTCATAACGATATTTTTCTTTTATTAACATAGGTCATCTATAGATTTCACCAAATCTTTTCTAAACATAATTCAGTTTTTTTGATAATGGAATTATCTTTAACTGATTTGTCAACACCTTCTCTTAGTCCAAACTCCCTTATGTTCACCCTCTTTTGGATAGCTTCTGATCTCAACAGAGGTCAACTGGTTTTCAATTCCCCATAATTCATTTGCATAAATATGTTCACTGGAAAAACTCTTTAAGGCGTATTTATCTTCCGGGTATTTCTATATGACTTGGGGAAATCTCGATACCGTTTAAATCCTTAATAAACTTTTCTGAATGTAAAACCACCTTTATTGATATCAACTAAAAAAGAGGTATCATTTTTTAAATACCACCCATTTCGATTGTCTTTAAAATCATCCTTTAATAGGGTGACCGTATGCTGGCTGAAGCATCCAAATGCTGTACCTAATATTAAACAAAATAAGAGAGTTAATAATTTCATATAGCTAATATACAAAAATAAGCCCCGCCTTTATGCTGCTATTTGTGGATTCTTCTCACCAAAAGATTGAACTAAAGATAATTCAAAATAAGAAAAAGAAACATCCAAAATGCTCAATAACGAACAGAACCCTGAAGTGTGCCCTTCGTTACCTCAGGGTAAACTTGCAACGAAGCTGATAGTAGCACTACAGCTGGCTACATAATCTCATCTCCAAATCAACTCATTTTCAAATCATCAAATCAATTATCTTCGCAGCTATGACAATCGAAAAATTGAATGATATGCGGTCCCGCATTGCCGGGGTAAGGAGGTTTCTTTGACGTCGAAAACAGACGATATAAAATTGAAGAAGACAAGCAGCTTTCGTTAAGTCCCGGTTTCTGGGATGACAATAAAAGGGCTACCGAAATTCTTAAAAACACCAAGGTTAATGAGTACTGGGTAAAACTCTATGAGACGGCTGAAACGTCTGTAGAGGATTTTGCTGTGCTATTCGAATTCTGGAAAGGTGGCGATGCTACCGAAGAAGAAACGAAAGTGGCGTATGAAAATGCATTGGTATTAATTGATGATGCAGAGTTTAAAGCTACACTGAACGAACCAGAGGATGAACTGCCGGCTGTGTTACAAATAAACTCAGGTGCCGGTGGCACCGAAAGTCAGGACTGGGCAGAAATGCTGGCCCGTATGTATAGAATGTATGGCGAAAAGCAGGGCTGGAAAGTAACGGAGATGGATTGGCAATGGGGTGATGGAGCGGGCATTAAAACAGCTACGCTACAATTTGAAGGGCCGTTTGCTTATGGGTTTTTAAAAGCAGAAAGCGGTGTGCATCGCTTAGTTCGCATTTCACCCTTTGATAGTAATGCAAGGCGGCATACTTCTTTTGTAAGTGTGTATGCTTACCCGATGGTGGATGATACGATCAACATTGAAGTAAACCCTGCCGATGTAAAAATGGAAACAAGCCGCAGTGGTGGCGCCGGTGGGCAGAATGTAAATAAAGTAGAAACTAAAGTACAGCTAACGCATATACCAACAGGCATAGTAGTGGTGTGCCAGCAGGATAGAAGTCAGTTGGGTAACCGTGAGTTAGCAATGCAGATGCTGAAAAGCCGTTTGTATGAAATGGAATTGCAGAAACGTAATGCACTGAAAGATGCTACCAACTCCAAAAAGAAAAAGATAGAGTGGGGTTCTCAAATCCGTTCTTATGTTTTTCATCCGTATAAAATGATTAAAGACCATCGCACCGATTACGAAGTAGGAAATATAGGCCCGGTGATGGATGGAGAGTTGGATGGATTTATAAAGGCGTATTTGATGAGTGAGAAGGAGACGGAATCCTGATTACTCAGTTAGAATTTTTCCCGGATTATATATGTTCAATCAGCTAAGTAGATTTCCTATTGAAATCGGGTAAAACTATGTATAATATTTGTTATATATAATTATACTTTAGCATTCCACTATTTCGACAGGCCACCGCTAAAATTTACAACTATGAAAAATCAAAACCCTGGCGGGGGGCTGTTAATGTATTATGCATTAGCGAAAATCAATCAAAGCAAGTTTTACCTGCTTCTCTTTCTTACTTTCTTTTCCCTGCCTGTTTCTTATGCGCAAATACTGCCGGTAAGCAAAACCAAAAACCAATCCTCTGTTTTATCTGCTGAAGTAGAAACTGCGGTGAGAAAAACACTTAAACAGAACAGCAGTAAAATACAGTTTGTAGAAAATAAAGGGCAAGAGGGTATTCCCCAAAATGTGATTGCCTACTTTTCATCCCCATTGCAAACTGTTTTTATAGAGAAAGACAGGCTAAGGATTATTATTACAGATCCAATAAAGGAAAATAAAAAAGGGAAAAAGAGCATCTCAGCAGAACCTGCAGAGGCAACAAATAAGAAATTCAGCTATAGCACATTTTCTATAAAGTTTAAAGGCAGCCCGGGTCTTTCTGGTGTAGAAAAAATAAAACCTTTTCCTGTTAAAAGAAATTATGTTTCTGCAGCTAATTTGTCTGACAACACAATGGCAGAAAGTTTTTCGGAAATCATACTGAAGAATATTTATAACAAGATTGACCTGCGTTTATACAGCCAGGAAGATGGCCACCTGGAGTTTGACTGGATAGTATTGCCGGGTGGCAATGCTTCTGACATCACTATGAAATTTAATGGCCAGAATGGTTTGCATGTACAGAAAAACGGAAGTTTGAAAATCGGGTTAGGTCTTGGTGATTTTAATATGCACCTGCCGGAAAGTTATTATGTAACACCTGCCGGAAAGCAAAAGGTACCGGTAGCTTTTGTAAGCAACAAAAACAATGAAATAAGATTTAAGGGTACTGGCAGAAACGTAAAAAAATATCCGCTGGTAATAGACCCCGAATTGTTATGGGGTACTTTTTTTGATGGCGGCAATGCAAGTTTTGATGAGTACCTGTATGGTATTGAATACAGTGATGACAACCAGCATATTTATTGTGCAGGGGCTGCCAACCTACAGGTTTCTACTGTATATGCAGCCGCTTTATCAACTGCCCACAACGGAACAATTTCTTCTGACCCTGATGCTTTAATTTATGCCTTGTCTAAAAACGGACAGTTTGTAACAAGCATTACTTACCTTGGCGGTACTGGTGCAGATGTGGCTATTGGAATTTCTTTAAGCACTTCTTTTGTTTATGTATGTGGCTATACCGGCTCAGCAGATTTTCCTGTTACAAAAATTGTGGATGGCAAATATCCTGCTTTCGATTCAGTATATCATGGCAATAATGATGGGTTTGTTGCAGTCTTTAATCCGACACTTGATAGTTTATTTTATTGCAGCTACCTCGGAAGCGATGGGGCAGATAAAGCACTTACAATTAGAGCAGTTGCTGACAGCACATTCTATATCTCACTATCTGCAAAAGATACTTTGCCTGTGGCCTCGCCAAACTATATTGAAAATTTTGCGGATGATGTGTTTGATGGAAACTCTGAAGCATGGATAGCGAAATTCTCTTCCTTTAACTCTTTAAACTTCGGTACGTATGTAGGTGGAAATAACGACGACCTTATTAATGATTTCCAGGTATTAAGTAATGGTGATATTGTATTTGCCGGGAATACAAGAAACATTACTGAGGTTAATGCATTAATTCCAAATAACCCAACAGGACAAGAGGCTTTGTATGGCAGGATAGGTGTTCCCGCATCAGGCCCGGTTACGTTTGAGATAATAGATAAAATGGGTGGAAGTAATAGCGATTATGCATGGGGCATTTACAGCCTTGGGGATTCTGTTTCAATAGTAGTTGGTCAGACAAACAGCAGTGATTTTCCATTAGGGACGGGTACTGTTTTTCAAAATACAAGAAGCGGTGCTTATGATGGCTTTATGGCTAAAATTTATAACAATGGCGGTACCGGGTATGAAGCAACTTATACCGGAGGCTCTGATGATGATATACTTGTTTCCGTAAGACCTGTAATTGTAAATAATCAGATTGCATTACTTGGCTGGGGGTCAACGCAATCAACAGACCTTGCAGTGCAGGGTTTTCCTACAGGAACTTTTTACCATGGGCTTAATGCCGGCGGACTTGATATGATGTTTATCATTTGTGATTTTAATTTTCAAAACAAATATTATCTTTCTTATGTTGGCGGTTCTGCCAATGATTACCTGGGTATTACTGGTGCCCCGGTGGGTTCTAACCATCTTTTTTATAATGCTACAGATTCAGCATTATACCTGGGTACCACCACACACAGTTCACATACAACACAAATACCAAAATTTGTTGGGCGGGGACACTGCAGATTTTGACAATATAGGTGTACCCGTTTTTGATGAAACAAAGGGTAATGGCAATAATGATACCCATGTTATTATTGCTCTTTCAATGAGAAACCTTTTTATAATGTTACCCCTGGACTTTACAGATATGCAAACCAGTGTTCTGGCTGATTGTAGTACGAAAATTGCATGGACGATGGCAGGCGAGGAGAATGTGTTGCGATATTTAGTTCAGCGAAGTACTGATGGAAGGATGTTTGAAACAATCGGGGAACAAGCAAGGATAAATAAAGTATATTCTTTTGTTGATAAGAATAAAATGCCAGATGCTAAGTGGACATATTACCGGGTAGCAGCGGAAAGTAGTAATGGTAAAATATCTTACAGCAATATTCATAAAATTAAATCTTGCAGTAACCCCAATGGTATTGTCAGTATTTTCCCAACGGTAATTCAAAATTCGTTTACCATTTCAGGATTGGCTAATAATCAGAAAGGCAATATATCTGTTGATTTGGTTGATGTATCGTGCAAAACCCTGGAGCAACATTCGGTAAATACTTTGTATAGCCAGCATTCTGTTTTTCTGCAAAAGAAATACCCAGATGGGGTTTATTTTGTTATAGCCAGGCAGTCAGGTACTGGTACAATATTATTCTCAAAGAAAATACTCATTACAAATAATTAAAGTAAAGGCAGGAAATTTATTAAGAGCTAAAAAAATAAGCCCCACTGTGGAAACAGCGGGACTTAGTAATGGTTCTGATTAAGAATGTAAATATCGTATTCTATTTATAAATATTGAACAGTGTTGTTTGTATTTATTTTTACAACAGGCTGTTCATTTGCTTTTATTACTTTTCCCTGTGGTGCTGATGGAGGTGTGGGCAGTACAGGAGCGTCCACTTTTTTAGTATGCATCTGTGCCAGCGTTGGCGCAATTACCAACGATACAATTGACATTAATTTAATTAATATATTCATTGATGGGCCAGAAGTATCTTTAAAGGGATCACCCACCGTATCACCCGTTACAGATGCTTTATGCGGCTCTGATTTTTTGTAAAACATTTCTCCATTTATCTCTACACCTTTTTCAAAAGATTTTTTTGCATTATCCCATGCACCACCGGCATTGTTTTGGAACATTCCCATTAATACACCGCTTACGGTAGCACCTGCTAGAAAACCACCCAATGCTTCTGCACCAAGACCGGCATAAAACCAATAATCAAGGGAGAGATAATAGCAATTGCACCCGGCAACATCATTTTCTTAATTGATGCCTGAGTAGATATTGCTACACATTTATCATACTCCGGTTTACCTGTACCTTCCATAATACCAGGAATAGTGCGGAACTGGCGACGAACTTCTTCTACCATTGCCATGGCCGCTTCACCAACTGCACGGATACCTAAAGATGAAAATATAAATGGAACCATTGCACCTACAAACAAGCCGGCCAATACATTTGCTTTATAAATATCAATACCAGTAATACCGGCCACACCAACAAAAGCAGCAAACAATGCCAATGCTGTTAATGCAGCAGAAGCAATTGCAAAACCTTTACCACTTGCAGCAGTTGTATTACCTACAGCATCCAGTACATCTGTTTTTTCACTAACATCTGGCGGCAATTCACTCATTTCAGCAATACCACCGGCATTATCAGCAATAGGGCCGAAAGCATCAATCGCCAATTGCATAGCCGTAGTAGCCATCATACCAGCCGCAGCAATAGCCACACCATATAAACCTGCACACTCATATGAACCCCAGATACCACCAGCCAATACTAATATTGGTAAGAAAGTTGATTCCATACCTATTGCCAAACCGCCAATTACATTTGTAGCATGACCGGTAGATGATTGACGGATAATTGAATTAACCGGACGTTTGCCCATTGCAGTATAATATTCGGTAATGATGCTCATTAAAGCACCTACCGCAAAACCAACACCTATAGCACCCAATACCCCCCATTTAGTAAATATCACACCTCTTAATTCCATTGCCTCAGGCATTAACCAATAAACTAAGCCAGCAGCGGCAAAAGCGGTTAGAATCATTGAACCCCAGTTGCCCATGTTCAATGCATTTTGTACCGTATGTGTATTGATACCTGCTGTTTCGCTAATACGGACAAACAAAGTACCAACAATAGAAAATAAAATACCAACACCTGCTATTAACATAGGCAGCACAACAGGAGAGAAGCCATCAGTATATCATCGCCTCCAAATGTTACTGTTTGCTGACCTAATACGATTGTTGCTAAAACAGTAGCCACATAAGAACCAAATAAATCGGCACCCATACCAGCCACATCGCCTACATTGTCACCAACATTATCAGCAATAGTAGCAGGGTTCCTTGGATCATCTTCAGGAATGCCAGCTTCTACTTTACCAACAAGGTCAGCACCTACATCAGCCGCTTTTGTATAAATACCACCGCCAACTCTTGCAAACAAGGCTATTGATTCTGCTCCTAATGAAAAACCAGTCAGCACTTCAATGGTTCTCACCATTTCCTCTGAATTGATAGAAGCATCAGGTGCAAAAATTTGTTTTAATACAATATATAAACCACCCAAACCAAGTACAGCTAAACCTGCCACACCAACACCCATTACAGAGCCACCGCCAAATGATACATTTAATGCTTTGCTTAAACTGGTGCGGGCAGCCTGTGCAGTTCTTACATTCGCCTTTGTAGCCGCTTTCATTCCTATAAAGCCGGCTAATGCACTTAACACAGCACCTAATACAAATGCAACTGCAATAGACCAGTGGGAGTGTGGGTTAGCCTTCGCCATTACTGCCAGCAGTATGCCAACAATAACAACAAAGTAGCCCAATACTTTCCATTCGGCTTTTAAAAATGCCATAGCACCTTCGGCAATGTAGTTACTGATTTCTTTCATCCTGTCTGTGCCGGCATCTTGCTTAGATACCCAGTTAAACTTTACAAGGGTGTAGAGTAACCCAATCAGGCCCATTACAGGAACGAGATAGATTAATTTGTCCATAAGTGTTGATTCTTAATCAGCTAAAAAATAATTAAATATGGTCGTTTTGACCGGGCGGCAAAGATAGGGGAAAAGTGGTTTTTGGCAGTAGGTTTTTACTTTTTGGTTTCGGGCTGCAACGCCTTGATTGGGCTTTAGTTGCGTCGCACTCTTCGGGGTTCTGTTCGTTAATCATCCATATCATTTTATGCTCTTTCTTTTTGCTTTTTTATTCTTTCTCACCGGCCCTTCCGGTTCCCTTCCCGGCATTTGTGTTTGCAGGCTGTCCGGGTTTTCTTCATCGTTCATAATTTTCTGTTGCTGATAGTCGCCAAAGAAGTCGTAACAAAGAAGTGCAGAACCGTAAATAGTTTTATTGAATTTATTTCCAAGAATAATGATGGTGACCTGTTCATCAATCAGCCTTGCAAAAGCTGCATTAAAGCCATGCCATTTACCAAAATGGTAAACAATTTTCTTTCGGTTTGGCAATAGTTGTAACCTCCACCCCAAACCATAATTATGTATAGACGGCTTTTCAAAACTGTATCCTTTAAAGGCAGAGTCTTCCATGGCTTTACTTAATACCTGGTCAGTATATAATGCCTGATCCCATTTTAATAAATCACGGGGAGTGGTATAAATATTTTTATCGCCGTAGGTACCATCCATACAATCATACTCCCACCAACCACCCTTGCGGGTAAATGATGGATTGGCAGTAATGGTGTCTTTCAACGTAAAAACATAAGTATGCTTCATCTGCAATGGACCGAAATATTTTTGCTGCATATATTCCGGGTAGGGCTTGCCGGTTACTTTTTCAATAATCATGGCCAGCAAAACAAAGTTGGTGTTGCAATAACTAAACCTTGTATTGGCAGGATAGCTTATATCGGGTTTATTTGTAATCATAAACTGCAGCATATCCTCATTTGTCAGTTTTCTTTTTTTATCCCAATTGCTGTTGGAAATAAAATAAAGATAATTGGAGAGGCCACTGCGATGGTTGAGCAGCATCTTTACAGTAATGCTTTTGTATGGAAAAGCAGGAAAGAATTTTTGCAATGTATCATCCAGCGATAATTTATTTTCCTGTGCCAGGCGAAGGATGGCGACTGCCGTAAATGTTTTTGATGTTGAAGCTATATGTAAAGAAGTAGAATCGGTAAGCAGGTTATTAAGGCTGTCTTTTCTTAAATCAATCTTGCCCTGGTATTTTTCAAAAATAACCTCACCATTTTTAGCAATAAGGATGCCGCCGTTAAAATCCTGCTTTAATAAACCGGTATCGAAAAAGGTACTTATGTCCCTGTATAACCTGCGGAACTCACTACGTTCAATTTTTTGTGGGGTAGGCGGATAGTATTGTAATGAATCATCCGCAATCATTTTCTTTGAGGAGGAGGAGCCACAACCAATACAGGTAACAATCGTTAGTAACAGCCAGCAATATGTTTTCAAAAGGAAGTATTTAGTATAGCTACAAAAATAAAAGTGCCCTGCTGGCAATGGGTTAATAGTTTTCCCCAACAGCATTTTAAATGTTAATAGCACAGAGTTATCTTTGCCGCATGGCAAAAGCAGGAACAACAAGTTATCCCAAAGAAAAAATCAGGATTTTATTTTTAGAAAATATAAGCGATGCTGCAGTTAAAAATTTCAGCAGGGCTGGTTATGTGCGGGTAGAAAAAATCACAAAGGCTTTAACCGAAGAAGAGCTGATAGAGCAGGTTAAAGATGTGCATATTCTCGGCATACGTTCTAAAACACAGGTTACAGCCAAAGTACTGGAAGCCGCAAAAAAATTGCAGGCAATTGGTTGCTTTTGTATTGGTGTAAACCAGGTTGATTTAAAAGCAGCTACTAAAAATGGGGTAGTGGTGTTTAATGCGCCATATTCAAATACCCGTTCGGTAGCAGAGCTGGTTATTGGCCTTTCTATTATGCTTATCAGAAGGATACCTGATAAAAACAAAGCGGCACATGAAGGGCTATGGATGAAAGATGCCAAAGGGAGTTTTGAACTGCGGGGAAAAACAATGGGCATTATTGGTTACGGCAACATCGGGAGCCAGGTAAGTGTATTGGCCGAAGCAGTGGGAATGAAAGTGTTGTTTTATGATGCAGAAACTAAACTGCCACTCGGCAACGCATCTGATGGAAAGACATTAAAAGAAGTATTAAGTAAATCCGATGTGGTAACACTGCATGTACCCGAAACAAAGCAAACAAAAAATCTTATCAGTAAAACAAACCTCAAACATTTTAAAAAAGGAGCCATACTGCTCAACTATGCAAGGGGAGAAGTGGTGGATTTAGATGCACTGCGACAGTTTATTACCGATGGGCATATCGGTGGCGCAGCTATTGATGTATTTCCGTGGGAGCCGGAAAAAAATGGCGACCGTTTTCAAACACCATTGCAGGATTTACCCAATGTAATTCTTACTCCGCATATTGGCGGCAGTACCGAGGAAGCACAGCAGAATATTGGTGAGGATGTAAGTATAAAATTGTTTAACTACTTAGAGAAAGGAATAACTTTTGGCTCACATACGGTACCTGCACTGGCATTGCCCCCGCAGGAGGGCAGCCACCGCATACTGCATATACATAAAAATGTGCCGGGTGTATTATCAGAAATAAATACACAGCTATCTAAAAATAAAATCAACATACTTGCCCAATACCTTAAAACTAATGAAGAAATTGGTTATGTGGTGCTTGATGTGGACAAGCAACTATCTGCCCAGGCCCTTGGATTGTTGAAGGAGGTTAAGGCGACGATAAAGGTTAGGATGTTGTATTGAGGTTATTTTAATTAGGGCTTTCATCTTTCGGTACTACTATCAACTGTAGTCCGGGCTATCCGTTACAAGTCCGGCGCAAAGCCAACCGCACTATGCCTTCACCGGGCTTTTCACTGCTATCCCGCAGCCCATCATCTTCCTAATCTTTATTCAGCATTTGCAAACAACATTCCTTTTTCGTTAGCTTTTCTTATTTTCGGATATAATCTTAAATACTTTATGCCACTTAGCTGGAATGAAATAAAAACCCGGGCCGCTGCTTTTAGCAAAGAGTGGGAGAATGAAGTAAGCGAAGATGCTGAAGCCAAATCCTTTTGGGATGGTTTTTTTAATGTGTTTGGCATTGGCCGCCGCAGGGTAGCCACATTTGAACAACAGGTAAAAAAGATTGATGATAAAGCTGGGTTTATTGATTTGCTTTGGAAAGGTGTAATACTGGTAGAGCATAAAAGCCGGGGCAAAGACCTTGACAAGGCCTATCAGCAAGCCAAAGATTATTTTCCTGGGTTGAAAGAAAAAGAATTACCCCGTTATATTCTGGTAAGCGATTTTGAGCGGTTTCGTTTATACGATTTGGAAGACAAGCAACACCATGAATTTAAACTATCTGATTTTGTAAACCATGTTCAACTGTTTGGTTTTATTGCCGGTTATCAAAAACGCAGTTACAAAGAACAAGACCCGGTTAATATTGAAGCGGCGGAACTTATGGGCAAGCTGCATGATAAGTTAAAAGCCATCGGCTATGATGGGCATCGTTTGGAATTATACCTGGTACGGCTACTCTTTTGTTTGTTTGCAGATGATACCAGCATTTTTGAAAAAGGGATATTTAAGTGAATATCTTGAGTTAAAAACCAACGAAGATGGCAGCGACCTTGCCGCACATATAAGCCAGTTATTTCAGGTGCTTAATACACCAGAAGATAAAAGGTTTAAAAATTTAGATGAAGCATCTCGCCGCCTTTCCCTATGTAAATGGTAAGCTATTTGAAGAAAATCTACCTATTGCACATTTTGATAGTGAAATGCGACACATTTTACTCGATTGCTGTTTGCTGGATTGGGGTAAAATTTCTCCGGCCATTTTTGGTTCTCTGTTTCAAAGTGTAATGGATGCAAAAGCAAGAAGAAATTTAGGGGCACATTATACCAGTGAAAAAAATATACTGAAACTTATCAAACCTTTGTTTCTGGATGAGCTTTGGGCTGAGTTTGAATAAAGTAAAAAACGATAAGGGCAAACTAAAAAAGCTACATGATAAAATAAGTAAGCTTCGTTTTTTAGACCCTGCCTGCGGCTGTGGTAATTTTTTAATCATTGCTTACAGGGAAATACGGTTGCTTGAATTGGAAATTGTAAAAGCATTGTTGAAGAACCAAACGGTTACAAGTATTAACGATTACTTTTTAGTAGATGTTGATAAATTTTATGGTATAGAATACGAAGAGTTTCCGGCCAGATAGCACAGGTAGCTATGTGGCTGATGGACCATCAGATGAACGAACAGGCCAGTTTAAGTTTTGGCGAATACTATAAACGTATACCACTTAAAAAGAGTGCTACTATTGTTCATGGTAATGCGTTGCGGATTGATTGGCAAAGTTTATTAGCGAAGGACAGTACTGTAACAGTATATGCTGATACTGTTAATGCCTTTGAAGTAAATGAACCGCCTGCTGTGTATGAAACACTAAATGTATATGCAAGAAAGGTTAATATAAACCCCGAAAATGCTAAACCAGACACTGATTTAAAGTTTGATTATATTTTGGGTAATCCACCATTTGTTGGTTCGAAGCTAATGAAAGAAGAACAGCGAAATGATATTAAGCGACTCTACCACAATGTCGATGGGTCAGGTGTTCTTGATTATGTAACAGGTTGGTATAATATGGCTGCGAGATATATTCAAAGTACAGAAACGAGAGTTGGATTTGTTTCTACTAACTCAATTTCACAAGGGGAGCAAGTAAGTATTATATGGAATGAATTAATCAACACTTATAAAATAAAAATCCATTTTGCACACCAAACTTTTAAATGGTCAAATGAAGCAAAAGGAGTTGCTGCGGTATATTGTGTTATAGTTGGATTTGCCAATTATGATATAACCGATAAACGGCTATTCCAGTACGAGGATGTTAAAGGCGAATCACATGAAGCAAAAGTGTATAATATTAATCCATATTTAGTAGAGGGGAAAGAAATTGTTATAGCTAAAAAATCAAACCCTATTTGTGATATCCCAAAAATGAGCTTTGGTAATATGCCTTTGGATGGAGGCAACCTTTTGCTTTCAAATACAGAAAAAGAAGAATTGATTCTAAAAGAACCTAATGCATTACGATTTATCAGGCCATTAATCAGTGCAAAAGAGTTTTTAAATAATGAAAAAAGATGGTGCTTATGGCTTGTCGATGCGTTGCCAAACGAACTAAAAGAGTTGCCGCTGGTAATTGAAAGAATTAAAAAGGTTCGGGAATTTAGGAAATTGAGTGTTGCTCCTTCTACTCAAAAATTTTCAGTAACTCCATCACTTTTTCGGGATAGGCAAACACCTGAAACCTACATTGTAATTCCACGTCATAGTTCAGAAAATCGAAAGTATATACCTATGGGATTGTTTACTAAGGAATATATAGCTAGTGATAGTTGTATGATTGTACCCAATGCTAAATCATTTCATTTTGGAGTTTTAATGTCACAAATTCATATGGCCTGGGTTAAATATGTATGCGGAAGATTAGAAAGCCGCTATAGGTATTCTAAAGATATTGTTTACAATAACTTTCCATGGCCAGAAAATCCAACAGCCAAACAAAAAGAAACAATTGAAAAAGCAGCACAAGCAGTATTGGATGCAAGGGCACAATTTCCAGATAGTAGCCTGGCTGATTTATACGACCCTAATACAATGCCTCCTGTTTTAGTAAAAGTACACCAGCATTTAGATAAAGCGGTTGATTTATGTTACCGTAGCCAGCCCTTTGCCAGCGAAACTAAACGTATCGAATTCCTGTTTGAGCTATACGATAAATACACAGCAGGGTTGTTTGTAAAGGAGAAAAAAGGGAAGAAAAAGAAAGTGGAATAATTTCTATTCCTGCACTTTAAACATTCTTTAACCACCGCACCCTTTGAATTGAAATTCCTGCACTATAATTTCACCCTGGAAAATAAAACCATCCACCAATTTATGGACACCCACACCGCCACCACCGATGGCGACCCTGAAAGTAACAACCACTTTAGCCTTCCCATTTTTATCCACCTTTCTTCTTTGTATTGCAATTGCCTCATGCAACCAGCATACCAATAAAGAAACAACAAGGCCGCCTCGGACATCACACTATCAAAAAAGCCAAAAGCTTTAACAGATTCTGCCATCACTAAAAAAACCGCCACCAAAAAAATATACATAACATTTGATGATGGCCCTAACAATGGCACCATGAATGTGCTGCAAACCATCAGGGAAGAAAACATCCCGGTTAGCTTTTTTATTGTTGGCAAACATGTATTTGACAGTCCAAAGCAAACCGCCGCCTGGAATGAGTTGCTGTCCGATACGGCTATAGAACTTTGCAATCACAGCTACACACATGCCCGCAACAAGTATTCATCATTCTATAAAAACCCGCAGCAGGTAGTTACAGACTTTAAACTAAGCCAGCAGAAACTACAATTTAAAAACAATGTTACCCGTATGCCCGGCCGTAATGCCTGGAGAATTGATACAATTGATATAACAGATATAAAGGAAAGTAAAGCAGCCATTGATTCGGTATATATAACAGGGTTTAATGTAATGGGCTGGGATATTGAGTGGGGCTTCGACCATAAAACTTTTGTACCCGACGGGGACACTGCATTGCTGTATAAAAAAATATTTAACCTGTTGGATGCCGGTACAACCCGTACCCCCGGCCACCTGGTGCTGCTTGCCCACGACCAGTCATTTCATGATACTGCAAACCTTGCAATACTGCATTCATTTTTAAAAGGGTTGAAACAAAATAGTGGCTACGAGTTTTCTTTTGCAGGTATGTACCCGGGAGTAAAGAAACCTTAACCATTCAACAGAAGTGTATCTGAGATTTAAGTAATACTATTTCTTTCCGCTTATAATGTAATACCCAAAATGTTTCCGGTACAGCCCAAGTATCATACCCAGTACCGGTGCATAAACGTTATACCATCTTTCTTTTTTCATGCGGAGGCTTTTGTTCCGCCATATTTCTTTTACAAAAAATTTTACACAAGTCCACGGTACATAGGCAACAGAGGGGGCAATGCGGAGGCTTATTTCCCTTACAGTTATGTTTTGCAAGCCATTCTCTTTTAGCTTTTGCTCAAACTCATTTATGTTGCCAAAGCAGGGGAGTGCCCAGTATTTTATTATCTTTTTATATAAGTAGAAAAAGAACCGGGGAAGTTTTTTATCATGTTTTAAAAAACCATCAGCAATACAAAATGTCCCGCCTGCTTTTAATACCCTTCCCATTTGTTTAATAAATAATTCTTTAGAAGAACCATTTGCATGGCAGGCACTTTCCAATGCATAAGCATGGGTGAAAGTTTCATTTTCAAAATGAAGGTTTTCAAAATTATCTTTTACCAGAGAAACCTGTTTTTGCAGTTGCTCCTTTTCAAGAAGGGAATTCCCTTTTTCTATCTGGTAATCAGAAATGGTAACGGCTGTAATTTTTGCTAATGGAAACCGTCGGGCAGTATACCTTGCTACAGTACCCACACCACAACCAAGGTCGGCAATGCAGGCAGGTTTAGCTGGGTCTATATGCAAGTTATTAACTACTGCGGTATTCATATTAACCAGCATTTTTTCCAACGAAAAAATATCAGTAAATTTTTTGCAATAACCGAAGTGCATATTAAAATCCTTACTCCATGATTCATAGTCGGGGCCGGCTATATCTAATAATTTTTTACGGTGGAGTAGGTGTTTGATAGAACCGGAATGCGGCAAACTGTTTTCCGGGTAAGTTTCAGCAGAGTTCAAGGGCTTTCATAAATGCTGGTTTGTAAAGCAAAGGTACATATGGAAAATTATAATTTTCAATAAATATTGAAAATTACATAACTTTACACCGTAAATCAACCGTCTATGAAAGTAGTAATAATTGGTGCCGGTTTTGGAGGTTTAAGGCTGGCCCGCAAACTTAATAACAAAGCAGGGTTTGAAGTAATATTAATTGACCGTTTTAACTATCACCAGTTTCAGCCGCTTTTTTACCAGGTAGCCACAGCAGGGCTGGATGCGAGTAATATTTCTTTTCCACTACGAAAAATATTTCAGAAAAGTAAAAATGTAAAAATAAGATTAGCCGAATTGCAGGAAGTAGTACCGGCAGCAAATAAAATAATTACAACGGATGAAGAAATACAGTATGATGTGCTGGTTCTGGCAACAGGTGCTGGTACAAATTTTTTTGGCAATAAGAACCTGGAGAAAAATACTTTCCCCATGAAATCAACGGTAGAAGCATTACAAATACGGTACAGGTTACTTCATTTATTTGAACAGGCACATACTATTAAAGACGAACCCACTTTGCAACGGATGATGAATATAGTTGTAGTGGGCGGTGGCCCCACAGGTGTGGAAGTTAGCGGTGCATTGGCAGAAATGAAGAAATATGTTTTGCCAAAAGATTTTCCAGAACTGGATTTTTCCCGGATGAATATTTACCTGCTGGAAGGAACAGGCAAAACTCTTTCGGCAATGAGAGAAAAATCATCATCACAATCACAAAAATATTTAGAACGACTTGGGGTAAAGGTGCTTACAAATACTACTCGTAAAAGATTATGATGGTAATAATGTACAGTTGCAAACAGGGGAGACTATACCGTCTGCTACGGTAATATGGGCGGCAGGTATAAAGGGAAACATTCCGGATGGTATTGATAAAACATTAATTGCAAAAGGAAACCGTATAAAAACAGACAGGCAATGCAGGATAACCGGGCATGATAATATTTATGCCATTGGAGATCTGGCTTATATGCAAACACCTAAATATCCTAACGGTCATCCGCAAGTAGCACCTGCTGCTATGCAACAAGCGGACTTACTGTCGCATAATTTAAAAATGATTGAACAAAAATCAAATCCTAAAAGATTATATGATTTTGAGTATAACGATAAAGGCTCAATGGCAACAGTTGGGCGGAACTTAGCTGTAGTAGATATGCCAAAACTCAAATTGCATTTTGGTGGTTTCTTTGCCTGGCTTATCTGGATGGGTTTGCACCTGATGCTGATACTGGGAGTAAAGAACAGGTTCTTTGTATTCTTTAACTGGATGTATAGTTATATTACATACGACCAGAACCTGCGACTAATATTTAAGGAGTTTGATAAAGACAATGAAAAAGGAAAATAATCTATGATAAAAAAATCACTTCTTGTGTCAGTCATATCTTTCCTATTCCTGTTAATAGTTTCTTTTCTTATTGAAGGCCTTGATGAAATTGCTAAAGAGTATCCTTTGCAATATTTATTGCAGGTGTTAATTCTCGGTGCTTTACCGTTTATTGGAATAGGCTTTGTTGTATTAATCGTCTTTAACCTAATTACAGAAAAACTAATTGTTAATAAGACAAAAAAACAAAAAGAGAATGCATACTGGTTTTTGGGAATTGCTGCTTCTCTGATACCAATATTGGGTTTTGTGGTTTATGATATATCAGACTATGGAAAGTATTACGATTCAACCTTTTTGCAAATGCTATATAAGTATAGCCCCTTTTTTATTTTATCTTTTACTGCACTTGTTCTAAACAGGAGGATAGTATGGAAAAATTTCAGGGAATAACTTATAATTAATCTTGTTTTTCCGATTTCCCCCTGTCAATATCTATTATCAAGCTTAGAATACTGCATCTATTGATACAAAAAAGTGAAACCCGCCAAAAGGCAGGTTTCACACTCTATCATTATTTACCACCAGTGGATTCTGTAAAAACAAAGTCCTTTGCGTATATAGAGAAAAATCTGAGGTAAAAATATCTTTATAACAATGCCCTATTGGGTTAATTATATAAGTGACGGCTTTGGTTTAACAGGCGCAGCGAATAGTGCTATTCAAAATAAACTTTTACTGTTTGATAAGACAACTGGCTTTGCATCATTTTTTCGGAGTAGCCTTTTAAACCAAATAAGCCGGCGGCATTGCCCTTGTTAACTGCAATTTCTAAATAATCTGCACTGTTAAAGAGTGCTAGTTTTTCACCTTCCGAAACATCAGCATAGGTTTCGCTGATGCGGTCAATAACTTCATCCCGTTTAAATACAATACGGAAGTTGCGGCCTTTGCGTTGCTCTTCAAATTGCTGGCGGCTGATATTTACAATTACATTTTCAAAACTGTCGATAAAAACAATTTGTCCTTCAATAGAGTTATTATCGAGGGTGGGGCGGAGGTGCCTCTTTTCCATGTATTGCACATCGGCCACTCCTATGTTTTTAATAGATTCACCATTTACCAATTGATTAATAACACTGCCCATCACTGCCGTTATGTAAGTGGTGTTTTTATTCCCGGCTTTATCCAGAGGGATACCAATCACCATTTCCGGTGTTTCTTCCAGTATCATTGTAAGCAAACCATTGTCTGCACACAGCAGATATTGGTTATTATGAAAAGCCAGCAATAACTGTTCAGGTTTTTTTTCAAACAGGTTTACTAATATAAGATGATACGAAAAATCAGGAAAGTTTTTTATTGCACTGCGGCATACATAGGCGGCCTGCGGATAATTAAAAGGAGGGATATTATGCGAAATATCAATAATGCTGAACTCAGGGTTTAATTGCAGTAGCTGTGCCTTTACCGCACCCACCAGGTAATCTGGGCTTCCAATATCGGATGTAAGGGTGAGCAGCGGCATTTAACTATTTAATATTTCAGATTTACTATTGTTTCAATTATCAGATAAAAATATGCAATATTCAATCTTAAATATAAAATCACTTAACCAGCTTCCCATCTTTAAAGAAAAACTTATAAATCAATTTATCAGCCAGTTTTGGAAAAAATTTCTGCATAAACACTGTCCGCTTCCCTGTAAATGTAAGCACCAATGTTCTTTTCCTTTTTTCGATTGCTTCTAATATACGGTTGCTGCATTCTTCCGCAGTCATCATTTTACCTTCATCCATTGGTGTTTCGCCATGCGACCGGCCATCTTTATTTAATGCAGCATTCCTGATGTTAGAGGCAGTAAAGCCAGGGCAAACCCACATCACATGCACCCCGTCATTCATCAGTTCTGTTTTAATAGCTTCTAACCAGCCCTGCACGGCAAACTTACTGGCCGAATAACCACTACGGCCCGGTAAACCCCTGTAGCCTGCAATAGAAGATACACCTACTATCACACCTTTTCTTTCAATAATAGAATCAAGGGCATAACGGGTGCAATACACAGTGCCATAAAAATTGATGTCCATTACTTTTTTTATTACATCAGTAGTGGATTCTTTCAGCAATGCCCGCATGGATACACCGGCATTATTAATAAGTACATCTATGCCGCCAAAAACTTTAATAGTTGTTTCTATAAATCGACGGCAATCATTTTCAACACTTACATCTGCCACCGTTGTATGCAGCGGAGCTGAAGGATTTTCTGCCTGAAGGGTATATATTCTATCATGGTTCCTTCCACAAGTAGCTACTTTAGCACCTTGTTTCAGCAGTATTTCCACCAATGCTTTGCCAATACCATATGTACCACCGGTAACCACCACAACTTTATCTTTATAATAAGCAGACATGAATAAATGTTTTTACAAACCTAAATAAAAAGGACGAGGGGAAGGGGCTATTAAAATGAAAAACCTGCTGGTTTTAAATACTTTTTGCCTGAAAAGAAGGGCTGAAAATACTACAAAACAAAAAAAGCCTTAACAATGTTAAGACTTTCTTGTGATTCCGCTGGGACTCGAACCCAGGGCCCATACATTAAAAGTGTATTGCTCTACCAACTGAGCTACGAAATCAACCTTTCCCTTTTTGGGAGTGCAAAAATACAGGTCAGAAGTCTTTACACCAAAACTTTTTGTATTAATTATCAACAGTTTTTGAGGGTTGGTGAATAAATCAGGAAGCTAATTCTTTCTTCATTTTTTGCATCACTTCTTTCTCCAGCATTACCTGTGCAAGGTGGAGCATATTCATAAATGCATTTTCACCAGAAATACCATGACCAATAATTACAGGTTTGGCTACGCCTAAAACAGGGGTACCCCCATAATTCTCGAAATTAAACCTGCTTAAATAAGGGTTATTAATATTTTCAAGACTGTTTATCTCATAAAGTGATTCAGCAAGTTTTAAAATAATATTTCCAGTAAAGCCTTCGCAAACCATTACATCTGCTTTTTCCATCAGTACATCCCTGCCTTCAATATTTCCGATAAAGTTTATGTGTTTATTTTCTTTCAGCAGGGGGTAGGTGGCTTGTGCAAGCAGGTTGCCTTTTCCTTCTTCTTCACCCACATTTATCAAACCTACTTTTGGATTATTAATGCCAAGTATCAGTTGCGCATATACTGAACCCATAATAGCAAACTGGTTTAGTTGCTCTGGCTTGCAGTCTGCATTTAAGCCCACATCTAACAAAAGGCCAGTGCCTCCATTTATTTTGGGAATTATAGTAGAAATAGTTGGCCGAATAACACCTTCCAGTGCTTTTATGCTGAACAATGCACCAACCAGCATAGCACCGGTATTACCTGCGCTAATAAAAGCATCCATTTCGCCGGAGGCTAATAACTGAAAACCGATAGCAATAGACGATTGCTTTTTTTCCCTTAATGCTTTGGTAGGATGTTCATGCATGCCAATTACCTGCTCTGCATGTATTACCTTAATATTTTCTGAAGAAACTGAATGTTGTTGCAAGAGGGCATTAATTGCTGTTTCATTACCTATTAGTATTAATGAGGCTGTACTTTCAACATACTCTGTAAAATACTTTTGTACTCCTTTTACAGCTTCAAGCGGGGCATAGTCGCCACCCATCATGTCAATACCAATAATCATAAATTACAAGGCAGAATTGTTTGGGCAAAAAAAAACCAAATTCCATATGACAATTTAGCCAAATGGATTTGGAATTAGAAAATTATTGAAGCAAATATTATTGTGCCCTCAATGGTGCTTTTTCTGCTACTACTTTTCCTTTGTAGTAAAGCTTTCCTTCACTTACATGTGCCCTGTGGCGTACATGTATTTCGCCAGTTGTACTGTCTGTTGATAATGTGGCAGACGTAGCTTTATAATGCGTTCTGCGCTTTGCACTTCTTTGCTGGCTGTGTCTGCGTTTCGGATTTGGCATAATTCAAATATTAAATTGTCAATTATGAATAGTTACAAAACTGGGTTAAAACTATTCTCTGTTAAGTTATTAATTTTATCTAATCCAGGTCTTTAAACTTTTCCAATCCCTTCCAGATTGGGTTTTCTAAATTTTCTTTTTCTTCAGGTTCTAATTTTTTCAGCATTTCCATCGCTTCTTTGTCGCAATAAGGGCCATCCATCTCATTAAAACTGCAAATTTTCTGCATAGGGATTGTCAGGTTGATGAATTCATAAATCCAGTTGGCCACATCTATATGGCTTTCACCACGGTCTATATAATAAACATCAGGATCTTCTTCCTGGTTATTCATCAGTTCTGGTTCTTCCACTATTTTTACGGTAATGTTGAATTCATCCCATAAATCTAATGGCAGATTATTGCTGCAACGGTCGCAGGTTACCTCTAAAGCACCGCCAATCTCAAACTTTAAAAGCATAAAACTGCTTTTTTTATCTAACAAAAGTTTGATATTCGCTTTACAGTTACGGAAGTCCTGCTGTGGAAATGCTTCAAAGAACTTGTTATCAACTGAATAATTGTATTCATGAACCCCGGGTTTTAAACCCACAAAAGCTATCTCAAACTCTTTGCGGCGGCTCATCAGTACAACTTTTTAAGAGTGTGCAAAGGTAGGGTAAAATGAGGAACTGGGGATTAGTAATTTGCTGTTTTTTTAAGAAATCTTATTACTTTAGCCAAATATCTTAAATACTAATTACTAACTATTTGCGAAAGATTATTGCCCAATTGTTTACCTACCTTATGAAAAGCCGTACATGGGTGGCTTTAATAATACTTACAATTCTTATTAAATGGGCCTCCTGGTATCCGGGTTGGGTGGAGACCAATTATAGCAGAGGCATTTATCCGGTTATTGCAAGGGTGCAGCGGTTCCTGTTCGGGTGGCTTCCTTTCAGCATTGGTGATTTATTCTACTGTTTCGTTATCATCGTATTCCTTTATAAGATTGGCCGTTTCTTCGGATTGCTCTTTAAAAAGAAGCTCACCCGTCATTATTTTAAAACAGCCTTGCAGCAAACATTTTTTATAATGCTGCTTATGTATGTTGCATTTAATTTGTTTTGGGGATTGAATTACAATAGAAAAGGGATAGCACATCAACTTCAATTGGAGGTAAAATCATATACCTTACCAGATCTGGATACAGTGACAACTGCCCTGCAAAATAAGTTAAATTATTATGCCGAGTTTGTAACTGAAGCACAAAGGGATTCTTTTAATCAGAAGAAAAGGCTATTTCACAGTGCAACAATAGCTTTTAAAGAAGCTTCCAAAAAATATCCTTTTCTTGCCTATAAACCACCTTCTGTAAAGCCATCTTTATTCAGTTACCTGGGAAATTATCTTGGCTTTCAGGGATATTACAACCCATTTTCTGGTGAAGGGCAGGTAAACACCACTGTTCCGAGGTTTTTGGAGCCCTTTGTTACCACACATGAAATAGCCCACCAATTAGGGTATGGCAGGGAAAATGAAGCAAATTTTGTAGGCTACCTTGCCTCTAAAGCTTATGATAACAACGCTTTCAAATATTCTGTTTATTTTGATTTATACAACTATGCCGCTGGGGAAGTGTTCAGAAGGGATACAACTATGGGGGAAAATTTCCAACAACAACTGCATCCGCAGGTGCTGAAAGATCAGAAAGAGTTCAGGGATTTTTACAGACGTTATAAAAACCCCATTGAGCCAATTATTATGTGGGGATACGGCGAGTTTCTAAAAGCCAATAATCAGCCTGCTGGCAAAAGAAGTTATAACGAAGTGGTGGCCTGGCTGATTGCTTATTACAAAAAGTTTGGAATCGGAACTCTTTGATATTCCCCTTTAGGGGATAGGGGTTTAGAATTTATTCTTCCACATCATACTTTCCACTGGTCTGTCGGGTTGATTACTGTATTTAGAGTTTTTCTTCTTGTCGTAAGAAACTTCAATTTCGCCATCCACCGGAAAATAAATCAATTGACCAATGGGCATTCCTTTATAAACCTTTACGGGTTGCTTTACAGAAATCTCCAGCGTCCAGTTGCCGCAAAAACCAACATCTCCTTTACCAGCCGTTGCATGTATATCAATACCCAACCTGCCGGTTGAGGATTTGCCTTCTAAAAAAGGAACATGGGCATGGGTTTCTGTATATTCTTCTGTAACACCGAGGTAAAAAATATGCGGATACAACACAATCCCTTCATCCGGTATTTCAAAATAGTCTATCTGGTTATGCTTCTTTGCATCAATCATATGTTCCTTATAAGTAGCAAGGGTTTTGCCCAAATGCACATCGTATGAGTTGCTGCCGAGGCATTCCCTGTCGTAAGGAACCACTTTAATTGTTCCTTTCTCTATTTCTTCCAAAATCCGTGTGTCAGATAAAATCATTTTTTTATTTTTTAACCAGCTGTATTACTACTATCAATTTTGGTTGCGTCGCACCATTCATCGTTCTTATCTTTACTCAGCATTTGCGATGAGCAAAATAAAGACGAAACAACTACTAATGCCCATTTTTTTTCAACAACAAATCAACGAAACCACCCGGATGGGGGTGTGGAAGATTGAAGAAACGGAGGAATTCTTTAAAGACAATGTGCCGCAGCACCGTAGTGTTACCCATCCCCATAAGCGGTTGCAGCATTTGGCAGGTCGTTTTTTGTTGCAATATCTTTTTCCAGACTTTCCGTATGAGCTAATTCAAATTGCAGACACCCGGAAACCATTTTTGCCCGATGAACAATATCATTTCTCCATTTCGCATTGTGGTGACTATGCTGCGGCCATTGTAAGCAGAAAATACAGGGTAGGGGTGGATGTGGAGATGCCTGTGGAGAAAATTATTCGCATTACAGATAAGTTTTTGTCGGAGGAGGAAAGAAAAATATTCAATATTCAATACCAAATATTCAATACAAAATTAGCAACCCTGCTCTGGAGTTGTAAAGAGGCCATTTTTAAATGGTATGGAGATGGGGGAGTGGGTTTTCGGAAACATATCCAGCTTTTCAACCATCAGCCGGAAAAGCAAACGATAGATTGTTTTTTTTCAAAAACCAATTCGGAATTTTCTATTCGTTATCATTTGTTTGATGATGTGGTGCTGGCTTGGGTGGTTGGATAAATTTACCCGGCAGCTTATGCCCTTTGTGTAACCGAAATTATTTTATTCAGCAACTCATCAGGTACAAATGGTTTTTGTACTACCCCGCTAAACCCTTTGTCCATTAAAAAATTATTCATGTCATCAAAGGAGGCAGCAGTAAGTGCTATAACGGGTATTTCTGGAAAACCATTTTTGATAATGGCAACTGATTCATACCCGTCCATAATGGGCATATCCAAATCCATAAGTATTACATCAAACTTATTGTGATGGACACAGTCTGCTGCTTCTTTACCATTACTTGCCACCGTAACATTGCCTTTCCATTTCTGCAGCATCCTGGTCGCAACTATCTGGTTTACCCTGTTATCTTCTGCTAACAAAATACTCATATTTGATAATGCTTCAACATCCCTCAATACATGCATTTTGGTCTCAGCAGGTATATAGGAAGATTTATTCAGTAAAACGCTAAACCTGAATATGGAGCCAATGCCCGGTTCGCTTTCAACTTCAATTTCAGAACCCATAAGGCCCAGAATTTTTTCAGCAATACTAAGACCAAGGCCGGTACCGCCAAAACTTCTTGTTGTATGTGAATCCGCCTGACTGAAGCTTTCAAAAATTTTACTGATATTTTCTTCTTTAATACCAATACCAGTGTCTTTAACAGTAAACTGCACTTTGCTGCTTTCAGAACCTGTATCTTCTGTTTTTATATTTAAAGAAATGCTGCCCTTCTGTGTAAATTTAAAAGCATTACCAATGAGATTAATTAAAACCTGGCTTAATCTTACTTCGTCACCTTTTATGTATATATCAGTTTCCCCTTCTGTTTCTGTAATAAACCTAATCCCTTTTAACTGTGCTGTACCGGCAAAAAGGGAGTTTATTTTATCAATAAAACGTTTTAAGCCAAAACGGTTATTATCCAACGATGCTTTACCTGCCTCTATTTTTGAAAGATCAAGAATGTTGTTTATGATTTGCAGGGTATGTTCAGAAAGGTTTTGTAATGTTTTAAAATTTGAACCCTGTTCTGGCAATATTTTTTCATCCTGCATAATCCGGGTAATACCAATAATTCCGTTTAGCGGAGTTCTTAATTCATGGCTCATATTACTAAGAAACCTTGCCTTTGCCTGGCTTGCCTCTTCGGCAGCTTTTTTTGCTTTTAATAATGTTTTTTCAGCTTTCTTTTTTGAAGTAATATCACGGCTGCCAAAAGTAGCGCCGCTTATTTTTCCATTCATATCATAAATGGGTGTTCCCTTTATTTCATAGTATTTGTTATTTAATTCAATTTCATGTTGGATGCCCTTGCCACTTAACACTTCGTAGTATTCATCTTTTAAAGATTTGGGGAGTTTCTGCCAAATAATATGATTTCTTAGATTAACACCCCGCCTGAGTCCGGTAACCCCAAATTCAGTTTCTATCGATTCAGCATACTTCATATTTGTGGCCATGAGATTAAACTTACTATCAATACTCCATATAGCCCCGGCAGAATTATCTAATGTTGTTTGCAGGCCAATACTATTCAATAAAAGTTTATGTTGTTTGGTTTGGTTATTTAAGATCATATACCCGGCGAAAGCAACAAAAAGCAAAAAAGAAAGTGTGATGTTTACCACTGCAAGAAATGCTTCTGACTTTAACGGCAAAGGCGAAAATGCTGGATAATTATATGACGACAGCTTTGTAATAAGAGTATATAAAAGGGGAACCAGTGTATAAAAAATAACAACCCCTATATTTTTTTTTAGCGAAAAAATATTCATAGCAGCAGGCATAAAAGCAAAAAGGTATAAAAACCCATAAACATTTTTGCCAAACATATGGTCAAACGCTGCTACAGTAAGGTAGGTGGTAATTATAAGCCAGTGTTTACCGATTACAGGCAGGCTATTTTTAATTAATAGAAAACAGATAATATAGAATAAATGAAAAACTCCTGCTGTAATAAGCAGGGGCAGTAAAGGAACCGGAACAAAGCAGGCAAACAAAATTGTATGAATAATATAGCCTGTATAAGTGCAGAGCCATATCATGTTTGTATAAACTATTTGCTTTATTGCCTTGCCTTCCTGCACATTGCTACAGCCATTGTTGCGGATAAGGATAAATATGTTATTCAGACGGCTCATGGATAAATGGATTGCAATAAAACGGCAATTACTAATTGGTATTGCGTTTATAAAGATATATCTGGTTTTTTTAATTTAAACAGAATGAAGTAGATGTTATACGCTTAAAAACCGGATTTAGTAAAATTCCGCCGTATAATTACCTTGCATCAGTTAGAAAAAAATACTTTTTTTGTACTAGGTAAATAATCGGTACGGATAAGTTTCTTTACTTAGTATCAAAAAAGAAAACACTGATTATTATTTATTTAATAAAAAACAACTCTATGAAAACAATCCAGATTAACGAAGAATTACTTCAAAACCTTTATGGGGGCTGTAATGAAAGCCTTACAGAGGTTTTCTCAGAGTTTATAAGTAATTATACTGAGATGAAACAAGGAATTACTTCTGCTTATCAATCGGGTGACTTCGTTGCTTTAAAAAAGCAATTGCATAGCAATGCCCCATCATTCATGTATCTCGGTATGCCGGAAGTTGGTGATCTTTTCAGAAGATTGGAGTATAAGTGCAATGAGGACTATAATAATTCAGCGATAGAAGAAAACTTTATCAGCCTTATTCAGGTAATTGACGAATGTTACTTTCAGGCGACTGGCCATATAGAGTTTTATAAAAAAGCAGTGTAGTCTTTTTGACTGATGCATATCAGAAATAAAGCACAGGTTTTATTGTTAAAAAAATATAATCCAATTTAATTCATTCCTATTAACAACCACAAATGCAGAACTACCTTCTGTCTGTTAAAAGACCATTGATGCTTTTCTCTGATGTTAAGGACTGGTTTAAGTCTATACATTATTTTAATGAAGACTCATTCGTTATCCGGATAAGGTCTTTTCAGATTACCTCTTTCACTTTTTTTCTTCTTAATTCATTTCTAAACTTCTTAGGTAATTTAGTAACCAGTTATATTATTACAGCAGCTTCCTGTATGGCACTGCTTATAGTAAGGCATCTTATAGATAACGGTAAAGTGAAGCAGGCTTACAGGTTAATGCTAATCGCAATCAACTGCTCAGTGGCTGCGTTGAGCTATTTTGAAGGCCTGCGTTCCGGTGCATTCCTTTTCTTTTTCCCAACATTCTTCAGTTTTATTTTTTTAGTTGACCATTTTGATAAAAAAAATCAGCTATTTACATATATCGGCTGTATTTCGGCGTTTATTATTGCAATAATTGCTTCTCCGTACAGCTCAGAATTGATTGTAAGAGGCAGAGATGTAAGCCGTGAGAACTTCATGATTAACATTTTAATGTCTTTCTTTTTAATTGCATGGATGGCTTACCATCTTGTAAGGGAAAATAACCGTAAGCAAACCACAATTAAAAACAAAGAAGTATTTCTTGATGCAATCTTTAACAGCTCCCTTCACACAGATATAATTGTAGACCTTGAAAGCGGATGCATAAGCGATTGTAACCGTGGTTCTGCATTACTCTTTGCATTGCCCGAAGGCAAATCTTTGCGTAATATGGTTGCATGCGAGTTATTTACAGATTTTAAAACAAAGGAAGGGAAAAAAATATTGCAGGGAATCTGTAACTCAGAAAAAAACTGGCAAGGCGAACTTACCTGTATCAGACTGAACGGCACAGAATTTCCGGCCAGTGTTAATATTGTAACATTCAGTTATGATGAAAAGATTTATAAAAAAATAACCATTGTTGATATTACAGAAAAGAATCAGATACTGCATGATCTGCAGGTAGCAAAAAGCAAAGCAGAAGAATCAGCAGTTGTAAAATCCCAGTTTCTTTCACATATGAGCCATGAGCTCCGTACACCGCTAAATGGAATTATCGGCTCCACTAATTTATTGTTACAGGATGATTTTCTTCCTTGTCAAAAAGACCAATTAAGTATATTGAAGTTTTCATCTGAGCATATGCTCAATCTTATTAATGATGTGCTGGACCTGAGTAAACTTGAGGCAAACAAAATGCAACTGGAAAAAGCAGCAATTGATATACCTAAATTTATTGATCAAATTGCCTCTACATTTGATCAACAGTATCAGAATAAGGGGCTGTCTTTTGAAATAAACGTAGATGAGGAACTACAGCGGCCATTGCTTGTAGATCCAACAAGGTTAAACCAGGTATTAACGAACCTTCTTTCCAATGCTTTTAAATTTACAGCAAAAGGATCGATTACATTAGATGTAAAAGCCATTGCACTAAAAAGCGATTTTCATACAATTAGGTTTAGTGTTACAGATACTGGAATAGGAATAAGCGAGGACAAAAAAGAAAAAATATTTGAACAGTTTGCCCAAGCCGATATTAAGACTACAAGAAGATATGGTGGTACAGGCCTTGGTCTTACAATAAGCCAGCGTATCGTTGAGATAATGGGTGGTCAGCTTATGGTTGAAAGTAAATATAATAGAGGGAGTAAATTTTATTTTGATTTAAGCCTTCCTGTACATCTAAGCAAGAAAAAGGCATTTATAAATGAAAATGTGCCGCTTTCGGTAAATGAAAACCTTAAAGGCTTCAGGGTGCTGATTGCAGAAGATAACCCCATTAACATGCTGATAGCAACGAAATTTCTGGACAAATGGGGGATAATACATGAGAAAGCAAAAAACGGTGTTGAAGCTGTTTCACTTTTCAACAACGGCAATTTTGATATGGTGCTTATGGATTTGGAGATGCCTGAAATGGATGGTTACAGTGCTTTAAATGCAATCAGGAAAATAGATTCTTCTATACCTGCAATAGCTTTTACAGCAGCTGTTTTTGATAATATGAAGGAAAGCTTAATCAATAGCGGTTTTAATGACTATGTTCAAAAACCATTCAGACCGGAGGATTTGCAAAGCAAACTAATTGCCTTTTCGGAAAGCCTTAAAAAGAGGGCATAGTATTTTTAGAAAAAAAAACTTACGCCTCTTCATCAAATTCAAAATCTTTTTCGCTGAAGTCCATCATACTGCCCATTAAATCTTTAAACTCCACATTCCTTTCAAATACTTTTTTGCTGATGAGTGAGTAGGAGGCAAGGCCATGCAATACAAACTCCATTAGTAATGCAGCCTGCTCATCATTTACCTGCGGAAAATATTTTTTTACTACTGAATGAAGCCCATCTACTTTGTACAGCAATAATATTTTATCCTTATCTTTTGTGTTGAAAGAAATGTTCAGGTTGTTCCCTTTATCAAACCACTGGGTCACGGATCGGTAAGGGTTGTCATCTTTCTGCAGTTCCTGCGATGGCTTGCCGGTATTTTTTCTTTTCTTAAGCGTATCAGGATTAGGGAAGTACTGCACAAACTGCGAACGGATAGCTTTATCAACTAAATTCATAGCCACCTGGTAAGGACCTTCCTGTTCACCTTCATAAACCAGTTCTACTTTACCAGTTATAGAAGGAATAATGCCTGCAAGGTCACTCATCCAAACCTGTGTTTGTGGTTCATTATTTATAATAGCCCTTCTTTCTGCTGTGCTAATTGCATTTTCAAAAGCAGAAATAGTAAGCCTTGCACTTACACCGCTTTTTTTATCAACCAGTTCACTTGCCCTTGCTTCAAAAGCAATTTGTTCAATCAGCCTTTTCATGAGGTCGCTTATTTTTACAATACCTTTTTGCTCTTCGCTAATAGATGCTTCCTGTTCTGTAATCTCTAATGCCTGCTCAATAGATTTTGGATAGTGTGTTAGTATCTGGCTTTGTATCCTGTCTTTTAACGGCGTTACTATAGAACCACGGTTGGTATAATCTTCGGGATTAGCCGTAAAGACAAATAAAATATCTAACGGCAAACGAAGTTTAAAACCCCTAATCTGCACATCGCCTTCTTCTAAAATATTAAACAAAGCCACTTGTATTCTTGCTTGTAAATCTGGCAACTCATTTATTACAAAAATGCCACGGTTACTTCTGGGGATGATGCCGTAATGAATAACTCTTTCATCTGCAAAACTTAATTTTAGGTTGGCGGCTTTAATCGGGTCTATATCGCCGATAAGGTCTGCCACACTTACATCTGGCGTTGCTAATTTTTCTCCGTACCGCTGGCTGCGGTGTACCCATTCAATAGGAGTGACATCACCTTTTCCTGCAATGGTATTGGTTGCATATTTTGAAATGGGTTTCAGTGGATCATCATTAATTTCGCTACCGCTGATGATGGGGATGTATTCATCCAGCAACTCCACCATTTGCCTTGCCATTCTTGTTTTGGCTTGCCCCCGCAAACCTAGAAATAAAATGTTATGCTTACTCAGCAATGCCCTTTCCACATCCGGTATTACTGTATCATCATAACCAACAATGCCGGAAAAAGTAGGTTCGCTACTTTTTAATCTTGTAATAAGGTTTTGGCGAATTTCTTCTTTAATACTTTTGGGTTGGTAGCCGCTTTTCTTTAAATCACCTAAAGTGGTTATATTTTTTTTATTCATTTTTTTGTTTGTTATCGTTCGGTTCATTGGGCATCGTCCCTTGCGTCGCACTATTCATCGTTCTGTTCTTTGTTCAAACGACCCACCCCGGCTTACTTAAGTAATTTGTTTTCCTAAATTCACCCCTCCAAGGAGGGGAAGTGTCAAAAATCGTAATTGTTTCTTCCCTTTCTGCTTTAGAGTGTTTATAAGAAAGAAAGTATGAATTATTACCCTAAGTCTTCCGCCCATTGGCGGAGACAGGGGTGTCTTAATAAACAGTTTTTCTTTTCCCACTCTCAAAATCCTTAAATATAAAAGCTCCCAACTTATCTAACGATGCAAAGAAAGCTTTGCCATTATTCATTTCTGTAAACTCCTGTACAAACCTTTGCAGGTAAGGGTCGGTGGCAATCATAAACGTTGTAATGGGTATTTTCAGTTTCTTGCATTGTGCCGCAAGGTTAATACAACGGTTCACTACTTTTCTATCTAACCCAAAACTGTTTTTGTAATACCGCTTACCAATTTTTAAACAGGTTGGTTTGCCATCGGTAATCATAAATATCTGCTTGTTGGGGTTTTTTCTTCTTCGCAATATATCCATGGCTAATTCCAATCCTGCTACTGTATTCGTATGATAAGGCCCCACCTGTAGATAGGGGAGGTCTCTTACTTCTATCGGCCAGGCATCGTTTCCAAACACTACAATATCCAATGTGTCTTTTGGGTATCTTGTTTTTATAAGTTCACTTAATGCCATGGCAACTTTCTTGGCCGGAGTAATCCTGTCCTCGCCATACAAAATCATGGAGTGGGAAATATCAATCATTAATACAGTGGATGTTTGTGATTTGAAATCTGTTTCCCTGATGCTCAAATCATCTTCCTGCATACGAAAACTATCAATACCATGATTGATTTGTGCATTGCGGATGCTTTCGGTAAAATCAATCTGCTCCAGCATATCTCCAAACTGAAACTGCCTTGTCTCCGGGTTTATTTCATCTCCTTGCCCCGGCTTAAATGTTTTGTGGTCGCCGCTTTTTGTTTTCTTCAGCTTGCCAAAAATTTCTTCCAAACTTCTTTTGCGGATGCCCTGTTCAGTTTTAGGGGTGATTTTTATTTCTCCTGTTTCATTTTTATCACTCAGGTAGCCTTTCTCTTTTAATTCATCAATAAAATCACCCATACCATAACCATCATCAGTAAGTTGATATTGTTTATCCAACTCATTCATCCATTGCATGGCTTCAGCCACATCGCCACTGGTGTAGGTAAGTAGTTGCATAAACAGGTCAAGCAATTGCTGAAACTTGGTTTTGCCGTTACTGTCTGCGTCAAATTTGGTGAACTGTAACCCCCGCATTTCTCTTTATCCTTTAAACAACAAGGTACGAAAATTGTTTGCTGCCTGCTTTACGAAATCCGTTATAGTATATAAAAAAATGCCCCGCTTAAAAACGGGGCATTGAAAAAATATGTACACAGAACTTACTGCGGTTTTTTACCAGTATCAGCAGGTGTACTAACTTTTCCAGGATTAGTAATGCTTTTATTTCCTTCACCTGTTTGGTCAGGAACAGTTGCTTTACCTTCATATTTAGCAACAATGGTTTCCATTACCTGCATCATCCGGTTATTAATTAATTCTTCAGTAGCCATTGCTTCAAAAAATTCGCTGCGATCATTTTTTATATAGTTATAATATTCCTGCTGTTGCTTAAAGTCGGTTTGCAGGGCTGCTTTTATTTTTTCGGCTAAATCTTTTTTATGGGCTTTATAAGCAGCTTCTAAGTACAGCAAACCTGTTTGGTTATGGCTGTTGTAGCGGCTAACCATTGCATAAGGAAGGTTTTCGGTACTTATCCCTTTTTCCATTTTATCAAGCAGGGCAAGGGCTTCATCTTTTTTACCCAGGTCTGCAAGGTTACCAGCGGCTTCGCCATACAATGCCCGCAGATTTAAAAGGTGACGTCGGTTTTCTTCATCGTAATACATTCCTTTTCTACCTGCACCGCCAAACTCATATTTCGTCATCAGGTTTTTATAAGTAGAATCACCGTTATCCCTTATCTGTGTACCACCCAAACCTTTTTGGCGGAGTTCACCATCAACTGTCCAGTTTTGCTGCGGATATTTATTGACAACTGGCACAAGTCTGTATGCAAGGCCATCTTTGCGTAAGTATTGGTAAAAACCAAGCTCACCAAAAGGAGAAGTAAAATAAATTGGCCTTTTCCATTTGTTGGATGCAATGATATTCAGGATTATTAAATCGCTGCGCATTAAACCGCCATTAATTTTACTCTCAGGTAATTCAAACATAATTTCTGAAAGCACACTGTCAGTTGCACCTGCTGTACCATTTTTCTTTACCAGGTCAACATCAACGGGTACTTTAAATTTGGAATACGGGAAGATGCCGCCACCAACATCCCTTCCTGTTTCTTCATCAACAACAGGTTTGCCAATTTCGTTTTTCATTACACTGTACAGGTCATAAATCTGATTAGGATCAGCTTGTGGCCTTCCCCGTAAATATTCCCTGTTGTGTCCTTCTATTTGTTCTTCGCTCCACAGCACATCCAATGAGTCTGCTTTATTTACTTTGTAACGAAGCTGGTTAATATACCAGTCGATGCCAAGCAAACTATTATTAATTACACGGATGTCAGGTCTTACCCCTTCCACTTCCTGTGCATACCAGAGAGGGTAGGTGTCGTTATCACCAAAAGTAAAGATGACTGCATTGGGTGCACAACTTTCCAGGTAGTCTTTAGCCATATCCGGCGCAGTTGTTTTATGGCTGCGGTCATGGTCATCCCATTCCTGCTGCGCCATTAATAGTGGGGCAACTAAGCAAGCAACACCTGCGACTAAATTTAAAGCCTTGCCATTATTCCCTTGTGATGAAACAGCCCTTGCCAGGAAGGTTACTGCTGCCAATATGATTGCATATAATGCTGTTGCAATTAAAGAAGCCATTAGTGCATTACCACCAGTACCTGATGGCATACAACTCATTAATGTAATAAGAAAAGTCAGCACACTGCCGTAGCCCATCATATTGCCAAACAGTTTTTTGTCTTCTTTTTCTTTCGCCATTTTTACAAAGGCAACTACTGAAAGGCCAATCCACAATGCAAATGCATAGAAGGAACCTACATAGGCATAATCCCTTTCACGGGGCTGGTTGCCGGGCTGATTAAGATAGAGTACAACCGCTATGCCTGTAAAGAAGAAGAGAAGGAAATTGACTATCCAGTCTTTCTTATTTTTTAAAAACTGATATACACAACCAATTATACCAAGTATAAAAGGTATCATGTACAATTTATTATTGGCATTATTATTTTTAATACTGTCTGGTATTTTTGATTGGTCACCCAGCCGCTGGTTATCCATAAATGATATACCGCTTATCCAGTTGCCATCCCTTTTGTTACCAAGACCCTGCACATCATTTTGCTTACCGGCAAAGTTCCACATAAAATACCGCCAGTACATAAAGCTCATCTGGTAAGAGAAAAACCATTCCATATTTTGCCCGAAGGTGGGTGGCACATACCTGTCCCTTCCTGTAACCTCACTTTTTTCCATTTCTATATTTAACCAGGATGCATAAAACTCTGCATGATACTGATCATTGCTTCCATCCCATATACGGGGAAAGAATTGCATATCGCTTTTAGCATAGGTTGGCTTTCTGTCCCTGCCGGTTGGTATGTATTTGCCATCTCCTTTTACATACTTCATTTCCCCATCTTTGAACTTTACATTTCCATCTTCTCCATAATTATAATCAGCAGAAAAATGCGGGCCGTACAAAAGAGGGGCGGAGCCATATTGTTCACGGCTTAAATAATAAACAAGGTTGATGGGATTATCAACATTGTTCATATCAATGGTAGGATTGGCGTTAGACCTTATCAACGTAGTGAAATACATAAAGTACCCCAGCATCATAAACGCATAAGCCCACAGCGAAAGTTTCAGCACTTTTAATCCGGACGGCTTAAAGAAATATCCGGCCACAGTGGCGATACCTGCCAGCATAATAAAATTCATTGCGCCAGAATCGAACAAGCCTGCGCCTTTAGATGCAAAGAAGGGGAACAATACAAGTATAAGAAATACATTGAACCAAATTATCATAGTGGTTTGAGAAGCACTTTTCTCTTTTAATCTTAATCCCCACCAGATAGCAGCAGCCACCAGTAAAAAATAAATGGTAAAACCAGAGAAGAAAGGCATTTTGGCACTGTTCACAAAAAATACATCAAACACCGCTGCCGCCTTCATTGAATATTGTATAACGCCTAATTGTACAAGGCCTGTAATGGCGCAGCCAATTACAAATGCCCAGATGGCTCCTTTGTTTGTTGCTTTATAGCGGCGGTAATAATAAATCATTACAATAGCAGGTATTGTTAACAGGTTCAATAAGTGAACACCTATTGAAAGCCCCATCATAAAGAAGAAGAAAACAATCCAACGGTCGCTTCTTGCCCTTGCATACGGGTCTGCACCAGCCAGTTCGTCTGAATGTTCCCACTTAAGCATGGCCCAAAATACCAATGCAGTAAAGAAAGAGGAGAGGGAATACACTTCACCTTCAACCGCACTAAACCAAAATGAATCGCTGAATGTATAAGCTAATCCACCCACCACACCGGCAACCATGGTGGTGAATAATTGATTATTGTCTAACTGCTCGCCAGCACCTACAAACATTTTGCGGGCAAAGTGTGTAATGCTCCAGAAAAGAAACAATATAGTACCAGCACTGGCTAATGCACTCATAAAGTTTACTGCTGCACCAGCAGATTTTCCATCATCCCCAAAAAGAATAATGAAGAAGCGGCCCAACAATGTAAACATAGGCGCACCGGGGGGGTGGGGCAACATCAACCCTTTTGCACTGGCGATGAACTCACCTGTATCCCAAAGGCTTCCCCTTGCTTCACGGGTAAAAAAATAAGTAGCCAATGCTACGAGGAAAACAAGCCATCCTGTAATGTTGTTAACTTTTCTAAAATTCATAAATAAACTATTGGTTTTAATTTACTTAAACACCGGCAATACGAAAGTGTTTGTAGTACTACAAAAATAGGGTTTATGGTTTAGTTTTTACTATGGGGTTAGTTGATTTAAGATGTGATTGAAATGTTAAAGCCAGCCCTCATATTTTTTATAAAGCCTCGCACCTGCCTGCCGGTAGGCAGGTACACAAATAATTATTTATGAATGTTGTCAATTATCTTTTTAGCCCTTGACTTAAACGCTGCTGTTTCATAAAGCCAGCGGTTTTCAATTACGGTAACCAGTTCCTGTTTTATATCAGGATATTGATGGGATAGCTTTTGCAGTATGGTTAATGAAAATGCTTTTACAGCCACTTTTTCTGTTGGCGAAATAATATAATCGAAACAAAGATTCATTACTGTACCGTGGTATTTTACAGGTATCTCAACATCCTGCAACAGCCGTACAGTATTTCGTTTAACAGCATCATGCAGGTTGGGCTTTTGCAGATTTCTGAGCAATTTGCCAAAATGCTTTTTTATAAGAGAAGGATGGGCTATGGCAGCATAACTAAGCGGCCAGGCTGCCCGTTGCACCACCCGGTATTCACCATTTAAAAAAAGGGAAAACAGTTCATCAAACCGTTGCTGGTTACTGCCAATCCAGTTTATAATTTTGGTGGCTTGTTGTTTAGAATGTTCGGCAAGAATGGTTTCCCGAAGGTTCATATTTTCTCTATTAAAAAAGGCGACAAAATCTGCCGCCTTTTGAAAATCAGTTGCTTGTACTTTATCTTCTTTGACCAAAAACACGGAGAAGTGAAACAAATAAATTAATAAATGTTATATAAAGAACCAATGCCCCAACAATAGCCTGCTTCTTTTTATCTACTTCCATAACGTTTCCATCTGCATCCAAACCTTCACCTATATTTTTAATTTTTTGAATATAGTATGCAGTAAGGCCAGTAAATACCATTACACCAATTATACCAATAACATAACCCATAGTGTCGCTGCCAATAAAAAAATTTATTAAACTGGCAACAAAAACACCGATAAAGCCCATGTACATAATACGGCCAAAACTTGTCAAATCTTTATTAGTTGTATAACCCAAATAGGCCATGATTCCAAACATTACTGCGGCACCTGCAAAACAGCTAAACACAGACGTTGAGGTATATATTATTAATAAAAAGCTCAGGGAAATCCCGATAAGAACAGAATAAATAATAAATAAAGAGATTAATATGGGTAAAGAAAATTTATTAAACCTCATCTGAATAAGCAATGCAAAAACAAGCGGTGAAAATACAACCCCATAAAACAAAAGTTTATTTGTTGCTATAGGAGCAAGCAGTTCAGCTGCATTTGCAGAAAAAATATAGGCTACAGTTGCAGAAATGCCCAAAGCCAGAAACATATAGGCAAACACATTTGCCATAAATGATTTGGACTTTACACCGGTTAATGAATGGTTGGCAAATAAATGCTCTGGAGTACTAGATTGATGCTGAGTGTCCATAGTAGTTTTAAATTTGAATGTAAATTAATGAATCTTATGAATATAATAAGTTAAGCCAACTTAAATTCGCATGGTTACTAAGAAATGTTTGGAGTCGAGCCATATTGTGTATATAGGTTCTTCAAAATGCCTTTTTTTAATTCAAGTGTCAAATCAGCGATTTCTTCCTTTAGTTTAGCAGCCTTATCGGAGCCAAATTGTTCGTCAAGGATTACAGCATTTTTGGCTTGAACAAATGCAAATATTTCAATTAGCACTTCGAGTGAAATCTGCGGACAATCCTTCGTATCAAATTGATATTTCATATACTTTAGCTTTTGATAAAGATACCCCTAAACAGCAAAGACCCCAAGCCTCTGATTCATTGAAATGAATAATACTTTCCTATAATTTATATTATGTTAAATAATTGATTCTTTGAAAAGGCTGTACTTAAACAGCCCTTTCTTCTAGTTGAGTTATTTTATAGAATTATACCTGTCATCCCATTTCTTTTCTTCTGCTGCGAATTTGGTCGCCTCTGCTGGTTTTGCTTTTGCTTGTGCCTTTTTAAAAGCAAATACATCAGTAAGATAGCTTACCACTTTTTTATACTGTTGTTTATCTTTTCCATCAAGGGTTGTTTTGGAAGCGAATAAACCAGCAGCTTTTTCATAAGGTTCCCTGGCCCCTTCTAATGCATCGCCGTATAATTTATCCAGGTCGTCCCTTTTTTTAACATCTTCCGGGGAAGGTTTGGTGCCGGGTTTTGTGCGGGCCTGCATGGCTTTGGCATGTGCAGTTCTGTCGTCGCCAATCTTTGAAGCTTTGTTAATGAAATGGTCGCCAATATATATATAAGCCAGCTCAACATCAGGCTTGGCAGCCGCAGCTTTGTTAAAGGCAGCAACCATTGTTTTTTCTAAATCTGCGGCATTGGCAGGTAATACTGCTCCCTCCACATTAGAGTTTAACGTATCATAAATAATTTCACCAAGTACCTGGTTGGCCTTGTAATTAGCCGGGTCTGTAGCCAGCACTTCTTCTACGGCTTTTATTTTAAGGTTGAAATCCGGCTCAAGACCTACTGCAAAATCTATTTTATCGTATTTGAAATAATCGTTTTTGGGATAAAGTTCTGCACCCAATGCCTTGTATTTTTCAAAAGAAGCAAAATCTTTTGCAGAAAAATAATAGCTTACCAAAAAACGATAAATACTTTCAAAATCACCGCCACCTAATTTTGCATCTGCTAAACGGCTGTAATATTTTGTAGCAAAATCTTTGTTACCACTTTGCTCTGCTGTAATACCGGCCAGTATAAGTGCATTAGTATCAATTGGTACATTGATTAATTTCTTTTCAATCAGCAGATCAGATATCTCAACTGTTTTTTTCAGTTTCTCAAAGGCAGTCTTCCAGTTTTTAGCAGTATAATCATTATAGCCAGAGCTGTAAAAACTTGAGTAAAGGTTTATTGGGCCGTTTTGATAAGCACCGTCAGTCATTAAAGCAAGACTTTTATCCATTTCAGCATATTTTGCAAAAGCTGCGGCTGCATCGTTGGCCAGTAGGTCACCTTCCGGCTTATTTTTATACTCATTATCTAATGACAACGCAGCATAAATGTTTGTTTTAATCATATATGCTTCAGGCTTTGTATTTATTTTACTGTTGCCCATTGCTTTGTCTATCTCGGTTTTGGCCTCCTTATATTTACTAAGAAGGAACAAATTTTTTATGGTCTCCAGGTTTTGGGCAAATAAGCCACCAGTAAGCATGGAGAAAGCAAACAATGTCAGAATGGATTTTTTCATGTTAGGTCTGTGATGTTTATTTTTTTAATAAAACAGTTTATTTTTTAATTATTCACCTGCATCAGATGTATTTTCTTTTGCATCCGTTGCATCATTTTCTGGTGTGTTTGTGCCAGTTTCAGCGTCGGTACTTGCTTCATTTACCGGCTGCTCCTGGTCATCAATATCTGTGATAGCTGCAATTTCATCGCCTTCGTCTAATCTTATAAGTTTAACTCCTTGTGTTGCCCTGCCCTGCTCACTTATTCCGCTTACCGGCATACGGATGGTAACACCACTTTTACAGGTAATCATTATGTCCTGCTTTTCTGATACAGCTAATATGGCAACTAATGAGCCAGTCTTATCTGTTACATTAATAGTCTTTACCCCTTTGCCACCCCTGTTAGTATAGCGGTATTCATCAACTGCTGTTCTTTTACCATATCCTTTTTCACTTACCACAAGTACTGTTTTGGATGCGTCTGTTTCAGGATTTACACAAATCATGCCGACTACTTCATCTTTCTCATCATCCACCTCAATACCTGCCACACCAATAGCACCACGGCCGGTAGCCCTCACTTTTGCTTCTGAAAAACGAATGGCCCTTCCACTTTTTACCGCCATCATTATCTCGCATTTACCATCGGTCATTTTTGCTTCCAACAGCTCATCACCTTCTACAATGTTAATGGCATTTACACCGGTTTGTCTTGGGCGGCTAAAATCGGCCAGTTCCGTTTTTTTGATAATACCTTTTTTAGTACAAAGAACTATGTTGTGTGAGTTTACAAATTCTTCATCCTTCAAATCTTTTACATCTAAGATAGCTCTCACTTTATCATCAGGTGGCAGCTGCATCAGGTTTTGTATTGCACGGCCTTTGCCAGTCTTTTCCCCTTCGGGGATTTCATACACATTTAACCAATACACCCTTCCTTTTTCTGTAAAGAAAAGCATGGTATGATGGGTGGATGCTACAAAGAGGTGTTCGATGTAATCTTCTTCCCTTGTTTTACCCCCCATTGCCCCACGGCCACCACGACGCTGAGCCCTGAATTCGTCAGCAGGTGTTCTTTTTATATAACCAAGATGTGAAATGGTGATTACCACATCTTCTTCTTTAATCAGGTCTTTTATTTTTACTTCATCATCTAGGTAAGTAATTTCTGTTCTTCTTTCATCACCGAACTTTTCTTTTATCTCTGCCAGTTCTTGTTTAATGATATCAAATCTCATTCCTTCATTACCCAAAATTTCATTTAGGTGAGCAATCAGTTTCATCAGTTCATCAAACTCTTCTTTTATCTTATCCCTTTCCATTCCGGTAAGCCGCTGCAAACGCAATTCAAGAATGGCTTTTGCCTGTATTTCATCTAATCCCCAACCGGCATTTACTAATTTGTCTTTTGCAATATCTGGTGTTGCGGAACTGCGGATCAGTGCAATCACTTCATCTAAATGATCTAAAGCAATTAAATATCCTTTCAGGATGTGAGCCCTTTTCTCAGCTTCCTTCAACTCAAATTTTGTACGGCGTACCACTACCTCATGCCTGAATTCAATAAACTCACTGATGAGGTCTTTAAGGTTAAGTGTCCTTGGCCGCCCTTTTACAATAGCAACATTGTTGATACCGTAAGAAGTTTGCAGATCAGTTAATTTATATAACTGATTGATGATAACATTGGCAATAGCATCTTTCTTTAAATCAACTACTACCCTTGTTCCTTCTTTGTTATTGGATTCATTGTTTACATTAGAAATGCCATCAATAATTTTTTCATTTACTAATTCACCAATGCGGTTTGTTAGTGCATCCCGGTTTACCTGGTACGGGACTTCGGTGATAATGATTTGCTCCCTGCCATTGGCTTTTGCTTCTACTGTTAATTTACCCCTTACCACTACCCTTCCACGGCCAAAGTGCATACCGGCTTTTACACCTTCCATTCCGTAAATAACACCGCCTGTAGGAAAGTCGGGGGCTTTTACATACTGCATCAATTCATCGATGGTAATTTCCCGGTTATCAATATAAGCAACACATCCATCAATTACTTCAGACAGGTTATGCGGCATCATATTCGTTGCCATACCAACAGCAATACCACTGGAACCATTTATTAATAATTGAGGGATCCTGGCAGGCAATACAGTTGGTTCTTTTTCTGAATCATCAAAGTTTAACTGAAAGTCAACTGTATCCTTTTCAATATCATCCAGCATATGCTCAGCCAATCTTTCTAATCTTGTTTCTGTATAACGCATAGCTGCGGGGCCATCACCATCCTGGTTACCAAAGTTACCCTGGCCATCAACCATCGTATAACGCATACTCCATTCCTGCGCCATACGTACCATTGCATCATATACCGATGTATCTCCATGCGGATGATATTTACCCAACACTTCCCCAACCAGACGGGCAGATTTTTTATACGGTTTGTTGTAATGCAAACCCAACTGGTTCATAGCAAATAAAATTCTACGATGAACTGGTTTTAAACCATCCCTTACATCGGGCAAAGCCCTGCCTACAATTACCGACATTGAATAGTCGATATAAGCAGTCTTCATCTGCTCTTCAATGTTTACCGGGGTAATTCTGTTGTTGTCGCTGGTTTCCTCTGGCACAATGTTCTCTTCCATCGTTATTTTTTAGCTACTGTTTTGTATTGAAAAATAGCGGATTTTTTCTGCCGCAACAGGCCTGTTTTATAAGGTCTGCAAACTTAACTTTTACGGGGATGAAAACCTGATAAATAAGCTATTTTTTAGAAGTATTTTTCCACTATTGTGGATTAAAAAAATGACTACTTTTTGCCTTTAAGCTGAATGGCAACTCCTGTTTGAAACACCCCATTTTTGAAGTTGGGTGTGCTGTCTGAGTTAAAGTTCCCGACTTTAGAAATACCAGCCATATACCTGCCATAAACACTTAGGAAAAGAAATTTGAAACCGATGCCACCGCCAGCTGATAGATCAAGATTATTAATAAATCCCTGCAACCCCGGGCTGCTTATATCCTCACCAATTTTATAACTTAACTGCGGGCCTGCCTCGATATAAAAGCCGGGGAAAGGTTTTATCCTTATCATAACAGGCATAGAGATATAAGTGAGTTTTATTTTCTGTAAAACATCGTTAGTATTAAGCTTTGTACCTGCCGTAGAAATTAATAACTCCGGCTGTATTGAAATAAAAGGAAGTTTTAGTGTAATATATCCCCCAGCATGATAGCCAATAAGTGTACCTGCTGTATCTCCTGGAAAAGCGTTGCCATTCAGCTCTGAAAAATTTACACCGCCCTTTATCCCAAATTTTACTTTTTGGGCAAAGGCTCCATTCCCAAATAATAAAAAGAGAAAAAGTATAATGACAACCGGCGAGGGGTATTTTTTCATTTTAAAAATTTGCTTTGCTAAAAATACTAAAACGAATTGAATACAAACTAAACTGCTTTGCAGATATTTGTTAAATGAAAAGCATTTTACTCTTTGGCGCAGGCAAATCAGCCACTATATTAATTGAGTATTTATTGATTAATGCTTCTGAAGGAAACTGGAAGCTGATTTTAGTTGATGCAAATATAAACCTGGCTAAATCTAAAATCAGCAATTCACCTTATGGAGAGGCTGTTTCGTTTGATATAAATACAGAAGAGGAAAGAAGAAATTATATAAGTGTTGCTGATATTGTGATATCTCTCCTCCCTCCTCATTTACATATTGCAATAGCCAACGATTGTGTATTGCTGGGTAAAAATCTTTTAACTGCTTCTTATTTAGATGATGATATTAAAAAAATGCAAGCAGAAATAGAAAAGAAAGGATTGCTGTTTTTGTATGAAATGGGGCTTGACCCCGGCATAGACCATATGAGTGCCATGCAGATGATTGAAGAAATAAGAAAAAATGGTGGAAAAATAACTTCTTTCAAATCTCATTGTGGCGGGTTAGTAGCACCGGAAAGCGATGATAATCCCTGGCATTATAAAATAAGCTGGAACCCACGGAATATATTAATGGCCGGCAAAGCAGGTGCACATTTTATAGAAGATGGAAAAGATGTGAAGCTTAAACATGAAGAGTTGTTTACTCCTGAAAGAATAGTTGATATTCCGGGATTAGGTTTACTTAGCTGGTACCCCAACAGGGACTTTTTAAGTTATACCAAGCTATATGGACTTGAAAACACCAATACATTTATCCGCACCACTCTACGCCACCCCGATTTCATGTATGGCTGGAAGAATGTAATTGATCTGAAACTGACTGATGAAACTATTCAATACGACAGTAACAATAAAACTCTCCAGCAACTTTTTAAAGAGCATATGGATAAAAATGGTTTTGGTGAATGGCTGAGCCAAAAGTTAACTGAACGGTTTTCTGAAACAAAAAGCATGTTGGAAAACTTGATGAAATTAATAGAAGCAGAAAGTCAGGCAGAAATTGAAGGAGAAGAATTGCCCGAATCATTTATGACGGCTGATGATAAAGGGAATATTAAAGAAATGAATATTGACAATATAAAAAACAATGCTGCGGCTCAGACAGCCCACACTATGCATGAAGCCAGCCTTACCTTGAAACAATTATTCTTTTTAGGATTTGATGATGATGAAACAAAAGTGAACAAAGGAATGTGCAGTGCAGCAGACATACTACAATTTGCACTGGAAAAAAAATTGGCATTACTTCAAGAAGATAAAGACATGATTGTAATGTTGCATGAAATTGGCTATGAAGCCGGTGGCAAACAGTCAGTAATAAGAAGTTCGCTTATTGTGAAAGGAGAAAATAGTTTGCGTACGGCCATGGCAAAAACAGTTGGCTTACCATTGGGCATTGCTGCAAAACTTATTTTAAATGAGACAATAAAACTAAAAGGATTACAAATACCAATAAGTAAGAAAATTTACGAACCAGTGTTGAAAGAACTGGAGCAATTGGGAGTAAAATTTATTGAAGTCAGGGGGTGAAAAATAATTTATTTATACGTATAAAAATATTATTTTTGTCGTATAAATTGCCGGTATGGACACTAAAATAACATTAAGTTTTAATGAATTGGTTATAGATAAGGCGAAACGGTTTGCTGATAAAAACAACATGAGCCTCAGCCGCCTTACAGAATTCCTTTATGAAAAAATTACTTCGGGCAATTATAACAGCCTCGAAGATTTCGAAATTTCAGACTGGGTAAGTATCGTAGCCGAAGGCAATGCTACTTATGCTACTGCAAAAAGAAAGACAGGCAAGTCATTAAAGAAAGAATATTTTGAATCGAAAAAATGAAAGTATTTCTTGATGCAAACATATTGGTGGCTGTACTAAATAAAGAATACCCTGTATTTACTTATGCAGCAAGAATAATTAGTCTTGCGGGTTCACCAAAGTATAAAATTTTTACCTCTCCCCTTTGCCTGGCTATCGCTTTTTACTTTTCTGAAAAGAAAAGCGGAAGAAAGGCAGCTAAGGAAAAAATAAAACTTCTTTCTTCACATATTGATATTGCTGGTACAGATGCAGCTGCCGTACAACAAACAATTGCCAATAAAAAAATAAACGACTTTGAAGACGGTCTGGAGTATTATTCTGCATTAGCCGCAAAATGCGATGTGATAGTCACGGACGATGTAAAAGATTTCTATTTCTCTGATATTGAGGTTTTAACTGCAACCCATTTTTTTGAAACTCATATGAAATCAGGCATCAATAAGTAATTTCCTTAACTCCCCCACCCCTTCGGTTGCAGGCTTTTCAATTATGGTTAAATTTTTCATAGGAGAAAGAGGCGGTACTTTTTTATCAATAACATACTTTGGGGTATCAATTTCTACATAGTTTATTAATCCGGCGGCAGGATAAACTGCCAGCGATGTACCGACTACTACAAATATGTCTGCAGTGTAAACAATTGAAACCGCTTCTTCAATTTTTGGCACCGGCTCTTCAAACCAAACAATATGCGGACGGTATTGGCCGCCGTCTTTTGCCAAATCGCCAATATTTATATCGCCCCTTATTTCTCTGATTATTGCTTCATTGCTTTCACTGTGCATTTTAAAAATTTCTCCATGCAGGTGCAATATGTTAGTAGAACCCCCTCTTTCATGCAGGTCATCTATATTTTGGGTAATAATGGTTACATCAAAATATTTCTCCAATTCAACCAAGCCTATGTGAGCCGCATTTGGTTTTGCATTCGCCACATCTTTGCGGCGCATATTGTAAAAATCTAGTACCAGTTGCGGATTCTTTTTCCAGCCACGGGGTGTGGCTACTTCTGTTACGTCGTATCCTTCCCAAAGACCATCACTGTCACGGAAAGTTTTTAAGCCGCTTTCCGCACTGATGCCTGCGCCAGTAAGAACCACTAATTTTTTTTTAGCCATTGTCAAATATATTTAGAAGTTAAATGTGGAGATGGAATTTTGAACATTAAGTTTGATGCCATGAAAACGGGACGTACAAGGGAGTGACACAACAGACGATGCCATGAAAGACTACTGCTGGCTGAATAAAAGTTAAAAATGCTAAAAAATATTTTTTATTACGAACAGAATCGTACATTCGAATATAAATTAATCCTATATGGCAACGCCAAAATTGATAAAGCCTACAGAAAGCGAACTTGAAATTTTACAAATACTCTGGCAAAGAGGTGTGGCCACTGTAAGGGAAGTGCATGAAGAACTTTCTAAAACAAAGGATGCAGGCTATACCACTACGCTGAAGCTGATGCAGATAATGAATGAAAAAGGAATTGTGAAAAGGGACGACTCTATGCGTACACATATTTACCAGGCTGCTATTAATAAGGAGAGAACACAAAAACATCTTTTAGGAAAATTTATTGATAATTTGTTTGGCGGCTCTTCTTCACAACTTGTTATACAGGCATTGGGTGAAGAAGGCCACAAAGCAAGCACTGAAGAATTGGCAAAGATTCAGGCACTGCTGGATAACCTAAAAAAGAAATAATGATAACCAACACCAACTTCTTAGATGCCCTTGGCTGGGCTATTTTCCATAGCTTTTGGCAAATGGCTGCATTGTGGGTTGTGTATCAATTGTTTTGTGTTATTATAAGCAAAACTATTCATTCTTTAAAAAGTTCAGTGGCGGTTGCATTGCTGATTACTGGTTTTAGCTGTTTCATTTTTACTTTCATTTATATTTTTAACGGGTTGCAACCGGCTGACTCGTTAGCACAGGTTTCCCTGTTCTCTTTTCAAAATTCTGTAGTTAGCCTGAACAGCACAATGCCGGTGGTATCTGTTATCTATCTAAGTCTTTTATTTTTAACTGTAAGCCGGTACATTAAAAACTACCGCTATGTTCAAGTAATAAAAAAATATGGGTTGCAAAAAGCAAATGCTGAATGGCGGCTTTTTGTAAAAAAGTTATCGGCACAGTTAGGTATTAAGAAGCAGGTACAGTTATGGATATCAGAATTTGTTTCATCCCCTGTTACTATTGGCTGGATAAAACCAATTATTTTAATTCCGGTGGCTGCGTTGAATAACCTGAGTACACAACAGGCTGAGGCACTGCTGTTGCATGAACTGGCGCATATTAAGCGGTACGATTACCTGCTTAACCTTATTATCAATTTTATCCGCACCATCCTTTTCTTTAATCCGTTTGTAAATGCTTTTGTAAAAATTACGGAGACTGAAAGAGAAAAAAGCTGTGATGAACTGGTGCTGCAGTTTCAATACCCCGCATACGAGTATGCCAGTGCCCTGCTTGAAGTACAAAAACTAAATGCCGTTCAAAAAGTATTTGCGTTGCCAGCAACTGGCCGGTTTGATTTGCTTAAACGGGTGGAAATTATTTTAGGAGTAAAAAAGAAAAAATCATTCTCTTTAAAAAACAGCCTGGCTACAGCATTTGCCGGGATGATTATTTTTGTCAGCTTTTATTTTCAGGGAGAGAAGAATAAACAGGCTGTTTACTCTTACATAGGACAAACAAATACAACAACACCTCCCCCATCTTTTGTTACTAATAATAGGTTGGCTTTTTCTGTGCCAAAGAAAAAATTAGTTTATCCTTCTTCAAAATCTTTTAGAGGAAACCAGGAATATTCTATTGCTGATAACATCGAAGAACCTGTTGAGTTACCAGATGGGTTGCCATCATCAGGGCCATATTCATCAGCGGCTTATGAAGAAGCTGCTAATATGCCTGTAATAAAAGAGTACCAGCAGCAGCAGGTAAAGGAAGTGATTGCCTCTTCTAAAAGAGTAATAGAAGATTTGCAATGGAAAGCTATTGAAAAAGACCTGGCCGAAGTATTTACCCAGGTTGAAAAGCAGGAACTGAAAAAAAGATATGAAAAGGAATTAGGTAAACTAGACTGGAAAAATTGGGAGAAAAAATTAAATGCCGTTTATACACAAATTGATTGGGATAAAGTAAATGTGCAGTTAAAAAATGCAGTTAATATGGTTCGGATAGATAGTATCCAGCAGGTATATAGTGTAGCACTGGCTAAATTGGATAAAACACATAAAATATTAGAGGAAAATTCGCTAAACTCAATTCCTGATTCTGATATTTCTGCACAATTGGTTGAGCAAAAAAGAAAGGAAGCAAAAGAAGTACTTAGGAAGATTAATGAAAGCCTGAAGAAGAAAATAATACAGCTTTAACCTAAAAACAAATCCCACCGGGTAGGTGGGATTTATTGCTTGCCGTTAGTGTAAAAATGGTTGCGACGTTCACAGCTTAATAAACTTCATTTTAAGAGACACCCCATCTTCTTTTTTCGCTGCAAGGAAGTATATACCTGCCTTTAGTCTTGACACATCAATTCTGGTATTTTTAGATGTAATCTCAACATTCATAATATTTTGTCCTAAAATGTTAGTCACAACTATTTTTTTTCCAACCCATCTAATATCGTAGGTAAGGTCGATATTTAGCTCATTATTTACCGGATTAGGATACAATCTGGGCTCAAGCCACTTTGGATCATCATCTGCCACTGGTATTGCTTCTGTTTGTGGCAATAAGAATGCATTCGTGGAGAGAATTGAATTACGAAACCCACCGGTAGCAAATAAAGCCCTCATCCGTTCTTTTTGTCCTAACGTAAACATATTAACACAATAATCATTTGTCAGGTCCATATAGTTCATATACATATCACCATATGGGCTGTTGCCGCAAGTAACCCTTACCGTTGTTGGGCAACCTGGGGTATAGCTTGCCTGCTTTGGTGTATCACTAACCCCATCATCACCACAATTAGCATCTCCCCAAATATGTTTTAACCCAAGCCAGTGACCTACCTCATGTACAGCGGTTTTGCCAAGGGCATAGCCTGATTGTACAGTACCTGTAGTACCAAATGCCTTGTAGGAAATTACAATCCCATCTTTTTCTGCATCTGTTCCGGGTATGCTTGCATAGCCGGCAAACTTATCAAGATTACAAACCCAAATGTTAAGGTAGTCTTTTGCATCCCAGGCATCAGATCCCATTTCGGCAGCAAATTTCACTTTATCATCTGCGCCCCATTTTGTAATAGGGGTATATTTACGGGTAATGCCGTTAGAAAATTTTTTGCCAGGTGCAGTAGTAGCTAATTGAAATTCTATTTCACAATCTGCTGCCAAAGCCCTGAAGTATGCTGGTGTATTTGCCGTATCGCTGTTGCGGCGGCGGAAGTATTTGTTTAATGCCTCAATCTGGCTTTTTACCTGTGCATCGCTTACTTTCTCTTCTGGTGTATGATATAGGATGTGTACAACAACAGGTACTTTTATTACTGCTGATTCTATCCGTGAAAGGGTATTGACATCTTTTTTATAATTCCTGATAAAGTTTTCTACAGTATTTATTTTATCTGCTAGGGTTGCATGATTTTGTAATGATGACTGCAAATAAGAAGCGGAAGCACACTTATCCTGAGCGGATGAACCGTAAGAGTGTAATACAGTAAGTAAAACGACAAATAAACCCGCCTTCATTGTTTCCACAAATTAAATGGTTACGGCATGGCAATAAACCTACGGCCATGAGTCGTTCTACAGGAAAATGGAAACGATAAAGGATTGTTTTAAAAAGCAGTTACTCAGGGGATATGATTTCAAAGGGTGGAATTCTAGAAACAAAGGCCTAATGAGGCTAAAATAAATACTAATATTTACAAATGCAAGTCCTCGGCTACCGTATTTTCACTATTTCAATAAATTTGTTTTTCATTTTTAACAGAATTGCCAATTTGAAGGCTTTATTTTTACAAAAAACTAAATTAATGAATAAATTTTTCATTTTTATTTCAATGGGTGCTATCGCTTTAGCTTCATTTAAATGCAAAGGTGGTGGAAAGACGGACGACCCCGGTGGGGATACTCCTTCTAATGCACCAAAGAGTATGAGCTATTCTATTGTTTCCACTTATCCGCATGATACGGCTTCTTATACACAGGGTTTGCTGGTTTACAATGGTGTTATGTATGAAGGCACTGGTAATTATGGCAAATCGAAGCTTAGCAAGGTTGATTTAAAAACAGGAAAAGCAGAAAAAGATATTTCTTTAGCAAAAGAATATTTTGGTGAGGGCATTACCATTTTAAACGATACTGTTTACCAGCTTACCTGGAAGGAAAAAAAGGTTTTTGTTTATACTTTAAAAGATTTTAAAAAAATAAAAGAGTTTGATGTTACCTACCCAGAAGGTTGGGGGCTTACCAATGATGGAAAAAATCTAATAGTAAGCACCGGCGGCAGCGACCTGCTGTATTTTGAACCTTCCAATTTTAAATTGATAAAATCACAAACAGTAACTGAAGCAGGAAGCCCTTCTTATAACATTAATGAACTGGAATATATTGATGGCTTTATATATGCGAACCAGTACACATTGCCGTATATTTTAAAAATTGATCCGGCTACTGGTGTTGTTGTAGCTAAAGCTGATTTGAGTGATATGTGGAAACGGATAAAAAGCCTAAACTCCGCGGCTGATGTCCCCAATGGTATTGCCTATGATGCAGCCACTAAAAGAATATACATAACCGGAAAATACTGGCCGCAATTATTTGAAGTGCAGTTTAGCCAATAGGTATATCGCATAATAGCAATAAAAATACCCGCCTCGTTTTAAACGAGACGGGTATTTTTATTAATAAGATTTCAGTCATCATAGTTTCTTAATCATTATGTTTCTGAATGAAACCAAATTGCCATGATCCTGCAATCCAATTTTACCTTTCTTATAAGTTCCAAAGCCAGACCACTCTTTAAACTTGCTTCCCGCAATTATTTTTTTCCAGTTATCATCCCACATTGTTGTTGAAACAACATTTTCACCATTAAGAAAAAAATCAAGCTTGCCTTTATTCGCAATTATTTCAGCAAGGTTCCATTCGCCATGCGGTTTTACCGTTTCTTTTGAGCAGGAAATCAGATCATACAAATCACCAGCCTTATGTTTTATTATTTTAGAATCAGAATGCCCTGCATTATCAAGCACCTGCATTTCTGGTCCCGACATCCATGGCCATTTGTAGTTTAAAGAGTCTTTACGCATCAAAACGGTGTCTTCATGAATTAAAAAAATTATACCACTGTTACCGTTTTTTGCAATCTTCCATTCTATTTTAAAATGAAAATTTTCAAATTCCTCATCAGTAATAATATCACCACCATCTTTTATCTGCCAGTTGTCTTTTACAGTCGTATCAAGATAAAGGTTGCCGTCTGCAATTTTCCAGGCACTGCCAACTGGTTTATCGCCGTATTTGTGCCAACCTTTGGTTGATTGTCCATCAAACAATAATTGCCAGCCATCTGCTTTTTGTTCATCAGTTAATATATTCACAGCAGCTTCAATTTTAGAAGTGTTACTATCTTCTTTTTTGTCTTCCCCTTTTTTAGGGTTGCTGTTACATGATGCCATTACTGCCACCATTGCCAATGCCCCGATCTGCTTAATCATTGCTTTTACTTTTTAAGTAATAAAATATATTTAACCATTGCTTCTGCATCTTCTTGCGATACTGTGGGATGTGGTGTCATTATTTCAGCACCCCAAACACCAGTTCCCCCTTTTATTATTTTCCCTGCTAGCATTTTGATATTGTCGGGGGTATTTTCATATTTGTTAGCCACATCCCTGTAAGTTGGCCCTACAATTTTTTCCTCCACTTTATGGCAGGTAAGGCAATCACTTTTAGCTAAAAGACCAAGGCCTTTTTCATAATCAGGGTTTTTAGAAAGGTCGTTTACAACCTCCGTTTTATTTTCTTCCTTAGGTTTTGTATCTGGCTCCTTTTTTTTATCCCCTCCGCCACAAGAGGCAAAAATTGATGCTAATACAAATGACAAGAACAGTTTTTTCATTTTTTTAATATTAATAGTGTGAAATTAATCTAATCCTAATAATTTTCTGTTAGCTTTTTCATCCGTACCGCTTGCTGCAAAATCATCAAAAGCCCTTTCTGTAACCCTGATGATATGGTTCTGAATAAACTCAGCCCCTTCTTTTGCACCATCTTCCGGATGTTTGATGCAGCACTCCCACTCCATTACCGCCCAGCCAGCATAACCATATTGTGTTAGTTTACTAAAGATAATTTTAAAATCCACCTGCCCATCGCCAGGGCTGCGGTAACGGCCAGCTCTGTTTGCCCAGCTTTGATAACCACCAAATGTTCCCTGCCTGCCTGTTTTATTAAACTCTGCATCTTTTACATGAAATGCTTTTATTCTTTCATGATAAAAATCAATGTATTGAATGTAATCTAATTGCTGCAATACAAAATGCGATGGATCGTACAACAAACATGCCCTTGGGTGATGGTTTACTTCTTTTAAAAACATTTCATAAGTAATGCCATCAAACAAATCTTCACCGGGATGTATTTCATAACAAACATCTACCCCGCATTCATCAAAATAATTAAGTATCGGCATCCATCTTTTTCCTAATTCCTTAAAGCCTTCTTCTACTAACCCCGCAGGCCTTTGAGGCCATGGATGAAAAGTGTGCCATAATAAAGAACCGCTAAAAGTTGGATGTGCATTCAACCCTAAATTTTGCGAAGCTTTTGCACCGTATTTAACTTGTTGTACGGCCCATTCTGTTCTTGCCTTTGGATTTCCTCTTAATGCTTCCGGGGCAAAACCATCAAACAATGAATCGTAAGCCGGATGTACTGCAACTAACTGTCCCTGTAAATGTGTGGATAGTTCAGAAATTTCCAGGCCACAATCATTCACTATTCCTTTTATTTCATCTGCGTAGGTTTTACTTTCTGCTGCTTTTTGCAAATCAATGCAACGGCTATCCCAGGTTGGTATCTGCACTGCTTTATAACCCAGGGCTTCTGCCCAAAGGCAAATTGATTTCAAATTATTGAACGGTGCATTATCTCCCATAAACTGGGCAAGAAATATTCCGGGGCCTTTAATCGTTGTCATGCTTTTGGTTACTGGTTATTAGTTCCTTGTAAAGTATTTTCATATTTAGAAGAATGTTTTCCGGCTTCGGAATTCAGACATCAGTTTATACTTCAAACTTTATCCACTTAGCATCACTCTGTCCGCTCTTCACTACATTTTCTATAAATGCCATCCCTCTTATGCCTTCCTTCACCGACGGAAAATCAAGGCATTCATCTTTTGGAGCTTCGTTATTAATTTTTGCTTGCAGTGTAAGGCAAAAATTTCTATACAAATTTGCAAAGGCTTCTAAATATCCTTCGGGATGCCCGGCTGGAGTGCGACAATTATGTGATGCAAATAAATTCAGATAACCACTGCCTGCCCTGTATATTTCAGTTGGCTTATCTAACCATTTTACTAATAATGTATTTGCATCTTCCTGTTTCCATTCCAATCCGCCTTTTTCTCCATACACCCTTATCTTAACATTATTCTCCTCTCCTGCTGCTACTTGTGTTGCCATTAATACACCAGTAGCTCCATTATTAAATTTTAAGAATGCCGCACCGTCATCATCTAACATTCTTCCTTCCACAACAATATTCAATTGTGCACACATTTCTGTTACTTCAAGTCCGGTAACATATTCTGCTAAATTAAAAGCATGGGTACCTATATCACCCATTGCACCTGCTGCACCACTTTTCTTTGGGTCTGTTCTCCAGGAGGCTTGTGCCTGTCCTGTTTTTTCAAGAAGTGTACTAAGCCATCCTTGCGGATATTCTACAAATACTTTTCTTATTTTTCCTAATGCACCAGACTTAAGTAATTGTTTTGCCTGCTTTACCATTGGATAACCCGTATAGGTATGACATAATAATAACTGAAGCCCTGTTCCTTTTAACTTTTGTTCTAATTGTTTTGCCTGCTCTAATGAAAAAGTAATCGGCTTTTCAATCACCACATTAAAACCTTTATCCAACGCCATCATCGCAGGATCGAAGTGCACAAAGTTTGGGGTAACGATTGTTATAATGTCCAAACGTTTGTCAGCAGGCATTGCTGCTTCTTTTTCCAGCATTACTTTATAATCAGTGTAAATTCTTTCTTCATTAAGAAAGAGCATCTTTCCAGAATCAGTTGCTATTTCAGGATTAATGCTTAAAGCACCAGCTACTAATTCTGCCTGTCCATCCATATTAAAAGCAAGGCGGTGTACAGCACCGATGAAAGCATCTTTACCACCGCCTATCATCCCGATACGTAATTTTCTATTAGTCATTTTAAATTAAATGTAAAATGTGTAAATAAAATGTGTACCGCAAACATAAATGTATTTTTAAAAATACTACATTTAGCTTTCTTAATTTTTATTCTGCAAAAAATAACGATATGCAAGCTATCAATAAAAATAAACTTTTTGTAGCCAGTTGCCTCGCATTATTAGTAACATCTTTATCGTTTGGCATCAGGGCTGGCATACTTGGCAGGCTGGGCACCGAGTTTGGGCTTGATAAAGCAGAATTAGGAACTATCGCCGCTACTGCATTCTGGGGTTTTCCACTGGCGGTAATTATTGGCGGGATGGTTGTTGATATTATCGGTATGAAACGATTGCTGATACTTGCTTTTATTTTTCATCTTGCAGGTATTATACTCACCATTTTTGCAGGAAGCTTCGCTAATCCTTTCTGGTCATTATTTATTTCCACATTATTAATAGGTATAGCGAACGGTACTGTTGAGGCAGCCTGCAACCCATTAGTAACCGCTTTATATCCTGATAATAAAAGCACCAAGCTCAACCACTTTCATTTATGGTTTCCTGGTGGTATTGTTATCGGTACACTGATTGTTTATTTCTTTGATAAAGCATTTATTAGCTGGCAGATACAAGTAGCGATGATGATTATACCTACAATATTATATGGGTTTCTCTTCAGTAAATTAAAATTCCCGGTTACAGAACGGGTAGCCAGCGGTGTATCAACTGCCGAAATGTATAAATCATTGGCAAAGCCTTTATTCATTTTCATGATTATCTGCATGTTTGGTACTGCTATTACAGAATTATTTACCGGACAATGGATTGACCTTTTATTGAAAAATGTTTCTAATAATGCATTACTCATTCTCACCGTATCTACAGGGGTAATGGTGGTAGGAAGGGCTTTTGCCGGGCCTGTTATTCATAAGCTTGCGCCCCAAGGTGTATTATTAATGTCCGCAATTGTTGCTGCATTGGGATTGTACCTTCTTGGAAACACATCTGGTAATATGGTTTTTGTTGGAGCATTGGTATTTGGTGCCGGGGTTTGTTATTTCTGGCCTACCATGATTGGTTTTGTAGCAGAGTACCTGCCTAAAACTGGTGCAGTTGGCTTAAACCTGATGGGTGGTGCCGGTATGTTTGCCGTTTCATTATATATGATGTTCATGGGAGGTGTTTATGATAAACTGATTGCAAAAAAATTACCTGCGGGGGCAGATTTTAAATTATATAATTCAGAAAGTGCAACAGCAGAAATGAAGACAGCAGTTTCAGAAGCTAATAAAGCTGCCGGCCCTGAAATAATTAATACAACATTGGTTATCCCTGTAATACTGATTGTTGCTTTTGCAGGTTTGTATTTTTATATGAGTAATAAGAAAAAAGGTTCTTTAGTTTAATTAAATAAGTACTGATTAATGAAGCTCTCTACCCGCATACAGTTATCGTCCATGATGTTCCTGAATTTTTTTATTTGGAGCATATGGTTTGTTACAATGTTTAGTTATTTAAATAGCTTGGGCATTGCTGGTTCTGATATTGGAAAGGCTTATGGGACACAAGCCCTTGGAGCTATAGTTGCACCATTTATTATTGGCGCAATTGCTGACAGGTATTTTTCTGCACAAAAAATTTTAGGGGTATTACATATTGCCGGTGGTGTATTAATGTACTTTTTATCAAAGCAAGAAAATTTTTCAAACTTCTATCCGCTTTTGCTTAGTTATATGATACTTTTTATGCCAACACTTGGTCTGGTAAATGCAATTACATTCAGGCAAATAAGCAATCCGGAAAAAGAGTTTTCTTTTTTTAGGGTATGGGGAACTATTGGATGGATAATTGCAGGGTTAATCGTCGGCTGGCTGGCATGGGAAGGAAAAGAATTATCAAACACCTTTTTATATGCTGCAATAATATCAATTGTCCTTGGCATTTTTAGTTTCTTCCTGCCCGACACCCCTCCTCCCAAAAAAGGACAGCCTGTAAGTTTTGGTGAAATAATTGGTGTTGACTCTTTAAAATTGCTAAAAAACAAAAACTATTTGGTATTTTTTATTGCCTCAACATTAATATGCATACCTCTTGCTTTTTACTATCAGAATGCCGAAAATTTCTCAAAAGGTGTATTGAATGTAAAAAACGCTGCCGGTTACATGATTATAGGTCAGATAGCTGAAACCTTATTTATGTTTTTAATGCCTTGGTTTTTTGCCCGGTATAATGTAAAAAAAATGCTGCTGTTTGGAATGATAGCATGGGCACTTCGATATTTGTTATTCGGTTTTGCAGGAAGTGCAGGATGGATGGTGCTTGCAGGAATAGCACTGCATGGCATATGTTATGATTTCTTTTTTGTAACCGGACAGATTTATACTGATAAGGTGGCCGGAGAAAAAATAAGATCTGCTGCCCAGGGGATGATTACCCTTGCCACTTATGGGCTTGGTATGCTGGTTGGTTTTTGGGTAGCTGGGAAAATAGCCGAATATTACACATTTAATGAAATAGTGGAGTGGAAAAACGTCTGGCTTATTCCTGCTGGTATTGCAGCTGTAATTGCTTTGGCATTCTTTGCATTATTCAAAGATGATAAAAAAGCAAATTTATAATATGAACCGTCGCAAACTTATACAATCATTAGCTTTAGGCTCGGCAGGGGCTGTATTGGCAACCAACTCCTTTGCGAATACAACTGAAAGCCAGAATGAAGCAATGGTATTAAAAGGAAACATCAACCACTCACTCTGTTCATGGACTTATAATTTTATGTCATTGGATGAAATATGCGGTATGGTAAAAAAATTGGGGTTGTCTGCGATAGATTTGTTAGCCCCGAAGGACTGGCCAACTATTCAAAAGCATGGCATTACCTGTTCCATGTGCTATACCGCCGGGAAAATAAGCCTTACCGAAGGATGGTGCTATAAAGAAAACCATGAGTGGCTGATTAAAGATTTTGAAGAGGCCATTCCACTTGTTGCAACGGCAGGGTATAAAAATCTTATTTGTTTTAGTGGTAACAGAAAAGGTATGGATGATATGGTTGGTATGAATAACTGTGCAGAAGGATTAAAAAAAATAATACCCCTTGCAGAAAAGCATGGCGTTATTATTCAGATGGAATTATTCAACAGTAAAATAAGCCACCCGGATTATATGTGCGATAAAAGTGCATGGGGCATTGAACTCTGTAAAAAAATTGGTTCTGATAACTTTAAATTGCTCTACGATATTTTTCATATGCAGATTAATGAAGGAGATGTAATAAACACCATTCAAAAAAACCATCAATACTTTGGGCACTACCATACTGCTGGTGTACCCGGCAGGCATGAGATAGACGAAACACAAGAACTCTACTACCCTGCTATTATGAAAGCAATTGTAGCAACAGGTTATAAAGGTTATGTGGCGCAGGAGTTTATCCCAACAGGAAAAGAAGCTAAAGACAAAATTGCTGCTTTTAAAAAAGCAATAAAGATTTGTGATGTATAATAAATTAAATATTCAACCCGCCTGCCGGAAGTCAGGCCTTAAATCAAGAATAGGTTATGGCAGATAATACCTATGACGCAATAGTAATCGGCTCCGGCATCAGTGGTGGCTGGGCCGCTAAAGAGCTTACCCAAAAAGGCTTAAAAGTAATTATGCTGGAACGGGCCGGGATATTGAGCATATTAAAGGATATGTAAATGCTACCAAAGAAGACTGGGAGTTTCCGCACCGTGGCGAACGAACGCAGCAAATGATTAACGACTATCCAGTTCTTAAAAGGGATTACCCACTCAATGAAACTGTCCTTGACTATTGGGTAAAAGACAGTGAAAGTCCTTATACAGAAATAAAACGTTTTGATTGGTTCCGGGGTTATCATGTAGGTGGCCGTTCATTAATGTGGGGCCGCCAGAGCTATCGCTGGGGCGAACAGGATTTTGAAGCAAATGCCAAAGATGGCTTTGGTGTTGACTGGCCAATTCGATATAAAGATATTGCCGCTTGGTATAGCTATGCTGAAAAATTTGCCGGTATAAGTGGTTCAAAGAAGGGCTGGCGGTATTACCAGATGGTGAATTTTTACCCCCGATGGATATGAATGTGGTGGAAAAAGATGTCGCCGCAAGAATTAAAGAACATTACAAGGGAAGCCGGCATATGTTTATTGGCAGAACAGCAAACATCACCGAGCCAAAACCAGAACAAGGCAGAACTAATTGCCAATACCGTAACAGGTGTTGGAGAGGTTGTCCCTTTGGTGCTTATTTCAGCACTCAGTCTGCTACCCTGCCTGCAGCCATGGCAACCGGCAACCTAACGTTGCGTCCATTTTCTATCGTTACCAAAATTTTGTATGATAAGGATAGCAAAAAAGCAACCGGGGTTGAAGTATTAGATGCTGAAACAAATAAAACCTATGTGTACAAATCCAAAATTGTTTTTGTAAATGCCTCGGCACTTAACTCTACCTGGATACTGATGAATTCCGCTACTGATATTTGGCCTGATGGGTTAGGTAGCAGCTCTGGTGAATTAGGTCACAATGTAATGGATCACCACTTGGGTATTGGTGCCTGGGGACCGTAGAAGGATATGAAGACAAGTATATTTTTGGTCGTCGTCCTAATGGGGTTTATATTCCAAGGTATAGAAATATTGGAACTGATAAAAGGGATTATCTCCGTGGTTTTGGTTACCAGGGAGGAGCTGACCGTGGCCGTGGTATAGAAATTCCTGAGTTTACTATTGGCGGTGCTTTTAAAGAGGCACTCAGTGAACCGGGTAGCTGGTCGATGGGTATGGGTGGATTTGGTGAAATACTCCCCCATCATGAAAATAAAATAACTTTAGATAAAACAAAAAAGGATAAATGGGGGTTGAATGTGCTTGCCTTTGATGTGGAGCTGAAAGAAAATGAAAAGAAGATGCGCATCGATATGCTAAATGATGCAAAAGAAATGCTGGAGGCAGCTGGTGTTAAAAAAGTAAATGGATGGGATGGTGACGGCACCCCGGGTCGTGGTATCCATGAAATGGGAACTGCCCGCATGGGTGTTGATCCAAAAACATCGGTCTTGAATGGTAATAACCAGGTGTGGGATGCAAAAAATGTGTTTGTAACAGACGGTGCTTGTATGACATCAGCATCTTGTGTAAACCCATCACTAACATATATGGCATTAACAGCAAGAGCGGCAGATTTTGCCGTAAGCGAATTAAAAAAAGGAAACCTGTAAACAAATATCTAATGGCAGATAATAATTATGACGCAATTGTAGTTGGCTCCGGCATCAGTGGTGGTTGGGCAGCAAAAGAACTTACTGAAAAAGGATTGAAAGTTCTCCTGCTCGAAAGGGGGCGGGACATTGAACATGTTAAAGACTATGTAAATGCCACAAAGGAAAGTTGGGAATTCCCTCACCGTGGTGGCCGCACACAAAAAATGATTGAGGATTATCCAAAATTGAAAAGGGATTACCCTCTGAATGAAGTAGTGCTGGATATGTGGGCAAGCGATAAGGATTGCCCCTATACCGAAACAAAACCATTCTCATGGTACAGGGGTTATCATGTTGGTGGCCGTTCATTATTGTGGGGCCGCCATAGTTATCGTTGGAACAAATGGGATTTTGAAGCCAATCAAAAAGATGGGCATGGTGTTGACTGGCCAATTAGGTACGATGATTTAGCTGCATGGTATGGCTATGCAGAGAAATTTGCTGGTATACAAGGCCGCAAAGAAGGTTTAGATGTATTGCCCGATGGTGAATTTATGCCCCCAATGGATTTGAATATTGTAGAAAAAGATGTAAGGGAGAAAATAAAAGCACATTACAAAGGGCAAAATCAGCGTATAGTAACATCTGGCCGTACGGCAAATATTACAGTACCACATAACGACAGAACAAATTGCCAGTACCGTAACCGTTGCTGGAGGGGTTGTCCGTTTGGGGCTTATTTCAGTACACAATCAGCTACTTTACCTGCTGCTATGAAAACCGGCAAACTTACACTAAGGCCTTTTTCATTGGTAACAAAAGTGCTTTACAATAAGGATACAAAAAAAGCAACTGGTGTGGAAATATTGGATACTACGGATAATAAAACATATGAATTTAAATCCAAAATAGTTTTTCTCTGTGCTTCATCATTCAATTCAACCTGGGTGTTGATGAATTCAGCAACAAACATCTGGCCTGAAGGTATGGGCAGCAGCAGCGGTGAATTAGGGCATAATGTAATGGATCATCACTTTCGTACAGGAGCCAGGGGCACAGTGGAAGGTTATGGAGATAAATATGAATACGGCCGCAGGCCATCTGGTATTTATTTACCACGGTTTAGAAACATTAATGATGATAAGAGGGATTATGTACGGGGTTTTGGGTATCAGGGTGGTGCTGGCCGTGGCCGTGGTGCAGAGGTGGCAGAGTTTACTATTGGTGCGGATTTAAAAAATGCGTTAAGCATCCCGCAGGATGACTGGAATATCAACTTCCTTGGCTTTGGTGAAATGCTCCCCTACCATGAAAATAAAATCATTTAAATAAAGATGTAAAAGACAAATGGGGCTTACCTGTATTGAATATGGATGTGGAGATAAAAGAAAATGAAAAGAAGATGAGGATGGATATGATGAATGATGCAAAAGAAATGCTTGAAGCAGCGGGGGTTAAAAGATATTAATACTTATGATGCGGGATATGCAGTAGGCATGGGTATACATGAAATGGGTACTGCCCGCATGGGTCGTGACCCTAAAACATCTGTACTAAACGGTAACAACCAGGTATGGGATGCCACCAATGTATTTGTAACAGATGGTGCTTGCATGACTTCTGCTTCTTGTGTAAACCCATCATTAACCTATATGGCACTAACAGCAAGGGCGGCAGATTTTGCAGTTGACGAATTAAAGAAAGGTAATTTATAAAACACTAATCCGCCAGTTGGTGGAGCAATAAGACCTTAAAAAGAAATGGCTGACAATACTTACGATGCAATTGTTGTTGGCTCCGGCATCAGTGGCGGCTGGGCTGCAAAAGAACTTTCTGAAAAAGGATTGAAAGTACTGATGCTGGAACGGGGTGCGGAGCATGAACATATTGAAGATTATAAAACGGCCAGTAAAATGCCTGGGATTTTGAACACCGCGGCAAAACGACCGAAAAACAAAAAAAAAAATATCCAGTTATTCATCGTGGCTGGGCAGCTCAGGAAAGAGTGATGGATGCATGGGCCAATGAAAAAGATTGCCCCTTATACAGAAGTAAAACCTTTTACCTGGTGGCGAGTTTACCGCATGGGTGGCCGTTCCATTTTATGGGGCAGGCAAAGTTACCGCTGGAGTGATTTTGATTTTGAAGCCAATGCAAAAGATGGGCATGGTGTTGATTGGCCTATACGTTACAATGACATTGCACCCTGGTATGATCATGTAGAAAAATTTGCAGGTATCAGTGGTTCATTGGAAGGACTGCCACATTTACCAGATGGACAATTTTTACCGCCAATGGATCTGAATATTGTGGAAAAAGATGTGGCAGCAAGAATTAAAAATTTTATAAAGGTAAACGGCATATGATCATTGGCAGGGTAGCCAATTTAACTGCGCCGCATAATGGAAGAACACAATGCCAGTTCAGCAACCGTTGCTGGGAAGGCTGTCCTTTTGGTGGATACTTCAGTACACAATCCTCTACATTGCCTGCTGCAACGGCAACAGGTAATCTAACAGTTCGGCCTTTTTCATTGTTACAAAAATCATTTACGATAAGGATACCAAAAAAGCAACAGGCGTGGAAGTATTGGATGCAAGAAACTAACAAAACCTATGAATATAAAGCAAAATCATTTTCTTTATGCATCTGCATTAAACACTGCATGGATATTGATGAATTCAGCTACTGATATATGGCCGGAAGGATTGGGCAGCAGCAGTGGTGAATTAGGACATAATATCATGGATCATCATTATAATCTTGGTGCCAGTGGGAATGGTAGAAGGATATGAAGATAAAACAGATATGGCCGCAGGCCGGCAGGTTTTTATATTACCCGGTTTGCCAATATTACGGTGATAAGAAAAGAGATTTTTTACGTGGCTTTGGTTACCAGGGCAGCTGCCAGCAGAGAGGGATGGAGCAGGGAAGTAGCAGAAATGAATATTGGCGCAGGATTTCAAAGAAGCATTAACAGAACCAGGCGCTGGACCATTGGCGCTACCGGCTTTGGCGAAATACTGCCTTATCATGAAAATAAAATCACACTGGATAAAACAGTAAAAGATAAATGGGGCTTGCCGGTTCTTTCCATGGATGCTGAATTAAAAGAGAATGAAATGAAAATGCGGAAAGCCATATTAAGAAGAATTGATTGCCATGCTGGAAGCAGCCGGCGTAAAAAATATAAACACTTACGATACCGGTCATGCAATGGGACATGGCATTCATGAAATGGGTACGGCAAGTATGGGGAAAGATCCGAAAACATCTGTACTAAATAGTAATAACCAGGTATGGGATGCAAAGAATGTATTTGTAACTGATGGCGCCATGCATGACATCTTCATCCTGTGTAAACCCATCACTTACGTATATGGCATTAACAGCAAGGGCAGCAGATTTTGCAGTAAGCGAATTAAAAAAAGGAAATCTTTAAAAAATATTTTATCAGCAACTTTTAAAATAAACACTATGGATCGCAGAGAACTTTTAAAAATGATTGCCGTAGTAACCGGCGGCGCAGTAATAGGTGGTGAAATGTTTTTGTCTGGTTGTAAAACCGGTGCAAAAGCAGATGCTGGTTTTACAGCAACCAACATCAGCCTGCTGGATGAAGTGGCAGAAACAATCATCCCCGCTACTACCACACCGGGTGCTAAAGCCGCACAGGTAGGTGAGTTTATGAAAGTAATGGTAAACGACTGTTACACACAGGCACAACAGGATGCTTTTATGAAAGGCATCGGTACGTTGGATGAAGCCTGTAAAAAAATAAACAGTAAATCCTTTATGGATTGCACTGCACAGCAACGCCATGAATTTTTAACAAGCCTTGAAAAAGAAGCCAAAGAATTTAATAAAGCCGTGATGAAAAAGACAAACCTAAAAGAGACGAAGATGAAGAAAGCCAGATAAGACGGATATGACTTTGTTGGTTCTCCAAAGCATTATTATACCATGATGAAGCAACTGACACTGCTTGGGTTTTTTACTTCCAAAACCGGAACGACAGAAACATTGCGACATGTGCCTGTTCCGGGAAAATATGACGGGGCTTTTGCTTACAAAAAAGGCGATAAAGCCTGGGCTGAATAAAACAATTAATAAATACAACTAATAATTTACAATGGAAGCCGGACGTAGAAAATTCTTAAAACTTACAGTTGCTGCAGGTGGCGCATTGGCGGTAAATTCTGTTTTTGCTAATTCCTTTTTAGCAGGATGCGGGTTAGATGAAAGAAAAAGGATTAAACATTTTGGGCTGCAACTTTGGACACTCAGAGATGACTTTGCTAAAAGCGACCCGAAAGATATTTTAAAGCAGGTAGCCTCTTTCGGCTATAACCATGTGGAAAGTTTTGACGGGCAGAAAGGTATGTTTTGGGGAATGAAAAACACAGATTTTAAAAAGTACATAAGCGATTTGGGGATGACAATACATTCCTCCCACTGCAACCTTGATGTGGACACAGAAAGGAAAATAAATGAAGCGGCAGAAATTGGTATGAAGTATTTAATATATCCCTGGGAAGGGCCGGCCAAAACAATAGATGATTATAAAAAAATGGCGGATGGCTTTAATAAAAAAGGCGAAGCTTGTAAAAAAGCCGGGATAAAATTTGCCTTCCACAATCATGATTATACTTTTAAATTAATGGAGGGGCAATATGCCCAGGATGTTTTGATGCAAAATACAGACGCTTCTTTGGTAGATTTTCAGATGGATATTTTCTGGGTGGTAGCTGCGGGTCAAGACCCTGAAAAATGGTTAAAGAAATATCCAAACCGTTTTCGCTTAAGTCATGTAAAAGACCGTTCTAAAACACCTATGCCTGAAGAAGGAAAAAACTCTGTGGAGTTAGGAACAGGAACTATTAATTGGTCTAAAGTATTAAAAACAGCCCGGGAAAACGGTATGCAATATTATATGGTAGAGCAGGAAGCTTACCCCAACGGATCACCTGTTGATGCGGTAAAGGCAAATGCCGGGTATATGAAAAAATTAAAAGCCTGATTTAAAATCAGGCTTTTTTGAGCATTATTTTTTTGAAGTTGTATCAGTAATTTCATAGATTATACCCTTTTTGCCTGATCTCCTGTTTTCTTCCCGTTTACGTTCCTTTTCAGCAACATATTTTAGCAGGGCTTTCTCTGTTTGTTCATCCCATATATTGAGAATATTAAATTCTTCATATAACAAATTTTGAATGGCAATTACATTGGCAGTCTGCCAATATTTTGTATCATAAAATGATGGATTATCATAACCATAGCATCTATAGACATTCTTTGTAGCAATTTCAATCCAAATACCACATCCATCTGCTGGCATATAGTATTCAAAGTCGGGTATTTTGTGATTATCCTCAATAGTAAGGATTTTTAAGTCAAACAATTTATTTATAAATTTCACCCATCCTGATTTTGGAATTGTATTAATAAACTCTCTGGATATGGAATCCACTTTTCCATTTTCTGAGTAGTGATAATGAATATTAGATAATTCAGCTATCCATTTTTTTCTGTCATTAGTAAGAATTATCAGGCTTTCTCTTGTATTCTTTACACAATCAAAATCTATACGAATCTGAATAGAATCGAATCCATTTTCCAAAGGCTTCAAATCAAGATACCCTTCAAATTCATTCAGCAATTGTTGGTTTAGAGAATCAAACTTTCCTTCTTTGTTTACTGGAAAATCATAAAGAAAAGTATCAGTAGGATTTAGTAGTCTTACTAATTTCGCTGCATACTCGTTAGGCACAGCAGAATCATCTTTCGTTTTACATGAAAGAAGGATAAGAGAAAGTAAAAAGATAAAAAAGGCTTTCATATCCATAACGGATAAGAGAAGATATTCAGATTATTCCACAAAAATTTGGCGATAGTTTATTATTTATCCGAAGCCGCCCCTGCCATCATGTATTCTCTATTCAGCCTCGCAATATTCTCAATAGAAATTTCTTTCGGACAAACTGCTTCACAAGCACCAGTGTTAGTACAAGAACCAAAGCCTTCTTTATCCATCTGAGCTACCATGTTCATAGCCCTTGTTTTTCTTTCCGGACCACCTTGTGGTAACAATGCCAAATGAGAAACTTTAGCTGATACAAACAGTAAAGCAGAAGAATTTTTACAAGCTGCTACACAAGCACCACAACCGATGCAGGCTGCAGCTGCAAAAGCAGCATCCGCATTGTCTTTATTAATTGCTATAGCATTGGCATCTACGGCATTGCCTGTGTTAACTGAAATATAGCCTCCGGCCTGAATAATACGGTCAAATGCAGAACGGTCAACCACTAAATCCTTAATTACAGGAAATGAATTGGCTCTCCACGGTTCTATAACAACGGTGTCACCATCTTTATAAGCTCTCATGTGCAACTGGCAGGTAGTGTTGGCATGCCACGGCCCGTGCGGACGACCATTGATATACATCGAGCAGGCACCACAAATTCCTTCCCGGCAATCATGGTCAAATGCAATCGGGTCTTTGCCTTCGCTGATAAGCTCTTCATTCAATACGTCAATCATTTCCAGGAAAGACATTTCGGATGAAATATTCTTTACGGGATAGGTTTCAAATCCACCTCTGTCATTCGCATTTTTCTGTCTCCAGACTTTCAGCGTAAGATTCATCATGTAATGTTCCATAGCAACGAGTATAGTTCGTTTGTAATTTTATTTATAAGAACGTTGTGTCAATTTCACCACATCAAACACCAACGGCTCTTTATGCAATTCCCAATTGCTTTCACCTTTAAATTCCCAGGCTGCTACATAAGCATATTCATCATCCCTTCTTTCTGCTTCCCCTTCTGCTGTTTGGCTTTCTTCTCTAAAGTGACCACCGCAGCTTTCATTTCTGTTCAATGCATCTTTACACATCAATTCACCCAGTTCAATAAAATCAGCCACACGGCCAGCTTTATCCAATTCCGGATTCATTTCATTAATACTTCCCGGTATTCTTACATCACTCCAGAATTCTTTTTTCAATGCCTGCACTTCGGCTATTGCATGGGTTAATCCTGCTGCACTGCGGCTCATGCCACAATACTCCCAAATAATTTTACCCAACCGCTTATGAAAACTTTCAACAGTCTGCTTTCCTTTAATGTTGATCAATGTATTAATTCTATCCGCAACAGCTTTTTCCGTTTGTTCAAAAGCTTCATGCGTCAATGGAATTGGCTTGGTTGCAATTTCATCTGCCAAATAATTACCAATGGTATAAGGAACTACAAAATATCCATCCGCCAATCCCTGCATTAATGCTGATGCACCTAAACGGTTTGCACCGTGGTCGCTAAAGTTGGCTTCTCCTAAACAATACAAACCTTTTACATTCGTCATCAATTCATAATCTACCCACAAGCCACCCATGGTATAATGCACAGCAGGATAAATCCGCATTGGTACTTCATATGGATTTTCGCCGGTAATCTTTTCATACATATCAAACAGGTTACCGTACTCTTCTTTCACCACTTCTTTACCCAATCGCATCAATGTTTCTATATCAGGATTTTCAATTCCTAATTTGCCTGCTTCTACCTTACCGTATTTGTTTATCAGGTTGTATTTAAAATCTAAATACACAGCTTGCTTTGGTGTGCCCACTCCATATCCAGCATCACATCTTTCTTTCGCTGCTCTTGATGCCACATCTCTTGGAACCAGGTTACCAAAAGCAGGATAACGACGTTCCAAATAATAATCTCTTTCTTCTTCCGGAATATCATTTGCCTTTCTGGTGTCACCTTTTTGTTTAGGCACCCAAATACGTCCATCATTCCTCAATGACTCCGACATCAATGTCAACTTCGATTGATGGTCGCCACTAACCGGAATACAAGTTGGATGTATTTGTGTAAAACAAGGATTAGCAAACGTTGCTCCTTTTTTATGTGCTTTCCATGCTGCTGTTACGTTGCTGCCCATTGCATTGGTAGACAAATAAAATACATTTCCATATCCACCAGTGCATAATAGAACAGCATGACCGAAATGTCTTTCCAATTCACCATTCACCAAATTGCGGGCAATAATTCCTCTTGCCTTTCCATCCACCATCACTACATCCAGCATTTCATGACGGGCATACATTGTAACATTGCCCAATGCCACTTGTCTTTCCAATGCCTGGTAAGCTCCTATCAATAATTGCTGACCGGTTTGCCCCGCCGCATAAAAAGTTCTTTTAACCTGTGTACCACCAAAGGAACGGTTATTCAATAATCCACCATACTCTCTTGCAAACGGAACACCCTGCGCCACACATTGGTCAATAATATTTACACTCACTTCCGCAAGCCGATGAACATTTGCTTCTCTTGCACGGTAGTCACCACCTTTCACCGTATCATAAAACAAACGGAAAACGGAATCACCATCATTCTGATAATTCTTAGCGGCATTAATACCACCTTGTGCAGCAATGCGAGTGAGCCCTTCTTGGAGAATCCTGGAAACAAAATGCTTTTACTTTATAGCCCAACTCTCCCAATGCAGCTGCCGCCGATGCACCAGCCAAACCAGTACCAACGATAATGATTTCTAATTTGCGTTTGTTAGCCGGGTTCACCAATTTGCAATGGCCTTTATAGTCCACCCATTTTTCTTCTAACTTACCTGCGGGAATTTTTGAATCCAACATATACCTCTGATTACTTTGATATAAATATTTTGTCTGTCACCCTGAGTTTATCGAAGGGTTTTGTTACCAGCTTCAGTTCCCTGAGCATCTTCGTTGCGTCGCACTCTTCATCTTTCTGTTCGCTACTCAACAACCCACCCCATTTTTCTAAAGCATTACATTTTCCTTAATTCGCCCCTCCAAGGAGGGGATGTACCCTAAAGCATTCTTAGTTAATTGCTACCTAATTAAAACGACCACCATCCCCTCCTTGGAGGGGCAGCAGTATTTTATAATAAAGAACTTTCTGAAAGGGGTGGGTCAAACCCTACACCCATCCCAAATACATACTCACCGGCATCAATGCAAATGCCAATGAAATAATAATAGAATAACTAATCCCCACATTTTGAATCAGCGCCACATATTTTGAATTACTCACTCCCACTGTACGGAAGGCACTTTGAAAACCATGTATTAAATGCCAGCATAGAGAGAAGCAGGCAAACACATACACAATCACCACCCACAATTCCTGGAATGTGAATTGCATCAGGTTATACATATTGTGCATTTCCACACCACCAATGGTTGTTTCCGTTAATTCTGGATGACCGATAAAACGAGCAGGCACCCAAAAATGCCACCAATGCAAAATGAAGAACAGTAATAATAATGTTCCCAATAAAGCCATGCTGCGGCTATACCATTTGCTTCCTTTATTTCCCATTGGCACCGCATACCCTTTTTTTCTTTTGCTGCGATTTTGTAGTTCCAAGCATATATCCTTGTATAATGTGCAGAAAAATGCCGAGGAACAAACCAATCTCTGCAATACGAATTAGAACAGTGCTACCCATGAAATGAGCTGCTTTGTTAAACATGTTACCACCATCATTAGCCCAGATACAGGCATTAATACCAGCATGTACAATTAAGAATATAATCAGAAACAAACCCGTCAATGCCATTACCCACTTTTTGCCAATCGAGGAAGTAAACAATTCAGACCATTTCATATTTATAACTTAAAGGGAGAAATCTGGTTTTGGCAAAAATACTACCCGAAGGCCAAAAACTGACAAAAGTTTTACTTTATAAGCACCTATTTCAGAACCAGGCTTAAACGGCTAGTTACCTAACCTTGCCATTAGTTCATTATCTATTTTCTTAAACAAATGAAAAGGCTTATAGGTTCTCCAGTTATCCAGCTCCATAAGCTCTACATAGCGGTTTAAATGTGCATGTTTAAAATCGTATTGGGTTTGCTCCGGCATGTTTAAACAAACGACCCAGCCATTCTCGTCCGTCACTTCTTCAAACAGTTCTTCGTAATAATCTTTACCATCGCTGTGGAAGTTCAGTACATTCTCTCCTATCAGGATGAACTTATAAATGCCTTCGTAAATAAACTTTTCCAGTACTTCCCGTTTCAGTTCCATGATGTCGTTTTCAATCGCATCATTCCACTCGCCTATCAATTCTATTACAGCATATTTTTCTTCATAATCGGCCAACAATACTTTCAGGTATAGCGTACGACTGCCAAAGTCATCCCACTGCGGGTGGATATAGTAATTATAAACGGTTTGGGAAAATTCAAACTCAGAATAAGTTCTTCCAAAAAAGGGCGATTGTTTATCCTCTTCGCTGATGTAAATATGCCGCCAGTTATAAAATGGTTCGATGTTTTGCATAGAAAAATTCCAGAATGCAAATATATAAAATGCCGGGAAGCTGGAAAGACGGAAAGAAATACTTACCGACTTCTCATCTTAGCAGCAAAAATTATTTTAATAAATATTCTTTGAATTGTTTGTAGTCAGCTTTAATTAATATGCTTTTCTTTTCCCTATCCATGATTGCTTGAACAGCTGCAGGAATTTCAATCGGTTTACAAATACAACTTTCAACGGCATCCGGAAACTTAACCGGATGGGCTGTTTCCAACACCAATCCTTTTTGTTCCGGATGATTTTGCAAGTAGCGTTGTAATGACAAATAACCAACTGCTCCATGAGGGTCTAACACATAATTTTCTTTTTCATAAACTTCTTTAATGGTTGCGATAGTTTCAGCATCCGTGATACTATAAGAAGATAATTTACTTTTCAATTCAGGAAACTTATGATGAAAAATTTCCAGCATACGAACAAAGTTGCTGGGATTGCCCACATCCATAGCGTTACTCAAAGTAGCAACGGCTTGTATTGGTTTTAATTCCTGTGTCTGTAAATACTCTGATACAATATCATTGGCATTGCAGGCAGCAATAAAATGTTTAACAGGCAATCCAGTTTGCATGGCTAAAATGCCAGCGCAAATATTTCCAAAGTTTCCGCTGGGAACAGAAATGACAGGTGGGTTGATTTTATCAGCCCATTGTTTGTAGGCAAAGAAATAATAGAACTGTTGTGGTAACCAACGGGCAACATTAATAGAATTAGCTGAGGTAAGAAAGAGTTTATTATTTATATCAGCATCCGTAAAAGCCTGTTTTACCATTTGCTGACAATCATCAAAAGTACCTTCTACTTCAAGAGCTTTAATGTTCTTACCAAGAGTTGTTAATTGTTTCTCCTGTACCGGGCTTACTTTACCGGATGGATAAAGGATAACAACTTCCACTCCTTCCACATCATAGAATCCATTGGCGACAGCACCACCAGTGTCGCCGGATGTAGCTACCAGCACTGTTACTTTTTTTACATCATCTTTTACAAAATGCTCAAGGCAGCGGCTCATAAACCTTGCACCAATATCTTTAAAGGCCAGTGTAGGCCCATGAAATAATTCTAACGAAGAGATAGTATCATTCACTTTCACCAACGGGATAGGAAAGTTAACTGTCTCGCTTACTATTTGGAATAATTTTTCATCTGCAATTGTATTACCCACATAAGGTTTGATAACCCGGAATGCTATTTCTTCATTAGAGAAATTTTCAATTCCTTCAATCAGGCTTTTTTCTACAAGTGGAATCACTTCCGGAAAGTATAGTCCTTTATCCGGTGCCTGTCCTTTTATGGTTGCTTCTTTAAAATCAACTATTGCAGACTGTTTATTTGTACTATAGTATTTCAACTCCCTTCTTATTTATGGTCGTTACATAAGTATTATAATCAATTCCAATTCTATTGTAAACATCTTTCATTACAGACTCAACTGCTTTTGCTGTTTCTTCATCTTTACTCAACATAAAAACAGATGGCCCTGAACCAGAGATACCTCCCCCCAACGCCCCTGCTTCTTTACAATTTGCTTTTATTTCATCAAATCCTGGAATAAGGATACTGCGGACAGGTTCTATCAGCACATCTTCTAATGAACGACCTATCAGGTCTAAATCATATTTTAAAAAACCAGTTACCAAACCTGCGATATTACCCCATTGCTTAATGGCATCTTTTAGCAAAACCTGTTTCTTTAATATCTGTCTTGCATCAGAAGTTCGAACTTCAATTTGCGGATGCACGACCGTTACATATAAATCAGGAGCTGCCAACGGAATAATATCCAATGGGTGAATACTTCGGATAAGCGTTACCCCACCTAATATACACGGTGCAATATTATCGGCATGCTTAACACCGGATGCCAGTTTTTCTCCATTCATCGCAAACTGTACCACCTCATCTGAAGTAAAAATATTTCCCAATAAATGATTAGCAGCAACAGCTGCACCTGCTGCACTCGCTGCACTGGACCCAATACCACTTCCGGGTTTAATATGCTTTTCGATGGTTACTTCAAAACCAACTGTACCCCCCACTTTTTCCATTACTGATAAAAAAACAACACCAGCTACATTTTTCTTCGGGTCGGTGGGTAAATTATAATTGTCCCGATTATGAATGATAACTTCAGGTTTATCAAGCAAGGTTACTACCATGATATCATTGGGCTCATTCAATGCCATACCCAGAATATCAAACCCACAAACAAGATTTGCTACAGTACCGGGGCATTTTATTTTTACTTGCTTCATTTTTTCAAATTATACTTTACTGGCCCTGATAATATCTGCAAATACACCGCTGGCCGTTACCTCTGCACCAGCACCGGCTCCTTTCACTACCATTGGTTGTTCTTTATAACGGTTGGTATAAAACAATACAATATTATCTTTCCCGTATAAATGGTAAAGGTCATGCTTAGGGTCAATATGTTGCAATCCTACTGAAGCTTTGCCTTTATCAAAAGAAGCAACAAACTTTAATATGCAACCATCAGCTTTTGCTTTTTCCAATAATTTTTTAAAATGTTCTTCTTCTTTTGCCATCGCTGCATAAAAATCAGCTACACTACCCTCCATGCAACTGGCAGGCATAAAAGTATTATTGGTGATATCATCCATTTCTATTTTCTCACCGGCTTCCCGTGCCAGTATCATTATCTTTCTCATTACATCAGTGCCACCAAGATCCAGACGTGGATCTGGCTCAGTGTATCCTTCATCCTGCGCCTGCTTTACAACGTCTGCAAACTTCCTGGTACCATCATAGTTATTGAAGACAAAATTCAATGTACCGCTGAGTACTGCCTGAATCTTTTGTACCCTGTCGCCACTATGTATCAAATCATTCAACGAAGCAATAACCGGTAAGCCAGCACCAACATTTGTTTCAAATAAAAACTGGCAATTAAATTCTCTTGCCAGTGTTTTTAATTTTTTATAATTGCTATAGGCCGATGAAGCGGCTATTTTATTACAAGCTACTACCGAAATACTTTTTTGCAGTAATTGATTGTAAACAGAAGCCACCGATTCATTAGCCGTAATATCTACAAAGATTGAATTGCGCAGGTTCATACTGATGATTTCATCCACGAATTGTTGCAGATCAGCTTTTTCACCGGCATCCAGTTTTAATTTCCAATCAGTAAGACTAATGCCAGCTTCGTCAATCAGCATTTTACGACTGTTACTTAAACCCACAACATTTACATGCAAGTGCTTTTGCTTTTGCAAAAAATCAATTTGCTGTTGCAACTGTCCCAGCAGTTTAGCACCAACATTTCCTGTGCCGATTATAAAAATATTTACCTGCTTATAAGTTGTTTCAAAAAATTCTTCATGCAATACGTTGATGGCTTTGCGAACATCTTTGGTAGCAATAACAGCGGAAATATTTTTCTCCGAAGAACCTTGTGCGATGGCTCTTACGTTTACACCATTTCGTCCCATAGCACTGAACATACGTCCACTGACACCGGTATGATTTTTCATACTTTCTCCTACCAATGCTACAATTGATAATTCGTTTTCAATTTTTAAAGGGTCTACTTTTTGTAAAGCAATCTCATTGGCAAAAGCAGTATCCACTGCAAGTTTTGCTTTTGCAACAGCAGAGCTATCTATACCTACACAAATAGAATGCTCCGAAGAACTTTGTGTAATAAGAATGACATTTATTTTTTCATTACTTAATGCTTCAAATAATCTTTTGGAAAATCCGGGAATACCAATCATGCCACTTCCTTCCAAACTGATAAGGGCAATATTATTGATACTTGAAATACCTCTCACAATATCACCCTTACCTTCTGTAGCTGTTTCAATTACTGTTCCCGAATCAGCAGGTGCGAATGTGTTTTTAATCCATACAGGTATGCCTTTGCTCATTACCGGTTGAATAGTGGGCGGATAAATAACTTTAGCTCCAAAATGTGAAAGCTCCATTGCTTCCTGGTAAGAAATGCTTGGAATAATTTTAGCATTATTTGTCAACCTCGGATCGGCTGTCATCATACCACTTACATCTGTCCATATCTCCAATAGTTTTACATTCAATGCAGCTGCGATAATAGCTGCTGTATAATCAGAACCGCCTCTACCCAATGTGGTGGTAATACCATCGCTGTCTGCTGCTATAAAACCCGGAAGAATGTATAAGGAAGACTTGCTGGCTTCAAAGTATTCGTTGACTTTCTTATCTGTTTTACTAAAATCAACTTCTGCTGCTGTAAAATTTGAATTAGTAGTAATCAATTCTCTTGCATCCTTCCAGATGGCTGTAACACCATCTGCATTAAATTTCGCAGTAATAATTTGTGAAGAAAGCCATTCGCCATAACTGCCAATCCTATCTTTTGAACGGGTTGTCAGTTCGCCGAGTAAAAATATACCGTTACAGATGTCCTCTATTTCATTACAACTTTTTTTAACCAGGCTGAGTAATTGACTTTGCTGTGCAACAGGTATCAGTTGTTTTACAGCATCTAAATGACGTTGCTCAATCAACGTTAATTTTTCTTTGTATCCTTCATCACCTGCTGCGGCAGCTTCTGCGGCATTCAATAATAAATCTGTAACACCCCCTAATGCTGACACAACAACAATCGTTTTGTCTTTCTTAGCTGATTCTTTTACTATGGCAACTACTTTGTTTATATTTTCTGCGTTAGCTACCGATGTACCCCCGAATTTTAAAACCTGCATGATCTTTTATTAAATATTATAATGATGAAAAAGAATACAAGACTTCTGTCTTTGTATAGCAAACTGCCCATGTGATGATATTAAAATATACAACCCTTAACGGGTTGTAATTGTAGTAATAGAAGTTATTGCAGTGAAGTTTACTGCAACTGAAGAAGAGTCTGTATAAATATTTATTACTACCACTTATTTCAAATGTGGATGCAATATACTTAGTAATGACCGTAAATGAAATTATTTGGAAAAAGATTCAGCAGCTTTTTTTACGCTACCGTATTTTAGCAATAATTCCTTTGCTTTTTCATAGTCAGAAAGGTTGACTCTTTCCATTAGCATTTTAGTACCCCTGTCAACCAACTTATCGTTCGTTAGTTGCATATTCACCATTTTATTATCTTCTACCCTGCCGAGCTGTATCATTAGGGATGTAGAAATCATATTCAACACTAATTTCTGAGCAGTACCGCTTTTCATCCGGGTGCTTCCGGTTACAAACTCTGGCCCCACCACTACTTCAATAGGAAAATCAGCAGCGGTACTTACTGGGGATCCAGGATTGCAAGAGATACTCCCGGTAATAATCCCTTTTTTTCTGCATTCTTCTAATGCCCCAATTACATAAGGCGTAGTGCCGCTTGCCGCTATTCCAACTACCACATCCTTATCGCATACGTTATGCTCTTGCAAGTCTTTCCATCCTTGTTCATTATCATCTTCGGCATTTTCTACAGCCATGGTAATTGCTTTTTCGCCTCCGGCAATTATGCCAATTACCAATCCATAAGGCACACCGTATGTAGGCGGGCATTCACTGGCATCTAATATACCCAGACGGCCACTTGTGCCTGCGCCTATGTAAAACAATCTTCCACCCATCAGCATTTTATCTGTAGCGGCTTCTACCAGCTTTTCTATTTGGGGAATTGCTTTTTCAACAGCTGCGGGGACTGTTTTATCTTCTTTATTAATATTTGAAAGCAAATCAAAACTTGATTTATTTTCTAAATGCCGGTAACTGCTGGCCTGTTCTGTTATTTTTTCAAATGCCATATGTAGTTGTTAGCTGTGATAATCAATTAATCCTTCCATTGGTGCCTTTATCACCTTTCCCAATTCAAATTCATAACTATTACAAAGTTGCTGCAACACATCTTTAAAACCAAATGCCACACTGCCCGCAAAACTTACCGGGTACTTCCACACTTCACTGTATTTACAAAGATGGCTGAAGAAAAAATCATTTAACCCATCTTCAATAATATTTTCTATCATATAATGCCCCCTGTTCTCCACCAAAAATTTTGTGAAGCTTGCCAGGTAGCGGTTGGGCAATGGTTTTTTATAAACATTTTCCAGTATCTCAGCAGCATTGGTCATATAAGTAAGGTCGAACCTGCCCCTTAACTCATCATCAAATGTTCCATATAAATAGTATTGAATAACTTTTTTTCCAAGGTAAGCACCGCTTCCCTCATCGCCCAGTACATAGCCAAGGCCGGGGCTGTTTTTTATTATCTTCTTTCCATCATAATAGCAAGAATTAGAACCGGTACCTAAAATACAGGCTATCCCTTTTTCTCTTCCACATACCGCCCTTGCGGCAGCCATCAGGTCGTGGGTTACATCAACTTTTGCGGCGGGGAAAATTTTTGCAAGGGCTTTCTTTACCGATTTTGCGTTGGCGGGGTTGGCACAACCAGTTCCATAATAGAAAATTTCATCTACAACCACATTTTTCAGACCGGGCTTTAATTCTTTCAGCAGCAAACCAGTAATTTGTTCCGTACTTAAAAAATACGGACTGATACCCTGAGTAATAATAGTTTTCTTTTTACCATTAGTAAGTAAGCACCATTCGGCTTTTGTCGCCCCGCTATCAGCAATAAGTTTTGTATTTGTTGGCATACTTTAAGGTGTATTGGCTGAAGGTTAAAATATAAGGATGGCAGTTAAAAGCCAATTACCCTACACCCCAAACCGTATATTTGCATCAAATTACGGAATAAAAAATGATGGGAAATAAAAAATTACAGGTTTGGCTTCCGCTTCTATTTTCATTGGTGATGATTGTGGGAATGTTCTTTGGTTATAAACTGGGAAGTAACAACGGAAATAAAAAGGGCTTTTTTTCTTCCAATAAAAGAAGTTCATTACAGGAAGCCCTTGAAATTATCCGGATGCGGTATGTGGATTCGGTAAAACCCGGTGTGCTAGAAGGAAAAGCATTGCAGCAAATAATGAGTGAATTAGATCCCCATTCTGTTTATTTTCCACCGGTTGATTTAAAAGAAGCGAATGAAGACCTTGCAGGGAATTTTGAAGGCATTGGTGTGGAGTTCAATATTTTTAACGATACGGTGAATATTGTATATGTAATTCCCGGAGGCCCCAGCGAAAAAGCCGGGTTGCAAATTGGCGACAAGGTGATTAAAGTAAATGATTCGTTGCTTGTACATAAAGACCTTTCTGCCGATGATGTAAGAAAATTTATACGGGGTGAAAAAAACTCTTCTGCTTCTCTTCAAATCCTTCGTGGAAATAAAATGCTTACTGTTTCTGTTAACCGTGGCAGCATACCGGTATCAGCCATTGATGCAGATTATATGATCGATAAAACCACCGGTTACATACGGCTGAATAAATTTACAGAAAACAGCTATGAAGAATTTATGGCGTCGTTAGAAAAATTAAAATCGCTGGGCCTGCAACAATTAATTTTTGATTTGCGGGGCAATGGTGGTGGTTTTATGAATGAAGCAGTGGATATGGCTGATGAATTTTTGGATGGCGATAAACTGATTGTATATACACAGGGCCTTAATAGCAAAAAAAGGGAGTACCGGTGCAAACGTCCCGGGCTTTTTGAAAAAGGCAAATTAGTATTATTGGTTGATGAGCTTTCTGCCAGTGCCAGTGAAGTATTGGCTGGTGCATTGCAGGATTGGTGCCGGGCAACTGTAATTGGCCGCCGCACATTTGGTAAAGGGTTGGTGCAGGAACAATATGCATTAAGTGATGGCTCTGCCCTCCGGCTTACTATTGCAAGGTATTACACTCCACTTGGCCGCAGCATACAACGGTCTTATGAAAAAGGGAAGAAAGTATATATGGATGAAATGTGGGAACGCTATAATAGCGGCGAAATGATTTCAGCCGACTCATTAAAAAATCATAACGGCGGAAAAACATTTACTACCAATTGCCATGATACCCTTTTTGGTGGTGATGGGGTTACACCAAATGTGTTTGTGCCAATGGATACCAGCTATCCCCACCAAAAAATGATGCGGATAATGAACCAGGGTGATTTCAGCAGTTTTGTTTATAAGTATTATTTAAATAACAGGCAGCAGATTGACCAGTATAAATCAAGCGATGATTTTGAGAAGCAATTTAATGCCGGTACTATATGGAATTCTCTTATTGCGGCAGGAAATGATTCCTTTAAATTAAAATCTGTATCTATAAAAGAAAAAGAATTATTGCAACTTCGGTTAAAAGCATTGCTTGCCCGGTACCGCTGGCGGAATACCGGGTTTTATCAAGTATTGAACAATGATGACCCAACAGTGAAAAAAGCACTGTGGGTACTGGTAAAATAAAAGCAACCCGGAATAGCCGGGGTTGCTTTTAAAAAAGCTTTCAGAATTATTGTTTTTCCTTGTTCTCATCCCACCACTTCTTCTCGATTTTATAAGAACCGAATAGCCCAAGGCCACCACCAATAGCAATAAGAGCAAAATAGATGGGTACATTTTTATCGCCATGATTGCCAAACTGATTCATTTCTGCAGGTAATATATAATTATCCAATAAATAAGCAAGAAACAATCCTGCACCTGCTCCTATGAGCAACAAAGACCACTTCAGGTTTTTATATGGAGCTGGTCTGTTGGCAAACTCTTTTGGGTTCATCCCCTTTTCAATCATTGCCAGGTTTTGGCGGGTTTTTAAATAATAAATGCCAAAAATCATTGCAAACCCGCCTGCAAACATTGTAATTGGTATAAGTGCTTCTCCGCCGTGCATAGTTGTAGGTTTTATTGTTTTATAAATTATTTTGAGTTATTACAACCTTTATTTAAAACAGGTTACATTAACTATGACTGCACCTTGCTCAACTAGGTTACAGGGCTTTAGAAATTCCTTTTCGCCTTTTGGGCAACGGGTACAAATAAGCGTACCTTGTAATGTAACCTAACTACTTGTAATGTTGTCTTATATAACGAATGTCAACCGGATTGAGTGATAACGAAATCATTAACCAGGTGCTTAATGGTAATAGTCCTGCCTTTGCAGAACTGGTAAACCGTTATAAAAATTATGTTTTTACCATCAGCCTCCGCATAGTAAAAAACAGGGAGGATGCCGAAGAAGTGGCGCAGGATGCTTTTGTAAAGGCATACAAATATTTATCCGGCTTTAAAGGCGAATCAAAATTCAGCACCTGGCTTTATACCATTACCAACAATGCCGGTATCAGCTTTTTGAGAAAGAAGAAATTAGAAATCCATTCTTTGGATAATGAAAAAGTGTTTGAAATAGCCGATAGTAGAGATTCAGGAATGAGTGCCAACCTGGTTGAGCAAAAATCTAAATTAGCCATGGTGAATAATGCTGTTGGTTTGCTTAACCCGGATGACTCATTGATTATAACTTTGTTTTATAAAGCAGAACAATCATTGGAAGAAACGGCAAAAATTCTGGGTATTGAAGTAAATGCGGCCAAAGTGCGGCTCTTCCGTGCCAGAACAAGGTTAAAAGAGAAAATGGAAACATATTTTGCTGAAGAAGTAAAAGACTTAAATTGATCTTGTATGGATACTAATCAAAACATAGAGCAACGCCTCTGGAATTTTATTGACGGAATAGTTTCTGTCAATGAAAAATCGGCGATTGAAGAATTGTTGCAAAGCAATTATGAATGGGAGGCAAAATATAATGACCTATTGCATTTTAATAATTTGCTGAAATCATCTGAACTGGGGGCTCCTTCTCTCCGCTTCAGTAAAAACGTAATGGAAGAAATCAGCAAACTACATATTGCACCTGCTGCTAAATCTTATATCAACAAAAAAATTATCTGGGGCATTGGTTTTTTCTTTATAGCCATGCTTATCGGTTTTCTTATTTATGGTTTTGGGCAAATGACATTTGCGGCTGGCGAAGAAACTATTATCGCTAAAAGCCTTAATAAAATTGATTTCAGCAAATTCTTTAATAACACCTGGGTAAATGTGCTGATGATGATAAATGTGGTGATTGGGCTTTTTCTGCTTGACAATTATTTGGGGGGTAAGAGGAAGGAGTATAGAAAAGAATCTTAATGATAAATTTTTATTAAGTCTGTTAAAACCTCTCTGCTTACTGGGAGGTTTTTTCATTGTCCCACCCCAATAACCTACTTTTGCAATCTATAAATCATACAATGGATATTAAAAACAATATACTCGAAACAATAGGCAACACCCCGCTGATTAAGCTTAATAAAGTCACTAAAGATTTTCCCTGCACCGTATTGGCAAAGGTTGATTATTTTAATCCCGGTAATTCCATTAAAGACCGCATGGCGTTAAAGATGGTGGAAGTAGCCGAAAAGGAAGGCAAACTAAAACCCGGTGGCACTATCATTGAAGGCACAAGCGGCAATACAGGTATGGGATTGGCACTGGCAGCTGTGGTAAAAGGTTACAAATGCATTTTCGTTACTACCGATAAACAATCAAAAGAAAAAGCAGATATACTAAAAGCTGTGGGTGCAGAAGTAATTGTTTGTCCTACCAATGTGCTACCTGAAGATCCGAAAAGTTATTACAGTGTGGCAGCAAGATTGGCAAAAGAAGTGCCCAACTCCTACCACATGAACCAATATGATAACCTGGCAAATCGGTTGGCGCACTATGAAACCACAGGCCCGGAAATTTGGAATCAGACTGATGGAAAAATTACACATCTTGTTTGCACCGCAGGTACTGGCGGCACTATTATTGGCGCAGCAAAATATTTAAAAGAACAAAACCCCAACATACAGGTTTGGGCTATTGATGTGTATGGTTCATTGCTTACAAAATACTTCCGCACTGGTGAAATTGATATGACCGAAGTACATCCCTATATAAGCGAAGGCTTTGGGGAAGATTTTGTGCCGAAAAATTATGACATGAGTGTAATTGATCATTTTGAACAGGTAACAGATAAAGACGGTGCTGTTATGGCAAGAAGATTAGCAAAAGAAGAAGGCTTGTTTTGCGGATACAGTGCAGGAAGCTGCATACAGGGATTGATGCAATTAAAAGACAAATTGAAAAAAGAGGATGTAGTTGTTTGCATTTTTCATGACCATGGCAGCCGCTATGTTGGAAAAATTTATAATGACCAGTGGATGATTGAAAGAGGTTTCCTTGATGTAAAATCATTTAAAGATATGGTAAGTGCAAGGGGAAACAAAAAACTTATAACTGTAGCACCCACTCAAACTGTTGCCGAAGCAGTGGGGCTGATGAAGAAATATGATATTGAGCAAATACCTGTGATGGATGGGAATACTATAACAGGCTCAATAAGCGAAAACGGCCTCTTCAAAATAGTATTCGATAACCCTGATATAAAAAACTCAAAAGTGCAGGATGTATTAGAGAGCCCTTTTCCATTAGTGGCATTTGATACTTCTGTTGAAAAAATAAGCCATCTTATTGACAAAGAAAACGGAGCAGTGCTGGCTAAGGACGAAGCTGGCAATTATCACATAGTTACCAAGTACGACGTTCTTCAATCTCTTGGAAAATAAATGATAAAATGATTTAATTTAATAATTACCAACAGATAAGGTTAGTTTTTGTTTTTACTATTCGTAATTATACGTTTCCCACATTAGGTATTTATGCTTAAAATGGCATAGAAAAAAAACATCAGTTATCGGGCAGTTTTGCTCTTGTTCAGCCCTACACCAGCCATTACTTTTGTCTCAGAAGTTGATTGATAGCAGATCATTGTTTAGGTTCATTTTATTATCCAATACCAATCGAAAAAGCCAATTCTAATCTTAGAAAAAATTAAAATCCAGTATCAGTCAACTTCCCTTTTTTAGATCATTGAAAATTACTATAAAACCTTTAAATCCTTTGAAAGTTTAAAACCAACGTCCTGTAGAAAAACCGTGAAATCCAAAATCCAGTTGAAGAAACCATCCAACAATCCTTGAGAGACTTTCCAAATGTCACCGTGTCCAAATCCAATGAAACAAATTAAACGTCCGGAACCCTCCTGTTAAACTTAGTTTAACAGGAGGCGCGGTGAACTTCTGACTCACTACATTTTTCATCCTCATTATTTATTGTTTGTTATACCGGTTATAAGTACAAAGTATTAAAATGGACTTATGGTATAATACCGAGAGCCAATAGTTAGAATTTTCCTTTTGGACTATTTAATAAGGCGATTCGGTGTTATTTTGTGCAAAATATTTGCGGGTTCGTTTTATTGACCGGCAATATCATTTTAAATGAATTTTGCAGAGAACAACAACACCAGGGAATTAAACCAGGGGGGCAAACCTTCCCGGAAGAAACCCATGTACCCGGTAAACCCCGCCCTGCATCAATACCTTAAAGTACATGGCCGTGAAGTGAACCTACCCGTCACATACAACAGCCTTTTAAATTTTACCTGGTCAACCTCCATAAAAGATAAGTTTGGAAAAGATACCTTATGGGAAAAAACATCCTACGACAGCCGTGATTGGGATTTTATCCGCAACGGCCTTGTAAAAATCTATGCCATTTTAAAGACAGAAGGCGACTTAAGTTTTACTAATCACCTTGACGTAGCAAGAATTGATTACTGCACATTTGGTAACTCCCACCCTTTTCGCATAAGGATTGTAAATAAGTTTAACGATAACTACGATCATTACTATATTAAAATTGCAGATGCTTCCCGCATTTATGGGTTAGAGCTGGAGCATATACTTTCTCCTAACCGTATAACATTCTATACTTGTAAGGATACATTGGTGGAAGAGCATATAGCCGGTATCCCTGGTGATATATTCATTAACCAACTCATGGATACCGAAGAAACAAATAAAATAAGGCTGGCAAAAGAGTTTGTAAAATTTAATGAACGATGTTTTGTACGGTTACTGGGTGATATGCGCAGCTATAATTTTGTAGTGGATATTACCCCTGATATAGAAGATTACCAGTACCGCATCCGCTGTATTGATTTTGACCAGCAATCGTACGAAGGAAGAAAAAATATGTACCTGCCACAATTCTTCAAAGAAAATTACCCGTTTGTTGATTTATGCCTTACCCATCTTAACCAGCAATCTATTTCGCAATATCAGTTTGAAGAACGAACCCTGATTACCTTCCGTCTGGCATCATCCCGTTATCGTATAAAAGAGCTGATGGATATTATGAAGAAGGATAAACTTTCTGAACCAGCCAAATTGGAGCAATTAAGGCAGGAGTTAAATACTCATTTTAATACCAGCATATTCAGCCGCTGTAAATCAATGGGTGATGTGGTAAAGCGGCAGTTAAAACAAACGCTTCAAAAAAATTTACTGATTATCCCAAAGACACTTGGCCGGGCCAACGATTAATTTAAAATAGCAAACATTGGTTCGTATTTGTACAATGATAATTTAGCTACATTTGCGGCTCAGTTATAAATTTTATTCGCTGTTGCAAAACTAAAATTAACCTCCTAAAATGAAAAAGTACAAAGCTGGTGTCCTGTTTGGCGATGAACTGGAAACACTGTATACAGATGCTAAGGAAAACCAGTTTGCCCTGCCTGCTGTAAACACTATTGGCACTAATACAATTAATGCCACATTAGAAACTGCTGCTAAGGTAAACTCCCCTGTTATCGTTCAGTTCTCCAATGGTGGGGCACAGTTTATTGCCGGTAAAGGCATGGCAAACGATCAGTTACAGGCAAATATTTCCGGTGCTGTATCCGGTGCATTGCATATTCACAATGTGGCAAAATATTATGGTGTACCTGTAGTATTGCATACAGACCATGCTTCTAAAAAATGGTTACCCTGGATAAGTGGTTTAATAGATGCAGGTGAACAGCATTTTAAAGAAAAAGGCCAGCCACTTTTCAGTTCTCATATGCTTGATTTGAGTGAAGAGTCAATTGAAGAAAACATCCATACTTCAGTAGAATTTTTTAAAAGAATGGCACCACTTGGTATGGGTATCGAAATTGAATTAGGTGTTACCGGTGGTGAAGAAGATGGTGTAGATAACAGCGATGTGGAAAATTCGAAATTATATACCCAGCCGGAAGATGTGGCTTACTCTTATAAAGAATTAAACAAAGTAGGAAGGTTATTTACGGTGGCCGCAGCATTTGGAAATGTACATGGTGTATATAAACCGGGTAATGTAGAACTGCGTCCGGTAATATTACATAACAGCCAGGTGCATATTGAAAAAGAATTAGGAACAGGTCCCAAACCGGTTTATTTTGTATTTCATGGAGGAAGCGGTTCACCGCAAAACCAGATCCGTGAAGCAATTGGATATGGCGCTATAAAAATGAACCTTGATACAGATTTACAATGGGCATTCTGGGAAGGTGTAATGAATAATTATAAAAAGAATGAAGGTTACCTGCAGGCACAGTTAGGCAACCCTGAGGGTGATGATAAGCCCAATAAAAAATATTACGACCCGAGGGTCTGGCTGCGCAAAGGTGAAGAAAGTTTCATCAAACGCCTTGAAACAGCTTTTGAAGATTTGAATTGTATAAACAGAAATGCTTAAATAAAAAAGCTGCCTAAGTGCAGCTTTTTTTACAACTTTATATTTTCTATAGAATGAGAATAGGCATACTCGGTGGCGGGCAATTAGGCAGGATGTTGTTACAGGCAGCAGCAAACTATCCTGTTGAAACATTTGTGCTGGAAAATGACAGTGGATGCCCTGCGGCGCATCTATGCCATCATTTTACAAAAGGGGATATTAAAGATTTTGATGCTGTATATAGTTTTGGAAAGGATCTCGATGCAATCACCATTGAAATTGAAAATGTAAATGTAGATGCACTTGAAAAGCTGGAGCAGGAAGGTGTAAAAGTTTATCCCAAACCATCAGTATTAAAAACAATCAAGAATAAAATTTTACAAAAGCAATACTATCAGCAACACAGCATCCCCTCCCCCGAATTTATAATAACAAATAACATTGCCGAATTGCAGCAGCAAATCAATTTTTTACCTGCGGTACATAAAATCGCCGAGGGCGGATATGATGGCAAGGGGGTGCAACTGCTTAAAACAAAGGAAGATATTGAAAAAGGGTTTAATGCCCCTTCTGTTTTAGAAAAAATGGTTGCCATAAAAAAAGAAATTGCACAAACAGTAGCTATTAATGATAAAGGCGAAACTGCATTATATCCGCCAGTTGAAATGCTTTTTGACCCATCACTTAATTTATTGGATTATCAGCTATGCCCTGCTGACTTAGAAGAAAAAACCATGTGGAAAGCTGAGGCCATTGCACTAACGGTTGCAAGAAACTTTAAATCACCCGGTATTTTTGCAATAGAAATGTTTGTTGATAAAAATGGCGATGTATTAGTTAATGAAACTGCACCAAGGGTGCATAACAGCGGCCATCATACAATAGAAGCCCACTACAGCTCCCAGTTTGATATGATGTGGCGGATAATGCTTAATTATCCATTAGGCAATACCGATGCGATCCTTCCATCCATAATGATAAATATAATTGGTGCAGATGGCTTTAGCGGCCCTGTAAAGTATGAGGGGTTGGAAGAAGTATTGAAAATTGAAAATGCTTTTGTCCACCTTTATGGAAAAGCACAAACAAAACCCGGAAGAAAGATGGGGCATGTAACGGTTTTAAGTAAAGAAAAGCAGGAACTTCTCCACCAGTCAAAAAAAATAAAGCACACATTGCTGGCAAAAGCATAACCCATTTATACGAAATAGAAACCGTTTATACTTACTGCCTGTTCTGGTGCAGGTAAAGCCCCCATTTCCCGTCTTATATATTGGTGATTAACAATTATCTTTAAGCATCTTATTTCTTTACCAACTGCACAGCAAAACAAGATGAGGTTTATTAATACAGCATTTACCTGCATTACATTTCTTTTATTGGCATCCTGCGGCAGCAAGAATAAAAAAAATGATGCTTCATCCAAACCGGGTGCTGCACAAAAACAGCCGCCGTTGCCTGTGGAAGTGATGATTGCCAGGGAGCAACCCATCAGCAATAACATTGAAGTGCCGGGATCGTTGCTTGCAAATGAATCAACAGAAATTCATCCGGAATCCTCTGGCCGCCTTGTTTTATTGAATGTAAAAGAAGGTGCTATGGTAGGTAAAGGCACACTGCTTGCAAAACTTTATGATGGCGACATGCAGGCCCGGATCAACAGCTTAAACGTTCAACTCAAAAAATATGAAGTACAGCTTAAAATAGCCCAACAGTCAGAAGACAGGTCTGCAAAATTGTTGAAAATACAGGGCATCAGCCAGCAGGATTATGATATGTCTTTGCTGCAGGTGAATAATATAATGGCTGATATGGGAATAGTTCGGGCCCAAATGGGGGAAATAAGGGCCACTATGACAAAACTGAATATTTATGCCCCTTATGCCGGCAAGCTTGGATTAAAAAACATAAGCCCCGGTGCTTATATAACCCCGGCAACCGTTATTACTACAATAAGCCAGGTAAGCCAATTGAAACTCCAGTTTAATATCCCTGAAAAGTATGGTTCAATGATTCAAAATGGGCAGGATATTGTTTTTTCAATTGATGGAAGCACCAAAACGTTCAGGGCTTCCGTAATTGCTACTGAAGGTACAATAGAAGAAGAAACAAGGAGCCTTGCCATCAGGGCATTGGTAAGTTCAACAGATCCTGATTTAATACCGGGGGCATTTGCTAAGGTAAAAATTGTTTTAGGCAAAGATGAAATGGCATTAACAATCCCCAACAACAGCCTGATACCACAGGGAAGAAAAAAAACAGTTTATCTGTTTAAAAATAATAAGGCAATATCAAGGGAGATTACAACAGGCAGCCGTGACTCAACAAGCATCCAGGTTATATCAGGTCTGACAGCAGGTGATACAGTTATTACATCAGGTTTGTTGTTCTTAAAACCGGAAGCAGATGTAAAAATTTCTAAAGTAAATTGAGTAATTGCAGTATTTGTTATGAAGAAATATGTCAGAGAAATTTATTTTGAAAATGAAAACAATATTCCCCTTCAGGGGATAGGGGTATGAATTTATCAGAACTAAGTTTAAAGAGGCCGGTATTTGCAATGGTTTGTTCCATTGTTATAATAATATTCGGTGCTATCGGTTATAAATTTTTAGGGGTAAGGGAATATCCGGCCATTGACCCTGCTGTAATCAATGTCCGTACCTCATACGTTGGTGCCAGTGCAGAAATCATAGAACAGCAAATTACCGAGCCATTAGAAAAAGCAATTAATGGTGTGCAGGGGGTAAAAAATATTACTTCCAACAGTGCACAGGGTGCAAGCAATATTACTGTTGAGTTTGAACTGAATGTCGATTTGGAAAAAGCAGCGAATGATGTAAGGGATAAAGTATCGCAGGCTATTGGCAACCTTCCTCAGGATATTGATGCCCCTCCTATTGTTACAAAAGCCGATTCTGATTCTGACCCCATCATCTTCATGCAAATACAAAGTCAGAAAAAAAACATTTTAGAACTAAGTGACTTTGCAGAAAATGTAGTGCAGGAAAGGTTACAAACCATTTCGGGTGTAAGCGGCGTAAACATTTTTGGCAAGCGGTATGCTATGCGCCTCTGGATTGATCCTGATAAACTGGGGGCACATAAACTCACTATTAATGATGTACGGGTAGCGTTAGATAAAGAGAATGTAGAATTACCAGGCGGAAAAATCCGTGGTAATAGCATGCAGTTAATTGTAAAAACCTATGGCAAGCTTACAACAGAAGAAGATTTTAATAATCTTATCATTCATGAAGGCTCAAACTCCATTACCCGTTTCAGGGATGTGGGGTATGCAACATTAGGAGCGGATAATGAAGAAACAGCCTCCCGGAAAAACAATATCCCCTCGGTAAACATTGCTGTTATTGCACAGCCCGGATCAAACCAGATAGAAATTGCAGATGAAGTCTATAAAAGATTAGAAGAGATTAAAAAAGATATGCCGCAGGATATTGTGCTGGAAGTGGGATTTGACCGTACCACTTTTGTACGCAATGCCATTGGCGAAGTAAAAGAAACATTAATAATTGCCCTTATACTGGTTGTGTTAATAATCTTTTTGTTCTTCCGTGACTGGGCAATTGCTTTCCGTCCTTTAATAGATATTCCTGTATCACTTATCGGGGCTTTTTTTATTATGTATGTGGCCGGGTTTTCTATTAATGTACTTACACTGCTTGCCATTGTATTAGCAACAGGTTTGGTGGTAGATGATGGGATTGTGGTAACAGAAAATATTTTTAAAAAGATGGAGCAGGGCATGAATAAACATAAAGCTGCCCTTGAAGGTTCTAAAGAAATTTACTTTGCAGTAATAGCCACCTCATTAACCCTTGCAATAGTTTTTCTGCCAATCATTTTTTTACAGGGCTTTACAGGAAGGCTGTTCCGTGAGTTTGGAATTGTGCTGGCCGGTGCAGTTTTAATTTCTGCCTTTGTTTCTCTTTCGCTTACACCTGTGTTGAATATTTATTTAACCCCAAAAGGCGGAATGAAACACTCCTGGTTCTATCTTAAAACAGAACCTTTCTTTGCAGGAATGGAAAACCTTTATCGTAAATCTTTACAGGGTTTTATGAAATTGCGTTGGGTTGCATTTGTCATTATAGGGGTTTGTCTGGCGGCTATTTATTTTATCGGAAAAAATCTTCCATCAGAACTGGCACCAATGGAAGACCGCAACAGGGTTCGCACAAGCATTACGGGACCTGAAGGATCTGATTTTGATTTTACGGATAAAGTAAACTATGAAATAGCACAGCAGTTAATTGATTCAATTCCTGAAAAAAGTGTGGTGCTGGGATTTGCCCCTGGCTTTGGTGGAGGCGGACCCAATGCTTCTTTTATAAGTATGGGATTAAAACCACCAACTGAAAGAAAACGGACACAAGACCAGGTAGCACAACAGATGACAAGAATGCTGAAAAGATTTTCGAGTGTAAGGGCATTCGCCATACAGGAGCAAACGATATCTGTTGGCCTGGGTGGCAGAGGTGCATTTCCTGTACAGTTTGTTTTACAGAATTTGAATTTTGATAAGCTGAAACAAATGGTACCTAAATTTTTAGAAGAAGTTTCTAAAAGCCCGGTGTTCCAGGGAAATGACGTTAACCTTAAATTTAATCAGCCGGAATTACAAATAACCATCAACCGCTTAAAAGCAAATGAACTGGGTATATCGGTACTTGATATTAATAATACGTTACAATCTGCCCTTAGCGGACGGCGTTTTGGCTATTTTATACTGAATGGAAAACAATATCCCGTTATTGCACAGGTGGAAAGAAATGACAGGGATGACCCGGTTGACCTTAAATCATTCTATGTAAGAAATAATAGAGGAGAGTTAATACAATTGGATAATGTGGTGGACATGGTGGAAACAGCCAACCCTCCTACTATTTTCCATTTCAACCGCTTTAAAAGTGCAACAGTATCTGCGGGGCTTGTACCCGGCAAAACTATTGGTGATGGTGTGGCAGAGATGAACCTCATTGCAAAAAAATTACTGGATGAATCTTTTACCACTTCGTTAAGTGGTGCTTCCAGGGATTATGCAGAGAGTTCTTCCAATACATCGTTTGCTTTCTTTCTAGCATTGGTATTAATCTTTTTATTACTCGCTGCTCAGTTTGAAAGTTTTATTGACCCCATCATAATCATCATAACTGTACCATTGGCATTAGCCGGTGCTGTACTCAGTTTAAAATTATTTGGGCAAACACTGAATATGTTTTCGCAGATAGGCATCATCATGCTTATCGGGCTGGTTACAAAGAATGGTATATTGATTGTAGAGTTTGCAAATCAGATAAGAAGAAAAGGAGAAAAGAAAATTCCGGCAGCAATAGATGCATCTGTAGCAAGGCTTAGACCAATATTAATGACAACATTAGCCACTACACTGGGGGCATTGCCTATTGCTATGGCAATTGGTTCTGCCGGTACCAGCCGTGTGCCTTTGGGTATCGTAATTATTGGCGGTATGTTGTTTGCCCTTATTCTTACATTGTATGTAGTGCCGGCTATGTATTCCTTCTTATCATCAAAAAAGAAAGTTCAACAAGATGAAACGGTTTAGCCTGATAGTAATACTGTTCTTCCCTGTGCTTATAAATGCACAGCCAAAAATGCTGACTATTGAAGAAGCAATAGCCACGGCATTAAAAAATAATTTTGATATCCGGTTATCCAAAAATGATTCTGCTGTTGCTGCATTGGATTATTCGTACCGCAATGCCATTTTTTTACCAAGGGTGAATGCAAGTCTCGGCGCTAGCTGGAATAATAATAAACAAAACCAGGAATTCTCTAACAATACAAAGAGGGAAGGAAAAGTAAAGACCAGCAATATCAATTCTTCAGTAAGCCTTAGCTGGACGTTGTTTGATGGTATGAAAATGTTTGCTACAAGAGACAAGGCCGCTGAATTAATTAAATTGGGTGAGTTAGGGATAAAAGAGCAAATCATTAATACCGTTGCATCAGTAATCAATACCTATTACAATATTTCAAGACAGAAGCAATTACTGAAAGCAATCGAAGAGCAAATGTCCCTTAGCCAGGAACGGGTAAAACTGGCGCAGTATAAATTAGATATTGGGGTGGGTGCAAAACCTGATGTACTGCAAAGTAAGGTTGATAATAATGCCCAAAGAGCATTACAATTAGAGCAACAAACTTCCATTCAGCAATTAAAAGAACAACTAAACCAGCTGATGAACGTAAAAGATGCTGCCCCTTATGAAACAAGCGACTCCATCCCTATCAATACAAAACTTTCATTGGGTGATATTCAAAATGGTATTGAAGTATCAAATCCTTCTTTATTAATCACCCAAAAAAATATAGCTATTACCGGGTTTACATTAAAAGAAAGAAAAGCAGAACGTTTCCCCACTGTATCTTTTAATTCTGCGTATAATTTTTCCCGCACAAATAATAATGTGGCTTTAAATCCGGCCCTGCCAATTTTTAATCAAAACAGGGGGCCAAACTATGGACTCACTGCCAGCATACCTATCTTGAATGGATTTAACACAAAGCGGCTGATAAAACAAACTGAGCTTAGTATAAAAAACCAGCAATTATTATTCGAAACACAAAAATCATTTTTAAGTCTTTCAGTTACTAATGCCTTTATGGAATATGAACAACAGAAAAAGGCATTAACTTTAGAAGAAGAAAATATTTTGCTGGCAAAAGAAAATGTTTCTATTGTTTTCCAGGTGTATAAATTAAACTCCACCACCCTCATTCAATTAAAAGAAGCGGAGAAAAGTTTGCAGGATGCTTATACAAGATTGATTACAGCCAGGTATAATACAAAATTGGCTGAGACAGAATTGCTGCGATTAAAAGGCGATCTGGTGAAATAGTTTGTGGTCTGTTGTTTATAATTTGTAGCTATTTTTGGAAGAATTTAATAATAGCAGCAACCCGAAAAACTTAAAAAACCGTTGATTCATGTCAGAACAACAAACAATAAACGATAAACAACAAACTGTACTTGTTGGAATCATCATGGGCAGCGATAGCGACCTGAATGTAATGCAGGGTGCTTCGGATATTCTTAAGCAATTTGAAATACCACATGAAGTAACAGTGGTATCTGCTCACCGCACACCGCACCGTATGATTGAGTATGCAGAGAAGGCAAGAACAAGGGGTTTGAAAGTAATTATTGCCGGGGCTGGCGGAGCTGCTCATCTGCCGGGTATGGTTGCATCAGTTACTACATTGCCAGTAATCGGTGTGCCAATTAAATCTTCCAATTCAATTGATGGCTGGGATTCTGTTTTATCTATCCTCCAAATGCCAAATGGGGTACCGGTAGGCACTGTTGCCTTAAATGCTGCAAAAAATGCCGGCATACTTGCTGTTGAAATATTAGGCACAGCTGATGAAAGTATTGCTGATAAAGTAGCCGCCTATAAAAGCTCCATGAGTAATGAAGTAATAGAAAAAGTGGAGAAAATGAAGAAGGAAGGCTGGGAAAACAAGTTTGATTGACAGTTATCCCTATATAAAATATTTTTTTCATAACTTACAGATATTAATCATACCAAGGAATATGAAATATAAAATCTGTACTTATTGGTTGCTTCTCCTGAATGTAGTTTGTATTACAGCAACGGCACAAACCCCTCTTAAAACCCGGGATGTTTCAATAACCGGCCCGCAAACCTTCGCTATTGTGCTGGGCATTTCAAAGTATAAATACATCAGACCACTAACTTATGCAGATAAGGATGCAGAGCTATTCAGGGATTATTTAAAATCACCCGCAGGTGGCAGTGTTAAGCCTGAAAATATATTTACGTTGTTGAATGAACAAGCCCTTAATTCCACTTTTTGGACAAAGGGATTTCAATGGTTAAAGGCAAAGGGCCTTCGCAAAGGCGACAGGCTTTTTATTTACCTGGCCGGGCATGGTGACGCTATAGACCAGGATGAATTTTTCTTTTTAAGTTATGATTGCAACCCGCAAGGGGATAAAAATAATTATCTCGCCGGTGGCGCCATACAACTGTATAATTTAAAAAAGAAAATTGCCAATGAAACTTCTAAGGGTGTAGAAGTATTTTTTATTATGGATGCCTGCCGCTCTAATGAATTACCCGGTGGTACCGAGGGGCAAAACTTTCTAAATACTGCTATATCAGAAAAAAAGGCCGGGGAGGTTATTATGCTGGCAACAGGGGCGGGACAGGAATCCTTAGAAGATGCTTCTATTGGTAACGGGCATGGCCTTTTTACTTATTATTTAGTTGATGGGCTTACAGGTGTTGCTGATACAGACGGCACACCGGACAGTAAGGTTACTTTCGCTGAAATAAAAGAATATGTTGGTAAAAATGTACCTATTATAGCCCAACAACGGTTTAAAAGAAAACAAGACCCTTATCTCTGCTGCAATGAGGCAGGTGCAAAAGTAATAGGCCAGGTAGATGCCCCTTATTTACAAAAGTGGCTTGACATTAAAAAGAAATCTCAGCGCAATGGTGGCGGCAATTCATTTACTGGTTCATTACTCCTCAATAAAAGTATTACAGCCGATACATCGCTGCTGGAAACATACAATGCGTTTTATAAAGCAATTAAAAATAAAAAGCTGACAGGGGGTACTTCTGCTGAAGCATACTACCAGCAATTAGAAAAAAAATTCCCTGGCAACCCCTATACCTCAGATGCAAAATCAACCCTTGCCGATGAATTGATAAAACATGCACAGGATATTGTAAATAATTATTTATCCTGCACAGAATTATCTGCGGCACAGCGAAAAGAAAATTTTGATGCAGGGCTTCAGTTGGAAAAAGCTATTAAGCTGGTTGAGGATGCCGATTATGCCAGGACATTGATACCACAAATGAATTTTCTAAAAGCCAGTGGCGATTATGGATTAAACGGACAAAATGGTAGCCAGCAATCTGCTTTTCAATATGCTTATAATGCTTTAGCTGCTGAACCTAATGGTGCTTACATACAAAACAGGCTTGCCCTGCTGCATTTAGAAAATAACCGGCAAGACAGTGCAAAATATTATGCAGAAAAAGCTACCCGTACTGCACCAAAATGGTTATGTGCATTAGCTACTTTATCATTAGTACAAAATAAAACAGCAGAAAATAAAATGCCGGGGCAACCAAAAAAGAAACCCCCATTTAAAAACGGGTATAAGAAGTTTCAGTTTGGCGGGGTAGTTGGCGGTGGTATAAGCCAGTACCAGGTTACCACTGTAACACCAACTGCAAACGATACGCTGCGTTCAGCATCTGTTACCGGACGAACAAAATATGACCTGGGATTAACAGGACAAATAAATATCAGCGATAAGTTTTCCATCAGGCCGTCTGTATTAGTTTCAGTAGAAAATAGTGATATCGTTTATCAAAGAAGGGATCCGTTTGGTACCGGAACATTAAGCGACATTGTTCCTGTTAAAACAATGGCAATATCACTGCCGGTTCCAATGATTATCCGTTTTAATACAAAAAGGGTTTCCCCTTTTATAAGTGCAGGGCCGGTATTTAGTTTTATAAATCAAAAATCAGATGCTAACTCTGCAAAACTGGGGGTAAAACCTTTTGATGTGCTTGCAGATGCAGGTTTTGGGGTTGATATTGGGTTGTTGAAAAGCCATTTGATAATTTCACCAGAAATAAAATACTCAAGGGGTTTACTGGATGTAAAGGAATCAAATGATGTTAGTTACAGCCGTCTTATTTCAAAACTAAACAGGCAGGCATTTGTTTTCAGTATTTATGTAAGAGCAAGATAAAAATTAATAAAACTTACTTCGGCATAACATAAGTACTTACATCTGCCGCAGTAATGCTTTTTCCGGAAAGTATTACCAGCCTTTCTACCACATTGCGCAGCTCCCTTATGTTTCCTGTCCAGTTGTATTGCTCTAACAGTTTTATAGCATCCGCATCAATTACTTTGGTAGCGGTGCCATACTCACTGCATATATCAGCCAGGAATTTATCAACTAATAATGGGATATCATCCCTTCTTTCATTTAAAGAGGGTACATGAATAAGTATTACACCAAGGCGGTGATACAAGTCGAGCCGGAAATTTTTTGTTTCCACTTCTTTCAGCAAATCTTTATTGGTAGCAGCAATAACCCGTACATCCACCGTTATATCTTTATCAGCCCCTACCCTTGTTATTTTTCCTTCCTGCAATGCCCGCAGCACTTTTGCCTGTGCATTGGCACTCATATCCCCGATTTCATCTAAAAACAATGTACCGCCATTGGCAGATTCAAATTTACCAATGCGTTGTTTAATAGCGGAGGTAAAAGAACCTTTCTCATGCCCGAACAATTCACTTTCTATAAGCTCTGAAGGTATAGCTGCGCAGTTTACTTCTACAATTGGCCCGGCAGAGCGGTTGCTTTTTTCATGTATCCATCTTGCCACTAATTCTTTTCCCGAACCATTTTCCCCGGTTATTAATACCCTTGCTTCTGTGGGAGCTACTTTATCAATCGTTTCTTTTATTTTTTTTATAGGAGCCGATTCACCAATCATTTCCTGCACCTTGCTTACTTTTCGCTTCAGCACTTTTGTTTCGGTAACAAGGCTGCTCTTGTCCATTGCATTGCGGATGGTAATAAGCAAGCGGTTAAGGTCTGGTGGTTTTGAAATAAAATCATAGGCACCTTTTTTAACTGCTTCAACAGCCGTTTCAATATTACCATGACCCGAAATCATTATTATCGGGATATCTGCATTTACTTCAGCCGCTTTTTGCAGAAATTCAATGCCATCTAACTTTGGCATTTTAATATCGCACAATACAAGGTCAAATGTTTTTTCTCTGAATTTTTTCAGGCCTTCTTCCCCATCGGCTGCTTCATCTGTTTTATACCCTTCAAAAGATAAAATCTCGGTAAGTGTTTTTCGGATTGCTTTTTCGTCGTCTATAATTAAGATTTCAGCCATTATGGATTGATTTGTGGACAAAAGTAAAGACTTTGCTGTTAGGGATTTTTAAAATGCCCTTTTGCAGAGTGCTGGGAAAATAAGAAGCCGGGTAGAAACCCAGCTTCGTTTTTAAAATCCAATATCCTATGAAAAACCATTACAAAGATGCAGGTTTCAGGACTAACGCTGCACCATTTATTTGAAAATATTTTATAAAGGGTAGTTTTACTAACCCAAATCAGGTATGCCTGTTTAATTCTGAGCTGGTAAACGCCAATGGTAAGAGCAGGGATGCTGCATTTATTATTATTACTTCCCCGGTTTGCCCGGCAAGTAGCAGGCGGATGGGTTGTTTTATTCTTCCCTCATATTCTGATAATGCCTGGCGGCACATGCCACACGGCGAAATAGGATGGTCACTTTTTACCTCCGCACTGTTATAGCTGATGGCAATTGTATTGACTGATTCATCCGGGTATATATTGGCAATAGTACCCAGCAGCACCCTTTCTGCACAAATGCCAACGGGATAAGAAGCATTTTCCTGGTTGGTACCGGTTATTATTTCACCATTATCCATTAAAGCCACTGCAGATACATAAAATTTTGAGTAGGGTGCATAGGCCAATGCGGTATGTTCCCTTGCTTTTAAAAGCAGCATAGCATCCTGCTCATTCAACTCTTTACTGCTTTGAAAGGTTTGATATGAAACTATTAATTTTTCTTCTTTCATTTTATTATTAATTACCAAACAAATGCCCCTGAAATAATCAAGGGCATTTGAAGTTAGTTTATTTTATCATACGGAACAACCGTTTCCACCGGGGGCCACCATCCCAGCTCATCCAAATCATCCACGCCTTGCCCACTACCCGGTCTTCTGGCACAAAGCCCCAGTAGCGGCTGTCTTGTGATTTATGACGGTTATCACCCATCATCCAGTAGTAGTCCATTTTAAAAGTATATTCTGTGGCTTCCTTATCGTTTATAAAAACTTTACCATCTCTTTGTTCAAATTTATTCCCCTCGTAAAAGCCAAGACATCTTTTATATAATGCAATGTTTTCTTTCGTCAGTTGAATCTTTCCTCCCTTCTTAGGTACCCATAATCCTGTACCACCAAAATTATCCACCGACCATTTATAATAATTTGTATCCTGCGGGAATACCCGGTTTACAGAACTCAAAAAATCATCCGCAGTAACAGGCACCGTAAATATTTCTTTTTTAATAGTTGCTAAATCAATATTTGAAATTTTCTTAAGCTTTTCCAATTCTCCTTCTGTAAGGTTTGCTTTGTAAACATTATTTCCTAATGAAGAATAATCGGGGGAGCCACTTTCTAAATTCAGACTGATACCAGCATCTTTTAAATCATCTTCACTGATTGATCCTGATTTGACAGAAAAATAATAATAGTTTGCCTGTGTTGGTGAAACAAATGCTTTTGCATTGTTTACATAAAGTATCCCATCAACTACTTTCAGGGTATCACCTGCAATAGCCACACATCTTTTTATGTAATTATCAGTTTTATCAACCGGGTGTACAGCAATAGGCAATTCTTCATTATTCAAAATCTGCTGCCGTTTGTTATCAGACATTGTGCCATTTAATTCCCGTATAAAATCATAGTACGGGGCGGCAGATTGATAATCCGGTTTATTAATAACAGTATCCCCTTCCGGATAATTAAATACCACACAATCGTTTCTTTTAACAGGTGATGCAAACCAACGGGTATATGGCAGCTTGATTATTTCAGAATAAGATTTTTTACTTGAACCCAATGGCATATAATTATGAACAAAGGGAAATGACAAGGGTGTATTCGGTATCCTTGTGCCATAACTCAGCTTGCTTACGAATAAAAAATCTTTTACCAGCAATGTTTTTTCCATTGAAGAAGTGGGTATCGTATAAGCCTCAAACACAAATGTTCTTATAAGCGTAGCTGCCACCACGGCAAAAATACCCGCATCCACCCACTCCCTCCAGCCTTTCTTCTTGTGTTTATTTACTGCTGCCGACCCCAAATATTTTGGGTTTTCTTTTATAGCCAGGTAGGGAAAATAAACCGGCCCTGCTAATGATACGGCCGTATGTGCACCCAGTGAAAATTTTCCAAACAGTTTTATAAACTCAATAAAGATACCGGGGCTGATGAACCAACCCACCACTGGTATAAACTGCCAGAACACCCAGTGCATTGGCCGCCCGGTAAGTTTCTGCATTTCCCAAGTATTGTAAAAAGGTACATATGCCTTCCACTCCGGCACACCGGCTTTTTTAAATAGCTTGGCAATACCAAACGAAGGAAGAAAGACAATAAGGGTACCGATAAGGTAAACAATGAATATGTGTTGAATGGGCATAGGTGTTTTTTAAAGACTGACAAATGTATTATAAATATCTGCCTGTCAAAATTTTAAGTCGCAAAGTTTTGTAAAAGCGGGGTGAAATGACGGAAATAAGGTTTTAGTGTGATTTGTCATTATCCTAAAGGGCTCATTTTAGTATGCCGTATCCTGATAATCCTGATTTCAGCTTTTATGTATCTGTACGATATCCGGTAATGGTTTCCCATTATTGTTTTAAATAACGTTTCATTACTTCTTCATGGGGGATGTAGCCGCCGGCTTCTATTTCTGCATCGGCCTTTTCCAATTCTGCATTGTATTCCTTCAGGCTTTGGGGATTGGGTTCACCCTTACGGCTGCTTAAAAATGTTTTTATCATTTGAAGTACAGATTTTTTTTCTGCATCATTCAACTGCATAAAATAGTTCAGCATTTCCTGAGATATAGGTTGGGTTGCCATGACACTGGTTTTATATCTGCAAATCTACTTTTTTTATTTTGTTAAATGAAAGTTAGGCTTAAAAAAGCTTATGCCGTTGGTGTTGAGCATTGCTTTGTGTGCTGGCTTCACCAACGGCCGAACCTTGAAAGATTTCCTTTGCTCTTGCTGTTGGTCTTTTGCCCCACACTACCTACACACAACACACAGCGGCGTACTCCTTTTTGGAGAACACCAACTAGGAAACAAGGATTAGTGGGGCGGAGATTGCGGGGAGAAAAAGTAAACAAATTACAAATAATCTTTGAACATATTCTTGCCTGATTGATAGACTATATACTGTGTATTTAATGCATCCCATATCTGCACATAAATAGTTCCATCTTCGTTTGTACCAATGTTTATACAAATATTATCCTCCTGTTCATTTGTCTCTATTTCGATTTTATCATTCTCATAAATAAACGCTTCTATAGCTTCAGGCTCTTTTATTATTGACATTTTGTTTTCGCTACAATTCTTAATTTCTATTTTAACTTTCATGTTTATTTATTTAAAAACCTTTCCCGCCTGATGTCTCCTGCCCCTGGCTGCGAGTACATGGCGGGGACTTTGGGAAACTACGGAGAGCTATTCTAAAAATACGTAAGGTTGCCATTTCTGACAACCTTAATTTTTTATCCCGATACCGTTCCCTCTGATATTATCTAATTCTGGCTCGCCTTTAAATTCCTGAAGTCAACTGGTACCAGTTTACTTACTCCCGGCTCCTGCATGGTTACACCATAAATTACATCCACGGTACTCATCGTCATTTTATTGTGCGTAACAATGATGAACTGCGAATTATCACTAAACTGCCTTATCATATTATTGAACTTGCCCACATTGGCATCATCCAGCGGTGCATCCACCTCATCCAGAATACAGAACGGGGCCGGTTTAATAAGATAGATGGCAAACAGTAAAGCTGTTGCAGTCAACGTCCTTTCTCCACCGCTTAACTGCGTAAGTGATGATGGCCTTTTGCCTTTAGGCTTGGCTATTACATCAATACTTGTTTCTGAAATATTTTCGGGGTTTTCCATTATCAAATCACACTGGTCATCTTCCGTAAATAATGTTTTAAACACTTTTTGAAAATTTTCCCTTACAGCATGGAAGGTTTCCAAAAATTTCTGGTTCGCAGTTGCCTCTACTTCTTCAATTGTTTTAAGCAAACTCTCTTTGGCATTTATTAAATCCGTTTTTTGCTCTACAATGAAGTCGTACCGTTTTTTCATTTCTGTAAATGCTTCAATGGCAGTTGGGTTTACTTCACCCAGATTTTCTAACCGCTTCTTCATACGGTCTGCTTTTTCCTGTAATTCTTCTACCGGCACCTCCCCTGCCCTTGCTTCACCCAGTATAGATTCAAGGTCTATGCGGAATTCCACATTCATCCTTTCCTTCATTCCGGCTAACTGTAGCTTCAGTTCGTTCAGTTTGTCTTTAATTGCCGCCAGCATATGCTCAACCTGTTCTTTCTCTTTTACTTTATGGCGGATTTCACTTTCTTTTTCTGCCAATTGGTTACGGAAATTATAATAAGCCTGGTCGGTTTCGTTCAATCTTTTTTCTTCTTCATCTTTACTATGCAGCATCTGCAACAATGCTTCTTCAATTTCTTTTAATGCTTGTGCCGATTGTTCTATGCTGCCGCTGGTATCTGTTAACTGTGCCGTATTGCTTTCTATTTGCTGGCCCAGATCATTTAACTGATTTGTTTTAAAATCAAGCTCCTGTCTCAGCGCAGCTATCTTACTTTGCTGTTTGGTGACATTGAGGTTAAACTCATTGTATTGTCTGGTGGCTTCGTTGTAATGCCCTTCTGTTACTTTAAAATCATCGTCGGCTTCTGTAAGTTTTGATGAATTCATTTGTAACAACTCATTGAATTCCCCCAGTTGGTTTCTAACACCTGCCACCGATTCATTTGTTTGCAGCATTTGCAGGTTCAGTTCTTCTAACCTGTGCTGGCTGGTGTTTTGCAGTGCATGTAGGTTTTCTAATTTATTATGCAAAGAGAAAACCTCGTTAGTCAATTGCTGTATTTCCCTTTCTGTTTCCCTGATGGCGGTTTCCCGCAGGTCTTCGTTAAAAGCAATTACTTCGTTGTGCCTTGTTTGTATAGTTGACCGAAGTGCTTCTGCAATTACTGATTGGGTGTTTATTTCATCCGTCAGTTTTTCAAGATTCTTTACACGGCCAATTTTCTTTCCTTCAATAAGGCCAACGCTGCCGCCACTTAATGAATATTTTCCTTTTACATATTTACCATGCTTTTCAATTACCACAAAGCCGTTGCTGTTTTGCAGGGCATCTTCGTTATCGGCAATAAATACATTGCCCAATAAATGTTCGGCCAGTTTACGGTACTTTTCATCCACTTCCACCACACTTAATGCAGGTATAGCCCCTTCTAATGAATGAGCAGCTGCATCGTTACCATTACCATTTACTTTATCCAATAAAAAGAAATTGGCTTTTCCTTTTTTATTTTCATCTAATAAATGAACAGCCTGTAAACCTTCCCTTAAATCATTCACCACATAATAACCGAGATAAGGCTCCAACACATTTTCCAATGCCGTTCTGTATTCTTCCTTTACATACAGCACATCAGAAAGAATGGGTGAACTATGGTTCCATCCTTCATTTTTATGCAAGAATTTTACTGAATCAGGATAGCCTTCCATAGAATCTATCATACTCTTCAGCAAATCATGTTCGTTCTTTTTTGCATCCAGCTTACGGTTTTCTTCTGCTAACTCATTGCGCAGCCCATCCAGCATGGATTGTGTTTGCAGTATCTGCTCTTTCGTATTATCATGGTGGTGCTGCAACTGCTCCAGATCCACTTTTTTAATAGAAAGTTCTTTCTCTTTTAAATCCCTTTCACTTTCTAAATGGTGACGTTGCCCTTCCCTTTGCTTTCTTTCTTCTTCAATCTGGTTAGTAAGCCGTTGAATGTTTTGTACAGATGTATCGGCCACTGCCACCCTCTTCTCTGCATCAAACTGGTTTCGCTGCACCTGCTGGTGTTCGCTGCGCAGGTTATCTACAGTACGGCGTTTTTCATCTACTACATTTCTTTTTTCTTCCAGCCCCGGTTTTTAGTGTTTCTAATTGCTGGGTAAGTGTATCAAAAGATTTTGTTTCTTCTTCTACCTGCATATTGGTGAAGCCGATGCTTTCTTCAATACCTTTTAACTGCCCTCCTGCTTTTTGTAAAAAAGCCGAGAGGCCGGTTTCTTTTTCTTTCAGGTGTTCTAACCGCTGGGCAGAAAGGTTTTTATCATTCTCTTTGCTTCGTACTGTTTGCAGCATATCGTTAAAAGCATGCTGCATAGTTTGCAGTTGTTTTTCCTTTTCAATAAAAACAACTTTCTCCTGCTCTAATGCAGCTTCATCACTGGCAATTTCTGCTTCTAATTTTATTTTCTTATCGGTTTCAATATCATGCTGCTCATTCAATTCTTTGTAAGAAAGGTTGAAACCTTCTAATGCAGCCTTAGCCAGTTCAACGCTAACCTCACGGTATTCTTTTTTTATTTCATGATACTTCTCTGCCTTTTTTGCCTGGCTCTCCAATGCCTTTAGCTGGTTGTTTATTTCAAACAATAAATCGTCAATCCTTGCTAAGTCCTGCTCGGTAGCATCTAACTTAAGTTTGGCTTCTTTCTTTCTTGTTTTGTAAATGGAAATACCAGCGGCCTGCTCCAGCATACGGCGGCGGCTGTTGTCTTTGTCTTTAATCAAATCATCCACCATGCCCAGCTCGATGATGGCATAACTGTCGGTGCTGACACCGGTATCCATAAACAGGTTCTGTATATCCTTTAACCTGCACTGCACATCGTTAAGGCGGTATTCGCTTTCGCCGCTTTTATAAAATTTACGGGTAATGGTAACAGTGCTGAATTCTGTTGGTAATAAATTCTTTGTATTCTCAAACGTAAGGCTTACTTCGGCAAGGCCGGATGCACTGCGGGTTTTAGAACCATTGAAAACAAGGCTGTCTAAATTTTCACTGCGTAGGTGGCTGATTTTTTGCTCACCAATTACCCAGCGGATGCTGTCCACAATATTTGATTTACCACAACCATTGGGGCCAATGATGCCGGTAACACCTTCATCAAAATTTACAATCGTTTTGTCGGCAAAGCTTTTAAAGCCTTTGATTTCTAAGCTTTTTAATCTCACGGTTTTCTGTTGTTTTCGGGGTTAAATGTAGAGGCGAATATAATGCAAAGGTGAGGAAAACCGGGTTTGGCTATCAGGCAGTTATTCACATTAGTGAGGGTAAAATGTGAGAAGAAAAATTTAGGGAGATATAGGCAAAGCAGGGCAGTTTTTTTTCAGTTTCTTTATTTTCTGCTTGCCTTTCAGCCCTTTCATTTCAAGTGGCTTTACTACTTTTTTGCCTGTTTTGGCTTCTATTCTTTCCTTTCTCCCTTGGCAACATTGCCACCTTGCTTCGCTACTTTTTTGTTTTCATCAAAATTGCCGGGTTTTACGCTTCCGAAATATCTTTAGCAGAGCCTCGGCCAGCATATTTAAAATGAGTTCGGTATTGTCATGTGTCCCGCAGGTGTTCTTTCTTTAAATTTTTATGCTGCTTGTACTGTTTTGCCGTTTTATCAATCCATGCTTTTAATTATGTCGGTAAGTATGGCAAACTCCTGCCCCTTCTTTACACCCCGGTTTTCCCATTATCGGTTAGCTCTTTCGTACCTCAATGCTTTTTAGCCGCTGGTTAATCCAGTCTTTACTGTTACCCAGCTTTAAATAATTTTCCATGCCCGGTCAATGCTTTTTTCGGGGTCTTGTATTTCTTCAATTCTTCGTAACCTGTTTTGGCCAGCCATAGCTTAAAAGGCTCTGCTTTGGAGTGGGTATAGATTGGATAAGCCGAAGCAATCTTCGGTGCTTAAGACAGTCTGTTAGTATATTTCTTTCCGTCGGCGGCCTCAAATTTCAGTTGTACGATTTTATCGTACAACTGACTGCCTTATTTGGAAATTTTCTTTTTCAGGTCGCTCCAGTACCGCTTGGGTATGCTGCTGCCTGTAAGGGTTTCAATAACATCAATTAGGGAGAAATACCACATTTCCTCCTCCTCATTGTAAAAAGTTCTTACTTTTTTGTCTTCAAATAATTTTATGTTGTTCATTATTTTACTTGTTTACTTGCCCTCCACAATCTTTATTTCCTCCTCTGTAAGCCCTTACAACGCATACAGTAATTTATCTGGCTGCATATCGGTACTGCTTCATTTGCATTGTAGAAAATCACTTCTTTTTTTTAGCCCCTTTTGCTATTTTTTTCTCCTCGCTTTCAAGCCTTCTTCCTACTTTTTTTACATCCTCATTAGCAATTAAACTTTCTGGTTTTACGCCACGTTGAAGCAGTATATTTCTTACCGCTTTATTATTATCTACATGCTCTTTTGTAATTTGCTGTTCGCCTTTTAAGTCTTTTTCGGTTACATTATGGCTGGTAAGTTCATTAGCAAAGTCTTTTGCTTTAATGGTAAGTGTAGGTAAAAAATCGGCTAAAGGTTTTGTAGCTGGTACATTCAGCTTTCTTTTCATTTCGGTAGTATTAAACCCACCAAATAATGCCGCATCGCCTTTCGATTTTATAATGGCGAAGCCTGTGCTGTCAACACCCCGTTCAAACAAAATGCCCGACAATTTTTTTTCACTTTTGCTTAATTTTTCTCTTGCCTGCACCCTTTCTACATCTAATAATCGTTGCTCTACCAATTCCTGCTTACGGGTTTGAACAGCAAAATAGGTTTGTGCAAAAGCTATAGATGGTTTTGCCGTATCGCCATTTTGAGCAACTAAATAACAGGCATACCTTGTAAGGGCAATGTCTTCTATTTCTCTTTGTGCCCCCTTGGCTAAACTTATCATTTTGCCGACACCGGCAAAATGATCCAAAGTAGCGACGCCGCTGCTTTCACAAGCTGTTTTTGCTTTTTCAATTACTTTATAAAAATTATCCCACTTGGTATAGCCTAGTATTTGCTGTAGTTCCCTTGCACTCCAGCACTCGATGCCTTTATAATCGTAAGCTGCTTCTTCAAACTGGTTAAATAGTTGTGCTATTAATTCTTTTTTCATTTCTTAGTTATTGGTTTTCCACAATCTTTATTTCTTCCTCCGTTAACTCATACAACTCGTACACCAGTTTATCTATCTGCCTGTCTATACTGCTGCATTTGTTTTGCAGAAAGTTTTTATCGCCATCGGTAACAGCAGCGGCTAACTGCTTTTTGCTTTCCAGCATTTGGGTGACGAGGGTGACGAGTTGGTCGTGGAGGTGCTTTTGCGATTTATTGTTGAAATCAATTATAGGAATTGGTATAGATAGCAAAGCGTTTTTCAAAACATCAATTGTAATAAAAAACTCTTTGTAGTAATAATTGATGAGCTTAGAGTTCAAAATACCCAGTATTGATACTAAACTGAAGTCTTTTTTCTTAACCAAAAGCATTGCGTCTTTTACATATAATCCCCCATTGTCAAAGCTTGCAATAACCTGTTTACCCATTCTGGATACCAATATTTTTTCTTTTTCAAATCTTTCTTTATCCCCGGGTCTAGCAGTTTTTTTATTTGCTATCATCAACTTTGGATTATACCAAACAAATTCAGTTGGCACATAATGATAGTAACGAAAGATGTCAGCACTACGAATGCATGGCTTATACTCTGCATTTTTCTTTATGTTGGAAATAAATTTTTCATCATCTCCTGTTTTAAATCCATAAACAAAATCAACTAATTCGCCCAAAGAAATAGAATTTGTTTTAATTCTTTTTATAATACCACTACTTGAATCTGATTTCTGTAATTGAAAATTGTATAGATGTTCTGACTCAATATCTGCTTGCGGAAAATCTCTTACTTTTTCACAACCCGTATCTGTATTAATTTTCTCAACTTCAATAAAATTCTTCAGAGTTGGCTTAGAGCCTATGTTTTTCCTGACTAAAAAAATACAAGTTTCAACAGTAGCGTCTCTAAAAACCTTTTTTGGGAGTTGAACTAATTTCAAAACAGATGTTTTGTACAAGTATAGTTCTCTGATTTTTACAAAGCTTTCTAAGGAAGTCCAAGTTTGAGGAACTATGTAACAAAGCAAGCCACTCCCTTTCAACAATTCCAACCCTCTTTGCATAAAGACAGAATACAAGTCTGACTTAGCAACATAGGTTGAATATTTTTTCCATAAAAAATTCTTTGTTATCTCTTCTAATTTATGAGGCCTTACATACGGCGGATTCCCCACCACCGCATCAAACCCACCGTTCCGCATTATTGCAGGAAAGGCCGTTTCATAATCCATCGGGTTCAGTTTTTTCAACTCTTCATCTTCAAATAACTGTCCCTGCATTATATCAAACCCAATAAGGCTGTTACCGCATACAATGTTTTTACTAAGGTCGGGCAACACTTTGCTAAACAATGCCCCTTGCTTGGTGGCGGTGCTGCTTACATTTTCTTCATCCAGCATTTTTAAAAACAGGCTCAGTTGTGTTACTTCCACCGCCTGCGCATCTATATCTACCCCATAAATATTGTTTAATAAAATTTCCTGCTTCAATTTTAAGGTAAGCAGCCACTGGCCGTCTTTATATTCGGTGTTGCCATAGTCTTCGCTGCGGGCATCTATTTCTGTTTTGTTATTTAGCTTTTCAGTGTAGTATTTTTTGTGGTAGTCAAGCAGGTAATCGTACACACCAATTAAAAAACTGCCGCTGCCACAGGCAATATCAGCAAATCGTTTTTCGGCAATTTGTTTTGGGATAAGGCCGTCAATTATTTTACCTACGGTATTCTTTACTATGTAATCAACAATATACTTAGGTGTGTAATACACACCGCCAGCTTTGCGTACTTCTGGTTTTTCTTCTATAAAAACCCGTTTGTCGGTAGCTCTAACTATTTTACCCAAAAACCGTTCGTAAATGCTGCCGAGTATATGTATGGGTATGTAGTTAAAATCGTAAGGGCTGTTAAGGTTGCTTATATCGCTGCATATATCCAGAAACAATTTTTCATCGGCACCAATAAAATGCGGCTCATCAATAAAATGTTTTTTAAAAACAACTCCATTATATTTTGCATCCAGCTTTCTGCAATCGGTAATAAAATCCATCCAGGCCCTCCTAACCTCCCCGAAGGGGAGGAACGAGAACCCCATTCGCTTACATGCTCGGCTGCTTCTATAAACTTATCTTCCAGAAAGCGGATAAACACCAGCCGGTCAACCGTTCGCTGTGTTGCTTCTGTTAGTTGCTCACTGTTTAATTCGGGGTTTGCTTTCTTAAATGCTTTGGCAATGTTTTCCCGTATGCCATCAATGTATTCCAGAAAGCTATCATCAATAGCCTGGTAGCCGCCTTTAAACAATGCCTTTTGCACCACTTTGCCTTTGGGCTTTGGCAGGGCATCAGCATATTTCTTTATGCTGTTACCCGCAACAGCTTCCCGGCTAAAGAGCCAGTATATTTCGGCAAACTTTTCTTTATTGGTATAATCGGTGTAGCGAAAAGTTTCATGCTTACCGTTGAGTGCATATTTTATATCGGGCTTCTGACGGCAGTCAACAATTACAAATTCTTCAAAATCGGTAAGCACACAAATAGGGCAGCCGCTGTTCCATCCGTATTTTATAGTCTGAAAATAATGCTGCGGGTTGTTCTGTATTAACACACTGGGCTTTTTTGCTTCGGCAAAAAAAACTTCGTCTTTATAATTTGGGTTGATGAAAAAAGCATAGTCGGCCCTTTTTCTTGCACTTTCATTTTGTTGTTTCTGGCTGCGTTCAATTTTTACTTCCTGTTCGTAAGGGTTGGTCTGGTGTTTATGGCTTACATCCCAACCGAGGGCTTTAAAAAAGTTATCAATAAAATCCTGCCTTGCCTCTGCTTCGCTATAGCCGGGGCTCATGTAGTGGGCAAGGTTAGCAGTAAACTTTTTTACAAGCTGGCTTACTTCTTCAAAGGCTTTGTCAAATGCAGTCATGCAGCAGGCTTAAATGATTTACCTGCAAAATAAGGATAGTTGGTGAAAGTTGAAGGTTAGCTGCGTGGGGGTACGTAGCGGTGCATATAAAAAAGGTTTACAACCGGTTGAATGTTGTAAACCCTGCTTGGCAATGCTGCACAGTATTAAAAATTAATACCTGCTGCTATTTTAAAATTATCTGTCCCTTTTAGTGAAGTAGCTTGTTTGATTAATGGATTGGTATAGGCATTTTTTTCTACCGAAAGGCCGATGAAAAAATTACCCAGTTCTTTCGATATATCGATAGCCATACCTGCCAGGTTCATGCCCCCTTTATCTGTATTAAAATAGGCATTGTTGAACCTGGCATTGCCAATGCCGGCATATGCACTGCACTCAATGGTTAATTTATTTTTTGTAGTATGTTCAAATGAAATGCCATTGTTTGAGTAAAAGGCACCAGGGTAGCTGGCAACATCAACATTATTTTCTGTAAAAAAGGAGAAGCCTTTATAGAAATTATAACCTGTATGGTTATACAACTCAGCAGTATTGGGCGAACCAATCTGATAAAAATAGAAATAAGCCAATACACTGAATTCGCTGCTGAACCTGCCCCACTCTTTTGAGTACCGCAGTTCAATATCCTGCTCATCAAAAAAAGTATTTTTTGTATAAAATTCTTTGGGTACATTCTTTGGTTTGTAATTAAAGTTTTGCGACAGCCCCAACGTAAAATCTTTATAGCTTACTTCCAGTACAGGCTGCGCCACATCATCGTTGCCAAACGATATACCCCGCCATATATAATGGCGCAGATAATTCATTTCGAAACTGCCTGTTATTTTTTCTTTTTTGGGACTGCTTCCCATTTCTGCATTACTACTTACATCAACAACACTTACTGATTGTGCATTTACAGCCGTACACAATAAACATAAAAAGGCAAGGGTGGATATTTTGGTTTTCATAGCGGGTATTTAAGCGGCTTCATAATTTTTTTGGAGAAACGAGAAAAGGGTTTCGGGGTTAAAGGGTTTTGTCATACAATGATCAAAGCCGTTTTTAAGCAACTCCCTGTGTGTATCAACAGAGGCATCTGCCGTAAATGCAACTACTGTAATGTCTTTATAGGTAGTATCAATTGATTCCCTGATGAGTTTAGTAGCTTCAATACCATCTATGTTCGGCATCTGAATATCCATCAACACAATATCAAAATCTTCATTCTTCAAATGGTCTAATGCTTCGGCCCCGTCTTTTGCCACTTTTGAAGTAATATTCCATTTTGTTAAAAACCTGGTGAGTACCATTGCGTTTACCTTGTTATCTTCTGCCACCAATATCTTCATCCCCGTAAGGTCTTTTACCTGGTTTTTTTCTGCAGTAGTAATTCTGGCAATATCATTTTCTTTATAAACATGTTTGTCAAATGTTAACTCAACAATAAATTCGGAACCGGCTCCCGGTATGCTTTTTACAAAAATTTTTCCGTTCTGTAGTTCAATCAGTTTTTTACAAATGGTAAGGCCAAGACCTGTACCCCCGTATTGCCGGGTTATTGTTTCATCGGCCTGGGTAAAGCTTTCAAAAATATTTTTTTGTTGCAGTTCCGTAATCCCAATACCTGAATCTTTAATGCTGAAAGAAACAGTTGCTTTTTCATCACAATCCTCTTTTAATGTATAAGTAAAATCAACACTTCCTTTCTCCGTAAACTTAATGGCATTGGAAAGGAGGTTGGACAGTACCTGGTTCAGCCTTACATAATCACCGTACATTGAATAATTTTCAGTACCCGGGGGATAAAAAGAAAAATTAAATGAAAGGTTTTTTTCGGCAGCTTTTTGGGCAAACAGATCATACACATAGCGGCAGTTTTTTTCAAGATTGAATGAAACCCTCTCAAAAGACATGTGGCCGGATTCAATTTTTGAAAAGTCGAGTATATCTGATACAACTGTAGAAAGGTGTTGCGCTGAAAAATTCAGGGTATCTACATAGTCTTTTAGTTTGCCTGTAAGGGTTTCTTCCTGTAAAAGATTTGCAATACCTATTACCCCGTTAATAGGTGTCCGTATTTCATGGCTCATCACCGAAAGAAATTCAGATTTGGCCATTGCTGCCAGTTTTTGCTTCGTTATATTTTGTACGGTGCCGCGGATACCAAAAATCTTTTGCTGAGTTTTGCTCTTCATGGTTTCACCTATTGCCCGGATATGTTTTATTTCCCCGTTATTACCAATAAGCCTGCATTCTACTGAATAGGTTTTTCCATCTTCCAGTAATTTTTTTACGGCCTCTTCAAACTTTCCTGTATCATCCGGATGTATTTTTTTTCTGTAGACATCCATCAATTGTTCGGGTCTTATATCTTCAATTTCGAATATGCGGTACATTTCTGTAGACCATATTATTTCCATTGTTTTCAGGTTTACCTCCCAGCTGCCTATTTGTGCCAGCTCCTGCGTTTCTTCAAACCTTACTTTTGTTTTTGTAAGCTGCTCCTCGGCTTTTTTCCGTTCCTCCCTTTCTAAGTTAAGGGCAATAATATCTGACAGAGATCTTGCAAATACCAACTCACTCACACTCCATTTTCTTTTAGGGCCGGTATGTTCGTAGCAAACCACACCAATTACATCATTTCCACTGATAACAGGCACATCAAGCATTGACGAAATATTATTAGGCAGCAGGTAAGCATCTGCAAAACAGGAAGTAGCCTGGTGGATAATAGCATCATCAGCTATAATTAAAGTATCTTTTTTAAGGTGTTCAAAATAAACCGGGTACTCTGTTTCGTAAATTTTTTCTCCTGCAACAAATGATGCGGTTGAAAGACTATAAACATAATCAGCCGAAATAGAGTTTCTCTTTTTATCAAACATCCATATACCAACCCTTTCGCATTGCATGGTTTTTGCACCTTTTACAATAACCTGTTTCAATAACTCAGCAATAGGCATATCAGACAGAGTATTATTGATATTCAATGTAGCCTGCTGTTGTGCCAGAAACTCTTCTGCTTTTATACGTTCAGACTGTTCGCTATACTTATCGTCGAGTGCTTTATATAAATCAGTTTCTGTTTTTTTCCGCTGTTCCACTTCAATCTCCAATTTTCTCTTTTGCATGAAGAACTTAGTAATCAGCCTTGACAAGTCGCCAAACTCATTCTTCTTTGCATTGTAGCTTTCCAGATTAAATGAATTATGTTCTTTAAGGGCAGTTGAAATGTTAGATAACGGGCTCAGCATTATTTTCTTTGAAGTGAAATAAAATGCAGTCCCTATGAGGGTAATAAATCCAAGAAATCCCAAAATATATAAGTCAAGGTATCCGCTGTAACTTTTTACTATAGGGTATTTTCTTGAGATATATAATGCCCCTACCGGTTTATCATCAAGACCCGTGAGTGGGGAACTGAATTGCAGTTCACCGGTTTTATTATTTACATAACTTTTATCCGATCCGGGTATGCCTGTGAGTGAAAAATCAATATCACCAGAAATGTTTTTTAAAAGCCCCATATATGTACTGTCAACAATGCTCCCAAGTAACAAATAGCCTTTAGGTTTTGTCGCCCTTTTTACATCAGAAGTTGGTTGTATGGGAGCAGGAAATACTTTTACATATGTGTTATTATCTTTAATGAAAAAAGGCTTGAACTTTCTGGCCTTTAGCTTTTCAGGGAAACCGGTTTTGTAGATGTTTAATGCCTCTGGATGTGTTCCATTATTAATAGCAGAATAATAGAATTTGTTTGCATTTGAATCAAGCACCCATATATAATCAATTTTATAATTTCCCAACGAGCCGTCGAGTTCATTTTTTGCCCAGTCCGCATCTGTTTTTTGGGTAACAAAATCTACCATCTGGTCCCAAACAGTATAATCATAGGCATAGCCTTTTACCGTAGCATCATTTAACTCAATAATCCTTGGAACATCCTTCGTTTTTGTATCAGTTAGGTTATTATTAAGCAATGATCTGGTCTTATTAGAAATAGATGACCGTAAGATAAATGAGAGCAGAAAAATACTTGCAAGCACAAGTACAAGCAAGAGTGTTAATTGGTGGCGGACTTTCATGATTTTGGATTATTGGATGGGACGGATTTACCCGGTTAGTTCTGCATATCAGTTTATTTTATCAACCCGCAGGTTTTAATACGTACGTAAAACAAATTTTCAGCGTATTTATTTTAAGTATAAAAAATATATAGCAAAAAAAATACTAATATCTTGTTTTACCTATAGCAAAACAACGGTTGCTATATTTTTTTTACTAAGTAATTTCACTATTAAACTAATTTTAAATTAAAAGATTTTTGGCTGGTTATAGACGTTGAATGATTTTGGGAATACGATTTTCAAATTGGCGATTCCTGTTAAAGCAGAATCAGTAAAGCCCTCACGGCGATTAACCCGATTAATCTCTTTAATAACTATTTTTTTGCCCGGTTAAATCTTTATCCTACATTGGATAAACCATTTTTTTTACCTCAAACTTTTATCTCATGGCAGCAAATGTTCCCCTAACGATACAAACAGGTATCGCTACTAATTCTGGCAGTGTTATCGCAATTGGCTCCAATCGGTTATCAATTAATTATTCGCAGCAAAATGCTTACTGGGCGATAGTTATTGACAGAACCAACCTGAAAGTGGTGGAAAATTTTACTTTCACCGATAACCAGAATGTGCCACCACAACTGGCAACTTATAGCAGCAACGACCAGTACATCTTTATCCTCACCACACAAAACCTTGCATCAACCCACCTGCCTGCGGGCAACCTGTATCAATTTCTTGTACAAGAAGGCGCAGGGGCACAACTGCGAAGGCTGGAGCAGGTTTATGCTGCACTCAACTGCGGCACCTGGGGATGGATGGGCTATGCACTGGTATCTGTATTTGATACAAGGGGCAGTTTTGAATTTTCAGAATTGTATGACCATGCAATGGTAAGCACACTTGAGTTGATGCCTATACAGATTGGGGCCGGTGTTTTATATACCCCTGCCAGCCTGTCGTAAAATGGCTTTATTACATCTTACAGAAAATAAACCAACTGTTCTGGCGGTTGGTTTATTTGTACCCGGCAGTGGCTTTACAAGGGTATTTCAATCATTGTTTGAAAACCTTTCAGACCGTTACACAATACACTGGCTTGGCATTGGTTACAAAGGGGAAACAGTACAGACCAATAACTACACCCTTCACCCCTGCAATGTAAATGGTGGCGATATATATGGTGCCTATGGTGCGGCAAAGCTGGCTGTGCAAGTTGGTGCTAAAACCGTTTTATTGCTCAATGATTTTTACCTGCTTAAAAACTATGCACAGGCATGGCTGCCATTAAAACAAAACAACATCCGCCTGCTGGCCTATGTACCGCTTGATGGGTATATTACTGATGCTTCGGGTATGGCTGATTGTTTTTTTCTGGATGAACTGGTATTGTATAACAAATGGGCCATGCAGGAAGTACAGGCAGCTATTGAAAACTATTTGGAACAGCACAGCGGAGAAAAAATAAAAACTCCAACGCTTAGTTATGTTTATCATGGTACAGATACTTTAATTTTTAAACCAGCAAAAAATTTCACCGAACAAAGAAAATTAAAACAGGGGTTATTTAAAGTACCCAATGCAGCGGAAAGTATTTTTATTTTAAATGCCAACCGGTATAATGAAAGAAAAGATATTGAAAGTACTATTGAAGCATTTGCCAACGCATTGCCGCAGTTTACCAAACCTGCATACCTCTGCCTGCACACCCCGAATATACCGCCACATTTAAAAGAAAGACTGCTAACCGCTATTAAAAACAGCGGTTGCCAGCAAAACATCCTGCTCAATCCGCTGGGCGAAGATTATGTTAATGACACTATACTGATAAAACTATACCAGGCATCAGCCATTGGCATTAACACCAGTAATGGTGAAGGCTGGGGTATGATTAGTTTTGAACATGCAGCCTGCGGCGCTGCACAAATTGTTCCGGGGCATACAGCACCTGCTGAGGTATGGAAAGGGGCTGGTATAATAATTAGTAACAGCAAACCGGTACAACTAAACTCTAACCCATTTTTAATGTACCGGGTTGACACAAATGAATTGGCAAACCAATTAGTAAAATTAGTAAACAACGAAACCCAACTGGCACAGGCCGCAGAAAATTGTTATTCGCATTCGCATGACGAACAGTTTAACTGGCATAACATAGCAGCACAATGGAAGAAGCTGCTGTAATAAAATATGGGCCGGGCTTTTAATTTACTGCCAACCTCAGTTTTTCAATAGAATAAAGCTCCATAGCCCTGTTTAAATAAGCAGGGTGTTGTTCTTCCAGTTTCGCTTCGCTAAAAACCTGCTCCGGGTATTTGGCATGATATCCACTACGTTGTTGCATGTTTAGCAGTTCATTTTCGCTGATTGTAATTCCTGAAAGGCTTGCAATTTTATTTACGATTGCCATAGCACCCTTGTTGTAGTTAACGGCTATTGCCAATTTATCTGTTTGCAGTATTTCAATAAATGCTGCAAAGTATGTTTCAATTACTTTAGCCATATAATCATCAAGGCTGTATTGCAGTATTTCATTTTTATCGAAGCCAAAAATTCCTGGCTCTAACAAACCAGGTACGGCCTGCATGCCCCTTTGTTTTTGGTGGGAACGGATAACTTCATCCGGCCTTCTGTAAAGCAGTACAACTGGTGTGTGCGGATAAAGTATCCGCAGTAATTTGTAAAAATGGATATGCCAGCTATCCGTTTTAATAAAAAAATGTTGCTGCACTTCTTTTCGTTTGGCACCATAAAAATCAAAAGCCGCTTTTAGTATTGTTAAACTTTCTGGTGAATTATTTTTTCTTAACAGTTCATCTATAAAAGGCGGTTCTGATAAAACAATATTGCGGCTGCTCATTGCCAGCAGTTGTGAAACTAATGTAGAGCCGCACCTTGAAACATGAAATATAAACGCAGTGGGTGCAATGGGGTTAATATGTTTAGCCCATTCGGGCAATAAATCAATTGTACTAAGGCCGTGTATTGCTTTTGAATTTTCTGGCAGTGATTTGCACCTGGAAATAGTTTCATCAAAAAAAGGTTCGGCAAACCCCTTTTCATCTAAATATAACCAGCGGCAACATTGACCTGTGTCATTATCCACAAGTTTAACAGGTATCCAGTTCTTTAATGCTTCAGAAATATTACTGTTACGCATTTTTTACTTTTCGGTTTGAAGCAATGCAAATAATTTTTTCAGTACATTCTTCAACTGAAAAGATTGCAGTGTCTAATTCTATTTCCGGATTTGTTGGCGGGTAATATGGAGCCGAATATCCCTGTAAAATCTTTTATCTCACCATTCATTGCTTTTTTATAAAGCCCTTTGGCATCCCTATCTATGCAAACTTTAATATCGGTAGAAAGATATACTTCAATAAAATTGTTGCACATCATCCTTATTTGCTTCCGCACATCATCATAAGGCGAAATAAGTGCAACTATTACAATTTTACCTTCTTTTTCCAATGCAGCAGCCATTTTACCTGCTTCTATATTATGTTTTTTTCTTGATGCTTCATCGAAGGCTGTAAGGTTGATTTTTTTCTTATCTCATCCCCATCAAGTAACACAGCTTTATTAAACTGACGTAACAATTCGTTGGCAATTGTTGTTTTGCCCGAGCCGCTTAATCCGGTTATAAATATTACACCGGGTTTTATTGTCTGCTGGTTTTTCATTTATAAAGATGCTTCCATTTCATCTGCCAGTTTGTTACCTGTTTCCGTACCCATTGATCGTAACTGAACAATAATTTGTTTTTTAGTTTCACTAGTGTAACCGGGCTCTTCCGTTTCTTTTTTATTTGGGGATAAGTTGTAGTAAAACAATTGCCCCGCCCAATCATTTACTTTAGCATCTATTACCAAATGTATCCTGTCTTTATCGCTGTTATTTCTTATAGAATGCGGTAAGTTAAACTTCATCTGCCCAGCACTCCCCTTCCTTCAAATAGATTCTTTCCTTATCTAAATAAAATTCTACTTTATCATTTGTTAATACAGGTATATGTATCCGCATTTCCCCTTTTTCAAAAGATAGTTCTGCGTCCCTGTGTTCTTTAATTACTGCACCCGCATCTAATTTTAGTAACCGAGCACCAAGCAAAGGGCATTTAAAAATTGAGAGCACTTCTTGTAAATAAACAGATTGCTGAAGAAAGAGGGTGTCTTTATATTCCACAGCATCAACTGGAGAAACAAAAATATTATCGGCTTTGCCATCAACGCTTCTTAGCGGAATGGCACTCCATCCACCTTCGTAATGTTTAGTTTGATAATGCAATTGCCAGTGCTGCCGGGAAATATCATTTGTTTCCCGCTGCAGGCGGATACTGTCAAAAAAAAATGGAAGCTGGATGTATTTAATTACAGGCATCGGGGTTATCAGGCCGCAACAATGCAATTTTGTTGCCCTTCTTTTCCGGGAACTTTATTCAGTATGTGTACATGGTTTTTATTTCCTTTTGCATCAAAACCAATTTCTATTTTTCCAAATAATGCTTCGCTGGAACTGGCAGACTGCAAAATCACTTCATGCTTCTGGCTGTTACGCTTTATTACCGGATGCTTTGCAAAATTTTCAGCATTTGCACCAATTATAATATCAATATCTTGTGATTTTTCGGCAAGATCTTTATCATCACATTTATTTTTATTGCTGTAGCCTAACCGGGACATACAAACCACCACTTTACAGTTTTTTTCATTTTTCAGCATTGAAGCAATGTTGTTTATCTTGTCTATCAACTCTTCTTCATCTTTATTAATTGTAATGATACCAGTGCGGATTCCGCCTTTGGTAAGAATGCTGTATCCTTCCGGGCCAGATAAAGTTGAATCAAAAGCCAAACCTGCACTTGCTTTTTCTACAGAAGCATCTAACAACAAGGCATTGGAAGTTTTATTTTTAATTGCCCCTATAAATTTTAATGTTGATTGGTGGCTTGCTTCCTGCAAGCTGCCTGTATGTATAAACACAAGGTGGTTTTGCCCGGAAAAGGGTTGAAAGAAAGATGTATTGCCTGCAATTGCATTAAAAGGTTTTGTAACTAATAGGGCTGCGGCAGCCATACTTCCTTTTGCTATAAATTTTCTTCTTGTATCCATAAGTTTGTAGTTTGCTTTTTGGTTAATTCGCTGTAAAGTACATATTCTGTAATAAATTGCAAATTAATTATGCAAACATTAGTAAAAAAATGAAGCCTTGCTTGAAAAATGTATTGGCTTTCTTCAATCCATTGGCATTCCGGTAATACCAGGCAATACTAGTGACGATGATTTTTTACCCGGCCTTACTATTGAAGGCGGGAGTATTATTATAAACAGGGTATCGTTAAAATATCCAGGGGATATATTGCATGAAGCAGGACATATTGCCGTAGTGCCTGCGGCAGAAAGAAATAGCCTTGATGCTGAAAGTATTTCAAAAAGAGAGAACAGGGAAGCAGAAGAAATGATGGCAATAGCCTGGAGCTATGCGGCCTGTGTGCATTTGGAAATAGAGCCGCAGTTTGTTTTTCATGATGAAGGATATAAAGGCGGTGGCAACTATATTGCAGAAGCTTTTAGCAACAAACAATATTTTGGCTTGGCTATGCTGCAATGGATTGGGCTTACAATTGATGAAAAAAATGCGAAAGAAAAAAATATGCCCGCCTACCCTGTTATGCTAAAATGGTTGCGGGAATAATTTATTCCACGGCACAATTATTCTGTTATTTTTACAACCAACATTAAACAAACAGTTTTAAAAGTAGTTTATAATGAACATTGGAATTTTATTTCCCCGGTCAAACACTTACCCCCTTATTGGTTCAGATTTTTTGGAAGGGTTTAAAACTTATATAAAGCAAGAAGGCTTAGACAAAGAAATTACTATCAATGCCGAAAGCATAGGCTTTGGCGGCTCGGAAAAAGAAGTGTATGCCAAAGCAGAAAAATTGCTGATGATGGATGATGTGGACATCCTCATTGGTTTTATTGATGAAAAAATACTTGAATTAATTAAACCACTTGTGCTTGCATCCGGCAAATTAATGATGGTGGTAAATGCCGGGGCAAACCACCCGCTAAACTGGTGCCGCAGGCAAATATTATTACCCTTGGTTTGCAACACTCCTTTTTATGTGCCTTAAGTGGATTTGCTGCCGGCAGCAGTGGTACAAATGTACCAGCAGCAGTTGCCACCACTTTTTATGACTGCGGCTACTTGCATTTGGCCGCAATGGTAAAAGAGTTTCAGGCTATGAAGGGTGAATTGAAATTTAATTATGTAAACAACAACCTTTATACCGATGAGTTTAATATAGAGCAGTTAACCGGTTTTTTATCCGGCAATAAAGAAACCCAAACATTGCTCTGCATTTTTGATTCATTACCTGCTTCACTTTTTTATAAGTTATTGAATGATTATGAAGGCGCAACTGATTTGAAACTCTATGTATCCCCGATGATGCTGGAGAAAAAAGCAGCAGTAGAAAATATCAATCGCAACAACAAGGTTTTTATACAAGGCTTTATGCCCTGGCATACTACTGCGCCTGGCGAAAACAATAAGCAGTTTATAATCCACTATCAGCAGCAATTAAAAAAAGAGCCAACTATTTTTTCTTTACTGGGATGGGAAACCGGGATTGTTATTAAAGAAATTGTTGATAGTATGAATACTGATTACAGAAACGGGGAATTAATTGCCGGGCATTTGCAATCAGCGGTATTAAAAAGCCCAAGGGGAACTTTAAAACTTGACCCCCGAACCCAATATTTTTTAAGCCCTGCAATAAAGTGCACAATACCTGCCGGTAAAAACGCAATAGAATTTGAATATGATATAAATGTAGAAAACGAATGGGAAGAATTTAGTGAAAAACAAACAGAAGGGCTTGTATCCGGCTGGACAAACACTTACCTCTGCTATTAAATTATGGATGAAATAAAAATATTATTGCTCTGCTGCAGCCGCTTTGCTTTTCCAGCCATGCAGCAATTGGTTTATTTTAATCAGTTAGGTGCTGTAATAATACCTGAGCACTGCAAAGAAATGATTGAAGAGACAAAGGAGGCCCTGCAATCAACAACAATTCCTGTTTTATCGGCCAGTAAAAACAATTTTGAAGAATTAGCAAAGGATGCAGTTGATAAATATGTAATCAATATGGGTGTGGTACTTACATTCAGTTATATCATCCCCCGTTCGGTATTTGATTTACCCGCCAAAGGTTTTTACAACTTTCATCCGGGCTTATTACCTGCTTATCGTGGAGCCGACCCCATCTTTCATCAAATTAAAAACCAGGAAAAATTTGCAGGGGTTACTGTTCATAAGTTAGATGAAGGAGCCGACACCGGAGAAATTGTATTGCTCGAAAAAATACAATTGATGCAAGAAGACACCTATGGCATACTTTCTGAAAAACTGGCGCAGTTGGCTGGCAAATTAATGGATACACTTACTAAAATCTTATCTCTTGGTTTTGTTGCCCGGTCTAAACCACAGGATGAAAGCAAGGCAAAATATTACCCGGTACAATCGCTTAATGAACTAGCCATAAACTGGCATGCAATGGATGCAGGGAATATCATTGCTCTGATAAATGCCTGCAACCCGCATAATAAAGGGGCGGCTACAAAAATCAATAATAAAATCATCCGGTTTTTATACGCAGAAAAATACGGCACACAACATCAGTTGCCACCGGGTACAATAATTAACATAGAAGACGATTATATTGAAGCAGCCACAATCAGCAATGAAGTACTAAAAATAAGCTTTCTGTGTATTGATGAAGGGTTTTTACCACCCTCTTATTTAAAGCAGCTTGGCCTTTCAAAAGGCATGTGTTTTGAAAATATCTTTTAAAAAAAATTGTTCAATAAAAGATTGTTGGTTGAAAATAAAAAATTAGTTTAGTGCAGAATATAGTTTCAAAACTATGTTCTGACCATAAACCAATTAAAGATGCATACCCCAACTATGCATTAAACCTCAAAGCAAACCATTATGTCTGATCAACCTTTCGTTGGCGAAATCAAATTATTTGCTGGTAATTTTCAAATAAGGGATCATGCCTACTGCAATGGCAGTTTGCAATCAATTGCCGACAACACAGCTTTGTTTGCCTTACTGGGTACAACTTATGGGGGCGATGGGCAAACCACTTTTGCCTTGCCTGATTTAAGGGGCAGGGTGCCTATCCATCAGGGACAAGGTCCAGGATTATCTAGCAGGGTTATTGGAGAAGTATCGGGTTCAGAAACTGTTACCCTTTCACCAACGCAAATACCGATACATACACATACGCTTAACTGTTCATCTGCCACTGGCAACTCAACTAACCCGGCAAATAATTTATGGGCAGCACAACCAGCATTGCTGCAATATGAAGCCACTTCCACCCCGGCATCTACTATGAAGGCAAATGCAATAAGCAATGCCGGGGCCAGCCAGCCACATGACAACCTAAAGCCCTACCTGGCTATTAACTATCTTATTTCATTGTTTGGCATTTTTCCAAGCAGGAATTAATAAAATAGATTCGCTTACGTATAAAAATAATTATATGTCTAGATCAACCATTTATAGGACAGATAAAAGTATTTGGTTTCAATTTTCCACCACGGTTTCATGCGTATTGCAACGGGCAATTGTTGCCCATTAACCAAAACCAGGCATTGTTTTCATTATTAGGAACTACGTATGGCGGCAATGGAACAACAAATTTTGCACTTCCTGACCTGCGGGGCCGCAGCGGCTATTCATTTTGGCCAGGGGCCGGGTTTAGCAAATTATGTACAGGGGCAGGCATCGGGAGCAGAAAACCACACGCTTATAATTAATGAAATGCCAACGCATCAGCACTTACCTGTTGCCAGCTACTAATAATGCAGACCAAACATACCCGCCCAATAATTTGTGGGCCAATGGCGGTTCTGGTGCCAGATTATACGCAATACTGCGGCAAATGGTGTTATGAAGCCCTAATTCACTGACAAAGGCCGGCAGCAGCCAGCCCCATGATAATATGGCACCTTACCTGTAGTTAATTTCTCTATTGCATTAACGGAATTTTCCCATCAAGAAATTAACTTTAAAAAAATTATAACTATGGCAACAAAACCATTTATAGGAGAAATAATAATCGGCGGATGGAATTTTGCGCCAAGGGGTTATTGCATTGTGTAACGGGCAAATATTGGCTATTGCACAAAACACTGCATTATTTTCCATTTTCGGTACAACTTACGGAGGAAACGGAACAGCAAACTTTGCTCTTCCCGATTTAAGAGGAAGGGCACCCATTGGTTTTGGTCAGGGACCGGGGTTGTCCGATTATAGCCTTGGGGAAATTAGCGGCCAGGAAAATGTTACGCTTATTCAAACCGAAATGCCTGTACATAACCATGCGGTGCAAAGCAATAATGGAGATGGCACGCAAGCCTCCCCTGTAAATAATTATTTTGCAGGCCCGGGTGCAGACAGGGATTTGTTTGTATACAATGCTGCTACTTCTGGCGGTACCACAAATATGAACCCGCAAGCAGTTGGTATTGCCGGTGGCAGCCAGCCACATAATAATATGCAGCCATATCAAACGGTAAATTATTGTATTGCACTACAGGGAATTTTTCCTTCAAGGAACTAATAAAACTTTAAATAAAATACAGGCCATGATTATTACTGCTATTAAATAACATCATAAAACTGCTTATGTTATGAAACTTACTTCTACCAATATTCTAGCGGGACAAAAAAAAGTATTGTAAGTGCAAAATTAATCGTTGCACTTATTTTTATTTTAGGGGGCATCCTTTAATACACTTAAAGCCCAATCGGTTACCCTTACCACTATTATAGATGAGGTTAATGGTAACACAGGAAGCATTGCGCTCTTAAATGGCACCCCGGGCGGTGCAGGCATCAGTTTGCGGGAAGCTATAATTGCAGCCAATAACGAACCGAATGGTTCAACTATTACTATCAATATCCCTGCATCCAATCATACCCTATCGTTAGTAGGTATAGATAACACAGCATTGTTGGGTGATTTGGATGTAAACCATGCAACGGCAGGTACTAAAACCATAAATATAGTTGGGGTTAGTGCGGCTACTTCTATTATTACCGGGCTTGCAGGCGACCGTGTTTTTGATGTACACCCGGTTACCGGGGCAGGAGCCTTTCTTACATTTAATATCAGTAATGTAACGGTAACAGGTGCCAACCTTGCTGCAGGCTCAGGTTCTGCCATGCTTACTGGCCGGGCTGGTGATGTAACAACTATAACGAACTGTATATTCAGTAATAATATATCTGCGTCTAACGGTGGGGTTATTTCACAAAGTTCCGGGGCCACTGCACATGACCTTACTATTACCAATAGCACATTTACTAATAACACAGCTACTGGTGCTGTTGGTGGGGCTGTTAATTACAACGGTGTTGGTAATGTAACCATAACCGGTTGCACTTTTACCAATAACACCGCAGGTACACAAGGTGGCGCCATTAATATAAATGGCACAGGCACGGGTCCGGTATCTACCAATATTTTGCGCAATACTTTTTCTGGCAATACGGCTAATGGTGCCACTTTTGGCGGTGCTGTGGTTGCTGTTACAAATGCACAAACAGTTAATATCAACTTTAACCGCATACTGGGAAATAACACAGCACCCAATGTAGCTACAGGTAAAAAAATAACCTCTGGCGGTGGTGTAATAACAACATATAATACTGACAATAACTGGTGGGGGGTAAATACCGGCCCAGCGGCTGCTAATGTTGATATACTTGGTTCTACGGCGGCTAACTGGCTGCAATTAAAAGCTACCGCTTCGCCAACCAGTGTTGCGGCGGGTGGTGTTAGTACTGTTACGGCCAGCTTCCTTACCAATTCAACTAATGCTGCCGTTTCTTTACCAAATCTTTCTACAGTAATTGGTCTGCCAATAAGCTTTGAAAATGCAATACTGGGTACTTTATCTGGTGCACAAACTACTATACAAGCAAGCGGCACAGCCACTGTTACCTATACAGCAGGTGTTGTAAGTGGCGCAGGTAGTGTAAATGCAGTAGTTGATGGCATACCAAATAGTGAGGTTTCACCTGCGAGAGCCAATATTACAATTACAGCAAGTCCTTCTGTTGGTGTAACAGGAACACCATTGGCTGCGTTTACCAGTTGTTTGGGTATCGCTTCTGCAGAGCAATCATTCAATGCTTCGGGTTCAGACCTTACAGCGGATATTACTATTACTGCCCCAGTAGGCTTTGAAGTATCTACAACCTCCGGTAGCGGTTTTGCTAGCAGCGTAACATTAACACAGGTCGCTGGCAGTGTGCCATCCACTCCGATTTTTGTTCGGATGACGGCGGCAGCTATTGGCACACCTTCTGGTAATATAACTGTAGCATCAACAGGCGCAACTACTGTAAATGTGGCTGTTTCTGGTACAGTAAACAATCCACCCACGACATCTTTTGCTGGTAACGATGCAGCAGTTTGTGCTTTAAATACTACATTGGCTGCAAACTCTCCTGCAGTTGGTACAGGTGCCTGGACACAAGTAGCTGGTCCTGGTACTACCACATTTGGAGATGCTACTTCGCCAGTGTCTACCGTAATTGCAACGGTGTCTGGCATATATACTTACAGGTGGACGATTACAAATGCACCATGTCCGGCATCAACGGACGATGTAGATATTACTTTTGCAGCAACGCCACCCGCTGCCAATGCCGGATCGGATCAAACAGTTTGTGCAACTCCCGGTTCAGCAGTTATGGCTGGTAATGCGGCCACACCAGGAACAGGCGCATGGACATTTATAAGTGGGCCTGTTACGCCTACTATTGTTGCACCTGCTTCAGAAACTACCAATATTACAGGCATGACAACGGCGGGAACATATACCTTCCGTTGGACAATAAGCAACCTACCTTGCCCTGCTTCCAGTGATGATGTGGATGTAGTGGTAGTTATTCCGGTAGTTACTGATCCTGCTGATCAAATAGTTTGTAATGGTATAGCTACTGCAGCAGTAACCTTTACAGGTGGTGTGCCAGGTACCTCTTACACATGGACAAACAATACTCCATCTATTGGTCTGGCTGCCAGTGGTACTGGAGATATTGCATCATTTACAGCTACCAATACAGGAGCTACACCAGTAATTGCCACTATCACAGTTACCCCCGTAGTAGGTAGTGGGTGCTAGGCCCTACTCCAGAACTATTATATTATAAATTCGATGGGGCTGGTACATCTGTACCAAACCTTGCCAGTGCACCACCTCCAGGTACGGCAACAGCCACCTTGCAGGGTGGATTGACACAGGGCGGATCGGCCATCTGCGACGGAACCGTTATTGGAACCGGAGTATCCAGCACTACCGATTTTCTGAATACAGGATGGGCTCCGAACCTGGGTGTTGGCCAATCATGGACCATTTCTTTCAAATCGGAGAACATAGCCCCTTCATCAACCTTGTTCTATTGTTCTGGGATTTAAATACAACCAGTTTCCGTTGCTTCACCAATGGTGTTGCAGGGGCCAATAACTGGATGTTGCGTGGTGGTGGCCTTACAGACGTACCTCTTACCGGAGGCGCTACAGTGGCACCACATACCAATACTTTTGTGTATGATGCTGCGCTTAACCAGGTAAGGGCTTATTTAGATGGAGTTTTAGTAAATACGGTAGCCCAGGGTGCTGTTAACTTAACAGGTGCAGGACCATTTAAAGTAAATGGATATTCAAGCAATGTAGGTTCTCCGGCAAATGGCCATTATGACGAGTTCAGATTCTATAATCGGGCTTTAAGTCCGGCAGAAATAACTTCTCTAAACAATTGTAGTTCCGGATGTGCAGGCACTCCAGAAACATTTACTATCACGGTAAATCCAACTCCGGATGCAGTAGCAACTCCTGCTTCTCAAACCATTTGTTCAGGAGCTATTACCCCTATTGTAATAAGCGGTGGGGTAAGCGGAACAATCTTTAACTGGACAAGAGATAATACTGCTAGTATAACTGGTATAGCTGCAAGCGGTTCTGGTGATATAAGCGGTTCTTTAATTAATACTACTGGTGCTCCATTAACTGTAACGTTTACTATAACACCTACAGCAAATAGTTGCCCCGGTACAGCTATTACAGCAATTGTAGTGGTAAATCCGTTGCCAACAGTGAACCCTGTTAGCAACCAGGTTCTATGTAACAATTCATCTACTACAGCCATTGCATTTAGCGGTGCTGTAAGCGGAACAACATATAATTGGACAAATAACACTCCTTCTATTGGCCTTGCGGCAAGTGGCACAGGAGATATAGCCTCATTTGTTGCTACTAATGCTGGCAACACCCCTGTTGTAGCAACAATAACTGTTACCCCTACAAGTACCAGTGGTGGCGGCGGTGGTCCAGTATCAGTGCCATTCAATTTTACCGGTGGTATGCAAACATGGACAGTTCCGGCTGGTGTTACCTCAATCTTTGTTCAAGGCTGGGGCGCACAGGGTGGATCAGGTGCCAATGGAGGCTCAGGTACTGGTGGCTCAAGCGGCTTAGGTGGCTATGCTGAAGGTAATTTAGCGGTAATACCTGGGCAGGTTTTAAACATATTTGTGGGTGGCCAGGGAAGTACCCCAAATGGAGGATTTAATGGTGGAGCCAATGGAGGTTCTACAAATGCTGGCGGCGGCGGTGGCGCATCCGATATAAGATTGGGCGGTACAGCACCAGCTAACCGGATACTCACTGCAGGTGGCGGTGGCGGTGGCGGAAGAGGTGGTTGTATTGAAGGCGGACTTTTTGCAGCTGGTTCAGGAGGCACTGGTGGAAGTGGTGGTGGAGGAGTTGGAATCAACGGAAATAACTCATCAACCAGCGGTGGTGATGCTGGCGGTGGCTTTGGCGGAAATGCTGGAAGTGTACAAGGTGCTGCCGGACTTCAGGGAATTGGTTGCTCAGGTTTTCTTGGTCAACCAGGTACAACAACAGCAACTGAAGTTGGTGGAGTTGGTGGGGGTGGTCAAAACTGTTGCTGCGGCAGTGACCCAAGCGGTAACTCAATAGTTGGCGGCGGTGGCGGTGGCGGTGGCCATATCGGCGGCGGCGGCGGCGGTGGCGGTTCTGCGGGTACTGCAGGTTGCTCTGGTAACTCCAAAGGTGCTGGCGGCGGCGGCGGTGGTGGCTCATCATACATTGGTGGTGTAACCAGCGGCGTTACCAATAGCGGTATCTGGCTTGGTGATGGTATGGTAACAATATCATATAATACAGTTAGCTCATTAACCTGCACCGGCACTCCAGAAACATTTACTATAACGGTAAATCCAACCCCGAATGCAGTAGCAACTCCTGCTTCTCAAACTATATGTTCAGGAGCAATTACGCCAATTGTATTAAGCGGTGCAGTAAGCGGAACAATTTTTAACTGGACAAGAGATAATACGGCTGGTGTAACTGGTATAGCTGCAAGTGGCAGTGGTGATATAAGCGGAAGTTTGGTAAACACAACAGCCGCTCCTGTTACAGTAACATTTACAATAACACCAACAGCCAATGGTTGTCCGGGTACACCAATTACAGCTACGGTATTGGTAAACCCAACTCCTGTTGCAACTGCTACACCTGCTTCTCAAACAGTATGCTCTGGTCCGATAACTACGATTGTACTTAGCAGTACTGTTAGCGGTACAACCTATGCCTGGACAAGAGACAATACCGTTAATGTTACCGGCATTGCGGCAAGCGGAAGTGGTGATATCAGTGGTACTTTAACTAATACTACTACTGTACCACAAACTGTAACATTCACTATCATACCAACATCACCTGATGGTTGTGTAGGTGCAGCAATAACGGCTACCGTTACGGTAAATGCTGTTCCAACGGTAACCTGTCCTGCTAATATTACTGTAAGCAATGATGTTAATCAGTGCGGTGCAGTTGTTACATACAGTCCAACCATTACAGGAATTCCTGTACCAACTGTTACCTATACATTTATCGGGGCAACTACTGCGAGCGGCAGCGGTAGTGGTAGTGGCTCTCTCTTTAATATTGGAACTAGTACTGTTGAAATTACTGCAACAAATACTTGTGGAACTGTAAGCTGTACATTCACTGTAACAGTTAATGATACACAAGCACCAACTATTACCTGCCCTGCAGCTGTAACAGTAAGTTGTGCTGCGGCAGTACCTGCTGCTAATATTGGTTCTGTAACAGCAGCAGATAATTGCCCTGGTGTAGTGGTAACGCATATTGGCGATGTAATAAGCGGCCAAACTTGTGCAAACAGATTCACGGTAACAAGAACCTATAGAGCCACTGATGCTACGGGTAACTTTGCTGAGTGCACACAAATCATCACTGTTAATGATGTCACTGCTCCAACTATTACTTGTCCAACGGCTGTTACTGTTAGTTGTGCAGCAGCAGTACCTGCGGTTAATATTGGTGCTGTAACAGGTGTATCTGACAACTGTGCCGGTGTGGTAACTATAACACATCAGGGTGATGTGATTTCAAACCAAACCTGTGCTAACAGATTCACTGTAACAAGAACATACAGGGCCACCGATGTATGCGGCAACTTTACTGAGTGTACTCAAATCATCACGGTGAATGATGTAACACCGCCGGTGATTACCTGTCCCGCTGCCGTAACGGTTAGTTGCGCAGCAGCTGTACCTGCAGTGAATATTGGTGCTGTAACCGCTACTGATAACTGTGCTGGTGTGGTTACCATTACTCATATCAGTGATGTGATTTCTAACCAGACCTGTGCTAACAGATTTACTGTTACAAGAACATACAGGGCTACTGATGTATGCGGCAACTTCAGCCAGTGTACCCAGATAATAACAGTGAATGATATTACCGCCCCGGTTATTACCTGTCCGGCTAATATTACTGTCACCACTCCTTTTGGTTCTTGTACTGCAGTGGTAAACTTTACTCCTACGGCTACAGATAACTGTGCAGGCACCCCAACTATTGTAAGTGTACCTGCATCAGGAACAGCCTTCCCGATAGGATCAACAACAGTAACCTCAACAGCTACGGATGCCTGTGGCAACACATCATCCTGTACGTTTACCATAACGGTATTAGATGGTCAGTTGCCGGTAATCAATACACAGCCAGCCAACCGTACAGTATGTGCGGGACAGAATGCCACGTTTAGTGTAGTTGCAGTAACCAGCCCGAATGCCGGTGGTCCGTTAAGTTATCAGTGGCAGCAGTGGAATGGCAGTGCATGGGTAAATGTAAGTGGCGCAACAGCATCAAGCTTTACAGTAAATGCTGCAACAGTAGCAATGAACACCAATACGTTCAGGTGTGTGGTAACAGGTCTTTGTACCATTGTAAACTCCGGTGCAGCCACATTGTTTGTAAATCCATTACCAACAATCAGCATTGCAGCGATTACATTAAATGCCCTGCAACCAACACAGAGTACCAATGTAGTAGCAACAGTAAACCCTCCGGGAGGTAGTTTTGTATGGACAAGAAATGGTACCAACATTGGGGTAAGTGGTCCTACTGTAGGCCCATTAACGGTAGATAATCTGGGTACTTACTTAGCAGTATATACAGATCCAAACGGATGCCAGGTAACATCATCGAGCCTTGTTATCAGTGCATTGGCATCAGATAATATCTGGATATATCCTAATCCGAACAATGGACAGTTCTCTGTAAGGTATTATAACCAAAGTGGCGAGAGTGCAACAATCAGGGTGTTTAATGCCCTTGGTCAGGTAGTATATCAGAAAGCAACAGCTACGGGTACGCCTTACAGTCTTACCAACGTTACATTGCCGGCAACAATAGCAAACGGTGTGTACGTTGTGAAGGTGATGGGTGCAAACGGTAAGGAACTTGCTGCTAAGAGGATTATTGTACAGCGGAATTAATACAGATGATTTTAGTATTTCAAAACCCCATCCCGTTTTAAAGGGATGGGGTTTTTTATTATTGCTCTTTTAATATCGCATTCCCGGCCCCGCACTCCAGGCATTTTTTCTTGCTGCAGTATTCATTCTTCAACTCAATTAATGCCTGGCTGTCAAAAGCACTTTTATTTTCAATACCAAGTTTTACAAACCCTTTGGTAATACTATTGCTTTCGGCAGCTACTTGTGCAAGCCATTGCAGGGCCTTGTCTTTAAATTTATTTTCATCATGGTAATTACCATATGCAAATAATACAGGGGCAATGGTGTTGATAATAATATTATCAATCATTACAGCACCCATTTTCTTTGGCTTGTATGCAGATGCTTCGCCGGGCTGATAATGGTAATGCCAGTAATCATTAGCTGTTACATCAAACCAGGATTTAACTTCTTTTAAAGAAGAAGCCTCTTTTATCTTAGAAAACAAATGTGCCGCACCGTACACAAGCATTGCCAGTTGAGCCAATCGTATAGTGGGAAAATTGCCAGGCCTCATTCTTAAAAAATGAACGGGTTGGTTAATGGGCTTTAATTTATACTTTGCTTGCAGGAATTTATATTCCCGTTGCAACAACTGCGGATAATCTTCTGAAAATTTTTCTTCTAATAAACCAGCCTGTCCTAAAAGCAATGCTTCTAACTGGTGTATCTGGTTTTTATGTTTTGCAAGGATGTTTACTGAAACAGATTTTGCTATTGCTTCAAATGCTTCTGCATTTACTTTTATTCCGAAATTTCTGGCAAGCAGCCACCAGAAAGTTTCTTCCCAGTGATAATTATTCTGTTTGAGGTAAGTGTCAACGTTTGCAGATTTTCTGAGTAACCGTTCTATCAGCAACCTGTCTTTCCAGCTTTTCCAGGTTATCTCTTTTACAATGCCAATGCTTTTTTCGCAGGGAATAAAAGAAGAAGCGTTCATCAGGCCTTCATATCGTTGCAAGAGAATTTTAGAAACCCTGCCATTTAATTCCAATACCGGGATATTACTTTTCATTCCATCATCTTCCCACACTACATGAAGAATAACATTGTTATAATTCTTATCATACTGGTGTTTATGTTTTTTCCAGTCTGCCGTTTTTAAATGCAGTTCTGCTGTGCCAGCCCAAACCTCTTTGCCGATCTTAATTTTTGCATTGGAGAAATCAGGTCCCTGGTTAGTATTGTACTGACCAGCGAAGCTCACATGCACCGGCTCTCCAGCGGTAGTTACCAGTTCATTTTTATCAAAGTATTGAAATTGCCAGATGAATTGCAATAACCTTTCCGTCATGGTTTTTAAAAGTTTGAAAGTTCTTTCCTTACAACACGGCTAACAGGCAAACCCATTACATTATAAAAATCGCCGTTGATAGATTTGATACCCACTACCCCTATCCACTCCTGTATGGCATATGCACCAGCCTTATCGTAAGGTTTATATTTATCAACGTAGAATTCAATTTGGTCTTCTGTTAATTCATGAAATTCAACTTCGGTAACATCTGCAAAAGAAATCTCCTCCCCTCCTTTTCTTATTACCACACCTGTTATCACCCGGTGTTTTTCTCCTGATAAAGCAAGCAAAATAGTAATCGCTTCTTCCCGGTGTACTGGTTTGCCGATAATATTTTCGCCCAGCACTACAATTGTATCAGCAGCTAAAATAGTCTTGCTGTTGCCAGTTTTTTGCTGCACGGCCAATGCTTTGTTGCGGGCAATGTAAACAGCAATCTCTTCGGGTTGCAAACCCGGAGGGAAACCCTTCATCTGTATTTGCCACTACTAATTTCAAAAGGCACTTCGGCCCATTCCAGTAATTGTTTTCTGCGGGGAGATTGTGAGGCAAGAATAATTGGGGTCATAAGTAAATATAAAAAAATATCATTGATACAATACCCGTCAGCATTACTAATTTAGTCATGGTGCTTAGTTTATGGTAATCAGCCACAGTGGTTGCACCCTTTAGTTTTGATAAAATTATTAATAAAGGAAAGATAACAGTGGGAATATTATACGCCACAGCCAGCCACCATTTAAACTGCAATACATATATCTGAAGGATAATCAGCACAGCTATTAAAACAACCAACCATACAGCAACATATACTTTAGTTGCATTTATACCCCACACTATTGGCATAGTGCGGCAGCCATATTTTGCATCCCCCGGCATATCTTCCATATCTTTTATCGCTTCTCTTATCAACGAAATAATAAATGCAAAGCCAGCATATAATATTGTAAGCCGGAAAAATGTCTGGTGGTGCCCTGGGTTAAATGCATCCTGCAAATCAACTTTGGAGAAAAAAATAATCAGTATCGTCCAGGCGGTAAGTAATGAAATAACAATATTTCCCGTCAATAAACTTTTTTTAAACTTAACAGAATAAAACCACAGTAATGCCACACAACATACATTCGCTAAAATCAAATACCATTTTTGTGCAAATGGCAATGCCAGTGTTGTTAATATAATCCCGCCACCACTAAGCATAAAATGCCAGGCAATGGCCCAGCGGCGGCTGATAATTTTATCCACCACCATTTTATCTGGTTTGTTTACTTCATCAATATTAATATCAAAATAATCGTTGATGATGTATCCGGCAGCAGCAATAAATAAAGAAGCAAGAACCAATAAAATAAATTGCTTAATGTCCCCTTCGGGAATGTGGGCTTTATAAATTCTCTGGTAAATACAAAATTGAAAAAGCACCTGTGAAAGTGCCATAAAAAAAAGATTGGGCAGGCGGATCATTTTAAAGAAGGCTGCGATCAATCTCATTGAAAAATTTTGAGGAAAGATACTAAAGAAGAGGGAAGCCGGAATCAAGAAGTCAGATAAGTCCTTTTGTGTGACAAAATTTCTTTACGATAGTTAATATCTAATATATAAATACGCAAATCTGATTTCAGACTTCTGATTATCTATCTAGAAACAACATCCACCCTGTACTCCCACTTATCATTCAGCTTCAGTACTTTTTCAATCACATCCCGTACACAGGCATCACCGCCATTTAGCGGCGAAATATAATTGAACAATTTCTTTTACCTCATTTACTGCATCGGCAGGGCAGCAAGGCAACCCTACTGATTGCAATAGCAGGTATATCCGGCAAATCATCACCCATGTAAAGCACTTCTTCTTTCTTCAGATTGTTTGCGGCCATAAACTCCTTAAGAAAAAGTTTCTTATCCATTACCGCCATGCTGATATCTGTAACGCCGAGTTTTTCTAACCTGTCCACCACTTCGGGAGAATTACCGCCGGATATTATTTTTATCCGGAATCCACTCTTCATTGCCATTTGTAAAGCAAAGCCATCTTTAATATTCATACGCCTTGCCTGCACACCATTCGGCAATACCAGTACTGTGCCATCGGTAAGCACACCATCCACATCAAAAACAAATGTGGTGATTGGTTTGAATAATGTTAGTACGTTCATAAACCCCTATCCCCTAAAGGGGGATTTTAAAGTATTAAAGAAAGAAAAGTCTCAATTATAATAGAACTCCCATTACTCCCCTTTTGGGATTGGAGGTTTTACTTTTGATTATCCCTCCATTCATACACCCAGGCACTTTGTATCATTTCCAAATGGCCTTCGGTGCTTTGCTCTCGTTTGCCTTCAAAGCCCGGTATCTGCAATATCCATTCTAATAAATCAGTAAAACGGATGCGATAGATTTTGCCTTCGGTAAAATCATCGCCAAAACGTTCATACAGTTTCTGTGCAATGTCTTCATGGTCGGCCCAGTTTATCGGTGGTTCAAAATGACTCATAAAATATCGGAAGTCTGATGTATGATACCGGAGGTCAGAATTCAGACTTCTTATTTCTGACCTCTTATTTCTTGATTACTCTCCTAAAAACTGTGTTTGGTCAGGCAGGGTTACTTCAACCAGGCCGCTGCCATCATGCAGCAGGCACTGGCAGCCTAACCTCGAATTTAATCTCGGACTAACTGCCCTGTCTATAAAATCTTCTTCTTTATCACTCAACTCTTCTAAAAAATCTTCCCCTTTATTCACATACAGGTGACAGGTGCTGCAGGCACACACACCGCCACAGTTATGGTGCAGGTAATATCATTTTTTAATGCTACTTCTAAAAGGCTGTATCCCGGCTCTACATTTTCAAAAGTTACCGGTTCAGCCCTTTCTGTTCGAAATTGAATTTGATAGTGTACATCCCTTTCTAATCTTAATTATGATGCAAATGTAATGGTTAAATAAAAAAGGAATTTACTTGATTGGGAAACAATCACAGATTTTTTGATTAAAAAGGATTAACAGATTACATAATAATGGTGGTTACTTTATCTGCTGAATACTTTCTGTCAGTAATACATAAAGGTCTTTTAACTGCGGATGAGATTTTAGTAGTTCAAGGTGTTTTTGGATTGTTTCGCCGTCATGCCGCATGGCAGGGCCGGTTTGTGCATCTTTGGGAGAAGATATCTTTTAGCCTAATTGCTGTTTCCTGAATTAAAGGGAGCAGTTGTTTAAAATCCAACCCTTCTTTTTTACAATACTCTTCTGCCAGTGTATAAAGATGATTTACAAAATTACTTACCACTACAGCAGCTACATGCAGTTTTAACCTTGCATCATCACCAGCTTCTATAGCTTGGGTAGGGGAAATTGATGCTGCTAATTTTGCCAATACCATTTTTGCTTTTTCATCAACCCCATCAAAATAAATAGGAACATCTGGCAACACTGTCATTTCTTTTCTTAAACTCTGTAACGGGTAAAAAACACCGTAATGATTAGTTACATTTTTTAATATTTCTTTGGGTACAGATGCGGCTGTATGTGCAACAACTTTTCCGGGTAATTCTAATTCATCCACCACATTATCAATAGCATCATCAGAGACTGCGATTATATAAACATCTGCATTTTTATTGATCACAATCTTATAGTTTGTCGACTCACGTATTCCATTCATAAGCCAATTGGGTGGCTGCGGCAGCATTGCGGCTGAATACTTGTACAATATTATGTCCTGCAGCTTTAAATTTTCTTCCAAGCACTGTTGCCACATTTCCAGAACCAATGATTACTATGTCCATGATTTTATTATAAATGTTTTAACCCAACCTCAGTGCTACTATCATCGTCCCTTGCGTCGCACTCTTGTACGTTCTGTAATTCTATTCAGCAAATCAAAAAACCTGTGTTTATCATTATATTAACCCCTTTGTGTTCTTTGTGGGATAACTATTTTTGCTTCAATGAAATTATCTCAACGCTTAGCCCTCCGCTATATCCGCACAAAGTTCAAGCTTCTTGCTGCCATCTCCAAAAAGAAAGCGGCAGAAAAGGCTTTTGAACTCTTTTGTACCCCGCAAAGCCGGAATAAAAAGAAATTACCCAAAGTATTTGAAGAAACGGAAAAGCTGCAATTTGAACTGGAAGGGAATATAATCAGGGGCTGGCGGTTTAATAACCCGGCCGAAAGAAAAGTGCTAATTATTCATGGCTTTGAATCTTCTGTCATCAACTTCGACAGGTATATAAAACCGTTGTTAAAAAAGGATATGAAGTTCTAGCATTTGATGCCCCTGCGCATGGCCGCAGCGGGGGTAAAACAATTAATGCTCCCCTGTTTAAAAGAACAATACAGGAAGTAGTGAAAAAATTCGGCCGGTACAATCCTTTATGGCACATTCTTTTGGCGGATTGGCTGTATGCCTTGCCCTTGAAGAAATAAGCCATACAAATGATTACCGTTTAGTGCTGGTTGCCCCTGCTATTGAAACCTCAACTGCCATTGACAGTTTTTTTAAATTTCTGCAATTGGATCCAACCATAAGAGATGAGTTTGAAAAAATCATTATAAAAGCCGGCGGGGTAAGCTCTGATTACTACTCTATAAAAAGGGCGATGAAGCACATAAGGGCAAAAGTATTATTATTCCAGGATGAAGAAGATGAAGTAACACCCATAGGCGATGTATTAAAATTAAAAGAAGCAAACTATCCAAACATAGAATTCGTACTTACAAAGGGATTAGGACACCGGAGGATTTACAGGGATAACAAAGTAAGTAAAGCTATTATTGATTTTTTATGAACCGTTACGTTTTAATTTTTCTTCTTATTACTTTCACTAATGCAAAAAATGTTGTAAAAATGAATAGCAGCCCCTACTCTAATATTTAGCTCGCTCTGGCGATTCTTATACCATTGGTGAATCAGTTCCGCTTGCAGAAAATTTTCCATCGCAAACGGTACAGTTGCTACGTAAGAATGGTTTAAGTCTTAATATCCCTGAAATAGTAGCCAAAACCGGATGGACGACAGATGAATTAAAAACGGCTCATCTACAAATATCATTTTCAAACTAAATATGATTTTGTTTCAGTTTATTGATTGGTGTAAATGACCAATACCGTGGCCGCAGTGTTGAGAAGTATACAACAGAATTTGAATCCCTATTAAAAAAAGCCATACAATTTGCAGGTAATGGTGCCAATCATGTGGTGGTGCTTTCTATTCCCGACTGGGGTGTTACCCCTTTTGCAATAGGCAGCAGACAGAGAACAGATAGCAAAGAAATTGATGCATACAATGCAGCTAATAAAGAAATTGCCTTACAATATAAAGTACATTATATTGATATTACTCCATGGACCAGAGAAGCGGCAAGGATCATACCCTGCTGGCTGCTGATGGACTACATCCTTCCGCTAAAGAATATAGGCGCTGGGCAGAAAGAGTTGTTCAGTATTTTCGGATCGAAATTATAGTTGAATTTCATACGTCAAAATACCTTAGAAAAAGATGCCTAAACTCATTGCAGATTAAGCCTTAAAAATTGGTTTCCCGAAAAATTTATTATCCTTGTCCTAACTTGCAGCCGCTGAAAAGCGATTTTTGTACCTTATAATATATATATCCATTATGGCGAAGAATTTACTGATAGTTGAGAGCCCTGCGAAAGCAAAAACGATTGAAAAAATCCTGGGAAAAGATTTCCAGGTGAAAAGTTGTTTTGGCCATATCCGTGACCTTGCAAAAGCCGGATATGGGTATTGATGTCGAAAAGAATTTTGAACCCACCTATATTGTTCCCGCAGAAAAGAAAAAGTAGTTAACGAACTTAAATCCCTGGCCAAAAAATCGGAAGAAGTTTGGCTGGCAACGGATGAGGACCGGGAAGGCGAAGCCATAAGCTGGCATCTATGCGAAGTATTGGGTCTCGATCCCAAAAAAACAAAACGGATCGTTTTTCATGAGATCACCAAACCTGCTATCTTAGAAGCGGTGAAATCCCCGAAGAGTGGATATGAACCTGGTGATGGCGCAACAGGCCCGCCGGGTATTGGACAGGATCGTCGGATTTGAACTAAGTCCTGTTCTCTGGCGCAAGATGAGTATGCGGAATAACCTGAGTGCCGGCAGGGTGCAGAGTGTGGCCGTAAGGTTAATTGCAGAAAGAGAAAGAGAGATCAATGCCTTTGCTCCTGTAAGTACTTTTAAAATTGAAGCCCTCTTTACGGCAAAAGATGTTTCAGATAAGCATGTAACATTTGCTGCCGAAGGCAAAAAACAAAATACCGCTGAAGATGCAGAAGCTTTTTTGAAAAGTTGCATCGGCGCAGACTTATAAAGTAACCGATATACAGGTAAGACCGGGCAAACGATCACCCTGCCCCACCCTTTACCACTTCTACCCTGCAACAGGAAGCATCCAGGAAACTGGGATATGGTGTTTCCCGCACCATGCTTATCGCACAGCGGTTGTATGAGAATGGATATATCACTTATATGCGTACCGATAGTGTGAACCTGAGTAATACAGCTTTGGGCGATATTACCAATACGGTAAAAAGCATGTATGGGGAAAAATATCACCAGTTCCGCAAATACAAGAACAAAAACGAAAATGCACAGGAAGCCCACGAAGCCATACGCCCGACCTATATGAACAATTCCAGTATCCAGGAACCCGATTGGGCAAGATTGTATGAACTTATCTGGAAAAGAACGATGGCCTGCCAGATGGCCGATGCGGAACTGGAAAAGACAACCGCCAAGATCGAAATCTCCACCAATAAAGAAGAACTCACCGCCAGCGGCGAAGTATTGAAATTTGATGGCTTCCTGAAAGTGTACCGGGAAGATAAAGATGACGATGAACTGGAAGAAGAAGCTAATGAAGGTATGCTGCCACCGTTAACCGTTGGTCAGCAATTGCCATTGAATGAAATGAAAGCGACGGAACGGTTCAGCCGCCCGCCTTCAAGATATACAGAAGCTTCACTGGTAAAAAAACTAGAAGAGCTGGGCATTGGTCGCCCTTCTACCTATGCTCCTACTATTTCCACGGTGTTAAAAAGAGGATATGTGGAGAAAAGGGATAAAGAAGGTGTGATAAGGATATTATAGTGTGTTTACATTGAAAGAGGATAGGTGAAAAATGGAGCCGCAGCGAAAACACCGGCGCTGAAAAATCAAAACTCTTTCCTTCTGATCTTGGATTGGTCGTGACTGATTTTCTCATACAGTACTTTGATGATGTGATGGATTACAGCTTTACTGCAAGGATCGAAGAAGAATTTGATGAAGTGGCCGAAGGAAAGATGAAGTGGAACAAGATGATCGATGATTTCTACAGCCCTTTTAAAAAAGATGTGGAGAAAACCATCGAAACCGCTGAAAGGATAAAAGGTGAAAGAGTGTTGGGCTCCGATCCTGATAGTGGTAAACCGGTTGTGGCAAGAATGGGTCGCTATGGCGCCATGATACAGATCGGTGAAGCGAGATGATGACAGAGAAGCCACGATTTGCCAAAGTACCAACCGGCCAGAGCATTGAAACGATCACTTTTGAAGAAGCCATGAACCTTTTTGGTGCACAGGGCGCATGGGTCAATATGAAGAAAAAGATGTGTTGGTAAATGTAGGCCGCTTTGGTCCTTATGTAAAATGGGGCGAAGAATTCATTTCGTTGCCAAAAGGAACTGACCTGGGTACAGTGGATTTGGACACAGCCATTAAACATATCAAAGCAAAACAAATTGCCGATGCGCCTGTGGGCACTTATGATGAGAAACCTATCACGAAAGGCACAGGACGTTTTGGCCCTTATATCAAATGGGATGGCATGTTCATCAATGTACCGAGGCGGTACAACTTTGCAACTCTTACGCAGGCTGAAATGAATGAACTGATCGATGCCAAAGTAAAAAAAGAAGCCAATCGCTATATACAACGCTGGCCGGATGAAAAGATCTCGTTAGAGAATGCACAGCTGGGGTCCTATCATCAAATTTGGCAAAAAGATCGTCCGCATGCCCAAGAAAAGCGGATGATACAAAATATACTGCCGAAGAAGCTGCTGCATTTACATTGGAAGATGTAAAGAAATTTATTGAAGATGCGATACCGGGAGCATTTACCAAAAAAGGAAAGAAGAACTGCAAACAAAGAAAGCACCGGCTAAAAAGACGGCGACTAAGAAGAAGGCGGCGAAGAAAAAGGTAAAAGAACATTTATCAATGCCCCTTCATCCGGTAGTTTGCATGAATATCGTAGGGCACAGTTTGCCCCATAATTTTCGCCTTGGCTTTTATATCCATAGTGTTATCAGCAGTTACTAAATAGCCATTGCCCAGGCTAACGCCAATATTTCCTTTTTGGTCGCCATCCATATCCAAATCAATAGACATCTTGCTTTGTTCCATTTTTCCGGATCCTTTATACTTTGCTTTGAGGGCAACAGTAGCCACCCCGCCTTTTACATCAATCAGTTCATACTCGTTTTTTAAACGCATAGAAACAGGCCCCATACCCATATCCACTTCTTTCTCCCATGTATCGCCTATCCGTACAGAATCTGCCGGGTACATATTAAACATAAGCCCCATCATGGTATTCATCTGGTCTTTTGAAAACATTTTTTGTACCTGTTCTTTCTCCGCTGCACCAGTTTCAGCAGTATCTGTCATCAGTTCATTAAAACCGTTTATAGCTGTTATTTCGTTTTTATTGTTAAGAAAAATATAGATGGACTTGCCTTCAATTCTCGCCGCGGTTTTATCCATAATATCCTTTGTATCGGGAGTAGCTTTCTTCCGGCAGCCCGGTCATACTCATGTTTATTTTTGCCTTTGTATAAGTGAACTTAATTTTCTTTAACCCTGCTGTATCGCCAAGTACCTCCATATCCATGCCCATGTCCATTGTCATCTTCATGTTCATATCTATGCCCATCATCTTCATTTTTTATCTCCATGTCCATATCCATATCATGCCCGAACTTGTCGCCATTGGCCAATCTCATTTTCAACAGGTATGCAGGGCCTGTTTTATCTTTTCCTTTACAGGAAAATAAAACGGTGGCTAACAAAAATGCACTCAGGATGTAAATCAGCTTTTTCATTTTTCTTAATTAGGTATGAATATAGGCTTCTTTTAAAATATTTTCCGACTCACCCCATCCTTAACTCCAATTATCTGAGACTTAGCGCCCCTCTCCTGAAGGAGAGGGAGAGGAAAACTTTCCTTATCATACTTTTACCGAGTGAGGTTCTTTTGTATTTAACCCATATGGCCTCCCCAAACCCCTCCGCAAGGAGGGGCTTCAGGTCGTTTATAGTTTATAATTCATTCAAGCTAAAGTTGCGTAGCAACTAATCTGTGTTAATCCGTGTTCATCTGTGGCCAACCTGTATTCATCATTGCCGCAAGGCAATTGCAATTCGTATTTAATTTGTATTCTTAGTGTCATTCGTGCCATTCGTGGCCAACCTGTATTTACTTATGTATCTCACTCGTAAAATGAAACTCAATATCCGGGTTATTCGTCATCTCCGTATTCAAAAACCACTCACTCTGCGCCAGGTACACCGGGTTACCATCCTTATCCTCCGCCGCATTCGCCTGTTTAAAACGAAGAAACTCCACCAGCTTCTTTGGGTCTTTGCTAGTCAACCAGCAAGCCTTATAAAACGGCAATGAATTAAATATCACCGACGCCCCATACTCATGCAGCAAGCGGTATTGAATCACTTCAAACTGCAGCTCACCCACACAACCGATTATTTTTTTATTGCCGCCAAACTGGGTAAACAACTGCGCCACTCCTTCATCCGTTAATTGCAGCAAACCTTTTTCCAATTGCTTCGCCTTCATCGGGTCTTTATTCTCCACTTCCTTAAATATCTCCGGGGAGAAAGAAGGAATACCCGTAAAATAAAAATCCTCTCCTTCCGTCAGTGTATCACCAATTTTAAAATTACCCGTGTCAAACAAACCCACCACATCACCCGCATAGGCATCTTCAATCACACGATTTTATCCCGGGCCATAAAACTATAAGGATTACTAAAACGAACATCCTTATCCAACCGCACATGATGAAAATATTTATTCCGTTCAAACTTACCCGAGCATACCCGGAAGAAAGCAATCCTGTCTCTATGCTTCGGGTCCAGGTTGGCATGTATCTTAAAAACAAAGCCACTCATTTTATCTTCTTCCACATTCACGGGGCTAACCGTGGTTTCCCGGCTGCGGGGTGTAGGTGCTATGCGGATAAACGTATCCAGCATTTCCTTTACCCCAAAATTGTTGACCGCACTGCCAAAAAACACCGGCGCCACTTTACCATCCAGGTAGTCCTGAATTTTCAATTCACCATGCACCCCATCCACCAGTTCCACATCTTCCCGCAGTTGGGCAGCATCTCTGTCGCCCAGTTTCTGCATTCACCACTTCATCATTCAGGTCAGAAACGGTTATCACATTTTCATCCGCAGCTTTGGTACCGGCGGTAAACAACACTAAGTTTTTATCATGCAGGTTATAAACGCCTTTAAATTCCTTACCGCTGTTGATGGGCCATGTCATCGGGTGCAGGGCAAGGCTCAGTTCTTTTTCCACTTCTTCCAGCAGGTCAAAGCGGTTCTTACCATCCCGGTCCATTTTATTTACAAACACGATCACCGGTGTATCCCGCATACGGCACACTTCCATCAGGCGGCGGGTCTGTGCTTCCACCCCGTTCACACTATCTATCACCAGTATCACACTGTCCACCGCGGTTAGTGTACGGTAAGTATCTTCTGCAAAATCTTTGTGACCGGGAGTATCCAGCAGGTTTATCAGTACCTTATTGTATTCAAAACTCATTACCGAAGTAGCCACCGATATACCCCGTTGCCGTTCTATCTCCATAAAGTCGCTGGTAGCATGTTTCTTTATCTTATTGCTCTTTACCGCACCCGCCACCTGTATAGCACCGCCAAACAGCAGAAACTTTTCTGTCAGTGTTGTTTTACCCGCATCCGGGTGAGTGATAATGGCAAATGTCTTCCGCCTTTCTATTTCGTTGTGATATTTCATAAATGGCGGCAAAGGTAAGGTTTGAAATACAATTTTTAGCCAGCGACAGTGCTACTATCATCGCCTGTTGTGTCACTCACTTAATCGTTCGGTAATTCTACTGGGCATTATTGAATTCTTTTTTTCTCTTTTGAAGTGCTTTTAATTCGAAAATGATAGCTCAAAAATGGTGTTATTAATTACTTTTGTAAGAATTTGCCATTATGGGTTCAAGAGGATTCAAAAAGGAATTTTTAAGTCATTACCGTATAGATGGTTTCTTTCAGGTTGAAAAGAAAGGAGGTCAAAAAACAGTACACTTCGTTGTAAGAAGCGGAGAAAAACAGGTAATGAAAATTTTTGATGGCGGTAAAGACCAGCGGTTTGAACGAGAAATGAAAATATATGAAAAGTATAGAGAATGTGATGGAATTGCTAATATATATCGAGATTCAGTGAATATGATGGCGAGACTATAGTTTTTGAGGAATATATTGAAGGTGATACTTTAGAAGATGTTGTTGACAAGTATGCAGGAGATGAAGCAAAAATAAAAGAGTTGCTGCAACGATTGTTTGCGATACTTACACCAATATGGAAGGACCGATATGTACACAGAGATATTAAGCCTGCAAATATCATGATACGATCTGATGGAACACCGGTATTAATAGACTTTGGTATTGCAAGGGATTTAGGAGATACTTCAATTACAGGCACGGGAGGAGCACAGCCAGGGACATGGAAATGGGCGGCACAGAGCAATATGCCGGGCATAAGGATATGATTTCTTACAGAACAGATTTTTTTAGTCTTGGAGTAGTTGCTTATTTTCTCTATCATAGGGAATTACCATTTGGAAAAACCCCAGATGACATTGATGCGAAATTTAAAAGTGGTGATGAAAATTGCCTAATTGCCGAAGCTTGTAACTTGAAAGATTTCCTAATAGAAGCAATGAGGTTCATGCCATCACACCGCCCAAAAGATATTGAAGACTTAATAAAGCTAATTTAATATGAAAGTATTACAACTTACTGGACATTTTCAAAAATGAAACCTTGATTCGTATTATGAGAATTCAATCGGCGACGGTTTTATTTTTTGTGCATACAGTTTTGAAGAAGGATTTTTTGATAAGCCTAAAATAAATGGTTATAAAACTGAAGAAATTTTGGAAAAATCATTTTTTGATCTACAGTATTTCGGGAAACGGGAAGGCGGGAATATTAGTAAAGGAAAGTTAAAGACATACGACTTTCATCCAGCTGCAAATGCTGATGATGATGAGCAAACCAATACACTAATTGAAGGATTGATAAAGAAAGGAATCAAGTATCAAATTGATCAACTTGGCTTAAAAGATATAATTATTCCCAACTATTATGAAAATGACAAGCCGGAGTATTTTATAGCAATGGTAAAGAACATAAACAAGTGGTTGATAAAAAATAAGAAAGCTGGGATAAAGTATTATATGACAATCCCTATAACGCATCACACTATTATTGATGAAGATAAAGTTGAAAAATTATTGTATCATCTTACTGATATAGATATTGTGTTTGACGGATATTATGTGATTTGTGAATCAAAACCGGATAATAGGCAAAAACTAAGTACTGATTTTAAATACCTGAACAACCTTTCAACTGTTTTAAGTGTATTAAAGAAGCAGAAATTCAGTACTATTTATTCTTATGCTAACTGGGATGCATTAATTTTTCTTTCGCTAACAGATATTGACTATATAACAATAGGAACATACGAGAACCTACGGAATTTTAGTATCAAAAGATTTACTTCTGATGAGGACGGTGGCCCATCAAAAGGATGGTATTTTTCAGAAAAACTATTGAATTTTATAAAATCGCCTCTGCTGGATTTAATCAGGATACAGAAAGGAATTGAACTGATAGAAAATGAAAAAAATATTTTTTCAGATGCCATTATTAAAGAAGGTTATCCCTGGAGTAATCAGAAGCCCGAAGTGCATAAGAATTACTTACTTTCAATAGAGCGTCTATTAAAAGAATTGTCAGCTGAGAAAGATATAAAAAAGAGGAAAGAATTAATGATTAAAAAGATTGATACTGCCATTGAAATCTATGACAAGCTTGAAAAAAAGAATATTTACCTGACTGATGAAAGCAAAAACTATCATTTGGCTACCTGGAAATCATTTCTTCTTACGAAGAAATGATTTTTTCAATACTTCATTAAGAAGCATCCACATTTTGTAATCAATAGGGTCTTTTTTTACAGGGTTGAAGTGAAGATGAATTATTCCAAATTTGCTTATTTCAGCAAGCCCCACATTTAATTTTTTAAACTGGTCAATGTGCGCAATTGCCGGTTTGATATAAACGCTATCCAAAACAACAAATGATTTTTTTGCAAACCATTTATACCGGAATGCTTGATCCAATGCCCTCTTCCAATTTTTTAATTTTGCTTCGATAGCAATAGAATCATTAGTAATGCCCTGATAAGTTTTGCGGAAAGTGATAAGAGAATCGTTCTTATTGATATAACTGTCTTTAATAAGCTTGTTTAAAGAACGGTTAATACTTGTTATATCTGCTTTAGTAATCTCTCTTAATTTCTGAAATGAGATTTCTTTTTTTGATTCAATGATTTTGTAGATAACTGCATCAAAATATGTCAACCTTTCTGTAGCGGTTGGGGTATTTGCCCTGAGTTTTGAAATTACCAAGTCGGCTATACCAAAACCCAAATCAACCTCTTCCAATACAGAAGTACTAAATTTCCCTGTATCCCAATGACACATAGAGAAGTAATTGATTTTTAATGCTTTTACCAGTTGTTTTTCGGTAGTGAACATAGCAGCTATTTCACAAAAATAAACGTTGAATCGTCAAAGTTCTTGCCTTTTATCAAAGAATTTATTCTTTCCTTGATAGTGGGTAATGATTTTTTATGAAAATTATCAAAAAATTCCAGCTTATTTGATTCGAACACCCGATAAAAGCCATCAGTACAAAGCAATAAATGACTATTAAGTTTAGTGCTTTCAAACTGCCTAAAATCGTTCAGAACCCAAATCGGAATGTCCTAAGAACTTTGTAATAACATGCTCGGAATAGCTGTCATCAAGTGTAAGTTGTTCTACAAATTGATTGGTGATAAGATATAAACGAGAATCACCCAACCAAGAGTAATAATAAGATTCAGTTTGCTTGTCATAGTAAACCATGCAATAAGTAGAATAGGGTTCCCTCAAGTCAGAATTAACAAGATGCTGATTAAGATTATACATCAGTTTTCTAATATCTACTTTCCCGTTAATATAACTCTTATAATTTTCCTTGATGAAATGTTTTGCCTGTAGTGCAGCTTCTTTACCATGCTTAGCACTACTCACACCATCAAAGACGGCAAAAATGCTGTAGCCCGATTCGTCAATAACCAGCAGGCTGTCCCAGTTTTCTTTATGACGGGTGCCTTTTAAAGAGGAATAGATATAGTTATGATTTTTCAACATTGAGTTTCAGGAATTCAAAATGACCTCAAAGGTAAGCACCTGCCAAAAGGTACAAATATTTGGCCAATAAAAATGTACTAATCTCATTTCTACCCCGTTGTCAGTAGTGTTCCAATAAATAAAAAACCCGAAACCGTTAAACCTTAGGGTGGGATTCAAACCCACAACCTTCCGATTAGTAATCGGCTGCTCTATTCAGTTGAGCTACCGTTAGAAGGTGAAAATATATTAACGGCAACTTTATAACAGTTGCGATTATATTGCCTTACCCATATTTAAGTCAAACTCTTCCTTTTGAATTTCAATATGGGATATTAGAGTTACGTCACCTCTACCTTTTAACACATTTGCTTTAACCCAATTCTTTGCGAAGTTTGGATCAAATAACCTTCTTTTCTGATACGCAATTCTTGTCTCAACCTCTTTATCAGGTATATGTAGCATATACTCAAACTTAAAATATTTGTCCTTATAATCCATACATTTTTTATAAAGGTATATAAAAGAGGCTGTCAATTACCCCGGTTGTTCGTAGTGTTCCAAAAAATAAAAAATGCTGAATGGTTGAGGTTAGTTTGCAACTAACCATCACAAGCTCCAACCATAGCATAAAGGTCTGTTTCCAGCATAAAATACCACAAAATGGGTATTGCAGGTAGTACGGGATACTGTAACTTGTGGTTAATACAGCGGATGTACTTCGTTCACCATTAAACAATATACATATGCGCTACCTTATCTTATTCGTTTGTACAATTGCAATGATTGGTGGCTGTAAAAAAAACAAAGATACCACCACACCTCCCGCCACTTTAAACCAATGGGATGGCCGCTACCGTATAGAGGGAGCTATGGTGGATAATAAAAACCCTGCATTTGTGTGGGCGGGTGACACTTATGAATATAGCCTGCATACCAGCAGCACCACTACCGACAGCCTTGTTTCAAAGGATTTGGGTTCCCCCGGGCATCTTATTAAAAATGGCATCAACTTATCTTATTACGGCACATTTGGGCTGGTAATAACTTTTGATCCTGCTACCAATAAGGTTATTGCACTTACCAATTATTATGGTCAGCCTTCGGCCAGTGGCCGCTCTGCTGTACTCGATCCATCCGGAATCAATTCTATAGATCCTGCGACAAAAAATATCCGGATCAAATACTGGATGGATGAAGCAGGGTTTGCGGGACACAGAGTTGCTTTCAATGAAACATGGGTGTATCTCGGACCGAGATAAGTTTCTGATGATTGTATTTATTGATTTGCCTTTGCACCTGTTCGGAAAAACCTCGGTTGTGCTTAGTGTTCCAAAAAAATGCTGAATGGTTGTGGTTTCGCCGCTGTTGGTGTTTCTTCCCTGCCGGGTCTTCCAACTTTATAGTTTCATAGCCGATGTCTCACTGCCCGGCTCTTGTGTTGCAGAGTGGACCCGGCGTTATTTGTAATAAAACTCCGTAGTACGTCGAGTGCCACAAAGCCATCTAACAATCGCCTGAGAAAAAAGCATCGGAGTCGCTGTGCATTGGCCCGGAAAAAAGCTATTAATAATGGCATAAAATAATTAATTTTACTACATGACCTACATTGTAAATCCAAGAAATAAAAAAGAAGAAAAAGTATTGGAAACAATACTCAAAGGTCTTTCTATTGGTTTCTATACAGAAGAAAAAGAAGATGCCGCAATTTTAAAAGCGATGGAAAAAGGCAGGAAAACAAAACTCCTCACCCCTGCTGAAAAAACTGCCTTTCTTGGTAAATTAAAATCGGCTAAATGAATATTGAAATCCGCAAGTCCTTTACAAAAGATGCGGACAAATTACCAGCAGCTTATAAAAACCAATTGGCTGTTATTATTAATGAAATAGCAATTGCGAGTCAACCTTCTCAATTAGAAAATTGCAAAAAACTTACCGGCTTTAAAACCGCCTATCGTATCAGAATGGGACAATACCGGATTGGTTTTTATTTTGAAAACAAAACTGCAGAGTTAGTACGAATTTTACATCGCAAAGAAATCTATCGCTACTTCCCTTGATAATCTTCTTCCCTGCCGGGTCTTCCAATTTTATAGTTTCGTAGCCGTGTCACACAGCCCGGCTTTGTGTGCAGAGTGGACTCGGCGTTATTCTTTAATACAACACTTATCGTAAAAAATAAAAAATGACAGCGACTAGTAGAAAAGCAGCTACCAATAGCCAGCCACCTATTAGCCATGGCCGTTGTTTAACTAAATGCTGATGTGGCCAATTGATGTGCAATTTTCGAAACTTTCTGGATTTCATAATTTAAATAGCAAACTAAAAATACTTTTTTTCTGCCGAGTCTTCCAACTTTATAGTTTCGTAGCCGTGTCTCACAGCCCGGCCTTGTGTGCAGAGTGGACCTGCGTTATTCTGTAATACAACTCCGTAGTACGGCAAGTGCCACAAATCCAACACACAAAGCCATCTGACACCCGCGTGGGAAAGAAATATGACAAAATTTCATGTTTTCCCAACTCGGTACTAGTTTTGATTTAGACTAATATTATGAATAATAGTACCAAAGAAATAATTGTTAGTCTAACCATAGGCAATGAGCAAAAACAAATAATATTAACTAAGAAGCATTCTTTTAGCAGTATTTATAATATCATCATTGATAAAGAATATCATGGGCAAGTGCAAAAAATTAGTAGCGATTGGGTTGTAAATACCATTGGTGGAAGTTGGTTACAAGTAGAAAATTACGAGCCGATAGTTCGAGCTGTTAAAAATGCTGAAAAACCTAACTCTTAGTTTCTTCCCTGCCGAGTCTTCCAACTTTATAGTTTCGTAGCCGATGTCTCACTGCCCGGCCTTGTGTGCAGAGTGGACTCGGCGTTAATCTATAGTACAACTCCGTAATAAGGCGAGTGCCACAAAGCCAACACACAAAGCCATCTGACACTCGCCTGGAAACGAAAAACTATATCACCGCCGCCGTCAGGGTTTTCAACCGCTGACGGGGCTACAACACTTTATCAAACGACAGTTTTTTTGTATCTTTGAAAGGTGGCTAAACAAACCAAATATCATTTAGGAATTGAAATTGACAAACTAACAAACAGCATTGTCAATACTATTTCCGGCGACAGTTTTCCGACCGATGTTCATCCGGTAACAAAAGCAAACCTAAAAAATACAACAAAAAAAAGTGGCTGGCTTTTCAATTGGGCAAATGAATATAAACTAACAGACAGGCTGCTTTTCAAACTGACCATTAGAAACAATCCTGCCATCGTTCAAGGGCTTTTAAGCATCAGCGACTATAACGACCATTTTTATTTACATCTTATTGAAAGTGCACCATTCAATTTAGGTAAGAACAAACTTTATGAAGGTGTGCCTGGTAACTTGTTTGCTTTTACTTGTAAATCTTCATGGGACAAAGGCTATCAAGGTTTCGTTTCATTTCACTTCCAAGACAAGATTGATTGAACATTATGAAAAGACATTAGGTGCTACACATGTGGGCGGACAGAAAATGGTAATCTTCCCTCAAGAAGCACTTAAACTGATTAAAAAATATTTTCCATCTTAAATTATAAAACAATGGGATACATAAAAGAACCAGCAGGCATTGACTTTGTAGTTGACCCAACACCGTTAACAGCAGCAGACAGAAAAAAAATTAGCGAAATAATTGCTTATTATAAAGCAACAGGGAAAAAAATGCCGCTGCAAAAATCAACACAGAAAACCTCGTTTGACAAATAGGAAAAGGGCATTAGCTTAGCTGAACCAGTAACTACTTTCCTATATGAAAAGCAAATCAAAAGAACTCGACGTAGATTTTATTGGGGGTCAAGGGCCATTAACCAAGGCTGAAGAACAAACCATCAGTGAATATATTAAAAGACAAAAGTCACTGAAAGCTAAAAAGAAAAGTATTTCATCTTCAATAAGAAGAAGAAAAGTAGTTGCTTAATTTTTTCTTCTCTGCCAAGTCGTCCAACTTTATAGTTTCGTAGCCGTGTCTCACAGCCGGGCTTTGTGCGCAGAGTGGACTCGGCGTTAATCTTAGTACAACTCCGTAGTGCGGCGAGGTGCCACAAAGCCAACACACAAACCCATCTGACACTCGCCTAGGAAATATCTTAATTTCTTGCACCGCAACCGTCAGGGTTTTCAACCGCTGACGGGGTTACTACAAAACCAATAAATAATCACCAAATTAACGGAGTTGCTGCAGGCTGACAGGACAAAAAGCCCCTCTTCTTTTGGTAATAGTATTGCTCAGTCAGGAAAACTGTAATTTTATAAGTACCGCATTTACGGATACCAACCTATCAAAAATGAGAAGATTGCATTTATTTGAGTTTGAAAACCTTCCCTGGTTTCCCGTTTTTTTAAGAAATTATATAACAGATTTTCTTCAGTTTATTGCCAACCGGTTTGACATTTATAAACCTGTTATCCCCCTGATAGAAAAAGGAATAGCTAAAGGAAAAACGAATACCATTATTGACCTTGCATCAGGCGGCGGCGGTGGGCTTATTAAACTATGCGAACATTTGAAAAAAAAGAATCCTTTTTTAAAAATAGTATTAACCGATTATTACCCCAATATTGATGCCTTTAAAAATATAGCAAAACAATATCCGCATTTTGAATATATAGAAACCTCTGTCAATGCACTGAATGTACCGGCACATTTAAAAGGGCTGCGAACACAATTTTTATCTTTTCATCATTTCAAGCCTGCACAGGCACAAGGCATATTGCAAAATGCTGTAACATCAGAAAGCACCATTGCCATCTTTGAAATACAGGAAAGGAGTTTGCTGAGTATATTATCTATGATTTTTTCACCAGTTACAGTTCTTCTCGTTACACCCATGATACGGCCTTTTAAATGGGGAAGAATTCTTTTTACTTATTTGATTCCAGTGGTTCCTCTTTTTGTATTATGGGATGGTATAGTTTCTTCTTTCCGTACTTATTCGGTAAATGAAATGAATGGATTAATAAACAGGCTTCACAATAAGGATAGCTATGAATGGCAAACAGGCAAAATAAAATCAGGGCCAGGAGTAATTTTATATTTAATGGGGTATAAGAAATGATACTCCTTTCTTCCCTGCCGAGTCTTCCAACTTTATAGTTTCGTAGCCGATGTCTCACCGCCCTGCCTTCCCGCTAAGGCGGGACAATTTATGTTTGGAGTGGTGTTAATCTTTAATGGATTGCATAAGAAATTAATCAATTTGTTTTTACCCTGTTTTCTTCTGCATCAGATGCAGTATTACGGCTGCGGGTCGCTTTTAATTTTTGATTACCAAATGAATAACGGAATGATAACCGGATATTCCGGCTATCTTCCAACTGGCGGAATTTTACATTGATGACCTCGTAATTAATGAAGCCCCTTGATCTTTCGCTAAAAAATATATCACTGATATTAAGGGATAACCTTCCTTTTTTATTCCAGAAAGTTTTTTGAATGCCAAAATCAAAAGAACCAAGGTCTTCCAATGTAATAAATTCCTGCAGCGACTTCGTCATATAATATCCCGATATTTCAAAATTCCAGGTATCAGTTGGCTTGTACGCCACTTGCCAATAGGCCAGCCAGTTCCATTTACTTTGGTTAAACTGGCTGCCAAGGTAATTGGCTTTGTAATGGTTATAAATAAATTGATTGCCGGCAAAGCCTGTCACTTTTTTCCCAAATTCAATCGGGAAGTTGAGTTCGAAAGCCCAGTTATCATACACCGCAAGGTTTTCAGGTGTGGTGTAGGTTAAGTTACCCACCTGGTTGGGTGCATCATTTACAATCACATCATTTTTTTTGTTATAGCTGATGGCAAAGAAAGGTTGATTTTCATACATAAGGGAGAACTTGTATTCATCAGCTGTTTCTGGTTTTAACAATGGATTACCTCTGGTGTAAGTAAGTGAATCTAAAAATTCAATAAAAGGGTTCTGTTGCTGAAAGCTTGGCCGGTTTACCCTGCGGCTATATTGCAGTACGGTGGAAAGTTTATCTGTTATCTTCCTTGTAAGAAAGGCTGATGGAAATAACTGCACATAATTTCTATCCAACACTTTTTGCGATTGGCTGTTTCCTTTAGCAATGGTTTGCTCAACACGGAGGCCTCCCTGCAATTGCCATTTTTTAAAATCATGTGTAATGGAGGAGTACAGTGCATTGATGTCTTCTTTGTATTTAAAATCGGTGCTGCGTACATTATCCAGCACTCCCTTCTGGAAAAATTGCAGGTAATTATCTATTGTAGCCATGCTTGATTTGGCTCCGGCTTCCAGTTTTGTCTTCTTGTTAATCGGGTACTCAAGGTCTGCTTTCATTACAAGAAATTGCACAGGGTTTCTTATAAACTGATTATTGGTGTAGCTGGTACCGTTTTGCAATTTATTGATGATATCGCTATTGTTTGTTAATTTAAATGTGGAGTAATCAACGTCAACATTTAGTGTTTTGCCGGTTGTATCAAAAATGTGTTTCCAGTTTACATTACTGGAAAAATTCTTCCGGTTGAAAATTTTATTATTCAGCGTTTGAAAACTGCTTAGTGCCTGGCCTGTTGCCGGGTCGCTCTGAAAAGTGGTGTTTCTGGCTTCGGTTCCACCATCCCTTATAAATCCTCTTGCTATTACACCGAATGTATTTTTTTTATTTGCATAAAAATCAGCCCCTAAACGAAAATTATGACTGTTTACATCACTGGGTTGATAATTTTCCTGGAAAGAAACGATTAGGCGAAATGATACGGTCAAATTCGCTGTACTGAAACCAATTGCGGCGAAAAAAACTATACCCGCCAAAGAGGTTTAATTTTCCTTTTCGGTTATTGATACTAAACGCAGGATTATAACGGTAAAAATTTCTGTCTGCACGGATATCTTCCCTGTTATACAATCCCATACCGGCTGTGAAAGAAACACTGCCATTAGTTCCAAGGTTTGCATTTCTCTTTAAAATAATATTAATTACAGCACCGCCACTTGCGTCGTATCTGGCACCGGGGTTAGAAACTACTTCTATCTTTTCTATATTATCAGCACTTATATCTCTCAGCAGTTGTGCAATATCTGTATACTGTGAAAGCCTGCCATCCACCATGATGGATGGTGTACCCTTGCCTACCATAGTAATTTTATCATTACTTACTATTAGCCCGGGTACTTTTTGTAACACTTCCATAGCGGTTGATCCGGCAGCCGTGGCACTACCTTCTACATTTACTATCAACTTATCTGCTTTTTGTTCCAAAAAAGGTTTGGTGGCCGTAACCGTTACTTCTTTTAACGTAGTTGCATCGGGAAGAAGTATGATTGTACCCAACTGTACATCTTTATTTGTTATTTCTGCTTGCGTATATTTTTTTTTATGACTTATTACATCAATTTTCACCAGGTATTTTCCTGTTGCCACATCAGTGAATTTGAAACTTCCCTCATTATCACTTAAGAACGATTTAACTAAGGAAGAATCATTTTGTTTCAACAATAATACCGTGGCAGAACGTACTGGTCTTTGCTTTTCGTCTGCTATTTTGCCGGATATTGTTTGTGCATGGAGGGAAAAGGCAGTTATTATACTTAGCAGCAGCAGCAAGAGTCTCATAATGTAATGTTGTGGTTTATGCAGTAATAAAACTAAACGAAATAGAAGCCGGAATGTTACAGGAAATCAAAAAAGAATGTTATTCTTTCCTTTTGCCGAAGGGTGGTGTTCTCTTCCCTACCGAGTCTTCCAACTTTATCATTTCGTAGCCGATGTCTCACAGCCCGGCCTTATGTGCAGAGTGCCTGCCTGCCGGTAGGGACTCGGCGTTATTCTCTACTACAACTCCGTAGTACGGCGAGTGCCACAAAGCCAACACACAAAGCCATCTGACACTCGCCTGGGAAATGATTATAAAGGGGAATTCTTTTTTATCTCAGCAATCTGCCCCAGCAATTTCTTAATACTATCCTTTTGGGCTTTACTATAAACTCCCCCCGTTGTCCGTAGTCTTCCAAAAAATAAAAAAATGCTAATGGTTATGGTTAGTCACTAACAATTAGCCTTAACGAAACTATAAAATATTTCCAGTCCATCGTTGCAAACGAAGGACAACCATTCAACTTTTTATTTATTATTGTGCTGCATTTGTCAACATACTAATGATAACGGGGTATAGCCATGCATGTGGTTAGTAGTACTACAGTAAGCTAACTGATATTGATATTCCTTTTCAAGTCTCCCACTTGGAACGTTTGGATGCCTTGCTACAATTAAAAAAAAGCAATAAAAAGATGAGAGGATGGGTGTTTTCATTTTTAAAATACGCTTATGCGAACCTTTGGTTTGTAGAACTGTTATTATACAATAGGCTATTTTATAAAACAAAAGCCGGGTTAAAACAGGCGTACAAAGAATTTTTAAAAATAAGTGTCCATGAAAAAGATTTTGCTAACACTTTTGGCTTTAACTATATTTCAATTAGCATTTACACAAAATACAGGCAGTATAACTGGTACTATTGTTGATAAGGCTACCCAACTACCGCTAGAAGCCACCTCTATTAAACTAGAAGGTAGCCCGCAGGGCACAGTAGCAGATTCCAGTGGCAAGTTTAGATTAGCAGCTATTCCCGTAAAAACCTACAATCTTGAAATTAGCAAAGTGGGTTATAAAACGATTATACTTTATAATTTAGTTGTTAATAGCGGCAACGAAAGCAATTTAACAGTTGAGTTAGAACAGGTGTCAACTTCCTTAACAGAGGTGATTGTAAAAAACAATAAAAGAACAGCAAGGGCTGCTACACTAGAAACTCCTTTGAGTGTGCAGCGCCTTACAACCGAAGAAATAAAAAGCAATCCCGGTGGTAATTTCGACATTAGTAAAGTAATACAAACCTTGCCGGGTGTGGGGGGAGGCCAGCAGGGCGGAAGCTTTAGAAATGATATCATCATCCGTGGCGGTGCTCCGAACGAGAATGTATTTTATCTGGATGGTATAGAAGTTCCGGTTATTAATCATTTTCAAACACAAGGCAGCAGTGGTGGCCCGCAGGGAATTTTAAATGTAAGTTTTATCGAAGATGTGAAACTAAGTTCCTCTGCCTTTGATGCCCGCTATGATAATGCATTAAGTTCGGTCTTTCAGTTTAAGCAAAAGAATGGTAATCCTAATCAATTCCAGGGTAATTTCAGATTAAGCGCCACCGAAGCTGCATTAACACTGGAGGGCCCTCTTTCAAAAAATAAGAAGACAACTTTCCTGGTTTCAGCCCGTCGTTCGTACCTGCAATTATTATTCCAGGCCATTGACTTGCCGATTCGTCCCAACTACTGGGATTTTCAAACAAAAATTACTCACCAAATTGACAAGAAGACAACTCTAACCTTTATTGGCATTGGCGCTATTGATGAGTTTCGTTTTGCTGCGCCAAAAGACGCAACTCCTGAAAAATTATATACTATCAATTCCAATGTACTGGTTAATCAATGGAATTATACAGTGGGAGCATCGCTAAAAAGAAATATGAAGAATGGTTTTTTGAACCTGGCCCTTAGCCGTACCGATTTTAATAATGACATAGAAAAGTTTGAAGACAACCAAAACCCAACGGTTGCAAATAAAACCCTGGACATTGTTAGCGGAGAAACGGAAACCAAACTTCGCTTTGATGTAAATAAAAATCGTAATGGATGGAAACTGGCCTACGGTGCTTCTGTTCAGCTGGCAGATTATTCCAATACAACCTTTAATGTTATCCGTAAAGAATTACGAGGTGCCGGAAATACAGTTGTTCAACAAGCGGTTAGCGTAAATTTCAACAGTCCGCTTCAATCATTTGCAAAGCTTGGTGCATTTGTGCAGGCGGGAAAACGCTTTGCGCAAAACAGACTTGGTATCAGCGCAGGTATCCGTACAGATATGAATACGTTTACCACTGATGGCATGAATGGTTTGCAAACTTTATCTCCCCGTATTTCCTTTAGTTATGTGTTGGCCGATAAGTGGACTTGGAATACCTCTGCCGGAATTTACTATAAGCTTGCACCTTACACCATACTCGGTTTTGCCGACAATAACAATAACCTGGTAAACAAGAATTCCAAATACCTGCGCAGCAACCATTATACTACCGGATTGGAATATCTTCCCAATGATGGCCTAAGGTTTACAGTGGAAGGTTTTTACAAACAGTATAATAATGTCCCGGTTTCGGTTCGTAACGGTATCTCACTGGCAAATCTGGGTACTGATTTTACTTTACTGGGCAATGAAGCAGTAGTTACAAATGGAAAAGGAAAAGCATACGGCCTTGAAATCTTTGCGCAGAAAAAATTAACCAATCGCTTTTTTGGTATTTTATCCTATACATTTTACAGAAGTCTATATGCTGGCCTTAATGGGAAGTTAGTTGCTAGCAGTTGGGACAACCAACATTTACTTAGCATAACATGGGGTTATAAGTTTCCCCGCAACTGGGAACTGGGCCTCAAGTTCCGATACCAGGGCGGCGCCCCCTATACTCCTTTTGATGAAACACTTTCAAGGTTAAATTATTTATCGCAAGGTGTGGGCACACTGAATTATGCTGTCCTAAACACAAATCGTCTTAGCGGATTTAACAGCAGCGACGTACGAATTGATAAAAAATGGAATTTTAGAAAAACTACAATTGACTTATTCTTAGATGTTACCAACTGGTATGTGGCAAAAAATCCTGCGATACCAGAATATACGTTTAAAAGGAATGCGACCAACACTGCATTTGAAACAACTGACGGTTTATCAATCAAAGCAGATGGAAGTAATGGCATTCCCACCCGGGTTAAAAATGATGACCCCTTTGTAACACCTACCATTGGGGTGATAATCGAGTTCTGACTCTATCTATAAAAAAGGATGTCTACACAACAATTTAACCACGACTTCTAATGTTTTAGAGCATTCAATTTGTTTTTATGCTGTTCTCCTCTGCATCTAAGACTATGTTTCGTTTGCGGTCTTCATTCCGCTAATTTTTTAATCACGGTGGAAATTTCATTTCTTCAAAACTCCACCAGGTTCATATATTATCATCCAGGAGTTATTTTTTACGTACTTGTCTTTAAATTTTTTATGAATAGCTTCCGGTTGTTTAATCCCGTTTACAATTAATTCATCCGCACTTAATTTATAAGAATACAGTTCCTTTTTATTCTTTATTATATTCTCGCTGATAAAATTTTCAATGATTTTTTCCTGCAAGATTCTTGATTGCTCCATGGCCTTTTCTGACTTCGCCATTTCCTTTTCTGATTCTGCCATGGCCTTTTCTGACTTTGCCATCTCTTTTTCTGCTTGTTCCATGGCTTTTGCTGACTTCGCCATTTCTTTTTCTGCTTCTGCCATGGCCTTTTCTGACTTCGCCATTTCTATTTCTGATTCTGCCATGGCTTTTTCTGACTTCGCCATTTCTATTTCTGATTCTGCCATGGCTTTTTCTGACTTCGCCATTTCTATTTCTGATTCTGCCATGGCTTTTTCTGACTTCGCCATTTCTATTTCTGATTCTGCCATGGCTTTTTCTGACTTCGCCATTTCTATTTCTGATTCTGCCATGGCTTTTTCTGACTTCGCCATTTCTATTTTCATCTGCTTCAGTATCTGATCGGTAATTGTTTTGTACTCTCCTATTTTCTCAGCAGGGATTTTTTGGTCATCAATATTCAATTCAGTCACCTGGTTATTTTTAATGGTAATGATATATTTCTTACCATTTATTGTAGTGTATGTTTTTCCATTAAACCCCTTTTCATTACGAATTTCCTTATCCGGCAATGTATCTGTTGCTAACGACACAGAAGAAGTAATTTTTTCATTGCCCATAGCAGGAATAGCCTGCAAATTGGCTTTATTCTCCTTTCCTTTATCTTGCATTTTATTCGAAGCAAATGCCAAAAGGCATACACTTACCAGGATGATGCTGGCGGATAAAAATTTCTTTTCCATGTTGTTTAAAGTTTTATTGTTATTATAAATAATTCTTCTGACACGATTCAGTAAATGGTTTTTATCCCCAGAAAATGCTGTTACTAATTTCTGAGTTGCTGGCTGAACGTATTGCTGGAAAGTGATTAGTGCTTTAATATAATCCTGTTTGTTTGCAGTATGGGTAACAGCAATATCATCACAGCAGTTTTCCCGTTCTGTTTTTATGAGTGACGAAACCCAAAGTATAGATGGGTTAAAAAAGAAAATAACCTCTACTATATTTTGGAGCATATTTATTAAAAAATCTCTCCGGCGTATATGCCCAAGCTCATGTATAAGAACTGCTTCCACTTCATGTAAAGGCATGGCAGTAAGCATAGCCGCTGGAAACAGAATTACCGGTTTTAGATAACCAATGACTGCAGGTATACGGATGATGTGCGACTGAAGTAATTGAACCACTTTGTTTACCTGAAGTTGCCTGCATAACTCTGTTACTTTATTATTCCAATATTCACCTGGATAAGATACCTGCCTTCTTTTTAGCTGATGCATATTATAAAGGCCAAAGCCAAGCCGGATGAACTTATACCCGATTATTAACAACCAGGCTAAAACTACCCAAACTGCATTTGCATTTAAGAAATCAACCAACTTATCAATTACGGACACTTCAGGTTCAAATATTAAATGACTTGCTGAAGGTTCCACAGTGTTTAATTGTGACACTGTCAGCGTTGATACCTCTACAGCTTGTGTCGTATTTACAATCTGACTAACAAAAGTGGCAGCAACCCCTATAATGAAAACAGCCAAAGTTGCCGTTAACAAATTATAGCGCAGCAAGGGATTTGCTCTTTTTGTAAATAGCATGATACAGCCAGCTATCAATGATAAGAGTATGCCCTGCCAAAGGGAATGAAGAAGTGTCCAGCTAATGGCCTTGATAATTTCTTCGTTCGAAAATGCAAAAAGTAAATGCATACACTGGGTTTTAATTATTTAGCTTTTATCCAATTTCTTCACCATTTCTTTAATTTCCTGCAGATCTTTCTGCGATGTTTTTTTATTACCCAGTAACTGCACCATCAAACTACTGGCCGACCCATTAAACATGGAATCTACAAACCGGTTCAACAAAAAACCTTTCGTTTTTTGCTCTTCCATGGCAGCAGTATATATATGCTTCATATTCGACTCATCCCTTTTAAGCATTTGCTTTTCTGCCATTATCTGCATTAGTTTTAAGGTAGAGGTATACTGTACGGTACGTTTTTGGTCATTGAGAGTTTCATTTACAAAACGAACGGTGGACGGGCCGTACTTCCAAAGCACCTGCAAAATTTCTAACTCTGATTTAGTAGGCTCCAATTCAGTAACGACTGACTTTTTTTCTTTCATAAACTAAAGGTAGGAAAATTTTCGTACGAAAGAACACCTAGGGTGATTTTTTTTAAATTTTAACTTTTAAGTCCTTTTTCCAGCCTTTCGGCCTCTTTTATAACTGTAAATATTGTTTCTCGCTGCTGTGTGTTGTGTACTGGCATTGCAGCCGGGCAAAGACACCAGCAACAGAACAGTAAACTCTACTATTAATTCTTTAAAACTATATTGCAGTGGTTGGGTGTACTCAATTCAGTTGTTGGTGTTTTTGCAATCACACAAAAGCCAGTACACAACAAACAAAAGGCCGCTCAACTCTTTTTTCCCTGTCGAGTCTCCCCGTTGTCCGTAGTATTTCGAAAATAAAAAAAGGCTGAATGGTCATGCTTCGTCCCGGCGGTTGGTACGGGATAAATACTGCGACTAACCATCAACCACAACGAGGATGTAAGAATATTTTCAGTCCATCGTTGCAAACGATGGACAACTATTCAACTTTTTATTTATTATTGGGGTGTGGTAAGTGAACAGACAACGAGTAACGGGGAAGGAAACAATAAGATTCCTGATTTCAGAACTACAGTTGCTAGCAAACAACCCAATATAATAGTAAGCAGTTTAACTTTCTCGCCAATCGCCGCATGATGTATTATTATTGTTGGAATCATCACACTCATATACTCTTCCACAAGCTCGTTGAAACTCTACAGCGCCACGTTCAGGAATTATCCGCCACTCTCTTTCAAAATACTGTTCAAATTTACAACCGGGAGGTAAAGATGAAATGGCTTCTTCCTCCGACAAATTACCTTCGATAAATTTCTTTAAAATTTCTTCTGACTTATTCATGTTGAATTCATTTTAGGATTGAAAGTTACTTAGAATTTTCTTCCCTGCCGGGTTTTCCAACTTTATAGTTTCGTAGCCGATGTCTCACAGCCCGGCCTTCCCGCTAAGGCGGGACAAGTTATGTGTGGAGTGGGTCGGCGTTATTCTCTAATACAACTCGGTAATTACCGGAATAGCCACAAAGCCATCCGACAATCGAAGGAAAATTAAAAAATTTCAGTTGACTGCAAATTGTAACCCTTCAATTAAAGCCTACATTTGTTTTGGCAATAATTGCGCAAACCTTAAAACTTTTGTTTTTAATTTCCCCGGATTCGGAAATTTAAAACCGGGCTATTTTAACAGCCGTGTTGCATGGCTCCACGCAACATTTATCACATATTAAATTCAGATGTATAGCGACACGCATCGGGCAATTGACGGTGTCATAAAAAACTGAAGCTGGCAAACACCCTTCGACAAGCTCAGAATGACAAGCGGTCTTTAAAATCCAACCCATTTTCCCGCAAAGTACTTTTTGCAATATCGTAACCGGCGTCAGCATGTCTTATTACACCCATGCCGGGATCATTTCTTAATACACGGCGGAGTCTTTCATCGGCATCATCTGTGCCATCAGCAACTATTACCATGCCTGCATGTATGCTATACCCCATACCTACCCCCCCGCCATGATGCAGGGATACCCATGATGCACCGCCAGCAGTATTTACCAACGCATTTAATATTGGCCAATCGGCCACAGCATCGCTACCATCAAGCATGGCTTCGGTTTCCCTGTTGGGCGAAGCTACTGAGCCAGTATCTAAATGATCCCTCCCAATAACAATCGGTGCTTTTACTTTTCCTGTTCTTACCAATTCATTAAAAGCAAGGCCTGCTTTTTCTCTTTCACCTTGCCCTAGCCAGCAAATCCTTGCGGGCAATCCCTGAAAGGCAATTTTTTCCTTTGCCATGTGCATCCATCGTATCATCCCTTTATTTTCAGGAAACATATTCATAATGAGTTCATCGGTTACAGCAATATCATTCGGGTCGCCGCTGAGTGCTGCCCAGCGAAAAGGGCCTTTGCCTTCACAGAAAAGAGGACGAATGTAAGCGGGGACAAATCCCGGAAAGGCAAACGGTTCATGTTTAGTAAGACGACAATCTTTCAGGTCGGCTCCTACTTGTATAACCCTGTCTTCAAATTCCTTTGCTCTTGCCCTTATATTGTTTCCATAATCAAATGTAATGGCGCCTTTATCCATCAGTTGCAACATCAGTTGCACATGCAGGTACATACTTTCGTAACTGCGGTGCAGGTACTCCGTTGGGTTTTCTGTTCGGAGAACATTAGCCTGTTCGTTGGTAAGTGTGTGTGGTATATAACCAATCAAAGGGTCGTGGGCAGAAGTCTGGTCAGTCAATGTATCAGGAATGATATTTCTTTCAATCAGTCTTTGTAAAAGATGAACAGCATTACAAAGCACCCCGATGCTTTTCCCCGCACCTGACACCTTATACCTGACAGCTGCATCAATCGCCTCATCTATATAGAGATACTTTTCATCCAGGTATTTTGTTTCAATACGTTTGTCAATCCGCCACTCTTCTACTTCGGCAATGAGTGCAACACCTTCGTTCATAGTAATAGCCAATGGTTGTGCGCCGCCCATACCACCAAGGCCTGCCGTTATGTTTATTGTTCCTCTGAGAGAGCCGCCGCTGGCGGGTTGTCGGTTGTCGGTTGTCGGTTGTTCGTTGCCTCTATTTGAAAAGTGTTTATCGGCTATTGCCGCATATGTTTCGTAGGTTCCTTGTACAATGCCTTGGCTGCCGATGTATATCCAAGAGCCGGCAGTCATTTGTCCATACATCATCAGGCCTTTTTTTTCTAATTCTTCAAAGTGTTTCCAATTGGCCCAGTTAGGAACGAGTTGTGAGTTACTGATTAATACCCTTGGGGCATCTTTATGCGTTTTCAATATACCAACAGGTTTACCGGATTGAATTAATAAGGACTCATCATTCTCCAATACTTTCAGCGCAGCGATAATATTATCCAACGCTTCAAAGTTGCGGACAGCTTTACCCCTGCCGCCATACACAATTAAATCATCCGGCCGTTCGGCCACTTCGGGGTCAAGATTATTGAGCAACATCCGCAATGCTGCTTCCTGTATCCAGCCTTTGCAACTAAGCAGATTGCCGGTTGGGGTTTTGTATTTGATGGGGTCGTACTTTGGCTTTGTAATTATAATCATAAGATTTTTTTTCCACAAAGAAACTCTGATGTTAGGAGGTTCACGGAGAAACTCAGCGGTATCCTTTTCCTCAGCGATTCTTAGTGGCCTAACCACAAAAGTCGTTAATCTCTGATAAAATAAATATCTTGGGGCAAATAAACCTTAACTAATGAGTATCCACATAAATGCAAAGCCTGGCGAGATTGCAAAAACTGTATTATTAGCCGGTGATCCGCTACGGGCAAAATACATTGCAGAGAATTTTTTACAAGATGCCCTGTTAGTAAGCCAGACCCGCAATGCTTTTTATTATACAGGGACTTATAAGGACAAAACCGTAACCGTTGGTGCCAGTGGTATGGGTTGCCCAAGCATTGGCATTTATTCCTATGAACTTTTTACAGAGTATGAAGTGGATACCATCATCCGCATAGGTACCTGCGGCGCCTATACAACGAAACTAAAGTTATTTGATTTGATTAATGTGGATGAAGCTGCCAGCGAATCCACATTTGCCCGTTATGCATGGGGTATAAAAGAGGATTGCATCCGGCACCAGGGCAAAGCATTTAAAACAATTAAGAAAACGGCAGCGGAATTAAATGTAAAGCTGAAAAACTGCAACGTTCACTCTAGCGATATTTTTTACCGTAAGGATACAGCAATACCTAAAGTGGCTATAAATAATAAATGCCTTGCTGTGGAAATGGAAGCCTTTTCTTTATTTGCGAATGCAAAACATTTGAGTAAGACGGCGGGTACATTATTAACAGTCTCAGATGTTATTCCTACACATGAAAAAATATCTGCGGATGAAAGGGAGAAGGCATTGAAGCCAATGATTGAACTGGCGTTGGAAACCTGCCTGAAAATTAGCTAAGGGTAATTTAAAACCATCGGTGTATTTTGTACAAACAAGGATAAAGGCACCGATATCCCCGCTTTTGAACCAGCAGAAGGCAGCCCCTTGCTGATTTTTTTTTGTATCCGGAATTAAAATATTACATTAGTATCCACTTCTATACGTCCGGCTCTCCCTTAACAGCCCTTCCTGGAAACCCCGTAGGATAAAAAACACCTTCTGCTAATTAATTAAACCCAACGTTTATGAAACTGAGAAATGTTGCATTACTAATGCTCCTTATTGGCTGCAAAGGAAAAAAAAATACAGATGATATCAGCATGCGGGGTGCTTACAAAATGTTATCACAAAATTTAAAAAACGACAAACGGGACACTACTTACACTTCGACGCAGCAATTAAAAATTTTTACCTGTGATTATATGATGTATGTTAATACCAACCCTGCCGATTCAGTAAGTTCATTCGGTATTGGGTCATATGTAGTGAACAAGAATACAGTGGTTGAAAAAATAATTTATACTTCTGCTGATACTACAGCCAATGAAACCTTGCGGGATTTTTCTTTGCAGGTTGCCAAAACTAAAAAGGGTTACAAGCAAATCATACCTGAAATAGCCAGTGGCAGCCAGACATATAAACTTACCGAAGAGTATGAAAATGTGGGAACGGGGGCCACCGCTACAGCACTGGATGGTGCATGGAAATTGGAAAAAAATTACCTGATCAAAGGCACTGATACAACCTTACAAAAAGTAAAACAATATAAAAGCTATTATTCGGGCCATTGTGTTTGGGGCAACACCCGGAAAGATTCACTGAACAAAACCCATACGGGTATTGGCTTTGGGAAATTTGAAATGAATAGCAAAAAGGTTAAGGAATCTATGTCAGCATCTACCTATTCCGCTGTAAAAGGGCATGATTTTAATATTGATATAGAAATGAACGGTACTGATGGCTTTACCCAAACCATTATCAATGCTGATGGTACAAAGAGTGTGGAAGTGTACACAAGGCTGAAGAAACAATAAAATTGTTTTACAGCTATTATTTGAAACCGGTTTGCTTTGGTGCAGACCGGTTTTTAGGATAATTCGATGTAGGCACTAAAAATACCCAAACCCTTTATTAAGTTCAATATTTTTTGACAGGGAAAAATTATTCAACCTTTCCACAAAAGAAAAATCTTTGATGATGCCTGCTACTTTGTTAATGTCATCAGCAAAAATCCTGTCTTCATTTGCAAAGCCAACAAACTCCCTTACATAGTCATGGGCAAACTCCAGTAACGCAGAACTTTTTAACGGGCTGCGGAACTCAATGGCCTGGCAGGCAGATAATAATTCAATTGCCAAAATAAATTCAAGGTTATCTAATACTTTATTCAGTTTTCTGCCGCTAATGCTTCCCATGCTTACATGGTCTTCCTGTCCGAGTGAGGTAGGTATACTATCCGCACTTGCAGGAAAACACAACGTTTTATTTTCCGTTACCAATGCCGCAGTAGTGTATTGCGGAATCATAAAGCCGCTGTTTAATCCCACATCTTTCATTAACAACATCGGTAAGCCCCACTTTCCTTCTAATAACAAATAACAACGGCGGTCGCTGATGTTACCTAATTCGGATGATGCAAAGCAGGCATAATCCAATGGCAAGGCTAAAGGCTGCCCATGAAAATTGCCCCCGCTGATGGTATCATCTGCACCAAGAATAATTGGATTATCAGTTACAGCATTTAATTCTATCTCCGTTAATTCTTTTAAATGTAACCAGGCATTGCGGCTTGCACCATGCACCTGCGGCATACAACGTAAACTGTATGGGTCTTGCACCCGGCCGCAATCAATATGGCTTTGCATAATTTCTGAACCATCCAGTAACAACCTTAACCGCTGTGCTACCAATTTACTTCCTGCAAAAGGTCTTAAGTTGTGCAGCCTTTCATCAAAAGGGGCTTTTGTTCCTGTTAATGCTTCTAAACTCATAGCACCAATAATATCAGCAGCCTCCAAACAATTATGCATACGCTGCACCGCCTTAACTGCAAATGATAAAATGAATTGTGTACCATTAATTAATGCCAGGCCTTCTTTAGGCCCTAGTTGTACGGGTAATAATTTTAGCTGCTTTAATGCGTCTTGGGCCTTGTATCTTGAGCCTTTGTAATACACTTCCCCCAACCCTATTAATGGTAAAAACAAATGTGCCAACGGGGCTAGATCACCGCTTGCCCCCACACTTCCCTTCTCAGGCACCACCGGTATCACATCATTTTCTATATGCCAGATAATTCTTTCTAAAGTTGATAATTGAATTCCACTGTAACCCTGGGCAAGTGCATGCACTTTTGTAATCAACATTAGTTTAGTAACTTCTGTTGGTATCGGATCCCCAACACCTACGCTATGGCTTTGTAATATTTTATACTGTAATGTAGCAGTATCTTCCGGGGAGATTGGTGTATTTGCAAGGATACCAAACCCTGTATTTACCCCGTACACCGTTTTCTTATCCGTCACTATCTTCTTTACTGCTTCATAGCTTTTTTGTATTTGCGCAACAGCTTTTTCACTTAATATCCCTTTTGTTTTTCCTCCGGCAATTGATAGTGCAATAGAACTGCTTAGATGGTCTGTACCGTAATTAAATATTTGGGGCATAAGGAGTATTTGTGCCGCAATTTAAAAGTTTTGGGCAAGAAAGGCTTTAAATAAACTTTGTTGCAACCATTTAGCGGTACATTTTATCTTTACCTCCCGAACTACTTATATTTATACCGACTTTATGCAGAAGTTTAGCCTATCCCTCCTTTTCTCCTTGTTGCTGTCGGGCATATATGCCCAGCAGGAAGGTGGTATAGTACCCATAAGTAATACCGGTTGTACTGTACAGGTAATCTGTTTTCCCGGCAGGTTTGATGCGTATGATCTGGAAGATGGTTCTACCGTATATGCTGATGAATGCGAAAAAGAATATGTAACATACGGCATCTATTGTGTAAAATTAAAAAAGAGTATTCCTAATTTGGATAATGCTGAAGATACTATCGCTTCTTATCTTGATTTTATGAAATTAGATTATGGCATTATCGAATCCAAAGGATATGATAAAGGCCATAAGCTGAATAAAGACGAAGCAACCCGTGGAGTTTTTGATAAGTGGGAAGATGCTGATAAACAAAAATGGAAAGTAAGGGCCTGGACAAATGGCAACATCATCTGCGTATTATATGTACACAGTGCAAAAGAACTTCCTGAAAAGAAAACCGAACTCTTCTTAAATGGGTTGAGGTTTCCGGGTATGCAAAAACAACAGATTAAATAAACCTGCTTTAATTATTATCCTTTACCGGTTCTTTAACCGGCACTTCAGTTGGTGAAGTAATAACAGGTTCGGGTCTTATATAATTATTCAGCATTTGCTGAATATCTTTTGCTGTGTATGGTATTGGGGGGATTGATTCGCCAAACGATAGATAAGGATATACTTGCGATTCGAAAGTAATAATAAGCAATGGTCTTACATTTTCGTTTTCATTTTTTGCTGAAGCAAACCAGTTGCTATACGATGAATTTTCTGGCGATATTTCGTTTTGCCCAAATTTGAAACCATTGTTACTGAAGCGAAACATATTCCTCACTATACCGGTAACATCAATTTTTACATAGTTGTCTTTCTTTCTCTTTTGAACAACTTTGTAAACCTCATCGGCCTTATCTGTTATAGGCTGATTTAGCCAGGTTACAGATGTGTCGCCCCATGGTTCTGTAATACGTTGTACTAAAAACTGGTATGATTTTTTTCCAGAACCAGCAATATCATTAGTAACCTGTAGTGGCACTAATACAAGCTGTGCCTTTGCTATCTGCTCAGGCTTAAAAATTCTGGGTAAGGCCCCGTAATTAAAAGAAAGCAGTGAACGGCATTGCAATTTGCTATTATTATCTGTCCAGCTTGCTGTGCCGATAATAGGGGAATCGTAACCTGATTTGCCTGGCATTAAATCAGACAGTAAAGCAGACCTGGCGGTACTATCCGCTTTTACTACTACAGAAAATTGGGTGTATTGCTGAAGGTTTTGTGCAAACGAAGTTGAACAAAAGGCAGTGGATACTGTGACAAGTAGAAAAAGAAGGAGCTTTTTCATCGCAAACAGTTTGGTTTAAAATAGCCTGATTGGCTTCTGAGGCAACATAAAAGTAACTTCATATTTTATATCTGTAAGTAAGATGGAAAGAAAAATGGTGTTAAAAAAGAAAAAGCGTCCCGAGAAAGGAACGCTTTGTGACCCGGATTGGATTCAAACCAATGACCCCAAACTTAGAAGGTTTGTGCTCTATTCAGCTGAGCTACCGGGCCTTTTTAAAAAGAACGAGTGGCAAAGATAATTTTTTTTATTATGCCAGCCAACTTGCTTTAGCTCATTTTGCTTTACTATTTTAGCAGTATGCAACGGTTATATAAATTTTTCTTCTTGTTATTTATAATTCTGCTAATTATTTCAGGTATTTTAAACACATTTGTTTTATATGGTGTTTATCATATCATTATGCCTGATACTATCGAAATACCCATACCCAATGTAAACCCGGTTCATTATAAACCATTGAGGTTGCTGGCATTTCTAAAACCCGGATTTTTTTATGGGATAATAAATACTGTGGCTCTTTTACTTATTATTGTCCTCCTGATAAAAAAATCTTTTCAAACAGGCAATAAGTTTACTTTCAAAAAAAACCTTTTCACTGCAGGATTGTTTTTTGGCACTACGGCATTAATACATTTTTTGTACGCAATTTGGGCTGGCAGTCAGAAAAACTTTGTATCGGAGTTTCTTTTTTCAAAAAATAAATCTTTTTTGTTCCCCTCCCCTGTTTGGTTTCCATTTATTATAACATGGATAGCCTTATTTCTTATTCTTAACAAAAAAATCAAAAAAATAAACTGATGGATGTAAAGATTGAACCCTCCTGGAAAGAAGTTTTGAAGAAAGAATTTTCCCAACCCTATTTTCAACAGATAGTACAGCACCTTAAAACCGAAAAATTACAGGGTAAAATAATATATCCTCCCGGCCGTTTTATTTTTAATGCCTTTAATACTACCCCATTTGATAAAGTAAAAGTTGTAATAATCGGGCAAGACCCTTACCACGGCCCCAATCAGGCACATGGCCTTTGCTTTTCTGTACAGGACGGGGTATCGACTCCCCCATCCTTAGTAAATATTTATAAGGAACTGCAAACTGATATTGGCTTTCATATTCCTGATCATGGCAATTTAACTAATTGGGCAACGCAGGGTGTTTTTTTACTAAATGCATCTTTAACAGTGAGGGCTGGCGAACCAATGAGCCATTCAAAAATTGGCTGGGCAACTTTTACCGATACTGTTATAAAAAAAATAGCTGAGTTAAAAAGTAATGTGGTTTTTTTGCTCTGGGGAAAATTTGCACAGGAAAAAAGGATATTGATTAATGAAAGCAAACATTTAATCCTTCGTTCCGTTCATCCTTCGCCATTGTCGGCACATGCCGGTTTCTTTGGCTGCAAACATTTTTCTAAAACAAATGAGTACCTGACAAGTAAGGGCATTGACCCGATAGACTGGAGTTTGTAAAGTAAAAAGTGTTTGAATTGTTTGTACTGATTGTTACGTTGTATTCCTGATGCACAATGGACGGGACGATGAACTGAGCGTAGCAACGAAGTTGCTATGAAATACTAAAGCTGGTACAAAAAAAGTCAGTTTTAAATAGTTTTAAATAAAATGAAAGTATTAAAAAATATATTTGGCCGCATCTGGGCTTTATGGGGGTTGGTAAGTTTTGTGCTTACATTTCTCCTCATTTTTATCCCATCAATGATCCCTTACCTTATGCCCGACCCAAAAGGGCAACGTTTCTTTATTAACGTTTCAAAAATATGGATGACGGTATGGTTGCGCCTGGTAGGTTGCCCGTTAAAAGTAAAAGGTAAAGAACATTTTAAAAAGGCCACCGCATATATCGTTACCTGCAATCACAACTCCATGCTGGATATCCCGATATCCTGCCCTTTTATTCCGGGGGCTAATAAAACAATTGGCAAAATTTCCTTTGCTAAAGTCCCTCTGTTTGGATGGTTTTACCGGAAAGGTGCAGTTCTTGTCGATCGTAAAAACGAAATCAGCCGCCGGAGAAGTTTTGATGAAATGAAAAAAGTGCTTGAAATGGGAATGCACATGTCTGTTTATCCTGAAGGCACCCGAAACAGAACAAATGAACCATTAAAAAAATTCTATGATGGTGCATTTAAACTTGCCTGCACTACAAATACTGCTATTATCCCCGCTATAATTTTTAATTCTAAAAAAGCATTGCCGGTAAACAAACCATTTTTGTTTTTACCGCACCGGCTGCACATGCACTTTCTGCCACCTCTTGAAGTAAACGACCAAACTACTGAGCAATTAAAAGAAAGGGTTTTTGCAATAATGAAAGAATACTACCTGGCTAACCAGCCCAGTCTTTAATAGCTTGTAAAATATCTTGACCGGTTAATTTTTAAATCCTGTAGCAGAGAAGACTTAGGGCTGATAGAGAAGTTGAATGATCTTGTATAACCAACAGGCACCACATTAATTGATAATTGCCAGCAGTGCATTTCCCTGTTAATAGATAAGGCCAGGTACTGGATTTTATGGGTACTGAAATCATAACTGCCATTACCCGACAATTTCCATTTGGGTGAAAGATTAAAACTGCCGTTGAATGTAAGTCCCGAATTGAAATCATTTACAAAGCCACTGAAGTCTGGTTTTAACCGGCTGTAAAAAGATAATGAATAGGATAAGCTTGCCTGCCATTGAATATTAAAATCAACAAACTCAGAAGAATTTTGCTGCATATATTCCATGAGCCGTTGCTGATCGGCCATTAGTAATGGGTCGTTTAATCTTTCCTTCACTTCTTTTTTTCTTTCAGCATCTTTTTTCTCATCTTTTGGTTTGCTTTGAAAATTGGTACTTATAGAAACACTTCCACTGGTCAGCCTTCCTGGTTTAAACTTTCCCCCTTCCCAGGCATATTTTACTGAATCAAATCCCCTTGAATCAGTTAGATAAGGATTTAATGTTGTACTTGCATTTATACTTATCTTCTCAAAAAGGGTTGTTCGCAAATACATGCCTATATCAGAAAGTTTATTGGTTTTTTTCATAAAATCATAACTGCCGTTAAACCCAAAACCATCAATCAGTTTAATCCTTTTTATTGCAGCTTCACCTGTATCTTTTTTAGAACGCCACTTCATCTCAAGGCTATTGTCTACACCAAAATTTAATGAACCGGATTTACCACCTGTAGAATTATATAAAACACCTCCGGTTACTTCATTATAATAAATTTTTCTACCCGTTGTATCAATCTGAGTAGACTTTATATGCCCTTTATTTAAATCGGGTGTATAGCCAAGGCCAACCTGCGGCCTTATTACATGGCGCAAAGCAAGTAACTGTTTAGCATTTTTAAAATATTTTGTACCATAAATGGCTGTATTAAAACTTAATGAGGCACCAGCCCTCTGGTCTATAAATATCCCCTTTGCAGTAATGGTATCTACTTTTTTCAGCGTTGGGTTCCATACATAATTAGTTTTTCGCTGCGCCCATGACTGGCTGTAGTTTACACCGGGGGATACAATTACATTTCCTCCCAATATCGGCGGCAATGAAATACTGATGGGGATGCTATGCTCTGCTGTCCATTGTGCAGTATCTTTTATATGTTGTAAAAAACTTTTGCGGCCATTCTTACCATATTGCACCGTATCATAAAAACTTACCGTATTTCTAAAAGAGCCGCCATAACCAATACCTAATTTCTCATACCATTTTGCGGAACCAGAACCATTCTTCCGTTGAAAAGGATAAAGTGTATTTACATTAAACGTAACATCCGGTGTATTAATAGTAATAAGGTGCAGGTTATTATTTTGGGAATGTGAAGCATTTACAGAAAGGTTAAAAGGTTTATCCTTCCAGATTTTTGCAAATGATATAGTTGAACCCTGTGTGTTATTATAATTTACATAAGGGTTGCCGGGTATTAGCCTGTTAAGTTTGGTAGAACTTGCATTTACACTGGCACCAAATGTAACCCCGGGCCTTGCTTTGCTGTCCATTGAATGGTTCCAGGTAACCCCAATGATTTTGTTCTTGGAAAAGTCGGGGTCGTTTTTAAAATTCAATTTTGATGAGCGATAAGAAAGGGAAAAGCCGCCGGTGTATTTATATCTTTTTCTGTAAGTGGTGCGGCCAGCTATTGCCCATTCCCCATACGAAAATATATCCCCGGTAACCTGTGCATCCCAATGCTCACCAAGTACTTTATAAAAACCTAACCCTTGTAACCCAAGCCCCCGCACTTCATCCGTCATAAACTCTGGCCGTAATAAACCAGAATGCCTTCCTTGTTTTAATGGATAGAAGCCAAAAGGCAGATAGATGGGAATGGGAACCCCTTCAAACTCAGGATGTGCCGGCCCTGATACAGCCAACTTCTGATTTATTACTTTCATTTGCGGAGTTACAAATGCAAAATGCGGCTCATCCAGCTTACAGGTGGAAAATCTTGCTCCTTTAATAAATGTAGTATTTGCGTTTACCTTTTTTACAATTTTTCCGTTTATTAATATTTCGTCCTGATCTATGTAAGTGTTTTTTGTAAGCCCAACTTGTGTTTTAAAATTATACTTAATAGTATCGCTGGTAAATTCTGTTTCGCCGCTTTTAAAATGTGCCGTTTCTTTTATTTCCCCGGTGCTATCTTTAAAATTAACTGCGGTTACAATTTGTGTTTGCTGGTCTACTTCTACTTTTGGTGCAGTAAGGATAATGTCTTTATATTCTGTTTTTGTTTTACCATAGAGAAAAATCTTTTTATCAGCAATTAATATTACTGCCGAATCCTGTGCTTCGTATTTTAATGGGGCTTCTAAAGAATCTTTTGACAGTTTTAAATTAAAAGTATCAACCTTGTTTTTGAATAAAGAAGTATCGCTGCCCGGTAATTTTGTAGTATCCCCATCTGTAGTTGCTTTCAACTTCAATGGGTCGCCTGGCTGAATGGGCTTTGTCGTATCTGCTAAAGATGTTAAAAGCTTGTCAAAGTGTTTGGCCGATGCAGCGTAATCACCTGTTTCTACCGTTTGAGTGTAAAACAGAATTGCCACTAACAGAGTGGCAGAAAAGTAATTATGTGTAAATTTGTACAGTTGTTTCATCAGGTGCAGGCAAATGTAAATCATTATCCATTGGCCTGATAAGGTGAATACAAAACAATTTGTGAATTTTACTGATACCCGTTAAACAGGAAAACCATGATTAAACAAACCCTTCTATTTTCCATAATCATTGCATTCAGCATTATCTTCTATTCATTTAATCAAAAAAGTTCCGCCAAAATCCCCGCAAAACAAAAATTGCTGAAAACAATCATTATCGACCCGGGGCACGGCGGCACAGATGCAGGTGCAAAAGGCCAGTATTCATACGAAAAAAATATCTGTCTTGCAGTTTCATTAAGATTGGGCAAGATGATAGAAAAAGAATTTCCCGATGTAAAAGTTTTATATACCCGTACCACAGATACCTATCCTGCACTGCACTACCGTGCCGGTTTTGCCAATAACAATAAAGGTGATTTATTTCTTTGCATACATGTAAACTCTGCCCCTTCTCAAAAAAAATCTGAATTGATTGGCTACAAAATAGTAACCTATTATGAAGGCAAGGGCAGCAAGAGAAAAAAGAAAACGAAAGAAGTACCCCAGTACCGGTATTACACAATACCAAGTGCGGCAAAAGGCACAGAAACATATATATGGGGAACCCATAAAAGTGACGAGAAGGAACTGGCTGTAAGGGAAAATGCGCCAATGATGAAAGAAGAAAATTATAAAGACAGGTATGGTGATATAGATGTAAACTCACCGGAATTTATCGCATTGTCTTTACTTAAAACAAAACAATTTTTTAAACGCAGTGCCACACTTGCAGGAATGGTGCAGGACGAATTTGTAAATGTGGGCCGTGTGGACAGGGATGTAAAACAAAGGCCGGTAGGTATTTGGGTATTGCAGGCTACGGCTATGCCCAGTGTATTGGTAGAAACAGGATTTATATCCAACCCCGAAGAAGAAAAATACCTGAACAGTACCGAAGGGCAAACCGAATTATCAGAATGTATAATAAAGGCATTAAAGAAATATCAAATATGGCTGGAAGAGAAAAAGGAAGATGATAAAGACAAGCAAAATAATACGCAAATAACATCCCCAGCGGCAAACATTGCCGATACGAGGGCTTTTTTAAAAACGGTTGAAGAAAAAGAAAAGCACCATATTCACTAAATTGCATCAAAACAGCTACAGCTGATTTTACTTTTCTATTAAAAGATGAACGAAATGAAAAAAATTGTAGGCATATTCTTATTGTTTACCTGTAGTACATTGGTTTACGGACAGCCCACACAAAAAAAACCTATATCCACCTTAATAATAGATCCGGGACATGGTGGCCTCGATCCGGGGCACAAGGCACTTATGCTTCCGAAGCCAAAGTTTCTTTACAAGTAGCCTTAAAGCTTGGTGATGCAATTGCTAAGGCATACCCGGATATGAAAATTATTTATACAAGAACAACTGATGTATTACCCGGTAATGCCCCAACAAAAGATGCTGGTTTAAAATACAGGGCCAGTCTTGCCAATGAGTCCGGTGGGGACCTTTTTATTTCTGTTCATTGCAATTCCAGCGGGCAGCCGCCCGGCGGCTGGTACCAAAAAAGAGTGGTGAATAAGATACCGCATACCAGAACCGTAAAAAAGGGAAAAAAAACTTACAAGCAAACTTATTACGAATACGAATATGAAAATGTATGGGTACCTAATAAAGCAAAAGGTACTGAAAGCTATATATGGGCCGTAAACAAAAACGACTCTAAGATTAATGCAGTAAAAAAGAACAGCGGTTATTATAACAATGAAGAAGATTCTGCTTCTACCCTTACATTACCAGACCCCGATGACCCGGCAGAAAAAGCAAGGATGCTGGTATATGCACAAAATTATTTTAGAAAAAGCCTGAACCTTGCTACTTATGTGCAGGAAGGGTTTAAAGATGCCGGCAGGGTGGACAGGGGGGTAAAACAAAGAAATGATAAGGGAATCTGGGTATTGCAGGCTACAGCCATGCCGAGTATTTTAATAGAAATCGGTTTTATTACCAATAAAGAAGAAGAAGACTATATAGCAAGTGAGGAAGGGCAAAAAGAAATAGTTGACAATGTTTTTACTGCCTTTAAAAAATACTTAGACAAATTAGAAGAGAAAGGTAAAGACAAGGATAAGAAAGAAGAGGAAAAAAAGGCCTTTTAATACTTAGCCCTTAAAAATAATTGGTTACTTTGGCAATCAATATTCCGCCTGTGGGAAGGGATAACTGCAAAACATGAAAATAAGCAATGAAACAAAAGTAGGCGTACTCACCATTACCGCACTTACTTTATTGATACTGGGGTTTAATTTTTTAAAAGGCAAAGACCTGTTTAAAAAAAACAGGAAAATTTATGCTGTCTTTAATGACCTTGGCGGGTTGTCCAAATCCAATGAAGTAAAAATTAACGGATATGTAATTGGCACCGTTTATGGCATTGATAAAAAAGATGCAGACCTCAGCGGTTTTGTCGCCACTATTAACCTTACAGAAGAAGTTAATATCCCTGTTAATTCAAAAGCCATCATAACCTCTCCCCTTGTAGGCTCGTACTATATTAGTATAGAAAAAGGCGACAGCAGTGTTTTTCTTAAAGTTGGGGATACCCTGGGATCTAAAAAAGATATTGGTATTTTAGATGACGTAAAAGCACAACTAACCCCTACCCTTACCAAAGTCCGCAATACTTTAGATTCCCTTAACTCCGTATTTGGAAGTGTGAATGGTGTATTAAATGGAGAAGCAAAAAATAACTTGCAACAGACATTGGCAAATTTTAACAGGGCCAGCAGTTCACTCACCAGCCTTATACAAACACAAAGCACTACTATTTCTAAGACGTTGACGAATGCCGAAGAACTAACAGCCAGCCTTAAAAGTAATGCAGACGATATAAAGGCCACCATTGCCAATGCAAAAAAAGCCAGTGAAAACTTTGCTGCAATAGATATACAGCCCACCATTAATAACCTTAATGAAACAGTTACGCAGATGAAACAACTGGTAGCAAAATTAAAATCAAACGATGGTACATTGGGCGCATTACTGAATGATAAAACACTTTATAATAAAATTAATGATGCAATACTTAGTGCTGAAATATTAATGGATGACCTGCGCAAAAACCCAAAACGCTACGTTAATCTTTCAGTATTTGGAAGAAAAGATAAAACTGGCCCCATAACTTCGCCTCTGGCAAAAGATACTACTCATAAGCAGCCGGATTAATGCGAAACTTAATTTTTTTATTATTACTCATTTGCAGCCTTAGTGCATCTGTTGCTTTGCAAGCACAAATGCCTGTAAATGTATCACAACCCGGTGCCGACAGTACCCGCAATATAGAAATACTTAACACCCGGCATTTAACCATTCAAAAAATAAACGACAGCACTACCTTACAAATATTAGCAGGTAGTGTAAGGCTAAAACAAGGCACCTCCCTCTTTAATTGCGATAGCTGTGTAATAAATGACTATACAAATACATTTGAAGCATGGGGCCATGTTTATATTAATGATGCAGATACTGCAACTATAAATGCTGGCCACCTTCGCTACCTTATCAAAAAGAGAATTGCTTATTTAGACAGGGGGGTAAAACTAAGCGATGGCAAAGGCTCACTTACCACACCAGATCTGGAGTATGACATGAATACCGACATTGGTATTTACAAACACGGCGGCAAAGTAATCAACAAAAAAACAGTACTTACCAGCCAGGAAGGTTATTATTATGCAGGCATAAGAGAAGTATATTTTAAAAAGAAAGTTGAACTGAGGGACCCGGCCTATTATATAAAAACAGATTCGCTTATTTACAATACAGAAACACAATCAACCCGGTTTACTTCTCAAACTTTTATACGGGATAGTAGTGGCAGGACCATTGAAACAAAAGAAGGCTATTACAATGTGGCAACTGGTAAGGCAGAATTTGGGCAGCGGCCAATTATTAAAGACAAAGGAGTGGATATTATTGCCGACAATGTATCCAGAGATGAAAGCACCAAAACATTTACGGCTACCGGCAATGTAATTATAAGGGATTCTGCACAAGGCATTGTTCTTACAGCAGAAAACTTTGCAAGAAACGACAGCAGTAAAATTTCCCAGGCAAGGGGGAATGTAGTAATCAGAAACACCAAAGAAGGAACGACCATTATTGCAGGAAATGTTTTTAGGGATGAAAATACCGAACGAACACTTGCCACCAACCACCCATTAATGATTGTAAAGCAGGATAAGGACTCCATTTATATTACTGCTGATACATTGTTTACTGCAAGGCTTACCGATTTGCATAGCAAAAAAGATTCTGTAATAAAGGAAAAAATAAAAGAAACAAAAGTTATAACTGTTGATAATAAAGATAGTACCAACCGCTACTTTGAAGCATACCGCAACGTAAAGATATTTGCCGACTCCATGCAGGCCGTTTGCGATAGTATGTTTTATTCTTTTAAAGATTCAGTTTTCAGGCTTTATCAAAACCCCATACTCTGGAGCCAGCACAGCCAGGTAACGGGTGATACGGTTTTGGTTTACACAAAAAATAAAAAAGCCGATAAGGCACAGGTTTTTGAAAACAGCTTTTTGGTTAATGAATCGCAACCCGGCATTTACAACCAGGTAAAAAGCAGCCGTATGGATGCTTATTTTAAAGAAGGCAGCCTTGACTCTGTAAGGGCTGCTGGCTTCGCCGAATGTATTTATTTTATACAGGATGAAGACAGTGCTTACACCGGCATTAACGAATCCAAGTGCGACATCATGGATATTTATTTTGAAAAAGAAGCATTAAAAAAAGTAGTGTTCCGCAGCCAGGTTATCGGTACCATCTGGCCCATCCGCCAAAAAAGCCCCGATGAAATGAGGTTGCCCGGTTTTCTATGGTTAGAAGCCAGGCGGCCAAAAACAAAGTATGAACTATTTTAGAATAGTGGGGGTTGGTAAGTAGCTAGCAGGGCTAAAGCAGTATTTAATTTCCCACTCGCCACTTACTATACCCCATTTACTTTTTTCACATTTCATTAAGCCATATCTGGCACTATTTTTCGTTATAGATAGCGAACAAAAAATTGTAATACCATGAAGAAAGTCATCCTCTCCACTATTATCGCCTTTGGCGTTTTTACAACAGTACAGGCACAGGATTATAAAACAGCGTTAGGCGTACGTTTAAGCAGCAGCAATGCCTTACAGAATAATTCTATTTCAGTAAAACATTTCATTAATGAGAAAACAGCTATTGAAGGCCTGTTTACATTTGGCGAACCATTGGCACTAGGTGCATTGGTTGAGTTTCATAAACCACTGACCCCGCAAGGGCTTACCTGGTTTTATGGTGCAGGTGGCTATATTGCTTTCTTAAAAAAGCTAAACACCAACACACTAAAAACATCAACAGATCCCAACATTGGCGTACAGGGTATTATCGGGCTTGATTATAAATTTTCCAACATACCCCTTAACCTTTCTCTTGATTGGAAACCGGAGTTAAACATTGTAAGCGATATAAATTTTGAACCCGCAGCAATAGCTTTATCAGCAAGGTTCACATTTGGTAAATAATTCTCTGGACGTTTAATTATACTTTGAGTTTGTATGTAAGCTCCCCGTCCCGCTTTTTGCGGGACGGGTTTTTTATGTCCCCCACCGCACCCCAAGTTATTCCCTTTATTTCCACAACCTGCAAATTTTATCTGGTTTCTGCGTTTTTGTGCAGGAAAAAGCTTTATTTTAGTTTTTCAAAACTAACTAATGCTTAAGAAGGAACGACAAGCATATATCCTTCACCAGGTAAATCTGCATAACAAAGTGCTGTCATCCAGCCTTTGTACGGAAATAAGTGTATCTGAAGATACTATACGACGGGATTTGCAGGAGCTGGCTGATGAAGGTAAAGTCATTAAGGTACATGGCGGGGCACTCTCCCATTCTTTTAATGATGTTTCTTTTCCTATTAACGGGGTTTATTCTCAAAATCAGAAAAAACTAATTGCACAAAAAGCCATAAGTCTTATAACTAATGGCATGTTTATACTCACCAGTGGTGGCACTACTATTATTGAAATGGCAAGATCTTTACCGCCGCAGCTAAAAGCCACTTTTATTTCGGGCAGCATCCCGGCTGTATTAGAATATATGCAGCACCCCAATATTGAAGTAATTATGATTGGGGATAAGATTTCCAAAAACTCAAAAATCACCGTTGGCTCAGAAGCAATTGCAAAAATAAAGCAGCTAAAAGCAGATATTTGCTTTCTTGGTACAAATGCCATTGACCTTGAGCATGGAATTACCGATAATGATTGGGAGGTGGTGCAGCTAAAGAAGGCCATGATAGAGTCTTCTAAGAGGGTGGTATGCCTGGCAATAGCCGAAAAAGTAAATACAGTGCAGCCAATAAAAATTTGCGGGGTACAGGATATTGATTTGTTAATAACCGAATTACCTGCTGACCATACGATATTAAATCCCTACAAACTGGCCGGGGTTAATGTGGCCTGATTAGTAAACTGCTTAAAAATTAAAAACTAAAACAAACAACCATGAGAAAAATTCTCCAATTGTTCCTGGCCTTATCACTGGTTTTTTTGCTGATGCCCAATATGGTGCAGGCACAGGAAAGAACCATTACCGGTACTATTCTATCGGATGATAATAAGGAACCGTTAAGTGGGGTTACAGTAAGGGTAAAAGGTACCCGCCGTATTGTAACCACAGATGCCAACGGTAAATTTTCTATTAAAATGAACCCCGGTGAAGTGCTACAAGTTTCATTTGTGGGCTTTGAAACATTAGATGTAAAACCCGGAGATGGCGGTACAGTTGGTATAAGCCTTAAAACGGCTGATAATACAATGGGTGAAGTAATAGTAACAGCGATGGATATAAAAAGGACACCGAGATCGTTGGGCTATTCCACACAAACTGTAAAAGGGGAAGACATACAAGAATCACAACGGGAAAATTTTTTAAATAGCCTGGCAGGCCGTGTATCCGGGCTTACCCTTGATCAAACATCAGGTCTTGCCGGTGCCTCTTCCTCAATTGTTCTTCGTGGTTTTAACTCATTATCATTAAGCAACCAACCCCTTTATGTAGTTGATGGTGTGGTTATGGATAATCAAACATTGAATGAAACTTCTGCAGGCGGTTCTACAATTGGATTGGCACAGGATAAACCTAACAGGGTAAGCGACTACCAAAACAGGATTGCAGATATTAACCCCGGTGACATTGAAAATGTGACCATATTAAAAGGCCCTGAAGCAACAGCCCTTTACGGAAGCCAGGCAAGCTCCGGGGCTATACTTATTACTACCAAAAAAGCAAAGACGAATAAATTAGGGATACAATACGATAACAGTTTTCGTATGCAGCAAGTAACAAGATGGCCGGAAACACTTGACACTTACAGACCAGGTTCAAATGGTATAAGCAGCAATAGTTTTAGACGGTTTGGTCCGGCATATCCTGCAGGTACACAATTATTTGATAATAAAGATGCTTTTTTCAGAACAGGTACATCACAAACACATAACCTGGGGGTTGATTTTGGTTTCGGCGAATCTAAATTCAGGTTATCCGGAAGTTTATTTGACCAAAAAGGTGTTGTTCCAAATAATGATTATAAGCGATATACTTTCAGGATTGCAAACACCACTAAATTGTTTAAAGGTAAACTGGAACTGATACCATCTTTTGCTTATTCAAATTCTACCAACAATAAAGTACTCAGAAGTGCCGGCGGGTTTTTGCTAGCCTTGTTAATCTGGCCTTCTACTAACGATATTAGAAAATTTGAAAATGACCAGACGGGCGATAAACTAGATTTATTTGAAGATGGGGGCAGTACACCCACTAATGGCGAATATGATAATCCTTTATGGAATGTAAATAACAATTTTGGCCAGGATAAAAATGAAAGAAAAACATATACCATGGGTGTAAATATTAAGCCATGGAAATGGCTTAGCCTTGCCGGCAGGTTTGGATATGATACATATGACCAGAACGGGTTTCAGTTTATTAACCCTACCTCTTTTTATACCACGGCGGCCCGGGGCGGAGAGCTGGATAATTACTGGAGAAAATATACCGGCTACAATCACACCATTACCGCAACTGCTAACAAACAACTTACAAAAAATTGAACTTAAGGGTAATGACCGGTACCATGTGGCAGGATTATAAAACAGAAATGTGGTCAATATTTGGAACTAATATTGTGGATTCAGTTGCTACGAGTGCTACTGGCAACCCTACGGGTTTTGGTAAAATGTATAAAAATGGCGCATTATTACAGACAACAGCTTGCCGCTTTAATGGGTAATTATATGGATAGCACAGTTACCAGGCCAAGTACCCGGGTATTATTAGCCAGAAATAAAGCAGGTCTACCAAACTATGTGCAAACTAGGCAAATAGCCTATTTTGGGGAAGTAGCACTTAGTTATAATAATTATATATTCCTAAACTATACCCGTCGTTTTGAGCAGGCATCTACCCTTCCTAAAAAAAACAGGAATTATAATTACCCTGGGGCAAGTTTAAGTGTGATTGTAAGCGATATGTTCCCTGCCATCAAAAAAGGAAACATCCTTAACTACTGGAAGCTAAGGACTTCGCTGGCAACTACTGCCAGGCTAAACTCAGCCTTATTCTACCCAATCTGTATTTATTGATAATGGCTCAAGTGGTGGGGGCTATACTGTATGGATTTACTAACAACAATGCTGAGCTAGAACCAGAAAAACAAAGTACATATGAAGTTGGTACGGAGTTTCGGATGTTTAAAAGCAGGTTGAACTTTGAAATCACCTATTACAACACACTTAATAAAGGACAAATAATTGAAGACTTCCGTCTCAGTTATGGAACCGGCTTTGTGCTAAACACACAAAATGCAGGCTCTACCAGGAATAAAGGAATTGAAATAGCTTTGATTATAACGTTGCGAAGAATAAAAACTTTAACTGGGATATGCGTTTCAATTTTAATAAAATGAGGAACAAAGTGGTGGCTTTACCAGCCAGTGTTCTGAATTTTATTTATCTGATACCTGGTTTATACTGCCAGAGGTGGGTTATTCTTAAATGGGCCAACAACCTCTATGACAGGTTCTACTTATACCAGAAATACTGCAGGGCAAATATTAATAAGCCCAACTACCGGTTTACCAGTTATTGATGCTAATTTCAAATATTTAGGTGATAGGAATCCTGACTTTACGTTAGGCTGGTCAAATTCCTTCCGCTATAAAAGCTGGAAGCTTAATATGCTTTGGGATTTAAAAGTTGGTGGAGATGTATTTAACGGTACAAACAGGTTTTTAACAGCAAACGGTCTTAGTAAGAAAACACAAGGAAGGTACAACCCTATTGTAATTGATGGTGTATTACAGGATGGATTACAGAACACTGCTACACCTACCAAAAATACAATCGCAGTTATTCCTGCTTATAATGATAATTATTATGCATTAATGCCTGATGAAGAATTTATGGAAAGGGATGTAAACTATTTCCGCTTGAGAGATATAACTCTCAGTTACACTTTCAATAAAAATTTTATAAAGAAATTAAAAGGCCTGAGTGTATTTGCTACTGGTAACGATTTGTTTGTACTCACTAATTATAGTGGTGCCGACCCGGCTGTAAATGGTAACACAGCTGGTAGTCGTGGTGTGGGTGCTTTTGGATATGATTATGGCACATTGCCTCCTCCAATAAGTGTGAATTTTGGAATAAGGGCTTCATTTTAATTACCATAAATAATTTATAAAATGAAAAAATATATAACAAATTATACATTATCCTTGCCGCATTTTCTATGCTGCTGATAATGGGTTCCTGCTCTAAAAAATTAGATGAGGTTTACTTAAATCCCAATGCTGCTGGTAAAGCAACCTATTGAAACAAATACTACCCGGGATTATTGCTTATATGACCATCAGCCAGCAAGGTGGCGGTGGGGCTATTTATGGTTTACAGCATGAAGGTCAGTATATTGGAAGGTTTATTCAAAATTGGGCCACCAATTCCAGTGCAAATAATACGACCAGATGGGTGATTTTTTCGGTACAACTACTCCAGTATAATATGGGAAGTATATGGGCAATGTTTTATTATGGACAAGGGGCAAATATTAATAGAGTAATTGAATGGGGAACAGAAGAAAAAAAATGGGACTATGTAGGTGTGGCACAAGCCATCAGGGCATGGGGCTGGTTAGTTCTTACAGATGTATATGATGATGTTATTTTAAACGAAGCATTTCATCCTGACCAATTAGTTTTTAAGTATAATACACAGCCAGAAGTGTATGAAGAAGTAAAAAGGATTTGCTTTGCCGCTCTCGAAAATTTATCAAAAACAGGTGATGGTGTAAACCAGGCAAACCTTGCAATAAGTGACAATATTTAAATGGCGGTGATATGAACAAATGGAAAAAATTTGTTTATGGGGTTTTAGCCAGAACGTATAACAGGTATACCAATAAGGCTTCTTATCAACCGGATTCCGTTGTTTATTACTGTGACCTTGCACAGCAGACAAATGCTGAAAATACAAAAGCCAGCTGGTCTAACTTAGGTACTTCAGGCACCTACAGCTATTGGTCTCCATTCAGAGGGAATATTGGCACATTCAGACAAACAAAGTTTATTGCAGACCTTATGCAGGGAGTAAACACACAGTTTCCTGTTGGCTCACCAGACATAAGAGCCTGGTACATTATCAGAGAAAATCCAAATGGAACCTTTAAAGGAATCAGACCTGCAAAGGGAGTTGAACTATTGGCGACTAATGATCAACCAGCTAATTTTTGGGGCGGTGCCTATTCATCCACTGCAGCCCCGTCCAGCGATGCAAATTGCAGGTATATTTTTAAGAACAACCCTATTTTCCCTATAATGACGGCAAGCGAAATACAGTTTCTTAAAGCAGAAGCTTTATTAAGAAAAGGTGGTAACCAGGCCGCCGCACTTGCTGCTTACAGAAAAGGCATTGAACTGAATATTGAACAGCTAAGAACAGATTATGAAGTGTCAGTTCCGGCAGCAAATAAAATTACTGATGTTACAAGAGACGCATACCTTGCAAATCCACTTGTCATTCCATCTGCTGCAAACCTTACTCTTTCGCATATAATGATGCAGAAATACATTGCCCTCTATGGCTGGGGATGTTTGGAGACATGGGTTGATATGAGACGTTATCATTATACAGATTTAGACCCCAGTAACAACGCAACAGGTGTATAGGGATTTGCCCCGCCCTCTGGAACAGATTTATATACTAACAATGGCGGCAAATGGATATACAAGCACCGGCCCAAGGTATAACTCTGAGTATTTGTACAATGTAGCAGAATTAAACAGACTAGGTGCATTTGATCTGGATTTCATTACAAGGCAACCCTGGTTTGCAAAACCATAGTTATTCAAATAAACTAAAAAATGAATTTTATGAAGATTATAAATAAATTGTTTTTCGTTATTGCGCCACTAACTGTTGGGGCAATGCTATCATCCTGCGAAAAATCGTTTGATGATAAAACACCCGGGCAAACAGATTTTCAAAATAGTGCTATAGCCCAGGTATATGTGGCCACTGTAAACGCATCCCGCAATTATTTGTATATGGACGGCACCCAGGTAACAGGTTCACTTATGGTATCGGGGAGCTTATTCCCCTCCGGTGCAAGCGGCTTTAGTGTTAATAGCGGCCTCCACTCTTTGCTTATAAGAGATACCGCAACTGCTACTACACAAGTACCCTATACATTTGCCCAGAATTTTGCCGGTGGAAACAGGTACACCATTTTTTTATACGACACAATTACTGCACCTAAGCAAAAAACAGTAGTAACTAATATTGTAGTTCCTTCTGATACCAGTTGCCGTGTCAGGTTCGCAAATTTCGTTTACAACACTTCCGCCCTTCCTGCTGTTGATTTATTTTCTCATGTACTAAACAGGAACATATTTGCCAACGTAAGTGTTACTGATGTTACGGGTTTTATCCCTTACCCATCGTTGCTGCCTGTTGATACACTCTATGTAAGGGAAACGGGAACAATGAACCAACTTTTTAAATTGACCATAACAGGCGGCCTTGTGCCTAAAAGAAGTATGACCTTTGCGTATAGGGGCTCATTCAAAGGAACTACCCGTACTTTATCTGCTTTTTATAATTATTAAAAGTGCTTCTCTTTTAAAAGATAACCCCGGCCAAAACCGGGGTTATTTTTTAAATAGGATTTTCTTCACACTTATAAATGGAAAGAGGAAAATTTAATTTCTCCTTACCCTGAAATTGCAATTTACATTTCTTGTAGTTCCGGAAAAATTCATTTGAATGGCAAAGTTGCCTTCTATATATCCCGTAACGGTGGGGCCAAACTCAGTTGTATTTATTACTGGTGAGGGTGTAATAATTTGTGCAGAAGACAACCCTGCCGCTGCATTAACCGAAACATAATTCAACGGCAAATTATTGGCTACTGCCTGGTTATTGCTAAAACTAAAATTAGAAAAACTGGTTGTACCCGCATTTTGCCTTGAACCATATACTGTTGTAGTAGTTGGCAATGGACCTGCAAATGTTGAATCACTTGTAAATATCTGGTCTGGTGGTGAGGCAAAATTATACGGTGTACCGTCAATAAGCCATTCAATAAATTGAGCTGATGATGTACCACAGGCCTGAATGGTTCCAACATTCACTGTTCCTGAAGTTCCACTTCCACCTACCAAAATACTTTGTTGCAGTGTTGTATAGTCAATTCCTAAAACTGAAAAGTTTAATGTATTGGCATTGCACCGCAATAAAGTAAGTGAAAAAGTACCATTCGTTACCGGTACAGAATAACTATATGTTCCCCCGGTATAAATTACCACTGCACCGTTGGTTACATTAGCACCGGCGCAGTTTTGTAATGTGCCAGTTACTATAAGTGTGCTCGCCGCTGGCAAAATGGCCGATATAGTACCCAAAGAAGCATCTGCGCTAAATGGCCCGATATTTTGTGCATACGCAACATTATAGCATTGGTCTAAAATTTCAAGTATTAATGCCTCGTTTTTTGGCACTTTACCACATAAGTTCCCAATAGAATCGGTATAACCATAACCAGCTCCGCCATTTATCCTTTTTATCCTTACATGTGCATTTACTAAGGGTTGGTTATTGGCTGCATTTACAACCGTCATGCAAAGGTTTATTAACGGAAATGGCGCATCGCAATTCCAGAAAGAAAAATGGCTTACCTGTGCCACATAGTTTGTACCTGTTTTAGTAGCTGTTCCCTCCTGCTTCCATCTTCCGGTTGGTTCATCAAAATGCCATAGGTCAATTGTAGCAGGTGCATTGCTTAATATAGAAGTTGGAACTGGAAAAGTTAGTTCTGCGGTTTTACCGGTTGCAATTTTTAATGGTTGGCCTGATGGTGATGTCATCTCAACCCCAAGCATACCAAAGGTTTCAAGTACCCTCTCCTGCCCATCTGTTGTTACACCTCGTAAATCACCCATCATAATATCTGCAAGGTTAGCGGCTGTAGGGTCAATCCATGTCATAGCAATATTTACCTGGCCGGTATATGAATTGCCGCCTGCATCAGTTACTGCATTGGCGGGCATTACTAATTTACCGCCCGATGCAAGGGTAATTGTTCCTCCGGAAGAAGCAGTAAAATTGCCAATGTTTGTTTTAGGTAATAATTTTATCCGCAGATTATGTATCCTCCCGGCTGTTGTTGCAAAAGTGCGGTGTCCTGTAAAATACCCGGCTTTATCAATTTTTACATGACCGTTTTCTTTTGAAAGGCTTATGTTATTAAAATGAAACACCCCATACCTGTCGGTGGTGGTTGTATTCGCCCCGCTGCTTACGGCTGCACCTGCAACAGGCTGGTTGTTTTCATCCACCACAATTCCTTTTTACTCCTGCTGTTACCATAATATTATCATTAACAACAACAGGTGTACCTCCCCCGCCGCCTGTATTTCCACCTCCGGGATCATTAATTTCCCGCTGGCAGCCGGTTATGAACAGAAAAGAAGTTGCTAAAGCAAATGCTGATAATAATTTTACCTGCGGAATAAGTTTTCGCATAAAGGAGGATTTAGTTAACATTTAAGGAGCATAAAGCTATAAAAATGTTTTCGAAAAGAGAAATACCATCCGGCAGTAAGAACATCATCATAAAAACCGCATTTGTGCTTTATCCCAGTTTACCAAATTCCACCAGGCATTAATGTAATCGGCACGGCGGTTTTGGTATTTTAAATAATAGGCATGTTCCCATACATCAAGACCAAGCAACGGTGTACCTTTTAAATCGCTAAGATCCATTAATGGGTTATCCTGATTAGGGCAAGAACCAATGACCAATTTGTTATCTGTAGTTTTTACCAGCCATGCCCAACCGCTGCCAAAGCTGTTTTTACCTGCATCGGCAAACTGTGTTTTAAAAGCATCGAAGGATCCAAAGTCCTTTTTTATTGCATCTGCCAATCCGTTCTGTGGCATATTATTTTCAACCGGGCTTTTCATGCTTGCCCAGAAAAACTCATGGTTATAATGCCCGCCAGCATTGTTGCGCATTTTTGCCGAATATCTTGAAATCCTTCCAAGTAAAGATGTAAGTTTTTCATTTGTTGCATCAACCCCTTCTGCCTGCATTGCATCTGCTAAATTTTTTGCATAAGCTGCTGCATGTTTGCTGTAGTGTATCTCCATTGTCATGGCATCAATAGCAGGCTCAAGGGAATTATACTTATACAACAACGGTTGCTGGGTAAAAGGTATTTCTTCAGCCAATTTTGTTTGTGCAATTTGCTTTGATCCCGTAGCAAAGCCCATGCGGGGATTACTACGGCACTATACCTGCAGCGGATGTGGCTGTAATAAATTTGCGGCTGTTGTATTTTTTTATGCCATACACTAAAATTTAATTGATTATAAAATTACCCTATTTTGCAACTACTGCGAAATATTTACATGAATGCACCTTAAAGATTATTACGAAATATTGAAATAGACCCTTCTGCCACCCTTGCCGGAAATAAAAAAGGCCTACCGGAAACTGGCCTGCAATATCATCCTGATAAAAACAATAACGATCCTTATGCCACTGCACAGTTTGCCGAAATAAAAGAAGCATACGAAGTACTGACCAATCCATCTAAAAAAGAATATTACCTGCAGCAACGCTGGTATGAGCAAAGCATTGGGAAACGAAAAAACAACAGGTATATCACCTGTTACCATTTTGCAACAGGTCCTGGAACTGGAAAGTTATGTTTCCAAATTGGATGTTTTCCGTATGGATAAAGAAGGCTTAAGGGATATATGCTTGGTATTGCTATCCGGATCTACGATTGCAAAACTTAAAAACTTTTAATGAACCAGCGATTCTAACGGGAAATTATTGTCGCTGCTATCGAGCCAATGCAGCCCTTGCCGACAGTCTATTTACATTGCCATTGTTAACAAGCTTTTAAACCTGGCTGGTACGGATGAACCAGCTATCATGCAAATAACTAATTACGAAAGAAAAAGCATAAAACGGCATAACCGGGAAAAATATTCCCTCATTATCATCATTATTGCTACAATTATTCTATGTCTTCTTATCTGGCTTGCTGGCCGGTAAGTTATCTTTGCAGCATGCATTATGTTTCTGTTGAAGGATTGACAAAGAGTTACGGCATTCAGCCCCTGTTTTCAAACATTTCATTTCATATAGAAGAAGGCGATAAAATTGCCCTGGTTGCCAGGAATGGCACCGGCAAATCCACTTTGCTGAGAATACTGGCCGGTAAAGAAACCGCTGATGAAGGTAAAGTCTGGATCAATAAAGATGTGGATGTGGTATTGCTGGAACAGGAACCGTCTTTTGTAGAAGAAAAATCCATACTGGATAATATTTTCTTTCATAATCACCCCATCATCAATGCTATTAAAGAATATGAATTGCTGAGCGAAGAAGCTGATCCGATCCGGATAAACTCAGTGATGCCATTATAAAAATGGATGAACTTGGTGCCTGGGATTTTGATGCCAAAGTAAAACAGGTACTGGGTAAACTAAATATCCATCACCTTCAGCAGCCGGTAAGCAACCTTAAGCGGCGGGCAGCGAAAAAGAGTAGCCCTTGCCAAAACATTAATTGATATTGGCTTTGAACATAAGCATGTATTGCTGATCATGGATGAACCTACCAACCACCTTGATGTGGAAATGGTGGAGTGGCTGGAACATTATTTTGATAAGGAAAATGTAACCCTGCTGCTGGTAACCCATGACCGGTATTTCCTAGATGCCGTCTGCAATGAAATATGGGAAATGGAAGGCAGTAATATTTATGTACATAAAGGCGATTATGAAAACTACCTGGAAAAGAAAACGGCCCGGATAGAAAATGATATGGCCAGTATTGATAAAGCAAAAAATACTTACCGCAAAGAACTGGAATGGATGCGAAAGCAACCTAAAGCCAGAACCACTAAAAGCAAAAGCCGGCAGGATAATTTTTATGTGGTGGAGAAAAAAGCCAAACAGCAAATTGATGATGAGCAGGTGCAACTGGATATGAAGATGAACCGGCTGGGCGGAAAAGTAGCGGAGCTAAAAAAAGTATATAAAAGCTATGGCGAAAAAATATTCTGAAAGGATTTGATTATACTTTTAAAAAAGGAGAACGCATCGGTGTGGTAGGAAAAAATGGCGCTGGCAAATCCACTTTTATCAATATTCTGCAGGGAATAGAAAAAGCAGACAGCGGCAAAGTCAATATTGGCGATACGGTCATCTTTGGCAATTATTCGCAGCAGGGATTGGTGGTAAAAGAAGATATGCGGGTGATTGAATTTGTAAAAGATATTGCAGAACATTTTCCATTGGCCAGTGGCGGCTCATTAAGTGCTGCACAGTTTCTGCAATTGTTTTTATTTGACCCCGATAAACAATATACCTATATCAGCAAACTAAGTGGTGGTGAAAGAAGAAGACTGCATTTACTTTCCATTCTTTTCCGCAATCCTAATTTTTTGATACTGGATGAACCTACCAATGATCTGGATCTTACCGACACTTGGGTGTATTGGAAAATTTTTTAAGTGAATTTCCCGGTTGTTTATTGATTGTATCGCATGACCGGTATTTTATGGACCGGCTGGTGGATCATCTTTTTGTTTTTGAAGGCGATGGAGTGATAAGAGATTTTCCGGGCAATTATTCGCAATACAGGGAAGCTATTGCAAATGACGTGCAATCGGCTATGGGCAGCCTTATCAGTAATGAACCACCTGCAATTAACAGCAAGCCAGCAGCAACCAATACTCAGCAACAAGCAACCAGCAACAAAAAGCAACTTTCCTTTAAAGAAAAAAGAGAATTTGAATTACTGGAAAAAGAAATTGCCGACCTGACAAAAGAAAAAGAAAATATTACCGAAAAGCTGAACAATGGCAAAACCCCTTTTGAAGAATTGCAAAAACTCTCCCTCCGTATTGGCGAAATAACCCAACTGCTGGATGAAAAAGAATTTCGCTGGCTGGAGCTGAGTGAGTTGAAATAAATTTGGGGAAAGCCACGAATGCACTAATGAATACCTCTAACAAATTATTAGTGCATTCGTGGCTTATAAAATTATTATTTATCTTTCGGCATAAACAAAATTTTACCAATGCGGATGCTGCTTCTGCTTTGTGGTCTCCTGTTCTTTCAACATGCCTTTGCTGGCAATGGCGAAAAAATAATTTATGTAACCATTGATGAATCAGGAATAATAAGAGTAGGCAGGGATACCGTGGATACCGAACACCTAGCTAAATACATACAGGAAAGACTTTTTAAAAGCTACCTCGGTACAGGTAAAATGTATGACCGCATTAACTTTAAAAAAGAAAACGAACAGGTAGCCGACACCGTGGCAGCAATAGTTATTAAAGAAATTAAAGAAGGGCAGCAAAGGGCATTGCGGCAAATTTGCACGGAGAAGTATAAAAAACTATTTGAAGAACTTGATAGTGGAAGACAGCGAAAAATAAAAAAACAGTTCCCAGTGCTTTTTCAAACTGACTACCAATAACACTAGTGAATAAATTGGGAGTATGCCCTTTTGGAATAATAGCTGTATTTTTTTGAATCAAATTTGGTTCCGCATAATACAGAATGTATAAAACCATTCAGTTCCACCTGCTGTGTGTGATAAATACCCTGATTAAAATTTTTCTTAAAATAAAACTGTATCAGCTTGTCTTCACTTTTATAAATGGTAAGGCTGTCCGTTTCCTTACTGCTAAATTGAAAATCATTTTTCAAATGAGATAATAACAAATGGCTGCGGTACCAGGTGCCCCTGTTGGCGAAACAACAGGCTTGCCGTTATACAAAGCCATACTGTCGTTATAAGCAAACACATTTAATGCAGCATATTTATTATCCTGCAACCAGTTTTTAAATTTGGGGTAATAGGTACTGTCATAGCCATAATCACTATCCAAAAAACTAATCCGCTTAATCATTGCCGGTATTTTTTCAACCCCGGCTAAGTAACCAAAAATAAAACTGCCGCCGCCACTATGGCCGTTCAGGTAAACTACTTTATCCTTTTCGCCAATTAAGCCGATAAGAGAATCAACCAACGCAGGGATTTCTTTTTTAAAATCAGGGTGCTCTTGCTTCCATGCGGGCCAGCTTTTATAATCATTCTCCAGATAAATAACTACGAAGTTTGTTTTCTTTAATTGCTGTCGGATGAATTTTGTTTGCGCCGCTATATGCTGTATATCAAAATGCCAGTCATCACCCGGTTGCATCATTTTTCCCATTGTTTGTTTGGTGGTGTTTCCGTTTGGCAATGCAAAAAAAGTAACAACTGTTTTACTGTTGCTGGAAAAATTTAACGGACTGTCGATTGTTACTTTTATGCCGCCATGTATCCTGAAGGAATCAATACTATTGACCCGATTGTGCTGATAAGCCCGGCGAAAAAAGAAGAGAAGAGGTATTAAAGTTACTAAAAGCCTAGCCATAGATTAAAGATAAGCATATCGCTACTTTATAAATAGCCGATAATCGTAGTTTTCCTATTGGCAAAATTTATTTAAAAAAAACGGTTTTACCTTTGCATGCATCCTCATTTTCATCTCCCCTATCCTTTCCGAATATCCGCTTACCCATTCCTGGAAAACCTGATTACGAATCTGTTGAAAACTTAAAAATCAGGTTATGAGAAAAATTCGACTCATAATGGAAAGGAAAATGTACAGGCAACCCTTGTTATTGCAGGGTTTGTTATGATGTTTGCTTTGCTTTAATTTTCTTTTTCTAACAAATCCAGGACAGGTCAGGATATTAGAGAATTGCAAATTTACCCCCAATATTCTGCCTTGCTCTTTGCAAAACATCCTGTGGTATCAATTTTTTCCATGCACTTAAAATGCCCCAGGGGGCATTTGTCGTATCCGATCTTGCTGCATGGCCGGCACCATAGTTTGTTTACCTGCATATTACATCCGGCACCATGGTCGCACCATAATAAGGTGTCATTCCAAATGCAGGTACAGTATTTCCCCATAAGAGAGATAATTGGTTTTTTATAAGCAGCGGCAATATGCATCAGCCCGGTATCATGTGTAATTACCAATTTTGCTTTTCGTACCAGGTCGGCACTTTCATTTAGTTTGAATTTGCCGCAGGCATTATACACTTTAATGATCTACTGCTGCAATTTCATCACCTGCAACTTTATCTTCCGCCCCGCCGAGTAAAATAATGGGGTGTCTCATTTGGGAACAAAACTCTTTCCATTTATGCACCGGCCATCTTTTGGTGCCGTGTGCCGCACCAATTACGCAGGCAATATAACCTGCATGGTGCGAAGCAGGGATATCACTGAGTTTTGTTTCCTGCTTCCGGCGGGATAAAATAATCAAGTCCTGCGCCATCATTCTTTACACCGAATGATTCTACTGTTTTCATATACCTGTCAACAATATGAACTTTGGGAAGAAGGTTAACTTTAAATGCAGTAAGAAAATATTTTTGGATATTGAGTTTGTAAAAAGAAGATGATTTTTCTTTTAATGCATTCTTTAGCCGTAGTGTTTTTGAATTGTGGTGCAGGTCAATAATATAATCGTACTTCTCGGTTTTCAATTCCTCCATCATCAATTCCCAGCTATGTGCCAGCACATGTATTTTATCTATGTAAGGATTATGCTCCACAACTGAACGGAATTTGTCTTTCACCAGGAAATGCACTTCGGCATCCGGCACTTGTTTTTTGAGGCAGCGGATAACAGGTGTGGTAAGAACTATATCACCGATAGAAGAAAATCGTATGATGAGAAATTTCATAGCCTTAATCGGTTTCTATATAATTAAGATCCTTGTGAAAAGTTTCTTCTGTAAAATACGCAGCAATCAATGTAATGGCCATTACGATTATGCCTGTTATCATGGCACTCTTTACAAAAGACCATCCAATACTTTGCTGAAAAAGATTTACAAATAATAAGTTGATTAATGGAAGCGACCCCCTTACCATATTCGGTATAGTGGTAGCTGCTGTTGCCCGCAGGTTAGTGCCAAACTGCTCTGCCCCCATTGTAACAAATATTGCCCAAAAGCCGGTACTAAAACCAAGCATAGCGCAGGCTATATACATTGATGCATCGTTTTGAATCGTGCCACTGAAAAAATAAATGCCGGAAATAATAGCAAAGAAGTAGAAAAGATACAAAGCTTTTTTCCGGCTTTTAAAATACTGGCTTACAAAACCAACCAATATATCACCTATGGCAATAGCCGCATAAGCATACATAATAGCCTTGCCTGATTCAATGGCATTTTTTCCATAAAACTCTGTTGCAAAACGGTTACTAAGGTTTACCAGTATGCCAATAACAAACCAGGTAGGCATACCAATAAGTATGGCAAGCATATATTTTTTGAAACGACTGGCTTTTGTAAAAAACATAAAGAAATTCCCCCTTGAAATATTGCTATGCTTCACTTCCTTAAACATTCCGCTTTCGGCCACTTTTATCCTGAGGAATAAAAGCAATACTCCCATGCCTGCACCTATTTTGTAACAAAGCCTCCAGTCGTTATCAGTAAACTTAAAAGTAAAATATGCCGCTACCGCCCCAAACAAACCTATACCTGCAACCAACGAAGTACCAATACCCCTTTTTGCTTTTGGTAACAATTCGCTTACCAATGTAATACCTGCACCAAGCTCACCAGCCAGGCCAATACCTGCTGCAAACCTTGCATAACAATATTGCTCGATTGTTTGAACAAACCCGGTAAAGAAATTAGCAATAGAATAAAGAATGATAGAACCAAACAATACACTTAATCTTCCTTTTTTATCACCCATCACCCCCCAAATGATACCACCAATCAGCAAGCCCCACATTTGCCAGTTGATAACACTGGTGCTGGCCGCTATTACATCCTTCTTTATACTCAGATCAACCCCCAACGCTGCAAGGCTAGGCTCCCTTACAATAGTGAACAGCAACAAATCGTATATGTCAACAAAATATCCCAATGCCGCAACGATAACGGCGATATTAAAAATAGAAGCTTGTTTAGGCTGATTCATTAAGCTATTGTTTGAAACTAAGAAGCAGTACCAGTGGTGTTTCTCTTTTTTCCTGAAATCATTTTTATGATAACAGGAGCAGTTGTTACCAATACAATACCAAGTACAATTATTTCAAGGTGTTCTTTGAGATCGAACTTAAACCAGTCCCACACCCATTTTTGTAAAAAGAAACCGCCAAGTATCATCGTAGTTACCCATGCAATACAACCAACTACATTGAAGAAATGAAATTTCTTTCTGTCCATTTTTACTATCCCTGCAACAATAGGTGCAAATGTGCGGATGAAGGGAAGAAACCTTGCACCAATTACTGCAAGGCCACCATGTTTTTCATAAAAATCATGTGCCTGGTGCAGGTATCTTTTCTTAAATAGAAAACGGTCTCTCCAGTTGTACATGGCGGGGCCAACTTTTCTTCCCGTCCAGTAGCCAACAGCATTTCCTATTATTCCGCATACAGAAATTAGTGCTATTAGTATTAACAAATCAAGCCAATAAGAATAGTTTGGATACACAAAGCCAAACCAGTTTAATACCTGGTTGCCAAACCAGCTTTTACCTCACCTGCTTTAGTTGTTATTTCATGCGCAAATATCCCGGCAACAAACAACAATGAGTCGCCGGGAAGAAAAAAGCCAACGAACAAACCTGTTTCTGCAAACACTACAAATAATAAAAGCCAAAGGCCACCATGCTCTACATACCATTGCGGTTGTAGCAAATTTGTCCAGTGAAAAGCATCTAATAAAAACATCTCCATAAATAATCTATTAATATTTTTTTATTCAGCAACTACAGCATCAGCTTCTTTCTCATTAAAAGCTAATGCTTTTTCATCATCAAACTCCCCTTCCCAACGGGCAATAACACAACTGGCTAATGTATTGCCAATTACATTAACCGATGTTCTGGCCATATCCATTAACTCATCAATGCCAAATATTGCCGCAATAGGCCACATAGGAAGGTTAAACTGATCAGCAGTGGCAATTAATATTACTAATGATGCCCTTGGCACCGCCGCAACCCCTTTGCTGGTAAGCATTAAAATTAAACCCATGGTTATCTGGTTTCCAATACTCATATGCAAACCGGCTGCCTGGGCTACAAAAACAGAAGCAAGCGAAAGATATAAAGTTGTTCCGTCAAGATTAAAAGTATAGCCAGTGGGGATTACAAATGATACGATACGGCGGGGTACACCAAATTTTTCCATATTCTCCATGGCCTTAGGCAAAGCAGAATCAGAACTGGTAGTGGCAAATGCAATTGAAACAGGCTCCCGTACTGCTTGTATAAATTTTTTAATCGGCAACTTTATCAGCATAGCAATTGGAAGCAGAACGGCAAAGAGAAAAACAATTAATGCGGCATAAAGTGTCAATACTAATTTCAATAAATTCTCTAATACCCCAATGCCTAAATGCCCAACTGTAACTGCCATGGCAGCACCTATGCCTATTGGTGCAAAGTACATGATGATATTAGTAAACTTAAACATGGCTTCGGACAGGCTTTCACAGGCACGGAGCATTGGCCTTTTTTTATCTTCTTTAAGCATTGCAAGGCCAATGGCAAATAAAACAGAGAATACCACTATCTGCAATACTTTACCCTCATAAATTGCTTTAATGAAATTTGTTGGAAACACATCTACAATATGCTCATCCCAATTGAGTGCTTTTGTTTCGGGAAGTTTTTCTAATATTTCCGGCTGTACTATACCCACACCAGCCTGGGATACATTTATGGCTATTAACCCAATAACCAATGCAATAGTTGTTACTACTTCAAAATACAAAATTGATTTCCACCCCAGCCTGCCTACTTGTTTTAAATTAGAATGGCCGGCTATACCAACAACCAAGGTTGAAAAAAGAAGCGGCGCAACAATCGTCTTAACCAGGTTAAGAAATATTTGCCGCAAAAATTTCAGGTTTTGTGAAAAAGCAGGAAACTCGAAACCTATAAGTACACCTAACACCATTGCCGCCATTATCCATGCGGTGAGTGATTTTTTGAACCAGGCATATACTATTAATGAACCAACAAATGCCCAGCGGCTTACTGATAAAACGGTATCAGGCAAATCAGCAATGTTGTTCCAATCCAATACATGAAGAATAGAGACTACTGTAAAAAGCAGCAACCCAAGTAAACCAGCATTTCTTTTATTCATATTTAAACAGTAAGACTTCAAAACTAAAGGATTGCCACCATTCAATGAAATCTGTGCCAAAGCCGTTTATAACTCTTTTTCATTGCTTTTCGCAGAAATCTGTATTTTCCCTCCTGCTTTTACACCAAACCAACTTTATGGCAGAACAACAAACAGGATTTAAACCCACTCTCGGATTATTTGATGGCACCATGATTGTTGCCGGCTCCATGATTGGCTCCGGTATTTTTATTGTAAGTGCCGATATTACCCGCAATGTGGGCAGTGCCGGATGGTTAATTGCCGTTTGGCTTATTACAGGATTTATGACACTGATTGCTGCATTAAGCTATGGTGAGTTGAGCGGTATGTTTCCAAAGGCTGGCGGGCAATATGTTTATTTAAAAGAAGCCTACAACCCATTAATGGGGTTTTTGTATGGATGGAGTTTTTTTGCTGTGATACAAACAGCCACTATTGCTGCGGTGGGTGTTGCATTCTCAAAATTTCTGGCCTACCTCGTTCCGGAGTTAGGTAATAATTATTTTTTGTTTGATGCAGGAATTATAAATGTTTACTCAGGCCAGTTGGTGGCTATTGTAATTATTTGTTTGCTAACTTATATAAATTCCAGGGGGGTAAAAGAAGGAAAATTTATACAAACCATTTTTACTTCGGCCAAGTTGTTTGCGTTGTTTGGATTGATTGCTTTTGGCTTTTTATTAGTTAAAGAAAGTTTTTGGGCAGAGAACTGGAAAACAGGTTTCACCGCTTTGCAGGTGGAAAAAGACACAGCCGGTAATTTTATTCCTAACGGAACTTTTTTAGGCATTGGTGTTTCCGCATTAATGGGTGCAATAGCCGCAGCCATGGTAGGCTCTATCTTCAGCAGCGATGCCTGGAATAATGTAACCTTCATTGCTGGTGAAATGAAAAACCCTAAAAGAAATATTGGTCTGAGCCTCTTCCTCGGCACACTCATTGTAACAATCATTTATGTATCTGCCAACCTCATGTACCTGAATGTACTTTCACTAAACGAACTGGCTTTTGCAAAAGATGACCGGGTGGCCGTAGCTGCTGCTAATAAAATTTTCCCGGATTTTGGAACAATTCTTATTGCCATTTTAATAATGGTATCAACTTTCGGTTGCAATAATGGGTTAATATTGGCCGGGGCAAGGGTGTATTATACAATGGCAAAAGATGGTTTATTTTTCAAAAGTGTGGGTACGCTGAATAAAAATGCAGTGCCGCAGGTTGCCCTTTGGATACAGTGTTTAGTTGCCTGTGCCTGGAGCCTGAGTGGTAAATACGGCCAGTTGCTGGATATGATTTCGTTTGTAGTGGTACTGTTTTATATACTAACTATTGCAGGTATATTTATTCTAAGAAAAAAAATGCCGGGTGCAGAACGGCCTTATAAAGCATTTGGCTACCCTGTGTTGCCCATTATTTATATATTAATGGGATTGGCATTTTGTATCCTGCTTATCATTTATAAACCACAGTTTACATGGCCGGGGTTGATAATTGTTCTGGCGGGCATCCCTTTATATTATTTTGCAGTATCAAGGCAAAAAACCACAAAAGAATAAAATTGTATCTTGAATCCTTAACTTAGTCACTTAATAAAAACCAACATATGAGTTTATTTGTAAGAAAACCGATGGATGCTTTAATGAATGAAGCAGCCGAAACCGGTACACATACGCTGAAGAAAACCCTGGGTGCAAAAGGATTAATTGCCCTTGGAATTGGCGCCATCATTGGTGCTGGTTTATTTTCTATTACAGGTATGGCCGCAGCAAACCATGCAGGCCCAGCTATTACTATTTCATTTATAGTAGCAGGTTTGGGTTGTTTGTTCGCTGGTCTTTGTTATGCAGAGTTTGCATCAATGATTCCTGTTGCAGGTAGTGCTTATACTTATTCCTATGCTACCATGGGTGAGTTTATGGCATGGATTATTGGGTGGGATCTGGTGCTGGAATATGCAGTTGGTGCAGCTACGGTTGGTATTAGCTGGAGCCGGTATTTGATTGAGTTTCTAAGAGGGTTTGGTGTCACACTGCCAACAGAATTAACAGCAGGGCCGTGGAGCGGCGGTATCATTAATCTTCCCGCAGTATTTATTATTGTCCTGATGAGTTTACTCTTGATAAGAGGAACAAAAGAAAGTGCATTTGTAAACAGTATCATCGTAGTAGTAAAAATAGCGGTGGTACTTACTTTCATTATTCTTGGATGGTCATATATCAATAATGATAACTATAGCCCTTATATTCCTGATAATACCGGAAAGTTTGGCGACTTTGGTTTTAGCGGTATTATTCGGGCCGCCGCCATTGTATTTTTCGCTTATATAGGTTTTGATGCCGTGAGTACAGCTGCACAGGAAGCAAAGAATCCTAAGAAGGATATGCCAATCGGTATTTTAGGTTCATTAATTATCTGTACTATATTATATATCCTCTTTGCACATGTAATGACGGGTGTAACCAGCTATACAACATTTGCAGGTGAAAAGGGTATTGCACCCGTCGCTATTGCTATTGAACACATGGGAACTGCTGATGCTGCTGGTATAATAAAACCAGACTACCCGTGGCTCAACAGAGCAATCGTTGTTGCTATTCTTTTTGGATATGCATCCGTTATATTAGTAATGCTGATGGGGCAAAGCCGTGTATTCTTTAGTATGAGTAAGGATGGTTTAATTCCAAAAATTTTTTCTGCTGTTAATCCAAAAACACAAACACCTGCTAAAAACAATATGTTCTTCATGCTTTTCGTAAGTGCTTTCGCTGCATTTGTTCCTGCAGATGTAGTGGGGGAAATGACAAGCATTGGGACATTATTCGCTTTCATTCTTGTATGTATCGGTGTTTGGGTAATGCGTAACAAAATGCCGAACCTGCCAAGGGCATTTAAAACTCCAATGGTTCCCCTGGTTCCTATTTTAGGTATAGCTACTTGCTTATTCATGATGGTATTTTTGCCAATGGATACCTGGATACGATTATTGGTATGGATGCTTATTGGCCTTGATATTTATTTAGTATATGGCGTTAAGAACAGCCACTTAGGTAATGGTACAGATAGCCGTAAAGGGATGAAGATGGCCCGCATTACAGGAATAGCATTGGCAGGGCTTTTAGCCATTGTAGGCTTCCTGCATCAAAATTCTGTAGGCTTTGATGCTGACAGGACATTGCTTTACATTTCTCTTGGTTTTGCTGCTGTTCATGCTGTATTATATGCAACTAAACTTGGTAAACCTGAAGATAAAAGCTGATAAAAAGTCAAATGACTGATAAAACCGTTCCGCCTTATGCGGGACGGTTTTTCTTTTGCACCCATTGCCGTACTTTTGCCGTCCTTAATTGCTGAGCAGCGAACAGAACCATGAAGAGTGCGACGCAACGAAAGTTGATAGTAGCACTACAGCCCGGTTCATAAAAACAAAAAGAAATGGGAAGGATATTTGAAGTACGTAAAGCATCCATGTTTGCCCGTTGGGATAAAATGGCCAAGAACTTTACCCGTATTGGTAAAGAGATAATTATTGCAGTAAAGGCTGGCGGCCCCGATCCTAACTCGAATGCGGCTCTGCGTCGTTGCTTTCAAAATGCCCGAAGTGTGGGTATGCCTAAAGACCGTGTAGAAGCGGCCATTAAAAGGGCACAGGGAAAAGAGTTATTAAACTTTGATGAGATTCTATATGAAGGTTACGGCCCGCATGGTGTGGCACTATTGGCAGAAACGGCAACCGATAACCATGTAAGAACAGTGGCAAATGTGAAAGCCATCTTTAATAAAGGTGGTGGAAACCTTGGCAACAGCGGTTCGGTTTCTTTTCAGTTTAAAAAAATGGGTGTGTTTAAATTAAAACCCGAAGGCCTTAATGCAGAAGATATGGAATTGGAACTGATTGATTTTGGGCTGGAAGAACTGGGTGAGAGTACTGGTGAAAATGGGGAACCTATTTTAGTAGTTCGTTCTGCCTTTACAGATTTTGGTAATATGCAAAAAGCTCTGGAAGATAAAGGCATCTCCCCCATTAGTGCCGAAGTGGAATGGATACCATCTACCACCGTTCCGCTGAGTGATGCACAGGCTGAGGATGTAAGTAAACTAATTGAAAAGTTGGAGCAGGATGATGATGTGCAGAAAGTGTTTCATAATATGGGATGATGTCCACCTCGCTAATTTATTCAAGAACTTTTTTAATTAGTTGAAAGCTACGGCGGGTATGTGTGCATTCATCAATAAACATTTTTGTTTTCGTTTAGCCACATCACCCTAATTTTGCCCCACTAATTAAAGCTGAAATTTATTTCGGCTTGTCCTGATGACAGAGACTAAAAACTATATGCACAAGTCCTGGTGGAAGGTTTTAGCAGTTGCTTTACTGCTTTATACTTTCATTGCCGGGTTTTTAGGAAAAGTGCCTCATTTGCCCCCGCTACAGGAAACAATCCGTAATCTTTATTTTCATGTTTGTATGTGGTTTGCTATGATGATACTTTTTACTATCTCAGTAGTAAATGCAATAAAATATCTCCGCACATTTAAGCTGAAGTATGATATATATGCCCGGCATTTTGCCGTTGCAGGTATAGTATTTGGTCTGTTGGGGTATGTTACTGGTGCAATATGGGCATCTTACACATGGGCAGACCCGAATAAACCCGCCATTAATTCTTTTAGTTCTATTGCAAGGGATCCTAAACTTATCGGCGCAGCCATTGCACTGCTTGTTTATTTTGCTTATTTAATTTTAAGGGATTCGATACAGGATATTGATAAAAAAGCGAGGATAAGTGCCGTGTACAACATCTTTGCCTATGCCATTTTATTTCCGGCCATCTGGATTTTACCGAGGATACTGCCCAGCTTGCATCCGGGAAATGAAGGTAACCCCGCCCTTGATGTAAAAAATGATATAAGTGGTTCTATGCGCCTCGTATTTTATCCTGCCGTTATCGGCTGGACATTATTGGGTGTCTGGATAACAACACTTAAAATAAGGTTAGATTTATTAAAAGAAAAAAATCTGATAGTATGAAGATTTTAAGCAAATCAATATTGCTGCTGTTATTTCTGATAAACTCAGCCCTGGTAAATGCACAGCAAGCCCCTGTAGAAATGGCGGATACCATGCGCAGCAACGGAAGGATATATGTAGTGGTGGCGGTAGTAACAACGATTCTCATTGGCCTTTTACTTTATGTTTTCCGGTTAGACAGGAAAATTTCACGGCTTGAAAAAAATTCCGATTAATTAAAATTTAATTCCGTTCTTTTAAACCAATGAGGCCTTTTTTATCTCTACTTTTACAAACATTTGTACTTGCTGCTAAATAAAGAATTTCATACATTGTATACAATAACGATTGCTAAATAAAATACGAAATTATGTCAGACAAACACTACAGTTTTTTTGGAGCCGTTGAAAAAAGTTTTGACAAGGCCGCCAAATTTACCAAATGGGATTCCGGTACCCTTGAACAGATTAAACAATGCAACGCCGTTTACCGGATGAACTTCCCGGTTAAAATTGGTGATGGTATTGAAGTAATAAAAGCTTACCGGGTTCAGCACAGTCACCACAAAGCACCCTGTAAAGGCGGTATCCGCTTTGCCACATCAGTAAATCTGGATGAAGTAATGGCCCTTGCCGCTTTAATGACTTATAAATGTGCCATTGTAAATGTTCCTTTCGGTGGTGCAAAAGGCGGCATCAGCATCGATCCAAAAAAATATACGGTATATGAACTGGAGAAAATTACCCGCCGCTATACCGCAGAACTAATCAAGAAAAATTTTATAGGCCCCGGTACAGATGTGCCTGCCCCCGATTACGGAACAGGCGAAAGAGAAATGGCCTGGATACTGGACACCTATACATCAATGAGGCCCGGCGAAATAGATGCAGCCGGGTGTGTAACGGGTAAACCTGTAACACAAGGCGGTGTAAGGGGCCGCAGGGAAGCTACCGGTCTCGGTGTTTTCTTTGGCCTCAGGGAAGTTTGTAATATGCCTGATATGATGACAAAGCTGGGGTTAACAACAGGTGTGAAAGATAAGAGGGTTGTAGTACAGGGCTTGGGAAATGTGGGTTACCACTCTGCTAAATTTTTTCAGGATGCTGGTGCCAAAGTAATTGGTCTGGCAGAATATGAAGGGGCTATCTGGAATAAAGATGGATTGGATATTGATGCTTTGTTCAATCACCGTAAGACAACTGGTTCTATATTAAATTTTCCCGGTGCAACAAATTTTGAAAACAATGCCGATGCATTAGAAATGGAATGTGATATCCTTATACCTGCTGCGCTGGAGAATGTAATTAACGGCGAGAATGCACCAAGGATAAAAGCAAAAATTGTTGGTGAAGCTGCCAATGGCCCGTTAACACCCGAAGCAGACGAAGAATTTGTAAGAAGAGGTGTGCTGGTTGTACCTGATATGTATTTGAACGCCGGTGGTGTTACGGTTTCTTATTTTGAATGGTTGAAGAACCTGAGCCATGTTCGCTATGGCCGTATGGAAAAACGTTTTACTGAAAACCTGAACTCACACATACTCGGGCAAATGGAAGAATTGAGTGGCAAAAAAGTAAAAGATTCTGAAAGGGAATTTATTATGCATGGCCCAGATGAAGTAGACCTTGTTTACAGCGGACTGGAAGAAACAATGATTACTGCCACCCATGAAATTATGAATGCCTGGAAAGCAGATGCAAATATTCCTGATATGCGGACTGCTGCTTATGTTGTTGCTATAAATAAAGTGGCTAACAGTTATGCAGAGTTGGGCATCTTCCCTTAATAACCTCACCACCATCTCTCCTTTTGAGAGGGGTAAGAAACGAATTGCATACTCCCATCCCGGTTTTTCGGGGTGGGATTTTTATAAAAGAATTGTAAACAACCATTGCGGTTTATTAATCATCTTACCGACCAATAACTTAGTTTTGTTAAATAAATTATTAAAAATGAAAAAAATAGTATTTGCCTTTCTTTGTATGGTCACCATTTCTGCACAGGCGCAAACTGCTGAAGAAATTATTACAAAATATGCTACTGCTATGGGCGGATTAGATGCATTTAATAAAGTAACCACCGCCAAACTTACCGGCACTGCCACCTTGCAGGGAAATGATTTCTCCTTTACCACACAAATAGTAAATGGTAAGGGAATGAGAACAGATGTGGATGTAATGGGACAGGCTGTTGTTAATGTATACGGTAATGGAAAAGGCTGGAAGATAAACCCATTTGCCGGAGCCGAAACCCCTACTGAAGTTAGTGGTGCAGAATTAGAAGCCTTTAAAGCACAAGCTTCGCTTGCCAATGCATTAATGGATTATGCAAGCCGTGGCCATAAAGTAGAACTGGCCGGGCAGGAAGGCACAACTTGGAAAATAAAATTGACTAACAAAGAAACTGGAAAAGATTCTTATTATTTTATAAACACAACAGATTTCTTATTGGCAAAATCAATTTCCAAAAGGGAACTTAATGGTACAGAAATGGAAGTTGAAACTGCTTACAGTAACTTTAAAGAATTTGGCGGCATTAAGTTTGCCATGTCTGCCATACAATCGGTTGGCGGAAATACTATGCAGGAATTAAACTTCAGTAATGTTGAACTGAATGTAAAAATTGATGAAACGATATTTAATCAATAACAATTACTGAATTTACTTTAAGAAGCTGTTGCGCCTGCGGCAGCTTTTTTATTTATAAAATCATCCAGGTTTTTTCTGACATTCTTTTGAATTTTTCTTTTCATAAAATTTGTCCACCCTAATAAAACACCTGGCAAACCTAAAGCCTGTGCCGCCCATTTGCTGAGCTTAAACGCATCGCTGTGTTCAATAATTTTTCCATCTTTTAATTTCATGTAAGCTTTGATATTGTTGATAACCCTTCTGCCGGTTTTAGAAAATTTGTAAGTGGCAACCCAGTTGCAGGTGGCATACTCATCATCCAATAGCTGAATGTTAGAAAAGGTTAAGGAGAATTCTTTGGCATTCTTGCAAAGCATTTCCCACATAGCTTTGGCCTCCTCCCCTTCCAGCAAACCAAAAGCCGGGTCATTAAAGACAATATCATCGCTGTAGCAACTGTTCATGGTTTGATAATCTAATTTTTGGAAAGCGGTATAGAACTTCGCTATAACATCAGCATTGCTTTGCATAAAATAATAATTGGGGTGAAGGGAGATTCAGTAAATTTAATCTTTCAAAATTACTTAACATGAGAAAAATATCAATAGCTTCTCTCCTGCTGCTTTTTGGTTTAAATAGTTCGACACAGGAAGTAAATATTATTCCGAAACCAGTGGAAATAAAGTTGAGTGATGATAAAACTTCATTTGTAATTAACAAACAGACAAAAATTGTTTTTCTACATGGCTATGGGCTTGAAAAATATGCAGATTATTTCAATAGTTATCTTTTAAACCATTATGGCTTCAAGTTGCAGATATATGGCAGGCAACGCTCTAAAGTTATTACAAACATTATTCAGTTTGGCCGTAGCCCTTTACCAGGTGGTGATACAACAGAAGGAAGGTACCGGCTATCGGTTACAAAAAACTATATTGATATTGGTGTTGGAAGAAATAAATCCGGCCTCTTCAACGGCATTCAAACCCTAATCCAACTTCTCCCAAACCCAAAACCCCAAACCGCCAAACTCGAAATCCCCCAACTAACTATAACCGATTACCCAAGATTTCAATACCGCGGCATGCACCTCGATTGCAGCCGACATTTCTTCTCTATTGATTTCATCAAACAATACATTGATTATCTCGCCTTGCATAAATTAAATAAATTTCACTGGCACTTAACTGACGATCAGGGCTGGCGCATTGAAATAAAAAAATATCCAAAGCTTACATCGGTTGGTGGGTGGAGAAACGGCACTATCATTGGCCGCTACCCCGGTACAGGTAATGATGGAATAAAATATGGTGGCTATTATACACAGGAACAAATAAAAGAGGTTGTAAAGTATGCTGCCGACAGATATATTGATGTTATTCCTGAAATAGAAATGCCCGGCCATGCATCAGCAGCTATTGCAGCCTATCCTGAGTTGAGTTGTTTTCCCAATGAACCAACAATAAAGTATTTCCCTAAACAATGTAAATGGAATGGTGATACAACTGGCAAACAGGTGCAGCAAACATGGGGTGTGTTTGATGATGTGTTTTGCGCCGGGCAGGAAAAAACATTTCAGTTTTTACAGGATGTAATGGATGAAGTGTTGGCATTGTTTCCTTCCAGAATAATTCATGTGGGTGGAGATGAATGCCCAAAAGAAAACTGGAAACGTTGCCCGCAATGCCAGCAAAGGATGAAAGAAAATAAACTGAAAGATGAACATGAATTGCAGAGCTATTTTATTCAGCGGATGGAAAAATATTTAAACAGTAAGGGCCGCACATTGATGGGCTGGGATGAAATTCTGGAAGGCGGTCTTGCCCCCAATGCAATGGTAATGAGCTGGCGGGGCGAGCAGGGTGGCATTGATGCGGCAAAACAAAACCATGATGTGATAATGACACCCGGTAACCCGGTGTACTTCGACCATACACAAAGTGAAAATGAAGACAGTGTTACCATTGGCGGCTACAACCCTATTGAAAAAGTGTATGCCTACGAACCTATACCAGCGGTATTAACTGAAGAGCAGGGCAAACATATACTCGGTGCACAAGCCAATGTGTGGACAGAATACATGAAGAACACAAAAAAAGTTGAATACATGATTTTTCCCCGCATGGCGGCACTGAGTGAAGTATTATGGAGTAAGAAAGAAACTAAAAATTGGGATGATTTTCAAAAAAGGTTGCAAGTGCAGTTTAAGAGATATGATTTGTGGAAAGTGAATTATAGTAAGGCGTATTTTGATTTGAAGGCGACTGTTTCTCAAAATGACACATTAGAAGGGGTGAAATGGAATTTTTCATCAAAGATTCAGAACATTGCTTATACAATTGACTATACAAAAAAAGCACTTTATAAAGATACTATTCGTGTGGGCCACCCAAAAGAGCCGACAAAATTTTTCATGAATAAAATAATTAATCCCGGCGATACAATAGACGTTAAAGGTGTCCCAGTTTCTTATAGAGAATATTATCCAATTTCGGAAAGCGGAAAATATACAATCAATGCATATCGCCAGATACCAAGAAAAGATAGTTATCATTTCATGTCAGAGCCAACGCCTTTTACATCAATAACACAACAGTTTATATTCAACAAAGCCACCGGCAAAAAAATAACCTTAGAGAAACAACCATCCAAAAGCTATCCCGGTGATGGTGCTTTTACTTTAGTAAACGGTGTGCAAAATGAGCAGGGTCTTTCAAAGGCAAAACAGTTTTTAGGCTTTAATGGTACAGATTGCGAAGCAGTAATTGATATGATACAAGGAGAAATCGTAAAAAATATTACTATTCATGCCTTATGGGATGCAGGTGCCTGGATATGGAAACCCAAAAGCATGGAAGCATTTATTTTGAATGATATGGGTAACTGGCAATCCGTGGGGTTAACAACTGATTTTATTGGAAAAGGTAATGGCACAATGAAAATTGATTTTCTTCCCTTAAAAACACAACAAGTAAAAGTTATAATTAGAAACTGGGGAGAAATATCATCTGGTAATTCTGGTGCAGGTAGTAAAGCATGGTTGTTTGTGGATGAAATAGAAGTTGAATAACCGCAGAGATGGGAAGAACGCAGAGGAAAGTGTAATTAGTTGGAAAAATGAATTATGATGACAAGAGATGAATTAAATGCCCTTGGCGCTGAAATATTGGATGCTTGTATTGCAGTTCATAAAGAACTTGGGCCGGGTTTACTGGAGTCTGTTTATGTCTTTGCCCTTAAAAAAGAACTTGAATTAAGAGGTATCTCATCGGAATCAGAAGTGAGGATTCGCTTGTACTACAAGGGGCATGATACTGGCAAATACTACGACATAGATTTATTAGTTAAAAAGGAAATCATTATAGAAGCCAAGGCAGTTGAAATAATGCACCCTGTTTTTGAAGCTCAAATAATTAGTCATCTAAAACTAACTGATAAACGGCTTGGCTATCTCGTCAACTTCAATGTTCCAAGGTTAATTGATGGTTTTAGAAGGTTTGTAAACAAATTTTAATTTTTACCGCTGAGGCGCAAAGACGCTAAGGTTGTTTCATCTGACTACTGAAACTTTCTTTCAGCTTGAAACAAATTTCAATTTGTTCCTCTGCGCCTCCCGTCTCTGTGGTTATTTTTTTTACCGCAGAGATGCAAAGTCGCAGAGATAATTTTTCAACAAAGGTGAAAAGGACTGCGCCTTCCCGCCTCTGCGGTTACACCTCCCGCAAAACCCTGCATAATCCTTCCCCCATATTTTTTATCTTTACCCCTCAAACCCACTGAATGGCCAAACGAACTAAACCGCATCAACCTCTCCGACAGCTTTGAAAAAATACCGGTAAAGATTTTTCCTTCCACCAAAGAAGGCTCTGCATTTGTTGCAAGGCAGGTGGCCGATTTCATCAGCGAAAAATAAAAAGAAAGAAAAAATGTGTGTTGGGTCTGGCCACCGGCTCCACTCCCAAATCTTTGTATGCGGAACTGGTAAAAATGCATAAAGAAGAAAAACTGAGTTTCAAAAATGTTATCACCTTTAACCTCGATGAATATTACCCAATAGACAACAATGCGCTGCAAAGCTATAACCGTTTTATGCGGACGCATTTGTTTGACCATGTTGATATCAACCCCAAAAACATCCATATCCCCAACGGGGAAATAAAAAAAGAAGATATAAAAGAACAGTGCCGCAGATATGAACAACTGATAAAAGATGCAGGCGGGATTGATTTACAAATTCTTGGTATTGGTAATAACGGACATATTGGTTTTAATGAACCTGGTTCCGGCATTTATTCCAAAACAAGATTAATCAACTCTGGATAATTCCACACGTATTGCCAATGCGTATGAGTTTGCCAATATATCGCAAGTGCCACGGCTTGCCATCACCATGGGTATCAGCACCATCCTGCAGTCAAAAAAAATTATATTGATGGCATGGGGCAGCGGCAAAGCACCTGTTATAAAAAAAGCAGTGGAAGATGATGATACAGAACATGTGCCTGCATCGCTTTTGCAAAATCATGATGATGTAACATTTGTTGTGGATGAAGCAGCAGCAGCAGAACTTACCAGATATAAATCTCCCTGGCTTACCGGTGATTGCGACTGGACACCAAAGATGATTAAGAAAGCTGTGGTGAATATGGCATTGAAATTAAAGAAGCCTGTGCTTAGTTTAACCAACACTGATTATAATGAATATGGATTAAGTGATTTGCTAGTTGAGAAAGGTGATGCGTATGAAATAAATCTACAGGTTTATTATATGCTGCGGGATTCTATTACCGGATGGCCGGGTGGAAAACCCAATGTACATCTTCCTACCCATCCGGAACGATCACCCTATCCTAAAAAGCTACCTCATCTTCTCCCCTCACCCGGATGATGATATTATCAGTATGGGCGGAACTTTTCAGCGGTTGCATGATCAGGGGCATGATGTGCATGTGGCCTATCAAACCAGCGGCAATATTGCTGTTACTGATGAATTTGTAACCCGGTTTCTTGATTTCGCAGTTGGCTTTGAAGAAATTGCCGGGATTGATACCAGCAAGTCAGGAAAGATATTAGACAATGCAAGAAAATTCTTAGCAAGAAAAAAATCAAACCAGATAGATACACCCACTATCCGTTCCATTAAAGGATTGATAAGACGCGGTGAAGCAAAAGCCACCTGCCGCTATGTGGGTATTAAAGATGAAAATATCCATTTTCAGAATCTGCCTTTTTATGAAACAGGAACGATTGAAAAAAAACCAATGAGTGAAAAAGATGTAAAGATCACCATTGAACTGCTTCGGAAAATAAAACCACAACAAGTATATTGTGCCGGCGATTTTGCCGATCCGCATGGCACACATATTGTTTGTTTGAATGTGGTATTTGAAGTCATTAAAAAGAATCCTTAAAAGCAAGCGATTGCCAGTAAGATGATTGGATCAATGATTGCTGGCTCTGGCTCTATAAAGGTGCCTGGCAGGAATGGAATATTGAAGAAATAGAAATGGCCATACCTATGAGTCCCGACCAGGTGATTGAAAAAACGCTTTGGTATATTTATACATCAATCACAAAAAGATATGGTGCCCTTCCAGGGAAGTGATTCGAGGGAATTCTGGCAACGGGCCGAAGAAAGAAATGCAGCTACTGCAAACCTGTATGCAGATTTAGGATTAACCCATTATGCAGCAATGGAGGCTTTTGTAAGATGGCATTATTAATGCTACGGTTTTGATTTTACGGTTCACCCAACAGCTTATATTTGCAGCCCATCTATATTAGCCTGATTGCTAAAATAAATAATGGCCCCGTAGCTCAACTGAATAGAGCATTTGACTACGGATCAAAAGGTTTCAGGTTTGAATCCTGGCGGGGTCACAAAAAAGGGATTACAATTGTAATCTCTTTTTTTATTTAGCAGGTTATACCTTCCTTCACCGAAATAAGATTCTCTACTTTTCCACCAAAGCCAGCTCCAGCACCTGCTGCATTGTTTTTACATAATGAAATTTAACGCCTTTAATAAAACTGGTTCAATTTCTTCCACATCTTTCTGATTTTGCCAGCAAAGAATAATTTCTTTCAACCCGCCCTTTTTGCAGCCAGTACTTTTTCTTTAATACCTCCAACCGGCAATACCTGCCCCCGCAATGTGATTTCCCCGGTCATGGCCAAGTAAGGCTTTACCCTTTTTCCTGTAAATGCAGAAGCAAGGGCGGTCATCATGGTAATACCGGCACTTGGACCATCTTTTGGCACTGCACCTTCCGGCACATGTATATGGATATTCTTTTTTTCAAATAATTTTGGATCCAGCTTATACTTTTGGCATTTGCCTGCATATAGGTAAGTGCAGTGCTGGCACTTTCTTTCATTACATTGCCCAGGTTACCGGTAAGCCGCAGCTCACCTTTACCATCACTTAAGGCTGGTTTCAATAAATAAGAATATCACCACCTACATAGGTCCAGGCAAGACCCACTGCCACACCGGCCATATTGGCTGTTTTGTAAATTCATTGCTGTACCGGGGCTTCCCCAATATTCTTTCAATATCGTCTGCTGTTACCGGTTGCTTTACTTTCCCTTTCATAGCAAATTCCTTGGCCTGATACCGCATAATGGATGCCAGTTGCCTGTCAAGTTCCCGCACCCCGCTTTCCCGGGTATAATCTTCTATAATTTTCTCCAGCACTTTATCTGATATTCGAAAATTGCAGTTTTTTAAGTCCATGCACTTCTTTTTGTTTGGGTAACAAATGCCGCTTGGCAATTTCTACTTTTTCTTCCATGGCATAACCACTAAGGTCTATTATCTCAAGCCTGTCCCTTAATGCCGGTTGTATATTCTGATATTATTGGCAGTGGCAATGAATAATACCTTGCTTAGATCATATTCAAGTTCCAGATAATTATCATAGAAGGAATTGTTTTGCTCCGGGTCCAGTACTTCCAGCATGGCAGATGAAGGATCTCCCCTGCTGGTCGCTGCCTACTTTATCAATCTCATCCAGTATCATTACCGGGTTTGATGTTTTTGTTTTTCGGATACGATTGCAAAATCCTTCCCGGCATTGCACCGATATAAGTTTTCCGGTGGCCTCGTATCTCACTTTCATCATGCAACCCGCCCAAACTAAGCCGTACATATTTCCTGCCAATGGCACTTGGCAATACTGCGACCCAATGAAGTTTTACCAATACCCGGGGGGCCAACAAAACAAAGAATCGGGCTTTTCATATCACCTTTCAGTTTCAATACTGCGATGTATTCCAGTATCCTTTCTTTTATTTTATTCATGCCATAATGATCGTGCTCCATTTTCTTTGCTTTCTTTAAATCATAATGATCTTCGGTATATTCTTCCCAGGGAAGATTCGAGCATTAAGTCCAGGTGGTTATACACTATGGAATAATCAGGGGTGGCTGGGATGCATCCGTTCCAACTTCTCAATCCCTTTCTTAAATATTTCTTTTGCAGCAGCAGACCATTTTTTTGCTTCCGCTTTTTTCTTCATTTCCTTTATCTCCAGTTCATTACTGTCGCCACCCAGTTCATCCTTAATACTTTTCATCTGCTGCTGCAGAAAATATTCCCGTTGCTGCTTATCAAGTTCTGTTCTTGTTTTTGTAGTTACTTTATTTTTAATTCTGCAAACTGCAATTCTCTTTGTAAAAACTGCATCAGTAAATCTGCCCTTTGTCGTATTGCATCTGATTTCAGTAAGCGTTGTTTTTCTTTTATATCTGTATTCAGGTTGCTTGATACAAAATGGATAAGAAAGGCAGGGCTTTCAATATTCCGGAGAATAATAGAAGCCTCAGAAGGAATATTGGGCGAAAACTGGACGATGTCTGCTGCCAGATCTTTTATATTAGCCACATATGCATTAAAGTCTTCATCCTTTGGGGCTTCTTCTTCATCTAATCTTTTTAATTTGGCTTTGAAGTAAGGATCATCCTCAAATACAGATTCTATTAAAAATCGGCTTTTACCCTGAATAATAATAGTAGTTCCTCCATCGGGCATTTTTATCAGCTTCACAATTTTGGCTACGGTACCTATATCTTCTAGATCTTTTATTGCAGGGTCTTCAATATTACTGTCTTTTTGCGCCACTACCCCTATCAGTTTGTCGCCTTTATAAGCATCGTTTACGGCTTTTATACTTTTATCCCGGCCAACTGTTATTGGCAGCACAACACCGGGAAATAAGACTGTATTTCTAAGGGAATAAGTGCCAATTCGTCTGGTATCTCTATTCCGTTGGCATCGTCCTGGTCTGTTTCATTTAAGGGGATGATAGGCATAAAATCCATTTCATCTTCTGCTCTCATCAATAACTGTGTAAAATCCATATCCTTATTCATGATAAATCTTTCGTTTGCCTCCATTTAAATTATATGGCAGGTCGGTAAAAGTATACCGGGAAATCAGTATTGACAACATTTATGCCTTCTGTTTATTAACTGCCAAAAAAGGTAACCGGGTTTGAAATAATTGCATAAAAAAAGCCTCATAGTGATGAAGCTTCGTTTATTATGTGCCCGAGACTGGATTCGAACCAGCACACCCTTTCAAGCGCCACCACCTCAAGGTGGTGCGTCTACCAATTTCGCCACCCGGGCAGGTTAGTTAACTGGTAAATCAGGAATTGGTAATCAGGAAAAGAACTAATTAAATTTTACCATCTCATATTTACCAAAATGGAGTACAAATATAACCGATAAGTTTATACACAAGTACAGTTACATACCATAATAACTGAATTAACCAATACCCGGTTAACACTTACTTCTTCAGAACAATTCTGAAAGTTGTTCCTTTTCCCGTCTCAGACTGTTTTACAAAAATTTGTCCTTTATGGTATTGCTCAACTATTCTTTTTGAAAGGCTTAAACCAAGGCCCCATCCCCTCTTCTTAGTTGTAAAACCCGGCTTAAACACCCTTGCAATATGTTGCTTGCTGATGCCTTTTCCGGTGTCAGTTATATCAATAATAATTGATTCTGCCACATTGTTCATGTCTACCGTTATGCTGCCCTTGCCATCCATTGCATCTAATGCATTCTTTAATAAATTTTCTATTACCCAATCAAATAATGGTGCTGATATACGTACCATCATTTCCTGGTGGTTATGGGTGTTCAGTAAAAAACTAATTCTTCCGGTTGATCTTTTCTTCATGTAATCAACCATTGCCTGCACTTGTTTTACCACATCCGTATTCTCAAGGTGTGGGGTACTGCCTATTTTACCAAACCTGTCGGATACAAGTCGAAGCCTGTTTACATCCTTTTCTAATTCATGACTTATTTTTTCATTGGCAGGGTTTTCTTTCAGCATTTCCACCCATCCTTCTAATGATGATACAGGGGTGCCTAACTGGTGTGCCGTTTCTTTTGCCATGCCTGCCCACACCTGGTTTTGTGCAGAACGATAGCTGCTTCGCAATGATATTACTGTAATGGCAATAAATAAAGCAACAATAAGCAGTTGCACCAACGGATAATATCTTACCTGGTTTAATAATGTTGTATGCCCGTAGTAGTACTTGTTCAGTTTTGTCGGGTCAAGCGGATCGGGGTCAATAAAAGGCGCATTTATCGATTTAAATTTTTCTATTTGTTTTTGAAGATAAAATTTATCCCCTTTTGCCTTTAAAGAATCAAGGTTTATAAAGGCTATAATACTATCGTTGCCATCAGTTTGAATAATGGGTATGTCTGTATTGTCCTGAATTATTTTAAAGGGAAGCCTTGTATCTGTTACATTAGGGTCGAATATTGATCTGCTGGCTTCTGCCCATTGCTCTACTTTTTTTCGTTCATCTTTTTCAATTTTTCGGGCAAGGTATTGCGAATAAAAAATAGTGCCGCTTACAATTAGTATGGCAATAAGTGCCAGTATGCTTCGCCAGTTAAGTAATTGCCTGAACATAGGCCGAATTTAGCGAGGATAAAGCGGCTTACCCTATTTTTGACAAAATATTTTAACCCCGTTGAGTACTGCACCCAAAGTTTCTATTGTAATCCTTAATTGGAACGGGCAGAAATACCTGCAACAGTTCCTGCCATCGGTTTTGTCCACTTCTTATACAAATTATGAAGTAGTGGTGGCGGATAATAATTCAACAGACAACTCCCTGCAGTTTTTAAAACAAACTTACCCGCAAATAAAAATTATCATCCTCGATAAGAATTATGGGTTTGCCGCAGGTTACAACAAAGCATTACAACAGGTGCAAAGCGATTACTATGTATTGCTTAATTCTGATGTAGAAGTAACTCCTGATTGGCTTCAGCCAATGGTTGCTTTATTAGAAACTGATAAAAACATTGCAGCCTGCCAGCCAAAAATTCTTTCCTGGCACAATAAAAATAAATTTGAATATGCAGGTGCCGCTGGTGGATGGTTAGATAAATATGGCTATCCTTTTGCCAAAGGCCGGTTATTTGATATTTGTGAAGAAGACAAAGGCCAGTACAATCAAACCGAAGCAATCTTTTGGGCAAGCGGGGCTTCTCTGTTTATCCGCTCAACAGTTTATCATGAAATGAAAGGGTTTGATGAATATTTTTTTGCCCACCAGGAAGAAATAGATTTATGCTGGCGCATACAATTAGCAGGATATAAAATTTATTCATGCCCTGCATCATCTGTCTATCATGTAGGCGGCGGCACATTACCTAAAGGCAATTCATTAAAAACCTATCTCAACTTTCGCAACAACAGGATAATGCTTTCCAAAAACCTTCCTTTTGTAAAAAAGATATGGGTAATGCCTGTAAGAAATTTCTTAGACGGGGTCTCCGCCTGGAAAGCTTTATTGAGTGGTGATGCAGGATATTTTATGGCCATAATAAAAGCACAGTTTGGTTTTATTAACTGGTGGCTCTTTTACAAAAAGAATAGCATTTTCCCTGTTTCTAAGAAAGGAAAGCTTAGCGGCTTCCTGTCCAAAAACATAGCATGGCTGCATTTTATAAAAAAGAAAAAAACATTTACAGAAATAGTGGAAAAAGCCCGGTGATTTTTTAAAGCCGAAACCTTATTTTTGCACCATAATAAATCACTATGAGCAATCATAACGAATATCAGGAAGAACTTAAAAAAATACAGGATAAGGATTTCACCCACAACTGGGTATCCTCATCAGGGTTTCTTTTCTACTTACAGGTAGCCTGCCTGGTAGCATTTATATTAGGCGGCTGTTATATGCTTGGCACCAAGCGATATGAGAAAATTGAAGCCCCAGTACAGGAAAGCTCACAATACACACCCAAGTATTAAATAACTATCTATAAATTTTTTTGAAAAGGGTGCAAGCCTTATTTTTGCAGCCCGCCTTTAATAACCGAAGGCAAAAAAGTAAAAAGCTCTTTTTATAGCTTGACATCAAATCAGGCAACCGACATGCGAAAGTAGCTCATTTGGTAGAGCACGACCTTGCCAAGGTCGGGGTGGCCGGTTCGAGCCCGGTCTTTCGCTCCAAGAGTCCTCTCTTTATAAAGGGGGGATTTTTTTTGGTAGTAATATTTGTAGCCTGGCTGCAGTGCTACTATCATCTTGCGAGGCGGAGCCGAAGCAATCTTTTGTTTCCAGCTTCAGTTCCCTGAGCATCTTCGTTGCGTCGCACTATTCATCGTTCGGTAATTCTACTGATCAATAATAGATGCCCCTCAGCAAACAGCCCTGGTGGTGGAATTGGTAGACACGCAGGACTTAAAATCCTGTGACCCGCAACGGTCGTAACGGTTCAAGTCCGTTCCGGGGCACTTTTTAAAAGCGACTTAGGTCGCTTTTTTTATGCCTTTAGTTTTTTCGCCTGAATAATTGAATTATTATATCAATAACTAATCCAATAACCCCCATCCCTGCAATGCCAAACATATAAACAATCCCCCAACCCTCCCCAGCAGAGAGCTCTTTATAGTTTACAATTGTGTTTATACAACAACCAATCAAAAAAAGCCAGGCAGCTATTCCAATAATAGTTGGTTTATACTTCATCTTTGTCTTAGATTTTAAAAATAAGAAATAAGCACCTTTTATTTAGATTTGACCTAAAGCAAACTTATACCATGCCAACAGAAATAAAATGCCCTAATTGCGGACATGAGTTTGAACCCTCCGACAGCATCCGTGAGGAAGTGCAAAAAGAACTTCGCACCAAAATGGCCGACTGGCAAAAGCAGCAACAACAAAAATTTGAAACACAGCTGCTCGATGAGAAAAAGAAAACACAACAAGAAACAGAATCATTAATAAGAAAATCCGTTTCATCTGATTTTGAAAACCAACTCCGCCTGTTACAGCAAAACAATAAAGACAATGAAGAAAAATTAAAACTGGCAAGGGAACGGGAATTAGAGTTTTTAAAAAAACAACAAGCCCTTCAGCAAAAAGAAAATGAAATAGATATCCAACTGCAAAAAATGCTGCTGGAAGAAAGAAGCAAACTCTCCGAAATCATCCGCAAGGAAGAAGCAGAACGAAATTCATTAAAAGATACCGAATACCAGTTGAAGCTTAAAGAGAAAGATGAGCAAATAGAAGCTCAGCGTAAACTTGCAGATGAAATGAAAAGAAAATTTGAGCAGGGTAGCATGCAATCACAGGGAGAATCGCAGGAATTATTATTGGAAGAACTGCTCCGCTCCTCTTTTCCATTTGATGTAATAACAGAAGTAGGTAAAGGTGTTCGTGGTGCAGATTGTATCCTCACCGTTAGAAATAATCTGGGGCAGGAATGTGGTAAAATTATTTTTGAAAGCAAGCGGACAAAAGATTTTGCAAACGACTGGATTGAAAAACTAAAAGCTGATATGCGCAGCCAGGGTGCCGATGTGGCGGTAATTGTTACCCAGGCATTACCAAAGGACATGGAAAAGTTCGGTGAAAAAGAAGGTGTGTGGATTTGCAGTTTTGCAGAAGTAAAACCTGTTGTGCAAATGCTGAGAGATGGGCTTATAAAAGTATCGTCGGCACTTAAAAGCCAGGAAAACCGTGGCGACAAAATGAACCTGCTGTATAATTATCTTACCAGCCGTGAGTTTGCAGAGCAATGGCAGGCCATACGGGAAGGCTTTATGAGCATGAAACTTTCCATTCAAAAAGAAAGAGATGCCATGGAAAAGCTCTGGAAGAAGCGGGAAAAGCAATTGGAAAAAGTATTGCTGAATGCTGCCCATGTCCGTGGCTCTATTGAAGGTATTTCAGGTAAAGATGTTGATTTAAACCTCCTTGAAAACCTCTATGATCCCGACGAATAACTTATGCCACCTGGTTCAAAAAAAGTGGCAGCCCTGATTTCCAGTCGCCATCAATGTATAATTCAAATGAATACCGACCAACAGCAGTAAACTGCAATTGGTTAAAATTGACAACAATATTAATGGTGGTAAACTGTCCGTTAGCTGGTTCTCCTATTTGTATATTCCCTTCAATTGGCTTAATAGTTTCTTTACCAGTTGCATCTATCAGCCTCAGTTTAAAATCATGAGGTCCTGTTTCTTTAGCTGCAAACCGTAAGCGGCAGGCAATGGCACAAGCCGGGTGCTGCACTGGAAACTGTTTTGCATTTATGTTATCAAACGTACCTACAATAGTCAGTTTTGAATTGTTATCCTGAGCAAAGTCGGCAAGGGTGAATATTTCTATTTCCATCTTATAAAGTTTTAATTGTAAAAATAATTTTTTATTTATTTAATTATTTACAAACCGAATGCCGAATCACCATATAAAATAGGCTAATAAAATATTGGTAAACTATAGCTCTCGGCATTATACCAGAATGTATTGGTATAATATAATAAACCAATTGGTATAATAACCGTGCCGGAGGGTTTAAAATGACAATGCAGGTAAATGCAGGCAGAATTATAATGTCATTGAGGCAGTACTAAAGAAAAGCCCTCCTGCATTTGCGGGAGGGCCATTTACTTATAACCCAATTTCTATCAAAAAATTTTAGAACAAGTTGTAGCCATAGCTTACATAATACAAACCGCCAACTGAAGGGCTGCCATAACCTGTACGGTAGTAGTTGTTGCCAACATTGGTACCACCAATACGGAAAGTACTTTTTGTTCCAGCAGGACGATAAGTTATTTGGGCATCTACCCAGCCAAAATATGGCAATGTACCACTTACAAAAGTTCCTTCGTAGTAGTTATTATCCTGCCATTTCCAAACTACATTAAAGCCGATATTTTTACAAACATTTTCATTTCTTAAACCAATATTGTAACGGTATTTTGGTGCATTGAAGTATGTAACCTCATCGGCAGGTACATCCTTCAGTACATCAGAGAAAACGTTACCATACAACATATAGTTTTTATACACTTTATACTCAAGACCTATACCCCAGCCTGTTGATTTTACAGAAGATGTTGAGTTTTGGGTATAGGAAAGATTGTTAGTAGAGAAAGAAGAGTAAAGGGGGAGCTTACCTACCCCGTCTGCCTGTACCTGACCAGCAGCCACACTCACTAAAAAGTCTTTGTATTGGCTGTAATAACCATACAGATCTACTAAAAGTTTTTTTCCAATTACACCTTTATAACCAATCTCATAAGATTTCATTGTCTCTGGTTTCAACTCGGTGAAACCAGCTCTTACCAATCTTGAAGAATCTCCCGGCAAACCAGCTCTGTAAGACAAAAGACTTGCAGCGGTGTAACCAGGCCTTGTTGTGTTAAGCTTGTAATATGTCTGGAATTCAGGTAATGCGCCGATAAGGAAACTGCTACCACCACCTAAACGTAAGCTGATATATTGGTTCTGGTTACTTGGAAAACGATAAGCTGTTTGGTAAGAAAGCCTGATGTGGTTGTCTTTAGCTACTTTAATAGTGGCTGTAACCCTTGGCGTAAATTTGCCTTTAAAATTTGTTTGTTTATCGAAGCGGCCAGATGCCATTAAAGTCAGGACATCATTAAACAATTTCTTTTTCAATTGTACATAACCGCCATATTCATTTACACGGATCGGCTGAACGGTATCGGCGAAAATGGTGCCTTTTGAATTTAATATCCATTGCTTCCATCCACCACCAATCATTACTTCTATTTTATCAGAAAAATGCGCTGCATCAGAAAGGTTTAATTGTGCTTCCGCAGCATACAAATCAGACTTATCTAAAAATTTAGCACCACCAGGTCTGTTAACAGGTGTGCTTTTAATTCTGTCTGCTGCTTGCTTAAAAGCAACAGTACCAGGAATAAGTCTGTTGGCATCTACACTTGTCCTTACATTGTTATGGATAGTAATATCACTTTGTGCACCGCCAACCTGTCTCCTTGTTTCAGAAAAAGTAGCTACATATGTAGGCAGCCATGCAGTTGCACTTGGTGAGTAAGCTTCATTTAAAAAACTGCCCACGGCATCAGAGATGTAAGAATCACCGGCATTTTCCTGAATTGTATAACCCCTGGCCATCCATGTTTTTCCTTTAAACTCCAGTTTATGCTGCGCCATTTTAAAATTACGGAGCGAATACCGGTTAGCACCTGTGTAAACAGTTGTACCTGTTCCAAAATAACTATTAAGCGAAGCCTCAATATTATCTGTTATTTTATAATGAACACCTGCATTTATTTTTGCATTAAGGGTGTTATAGTCAACAAGGTCTTCTTCTTTATATCCTGTTCTTGAGATATTCTGGTTTCTGTAATAACCGTTTTTATACCCATTATAAAATGGCAGGAATTGCTGCTGAAGTACAGGTAAGAGTGCAGCTTGCTGGGTAGGGTTACTAATACCGAGTGATGTAAAAATTTGGGTGATAGCACCCCCGTACTGTGCATTAGTTGGGTAAACCGGGTTTCCCTGTGATGCAAAATAACCATTTGCAATTGTGGCTAATAATGTAGGTGAGCCAGTAACACCTGTACTTGCAGCACTCATAGCGGCTAATGAAAAAGCATCCATATTAATATCGGTTTCATCGCCATAAACATTAACACCATTAAAATTAGGGTCGTTGTTGCGGTTGCCACCTACTACTTTACTTAAAATACCAATTTGTTTTTTGTTGCGATAGTCTTCAGCTTCCCAATCGCTCCCACGGATTAATTCTCCTGAAAAACGAAAGGCCAGTTTGTTATTAATAACTTTTGCCCAACGCATAGCAATATTATTGTAAGGGGCCGCTTTTCTTTGCTTGCTGTCTATATGCATTACACCCTGCTTTACGTTATAACTAAAGCCCTGATACTTAAATGGATTTTTGCTGGTAATAAGCACCGTACCGTTCATACCACCAGAGCCATACAATGCAGAAGAGGCACCAGCCAAAACTTCTATATTGTCAACATCCAAATCAGTTAAACCTACTATGCTGCTTACCGCAAAGTTCAAACCGGGAGCCTGGTTATCCATACCATCAACCAATTGGTTAAGGCGGGTATTACCACTGCTTACAAAGCCACGGGTAGTAACAGTACGGAAAGTAAGGCTGGCTGTATGCACATCGACACCTTTCAGGTTTGTGATTGCCTCATATACAGAAGGGGCAGCAATATTTCTAATTACAGCACTGCTCATTCTTTCCACCGTAACAGGGGATTCAAGTATCCGCTGCGGGGCACGGGTAGCTGCCACTACTACTTCTTGTCCAAGGGAATTATTTACTTTAAATGAAACTTCCACTGGTTTTGCTGCATCAGATACTGTTACTTCCTGGCTTTCGTAGCCAATAGAAGAAAAAACAAGCACAACGGGAAGTTTAGCAACTCTTAAAGAAAATGCACCATCCTGGTTAGTATATGTGCCTACAGATGCATTACCTTTTACAGTAACACTTACGGCAGGTACATTTTCTTTTGATGTTTCGTTACGGATAGTACCGGTAACAGTAACTGACTGGGCCTGGGCAGCAACAGTAAACAACATGGCCAATAACCCGACAGCTAAATTGCGGTAGCTTTTTCTCATAATAAGGGAGTTTTAGTTTTGTTCCCCGCATGTGCGGGGTAGAATTTGGTGGAAAAATAAGAAGAACCCGGTGTATGTAAAAATTTAATTTTTAAGGCAAAAGGATAAATTGTTGAAATCTTAAATCCCTACCCATTGGCAGGTTTTAAAGCCCTTCATACTTTCGGTTTATGGTTTCATTTTCCTTTCCCAACCAAACCGCTTTTTACCGTGGCAAAGTAAGAGATGTGTATTATATCGGTCAAGACTGGCTGGTAATGGTGGCGTCTGACAGGATTTCGGCTTTTGATGTGATTTTGCCCCGGCCTATCCCTTATAAAGGGCAGGTGCTTAACCAGATTGCGGCCTATATGCTGGGTGCTACAAAGGATATTTGTCCGAACTGGCTGGTAAATGTGCCTACCCCAAATGTTTCTATTGGCAAAAAATGTGAGCCGTATAAAATTGAAATGGTGGTGCGGGGCAACCTTACCGGACATGCCTGGAGAACTTATTCTGCCGGGGACAGGGTTTTATGCGGGGCGGCCATGCCGGATGTAATGAAGGAAAATGATTACTTCCCCACCCCAATTATAACGCCGAGTACCAAAGCAGCCGAAGGACATGATGAAGACATCAGCCCTGATGAAATTATCAGAACCGGGCTTGCCACTGCGCAGGAATGGGAAGTACTCAGTAACTATGCCCTGCAATTATTTGCTAGGGGCAAAGAAATAGCTGCCAAACAAGGATTGATTTTAGTGGATACGAAATATGAGTTTGGAAAACTGAACGGAGAGATAGTATTGATGGATGAAATACATACCCCCGACAGCTCCCGGTATTTTTATGCAGATGGTTTTGAAGAAAGGCAGCAAAAAGGTGAAAGACAAAAACAACTGAGCAAGGAATTTGTAAGGGAGTGGCTTATTGCCAATAATTTTATGGGTAAAGAAGGGCAAACTGTTCCGGCAATGAGTGATGAATGGGTGGATACCATCTCTAAAAGGTATATTGAGTTGTATGAAAAAGTGATTGGCTCGGCATTTGTTCCCCAAAAATTAAGTGATGAAGAAACGCTGCGTCTGATAAATACAGAAATAGAAAAACTGCCCCGGTAAAACGGGGCAGTTTTATTTATAGAGTGTGGTAAAGATTTATTTACTAAAAGATGATTTCTTAAATTCTCTTTTTACTGTTACACCCTTGCCGCCCATTGGACAATAAAAATCAAGTGCATCCTGTGCTTCTATATAAGTAAGCCAGTAATCTGTAATGGTGCCGGTAAATACATAGCCGCCGGAGCGGTTATACATATCCCTTGTACCCATATTACTGAAGTTGCCGTATACTATTGCCCCTTCATAAGGTTTATAGCCACCATAAGAACGGACAATGGTATAACCATAAAATGTTTCTACCACAAAGTAGCTGCAATAGGTATCGCTGTACACCACTTCTCCCCTTTCTTTAGAAAGCCAGTAAGATTCATCGTTGTTAATGATGCCGCTATCCCTTACACAACTGGTAAATGATAATGCGAATAAAAGAGTAAATGCGGATAAAGTAAATATTCGTTTCATAGCTTTAAAATTTATGCCTGCCTTACGGCAGACTGGTTTTTGATTAATTGTTTTCAATTACTATTATTACAAGATTGTGCCAAACACAAACAGGTTTTATTTAGTTTTGTTAAAGTCTTTTAAAATACCTTTTATATCATAATAAAATGCAAATGAAAATTATTCTTACTGCCATACTTTGCTTCGTTTTCCAGCAATCATTTTCGCAGAAACATTTTATGCTGGTGGGTACATATGATTCACCAAAAAGCGAAGGCATTTATGTTTTTAAATTTAACAGTGCCAATGGCACAACAGAAGAAGTAAGCCATATAAAAGCCGCAAACCCATCCTTTCTTACAGTGTCCGCCGATGAAAAATTTGTGTATGCAGTAGATGAAACCGCACCACAAAATGGAAAGGGTGGTGATATAGTTGCCTATAGTTTTTCTAATGAAACAGGCACACTCACTTTTATTAACCGTCAGCTTTCCGGCGGCGACCACCCTTGCCATGTAGAAGCAGATAAAACAGGCAAGTGGCTATTTGTATCCAACTATACCAGCGGTACCTTATCTGTTTTACCGATAAATAATGATGGCAGTATTGGCATAGCAACTATAATACAGCATACTGGTAAGGGAAAAAATCAGCAGCGGCAAACGGGGCCGCATGTACACGGCGCAATTATGGCTGATAACAACAAGCAGCTTTTTGTAACAGACCTTGGCATTGACAAATTAATGATTTACTCTTTTGATGAAGCTACCGGCAAACTAACCCCATCACTGCAACCTTATGTGGAAACGGTACCCGGCTCCGGGCCAAGGCTTTTTACATTTCACCCAAATAAAAAGTTTGCATATACCATTGAAGAATTGAGTGGAACAGTGGTTACATTCAAATATAAAAAAGGGGAGTTGCAAGCAAAACAACGCATCAGTACTTTACCTGCCGGTGATACGAGTTCTGCAGGAAGTGCAGACATACACACATCCCCCGATGGGAAATTTTTATATGCCAGCAACCGCGGTAATGTAAACACTATTGCTATTTATTCAATAAGCAGGAAAGGAAAACTATCACTCATTGGCCATCAACCCACCCTGGGTAAAACCCCCCGCAACTTCAGCATTGATCCATCGGGAAAGTTTTTGCTTTGCGAAAACCAGAACAGCAATGAAATTGTAGTTTTTAAACGACATGAAAAAACCGGGCTGCTTACTGATACAGGCAACAGGATTTCTGTTGGCAAACCAGTTTGTATTAAATGGATTGAATAATTATTTTAAGCCACGAATCCACCGACAAATACAACTCTATTTAAAAGCTTTAGTGTATTCCCGGTAGGGCGGGGCTAACTGTGGCGTTATCTTTTACCCCTTTTGTGGACTTAAGAAAAATCATCCCTTCTTCAGCTTATCCAGCCTTGCTTTTGCTTTATTAAAAACATTTCTGCCTTTATCAATACCGCTTCTTAGCTTTTTCTGTTCTTCTTCCGGTAGGTGGATAAATTCATAACATTCTTTACTACAGGTTTCCTTCATTTTTTCCTTGCACTCATCGCACTGAATAAATAAAAGATGACAGGCGTCGTTTACGCAATTTACATGGGTATCTGCCCGTTTGCCGCATTGGTGGCAGCAGGAAATTATTTCATCCGTTACTCTTTCTCCTAACCTTTGGTCAAATACAAAATTCTTTCCATGAAATTTTATATCAAGCCCCTTTTGCTTTGCTTCATTTACGTAGTTAATAATTCCACCTTCCAGATGAAATACATTTTTAAACCCTTTGTGCAGCATATAAGCAGATGCTTTTTCGCAACGGATGCCACCTGTGCAATACATAATGATGTTTTTTTCTTTATCAGCATGCATCATATCAGCCGCCATTGGTAACTGTTCCCGAAAGGTATCGCTGGGTATTTCAATCGCATTTTCAAAATGCCCCACTTCATATTCGTAGTGGTTACGCATATCAATTACTACTGTATCCGGGTTATTGGCCAACTGATTGAATTGTTCTGCATTTACATATCTGCCTTTGTTTGCCATATCAAAATTGGAATCATTAATTCCATCAGCAACAATTTTATTCCTCACTTTAATATCCAGTACATAAAAACTCTTTCCATCTTCATCTACCGCAGCATTCAATCGTAAACCATCCAATGGTTTTATTGCATAGAGATATGTCTTTAGTTTTTTCAGATTGGCTGAAGGCACACTTATTTGTGCATTAACACCTTCTTGCGCCAGGTATATACGACCCAGCACATCCAGTTCTTTTAAATCTTTATATAATTGATTCCGGAGAAAGGCAGGATCATCTATTTTAAAATAACAATAGAAAGAAAGTGTGGTTCTAACTGTGGAATCTTTTTTAATAAGTTCCTTCAACTCCCTTCTGGAAATGCGATTATGTAGTTGTGCCATACTGTTTAAATTTTATTCCGCCTTTGGCGAAACCCGGTTGCAGGCCGGGCAAAATTCTAAAGCATGGCAAAGATAATACAGAAGAAGTAAATTGATAAGCTACCGGATAAGTGTAACAGTGCCTTTAAAAGTGTAAGTAATATTATTGGCACCAAGCCCACTGAACATCCATATAAATACAGCTGTTCCCTGCTGCTGATTTCCAAAATTTCCATCCCAACCCCGGTGGCCGGGCTGCATATTATAAACGACCTGGCCCCAACGGCTGAATATTTTAAAAGAGTTCAATCGTTTTATTCCCTCCATTACAGGGAAAAGAAAATCATTCTTTCCATCATTATTAGGTGTAAAAGCAGAAGGCACATATACCTTTACCTCCTTCACCGTTTTTACTAATTGTGTATCTACAGAAAGGCAACCCGCAGCAGTTGTGATACTAACATTATATAATTGATCACCATCAGTACGGCTGTTAAACTCTGGTTTCATTAGTGCAACATCATTCAAATATATTGGTGGCCTCCATAAATATTGCACCCCAAAATTTCTTGCTTCTAATTCTATCGGATAATTTACGATTGCAAATTGTACAGGGTATCTTATACCTGGTCTTGGTGTTTCAATATTTACATTTTCTTTTCTTGTTGATATTATACATCCTTTTGTATCAAACAATGTGGCATGATAAATTCCAGGCTGTGTGGCACGGTACCTGCTTGCAACAGCACCATTTATCGGGTTACCATTTCTATACCATTGGGTACTGTCGGCAGGTTTAGCCAATAGTACTGCACTATCACCACTGGTAATGCAAAAGTTATTTTTGCCAATAAATTGTAGTGTTGAATCTAAACTGGTGGCCGTTACAAAAACTGAATCTGTTTCTACACAGCCACCACCCAAACTGCTAATGGTAAGTGTGTACTTTGTATCAACCAATGGAGAAGCCCTTGGGTTTGCAATATTACTACCACTCAACCCAACGGTTGGTGACCAATTATATAACACCCCCCTTTTTGGTGGGGATCCAAGTTGCACAGCATTTATTCCACAATAATGCATGTCAGGCCCTGCCTCAGCTTTTAGCTTCAATGTGTCAATAAGGTTAGCATATAATGTATCGCTGCAACCATAACCTTCAAAAGGAAAAACTATAACGGCCACCTTTGTACCAGGGGGCGGTGGTGGCGACAGGTTCAGGTTTTGTCCACTACCCAACACTTGTGAAAAATTACTGTTGTACCATGTGTAAGACTCATAGCCGTAAGGACCTTCAATGGTTACCTCCCTGTCATCAGGACAGTAAGCGGCGCCTGTAAATTCTCCGCTGCATTCTGTATTTACATCTATGTAAGCATAGCCAAAATGCCTGCGGAATGTACAATCGGCTGTTTTAAACATTAACCGGATTGTTTTTCCTGCTTTGTTATTTAGATTAATTGTAACCGCCGACCAATCTTTGCACCAAACCGGAGTGGAGTCAGTAACTGGTGATTGAAAAAAACCAGGAAGAGGTGAACCATTTGGGAAAAAGGTAAAAGAAGAACAGTTAATCCTTTCATTATCGGTTACATTCGTTATTTCAAGCTCAAGCCTCGGCTGCTGAAAGGCCTGATGGTTGGGATCCTGGAAAACCACTGCATAATGATATATTAATGAGTAGGTGTTACGGTTGGCAGGAATTGTAAACTCGTATGATATACCCTCTGCCTGTGCACCTCCTGTTGTATTTCCCAATTTTATAGAGTAACCACTTCCATTAGGACAGTTAACTGGAAAGCCCCCATAGTAATCTACCTCACCTGATCCATTGTTTGCGTACATTGTATGCTGACCGGGTACAGCCCCCCCTGTTGGAGAAAGAGATATTACATTTTCCCCGCCTACGGCCGCTACAGAACCAACATGGCATGTCCATCCGCCAAAGCCACCAGATTCAAAGTCAATATTAGCCGGGCAATCCTGTGCATTAATTTTTGAAGAGGAAAATAAAAAAAAGATAAACAAAAAAACCGGGCTTGTATACGCCACGGCAAATCTGCTTAAATGCTGATATGATTTATAGAACCTTGACACCCCAATTCATTGCATTAAAGTTATAACAATAAATGATAAATCGGGCAGTAACCCTGGCGGGTTGCCATCTAAACCAAAAGCAGCTTAATTATCATATTCCGACTGGAAGAAACCCAGGTCGGCCAGGATAATTTCAGGACTGGTATAGTTTAACAGGCTGCTGTTCAAATTTGCCATCAGTTCCTTTTTTGTATTGGAAAAAGAACCTTTAATAAGCGATAACTTGTAAGAGTTTACTTTAAAATAAGCAAGGCGGGCAGTTTGCTCTGTAAAATCTTCTGCAAGGTGAAAGCCCTCGGCAATATATGCCTGATCGTTGTAGATAGGTGGTTTCATAAAAGAATATTGGTGATACCCAACAAAGGAACTGCATACACTTCAATACCTGCAAGTAAAATCAGACCTATTTGTGTAGAACGAGAGTAAATACTTTAGAGCTATTCGTATTTATACGGCAAAACTGGTTCCGCAACCGCAGGTGCTGCTTGCATTGGGGTTTTTAAAAGTAAAGCCTCTGTTGCCAAGGCCATCCTGCCAGTCTATTTGCATACCATAGAGATATATTTCATGGGTTTTCTCCATTATGCAGGGTATGTCTTCCGTTTCAAAGTGAGAGTCTTTTTCATTTGGCGACATCAAAGCCTAATACATATGTCATACCGGAGCAACCACCGCCCTTTACCCCTACCCTTAGTTTTTGAGTGTTATCAAAACCATCGGCAGCCATCAGCCTTTTTATTTCTGCAATGGCCCCTTCTGTAAATGATACCGGGATGATGCTTATTGTTTCCATACTGTAAAAATAAATTATCTTTTTAAACTGAACGAGTATTGGTGTTTCGCAATCAGGAATTTTAACAGTCCTAAAAACCTGCTTTAGTAAAAATCTTTTCCGTATCTTTTTCTCAAATTTCGTTTATGGCAAACACACATCACCGCAAAACACATAAACAGCACCTGCAAAATTTTAAACAGCATGGTGATGAGGCAGCAGGTAAAGCAGCCAAACAAAAATCAACAAGTGTGTTAACTATTATTGGTGCTGTAGTTGGTTTGGCTATTGGTTATATGTCATCATCTGGCAACCTTTTGTGGATGGGTGTTGGTGCTGTAATATTTGCAGGCCTTGGATATGTTATTGGAAAGAAAGTTGATAAATAAAGAAATCACCAGCCAATTCCATAATCTTCCCCATTGTTACTGCTGCCGCCCCAAAGACTGCCGTGCTTCCAATCGAAATATATTGCATTGATGGGGCCGCTGGTACGGTTTCCAGTAGTTACTTTATATCCCATTTTTATCAATTCATTTTTTACAGCCTCGGTTGTTGTATTGCTTACCAATATATCACCGGGTCTTGGTTTCCTGTCTTCTTCTTTAGTACCACCCAGCGATAACCATAACTGGTTACTGTTGATGTTTGCAGCTTCGGTTGCCTGTTGTACCGTCATGTCAAACTCTACCATATTCAAAAAGAATTGCAGCAGGTTCTGGTCCTGTGTATCCCCTCCCTGCACACCAAAACTTAAAAAAGGTTTTCCATCTTTTAATGCCATTGCAGGTGTAAGTGTAACCCTTGGTCTTTTTCCCGGTGCTACTACGTTAAAAGGGTTGAGTGTGGAGTCCAGTACAAAACTTTGCATTCGCTGGCTCATGCCCACACCTGTATTACCTGCAATACATGCTGGCAACCATCCGCCGCTTGGCACAATGGAAACCACCCAACCTTCTTTATCTGCTGCTTCTACAGAGGTTGTTCCTCTCCACATACAATCCATATAATCTGCATCTGCAAAAGCAGTACCCATATTATCATGCGCCGGAACAAAATTTCTTTTTGTTGAATCTAATGTGTATCCTCTTTTTTTCAATAAATCAGTAAAGGGATTTTGCCTTCCTTCAAAGGGATATGGATTACCCGGGCCAATGGCCGGATCGTTTGCAGTAAAATTGATTAATGCTGACCTTTGCTTTGCATATTCTTTACTCAGCAAACCAGTCATAGGTTGTGTGTTGGAAAAATATGGATCGCCATAATAAAAATCCCTGTCGGCAAATGCAAGGCTCATCGTTTGATAAAGTGTGTGGATATATTTTGTACTATTATACCCCATTGACTTTAAATCAAAATTCTCCAGTATGTTTAATGACTGCAACATGGCCGGGCCTTGTGTCCATTGTTGTAATTTATAAACTTCAATGCCTTTGTAATTGGTGTGCAATGGCTCTTCCCATATTGGTTTCCATTTAGCCAGATCATCCATTGTAATTAACCCGCCCTGCTCCTGGCAGCCCCTTACAAATTCTTTTGCAATGTCCCCTTTGTAAAAACGGTTGTATGCAGCCAATATCGCATCCTTCCTACTTTTCTTTTGTCTTAATGCGTCTTCTTCTGCTTGTACCATTTTAGTTAATGTTTGCAACAAATCATTTTGTACAAATATTTCTCCGGCCTCTGGAGCTTCTCTTTTTTCACCAGCATGTGGTAACAAAACTTTTTTGCTGTAAGGCCATTCTTTAATTCTTGCTTTTCCTCTTTCAATACTGTTTGCTGTTTGTGCATCTATGGGATAACCAGCGGCCATTTGCATAGCTGGTGCCAATACTTCTTTTAAACTCATGGTTCCATATTCGGCCAGCATATAACAAAGGCCGCCGGGTGTGCCGGGTGTTACTGCTGCCAAAGGGCCATACTCAGGCGGAAAGTTGAAGCCTTTGCTTTTAAAGAATTCAGGTGTTGCACCCGTTGGCGCCATACCCAATGCATTAATTGAAAGTATTTTTTTTGTTTTAGGATTATAAATGATGGCTTGTGTCTCCCCGCCCCAGCTCAATACATCCCACATGGTACAGGTAGCAGCAAGCATAGCACAGGCAGCATCAACCGCATTGCCGCCTTTCTGAAAAATGATAGAGCCAGCAGTAGCCGCTAAAGGTTTACCAGTAATGGCCATCCAGTTTTTACCATGCAGCGGTGGCTTTTGGGTTGGCTGGGCAGATGTTGTTGTGAATAGAAAAAAGATGATAGTAGTTGCAATAATTTTTTGCATATTGAATGATTTATTTGAAAGCAGTTAGTCTTTTTTCAACTCCCCATCCACCACCCTCCAAATACCCAACGGATTTGCATTCTTCAAAGCTTCAGGTAATAATTCATCTGGCCAGTTTTGAAAAGCAATGGGGCGAACAAATCTCTTAATCGCATCGGCTCCTACAGAGGTAAACCTTGCATCGGTAGATGATGGAAACGGCCCACCATGGTGCATACTTAAACATACCTCCACACCAGTAGGCACATTGTTTAAAATAAACCGTCCACAAATATCTTTTACCGCTTCTACTAACTTATCATGTATGATAATATCTTTTTCAGTTGCCATTAAAGTAGCGGTTAATTGTCCTTCTAAATTATTCGCAACAGCCAACATCTCTTTCATATCCTTACAACGGATAACCAATGAATAAGGCCCGAACACTTCCTGGTGCAATAAAGGGTTCTTTAAAAATATTTCTCCTGTTGTTGTAGCAATTGTTGGGCTTCCCTGGTTTAATTCAGGTTTTGCATCTGATACAGCAACCCTTTCTACCCCATCCTGCTTTAGTGCATCATCTTTTTTCTTTCTGTAGTTTTTAAAAATACCGGCATGCAACATAGTACCGGGAATAGTTCTTAAAATCTCTTTCCCCAATGTATTTAAAAAAGTTTCGAGTTCTTTTCCTGCTAACCCAATTATAAGTCCGGGGTTTGTACAAAACTGACCAACACCCAATGTAACAGAACCTGCAATCATCTTTGCAATATCAGCAGCATTTGTTTTCATTTTTTCCGGCAATAAAAAAACCGGGTTGATGCTGCTCATTTCAGCAAACACAGGTATTGGTTCTTTGCGTTGGTTGGCCCAATCGAATAATTGTTTTCCACCAATATAAGAACCGGTAAAGCCAACTGCTTTTGTGTAATGATTAGTAACCAATGCTTTTCCTGTTTCAAAAGAGGCTCCGTGTAAATGTGCAAAAACACCTTCGGGCATTTCGCATTTTTTTGCTGCTTTTAAAATTGCATCCGCAACAATTTGCGAGGTTTGCGGATGTGCCGGATGTGCTTTTACAATAACCGGGCAACCTGCTGCAAATGCGGTTGCCGTATCACCACCTGCGGTGGAATAAGCAAAAGGAAAATTGCTTGCACCAAAAACAACAACGGGGCCAAGCGGCACCATCATTTTTCTAATATCAGGCTTAGGCGGAGTTTTATCAGGATTGGCAGTATCAATTTTTGCTTCTAACCAATCACCTTTTTCGCAGGCATCGGCATAAGAGGTGAGTTGAAAAATTGTTCTTGCCCTTTCGCCCCTTAATCTCGCCTCTGGCAAATTAGTTTCCTGCATGGCCGTTTGTATAAGTGCATCGCCACATTCTTCTAATTCAACGGCTATGGCCCGCATAAAATCTGCCCGTTGCTTTATAGAGAAATTTCTATACACATGAAATGCTTTCCATGCCTGCTGCATGATGTTTTCTACTTCGGCAGGTGTTGCGTCTTTAAACATTTACTATTAAAAATTTATTAATGAATAGTTGGTCTTGCTAAAATCCCTTTGTTGATAATTTCTAAGATATTTCTTCTCTCCTCCCCTTCTAATTGCAACCTTGGTGGCCGCACCTGTTCGTTACTGATACCTGTACATGCGGCTGCTAATTTTATATACTGTACCAATTTGGGATGAATGTCCAGTTCAAGCAATGGCATAAACCAGCGATAGATTTTAGTTGCTTCCTCTATCTTTCCTTCTTTCACTAAATTAAAGATAGCTGTTGTTTCTTTTGGGAATGCACAAACCAGTCCGGCCACCCAGCCATCCGCACCCAAACATAATTCTTCCATTGCCAGTGTATCTACCCCGCATAAAATTTTAAAGCGGTCCCCAAAGCGGTTTTTCATTCTTGTTAGATTGGTTACATCCCTTGAGCTTTCTTTTAAGGCTGTTATGTTTTTACACTCAACCAGTTCATCAAACATATCGGGCCTTGTATCAATTTTATAATCAATGGGGTTGTTATAAATCATTATGGGCAACTCTGTTGAATTGGCTACTGCTTTAAAATAAGTAACCGTTTCCCAGTCATCTGTTCTGTACCGCATGGGTGGCAACAGCATTAATCCATCTGCACCCCATTGTTTGGCAAGGATTGCCTGTTCTATTGCTGCTTTGGTTGTGCTTTCCGCAATGTTTAGTATTACAGGTATTTTACCTTTTAGATATGCGACAGAAAACTTTACCATTGCTTCTTTTTCTGCAACAGTAATAGTGCTGGCTTCGCCGAATGAGCCACCGATAATGATACCGTGGATACCTGCATCGAGTTGTGCCTGCAGGTTTTTTTCAAACATGAGTAAATCCAATTCATCGTTTTCTGTAAACGGTGTGAGCAGTGCCGGAAACACCCCTTTCCATTCAAAATTCATAAGCGGTTTTTTGTAAAGATACAATGGGAATAATTTGGAAACATAAGTTAATATACAAAACTACCCCCTGTCTTTTCTTTCTCCTATAAAACAAAATACCAACTGCTGTTAATAACAACCCAAGTAAAGAATTAATAACAGGCTGCCTTCCCGCCAGGTAATTAGTTACATCATTATACAGCGTTGTAACTAAATAAAAAGCGGTGAAAGCGATAAATAAAATAGTAACAACAGGGTGTCCCCAGATTTTATACGGTCTTTCTGCATGCGGCATTTTTTTTCGTAACATAAAAATACCAACAGCCCCCAGCCCATAAGCCACCCAGGTAACAAACACAAACATATCCGCCAGCATATCAAAAGAACCAGTAACAATAAAAAGTATTGTCCAAATGCAATGCAGCCATATTGCATTGGCCGGTGTTTGAAAACGGCTATGCTCTTTCCCTGTCCATGGTGCAAAAATTCTATCCCTGCCCATTGCATAAGTTATCCTTGCAGTGGCCATTGTATTTCCATTAACAGAACCGAGTGTACAAATAATAATCATTGCAGCAATAATACCACCACCACCAATGCCCCATGCGGCAGATCCAGCATCTGCTGCTACTAATTTAGAGGCAGCAATTTTTTCAACTGGCAGCGCATACAGGTAAGCCTGGTTTACCAATACATACACAGCTATACAGGCAAATACGCCGAGTAAAAGGCTGCGGGGAATATTCCGTTGCGGTTGCTTTACATCTCCCGCCATTGATGCAATATTTATCCAGCCATCGTAAGCAAAGAAAGCACCTGTCATTGCAGCAATAATACCAGCTAATAAAGATGAACCATGTTTTGGGTTTTGTGCCGTAATAAAATTATCAGCGTTGCCTTTTCCAAAAAAGAAAATACCTATTACCAAAGCTGCCAGCACCAGCATTTTTATTATGGTTGATATTAATTGAAAGTTGCTGCCTGCTTTCAGGCTGCGGGCATTAAGCCATGCAATTGAAACAACGATAAGTATAGCCAGCACTTTTACCCCTGCATCTTTGAGCGGATATAAATCACCAATAAAAGGGATATGCCAGACATTGGCCTGCACTATTGCATTGCAAATTGCGGCAGGTGCAAAAAATAATCTGCATAATAAGCACAAACAAATGAAATGGCTGCTACCGATGCTGTATTGATTACAGCAAAAGCCGCCCAGCCATAGAGATAGGCAACAAAGTCGCCAAACATATTACGGAAGTAAACATAGATGCCGCCTGTCTCCGGCATCATAGCACCCAGCTCTGCATATACCAATGCACCAAACAAACTAAATACTCCTGCTAATACCCAGACAATAGTTAACCAGATAGGTGAACCTAATTGTGCCGCCATATCTGATGGCTTCATAAAAACACCAGAGCCGATTATACTGCCTATGATAACAGCGGTAGCAGCCCAGAAGCCAATTTTTTTTGAGAGAGATGTGGTAGATGGCATTAATTCCTGTAATTAAACAGGAAATATAGCAAATTATCTTATGAGGGTTACCGTTCCTTTTTTGAAAATAGTATTTCCATTATAATCTACACCCATTGCTTCAAATACATATACAGATGATGGTTGCGGCTGGCCATTAAACAACCCATTCCATCCTTTTGTATAGTCTGTTGTGGAGAATACATTAATGCCCCAGCGGCTGAATATTCTGAAGTATTTTAATTCCTTTATTCCTACTGGAATCACCACCGCAAAATCATTTAAACCGTCATTATTAGGTGTAAAGGCAGTTGGTACATACAAATCAGGTTTTTCAAATACTTTAATAGTTATGTTATCGCTTGCTTTACATCCATCTGTTGTGGTGGCCGTTACCACATAAGTATTGCCACTATTATTTGTTATTACAGGTGATGAGAAGATTGGGTTTTTAATACTTCCATTATTCAATCCAAAAGATGGCGACCAGTTGTAACTTATGAAGCCGCTGTTAGTAAGATCAACAGCATTTAATTGCAATTGCTGGTTGATGGAGATAGAAGTATCGTTACCTGCAAATATTTTTACAGGTGACAGCATGGTTACGGAAACAGTATCCCCTTTTAATGACCTGCATCCGTTGCTGCTTACATTTAATACATATTTATATACACCTGCTGCAGGTAATTTTACAATTGGATTAGCAGTTGTGGTGCCGGAAAGATAAGTTGGTGGCGACCATTGATACTGCGTACCACCGCTACCACCTAATTGTATTGTATTGCCAAAACACACTATTGCATCGGGTCCGGCATTGGCTATTGGCAAAGGATTTACATATACTGTACCTGATTGGATGTCGCCATCGCATCCATTGTTGGCATGTTCCTGTACGGTTAGCTGATATGTCCCTGGTATATTCCAGGTTACACTTAATTCATTTTTGGTTGAAGATTGTATTACCCCATCAATCTTCCAGGTATAAGTAGAAGGTGTGGTGGCATCATTTACTTTATAAGTTCGGCTTGAACCAATACAAACAGTATCAGGCATGGCAACCTGTGCCGCAACTTGCTTGAAGCTGAAAAGCAGCATCAACCATGCACTGATATGTTGTATTTTTTTAAACATTGTTTATCACTAATTGTAATCTTAACTCTTATTGATGCCCTATGCATTGCAGTACAAGTGTGCGACGCAAGGAACGATCATCTGTGTTAATATCGCCTGGCAAATAAATTATAACCGTTCTTTCAATAATTATTCATCAGTTAAAAATACAAGGCTCTCTCCCCCTGCATTTTTTATAAAACCTCTGCCTTGCAACCTGCTCCCTTTCGGGAAGCAGGTTGCAGTTTAGCAGTGATATATAGATTATCTGTCCTTTCATATTAGTTATGCGTTATCGGACTTGTTACAGGTTTTGGATTAACTGTTACGTTCAATGTATTGCTTCCGGTACAGCCAGATGCTGTTATTGTTTCCGTAACACTTACTGTTCCAGGGCCAGCAGTTGTCCATGTAACTGTTATGGTATTAGTACCCTGGCCAGTTGCTATTGTACCTCCCGTTACTGTCCAGTTGTATGTATGGCCGGACAGTGTTTGGCGTACTGTACGTTGATGTGTTACCAGCAACACTTACGCAGACTGGCGATGGGCCTGTTACAACAGATGCAGGTGGTGTATTTACAGTTACCGTTACAGGTTGTATTGCAAAGCATCCTCCTGCTGTAGTACCCTTGATATAATACGTACCTGCTGTAGCTGCTGTTGGTGTATTATATTGGTTGGTAGCAGCAGCATCAGTCCAGTATGTAAATGTTAATCCCGGTGTAGAACCTGCGGTTACTGCAGCAAGAGTTAAATCAACTGTGTTAGGAGCACATACAGGTGCAGTGTTGGTAACTACTACTGTTGGTGTTGAAGCTGCGTTTACTACTACTGGTTTAATGTCGGAACATCCGGCAGCCGAAGTACCCATAATATAATATGTACCTGCTGTAGCTGCAGTTGGTGTCGCATAAGGAATGGTTGCTCCAGCGTCTGTCCAGTATGTAAATGTTAATCCCGGAGTAGAGCCAGCTGTAACCGCTGGGTCTGTTAAGTTAACCGTATTAGGAGCACATACAGGTGCAGGATTGGTAACTACTACTGTTGGTGTTGAAGCTGTTGTTACAACAACTGGTTTGATATCAAAGCATCCACCAGCTAATTCACCTTTAATATAATAAGTGCCTGCTGTTGCCGCTGTAGGTGTTGGATAAACAATTGTAGCAGCAGCATCTGAATAGTAAGTGAATGTTAAGCCTGGTGTAGAACCTGCTGTAACTGCTGCCAGTGTTAAATTGGCTGTACCCGGGAGGCAAACTACAGGCGGGTTTGTTATTACAAGTGTTGGTGTAGCATTTACAGTAACTGTTCCACTTGCAGAAGCAGACCCACAACCGGTAGTTGTGTTGGTAATAACTACACTATATGTACCTACTATGCCTGATGTAAAGGTTGCTACGTTACCAGGGTTTGTTGCAGCTGCGGGAACTGTCCATACATAGTTATAGGTACCAGCCGTACCCGGTGTTGCAGTTATTGTTGCTTGTGAGCCTGAGCAAATAGTTGAGGAGTTTACTGTTACAGTTGGTAACGGATTAACATTAACAGTAATTGTAACCGGATCGCCAACACAACCGGAAGAATTGGTTTCTATAACCTGCATTGTGGCAGTACCAACAGTAGTCCAGTTTACAGTAATTAAATTGGGGGTTGCGCCGGCTGTTATTGTTCCATTACCACCTGCCAATGGAGTTATACTCCATGCATAAGTGGAGCCGGCTGTTAAAGGAACACCATAAGGTTCTGTTGCACTCAAGCAAACCTCGTGGTTACCTGTATTGGGGTATGGCCCTTGTGCTAATGCATTGTTACTGCCGACAAAAAGCAGAAACAATATGCTTAGTTTTATTAAAATAGGTTTTAGTTTCATGTTCTTTGTTTTAAAAAATGTGTGATATAGAATTTAGAAAATGTTTTCATTATATCTGTTTTTGAAAAATGAAAAACTTTGTCCGGCAGTTTTTCCTTTGTCCTTGTAAGAGAAAGAATTAACAGTTGCAGCCAGTTTAAAAGATGCAGCCAGAAATTAATACCTGCCGCAGGTATTTTTTGTAAACCGATTTGTTTGTAAATATTTTTCATAAATAGTCTTATTGTTAGTTGTGATAAATTAATATGGGTGCTGGTTTAGGGTTTACAGTTATTGTCATTGTAGTTGTTGTTGCACATTGCCCTGCTGTGGGGGTAAATGTGTATGTGGTCGTTGCCGTATTATTTAATGCCGGAGTCCATGTTCCATTGATTGCATTATTTGATGTTGTTGGTAACGGCAGTAATATTCCCCCGGAACATATTGGAGCTACCTGTGTAAATATGGGTGTAACAGCAGAACCAATAATACCTACATTAATAATAAAGGGTGTTGTGCATCCCCTTGCATCTTTTACCGTAATTGTATAGGGGCCGGCTGCAAGATTTAAAAAAATATTACTCGTTTGAAAAGTGATACCGTCTTTGCTATATGTTAGTGGCAAAGTACCGCCTGTTGCAATGACAGTTATTGTACCATCACTTAATCCACAGGATGCAGGTGATGCTGTAGCTGTCAAAGCTGGCGCAGATAAATTCAGTACGATAACCGGCAATATTTTTATACAGAGATTTGCATCCCTTACATAGACCATGTAGCTTCCTGCTGTTACTGCGTTAAAAATGCCTGAAGCCTGGAATGTTGTTCCATCTATAGAATATTGCAAAGCCCCTGTACCACCGGCGCCAGAAGCAGTAATGCTTCCGTTGTTTAAACCGCAAGCTGCATGTACAATGGCAGCGGTTAATGTTTGTGGTCCGTTAGTATTTGCAACCAAAACAGATTTTGTATTAATACAACCACCAGCATCTCTTACTGTAATTATATAAGTGCCGGGCAACAATCCGTTAAATATATTTGAAGCCTGAAATACAATTCCATCTTTACTATATTCTAATGGTGCTGTGCCACCTGTTGAAGTAATGGTAATACTGCCATTTGCATTCCCACAAATAGCAGAAATTGAAACTGTTGCTATGGTTGGTGCTGTACTGTTGGCAACAGAAACTCCGGTTGTAGTAATACATCCTCTATCATCTTTTACATAAACAGTATAAAACCCAGCGGTAAGGCCGGTGAAAGTGCCGCTACTTTGATAAACAGTTCCGTTAATACTGAATGTGTAAGGTGTTGTACCAGATGTACCTGTTGCTACAATACTTCCATCATTATTACCACAAGTGGCAGCAATAGTAAAAGCTGTTAGCTGCACTCTTGGAATAGTTGCAATGTTTACTGCAAGGGTACTAAAACAATTATTAGCATCTTTTACATATAGTGTATAAGCACCCGCAGCAAGACCTGTAAAAATATTTGATGCCTGATACACCGTTCCATTTAAACTATACTCCAATGGTGCAGCACCTCCAGTACCCGTAGCTGTAATGCTTCCATTGTTTTCATTACAAGCTGTGCCTGATGCTATGACAGTTACAGTTGGAACTGCTGTACCGGTTAGTATAACTGTTGTTCCATTAATGCAACCTGTGTTATCGTTTACCTGCACTATATAAGTGCCGGGAGCAAGATTGTTGAATACCCCACTGGTAACAAAAGCGCCGCCATTAATATTATAGGTATATGGAGCAGTACCTGCATTTCCCGTTGCAGTTATACTGCCCGTATTTGAATTGCAGGTTGGATTGATAAATGTAGTTGCAATTGTTGGCCCTCCTGTTGAAGGAACAATAACGGTAATTGTGGTTAAGCAATTGCCGGGATCATTGGGGGCATTATAGTCTTCATCATCAGCAATTATAATTGTATAAGTGCCAGATGCTAATCCTGTAAATGTATAAGTTGGATCAAAATCAACAAAAGGGCCACCAACACCAGTAATACTTGCATGGTATGGAGTGTTTGCTCCAACACCAGTAAGTGTAATAGTTCCATTATTTACACTACATGATGACGGTGTTACAGTTGCAGTAGCAGTAACAAGTGTTGCTATACCAATTGTAGCTAAAATAGTTTTAGTACATCCATTAGCATCTCTTGCGGTTATTGCATAAGTGCCGGGTGTAAGATTGCTCCATATCAGTTCGTTGCCTATTAGATAGGGACCAAAGTTTATACTATAAGTACAAGTAGCACAGTTTCCACCATTAACCCTAAACTGGTCAATTTTCCCCACATTATCATTACAGGGGTAAGCATTTTCTGTTCTTACAGTAAATGTAGAAATACCCGGCCCTGCGCCGCTTGTTGTTACTGTTACGCTTTGCGTTGCAATACAACCAGTAGCATCTCTTACATAAACTGTATATGTACCGGGTGCTACATTTATAAATGTTCCTGATGTTTGATATACTGTTCCATTAATACTGTATTGCAAAGGTGCAACCCCACCAGTGCCAGCCAGTGTAATAACTCCATTTGCCGATGCACAGGTGGCTTGTAAAGTAACTGTTGCCGTCAGATTTAGTTGCGAGGCTGAACCAATAACAGCAGGCTTAGTAATGATACAATTATTTGCATCTCTTACATACAATATATAAGCCCCCGGCGCTAAACCTGTAAAAATATTACTTGCCTGGTAAACAGTTCCGTTAATACTGTATTGTAATGGAGCAACACCGCCTGTAGCCGTTGCCGTTATTACACCGTTATTGCTGCAAGATGCGTTGATAGTACTTACAGCAAGTGTAAGGCCTGATGCATTGGCAACAGTAACTGTTGTTGTTTTAATACAACCATTCGCATCTCTTACATACACTGTATAAATGCCTGGAGCTAATCCGTTAAACACAGTCCCTGGCTGATAAGTTATACCATCAATAGTATATTCAAGTGGTGCAGTACCGCCTGTTCCTGTCGCTGTAATGGTGCCTGTATTGGCAATACATGATGATGGTGTTGCAACTGCTGTTATTAATGGGGCTGCACTTGCTGGAACATTAACGTTAATTGTACCAATACATCCTGCGGCATCTCTAACATATACTACATAATTTCCTGCAGCTAAACCATTAAATAAATTTGCAGCAAAATAGTTTGTGCCATTAATACTGTAAGTATAAGGAGTAACACCTCCCGAACCAGATGCAGTAATACTTCCTGTATTAGTACCACATGCGGTTGCTGTAGTAGTTGCGGCTGCTATTGGGGCTCCGGCAGCAATTACTGTTACCGTAACAATATTGGTGCATCCGGTATTATCTCTTATAGTAATGGTGTATGTGCCTGGTGCTAATCCGGTAAATACATTACTTGTTTGGTAAGTAGTTCCGCCATTAATACTGTATTGATATGGCGTAATGCCGCCAGTACCAGTTGCAGTAATGGTTCCATTGGTATTTCCACATGCTGCTGTACTGGCAGTTGCTGTTACTGTTGGTGCAGCTGAATTACCAACAGTAACATTCACTGTTCTTGTACACCCTGTTGCATCTCTTACTGTTACAGTGTATGCTCCCGGAGTTAAGACTATTAAAAACATTACCGGCTTGAAATATATTTCCATTAATACTATACTCTAACGGTGCTGCACCACCGCTTCCAAATGCAGTAATAATTCCGTTGTTTTGATTACAGGTGGCAGATGCTGGTACTGCGGATAACGCTGGAGCTGTACTTGTGGTAATGATAACAATTGTACTGTTGGTACAACCATTGGCATCTCTTACTACTAATGTATATTGACCGGCCACAAAACCGGTAAAGAAATTTCCTGATTGATAAGTTGTACCTCCATTGATACTGTATTGATATGGAGCTGTACCTCCGGTTGCATTGGCTGTTACTGTTCCTGTGTTATTTCCGCAATCGGCATTGGTTTGTGTAAAGGTTAGTGCCGGGCCGTTTGTATTTAAAATTGTAACAGTGGTTGTGGTCGGACATCCGTTTGCATCTCTTACAATAATTGTATAAACACCTGCCGCTAACCCGTTAAATGTTCCGCTTGCCTGAAAAGCACCGCCATTGATACTATAGGTATATGGTCCGGCTGTTCCTGAACCTGTTGCAGTAATACTTCCTGTGCTGGTACCACAAGTAGTATTTGTTTGTGTAGTGGCAATGGTTGGGCCGGGAATAATAAATGTAGCGGTTGCCTGTGAGCCGCTGCATGCCAGATTGATAGTTGCAACAATTGTGTAAGTAATATTTGGGTTTAACCCGGTAAATATTCCTGGTGTATTGGTGGCAATTTGTGTAGTGCCATTAAACAATGTATAAGTAACTGTTGAACCTGCAGGTGGTGCGGGAGCTAACAGTAGCTGTTGCACTCGCTGTAACGCAATTGGGAACAACATTTACGGTGTATAGTGTAGTGGGGCAATAGGCAGATATATCAAAAGAAGCAACAAAACCATCGCCACTGGCATACAATAATTTTTTTGCTTCATCATATGCCAAATCATAAACCGCTTTGCCTGCAAAACCAGGAATGGTAATATCTGCAGGTGCATCACTAAAAGTAGTACCGTTAAAATTGTAAACTTTTATTACACCATTTCCTTCGCCCACAAAAACATTGTTACAGGCATCGGCAATAATACCACCCTGCATTAATTTGCAGTGTTTGCTGTAACTAAGTGTGTACCAACACCTGCTCCGTTGCTTTATTAAATGCTTTTAAATTTTTTCCATCCCAGTAATATAAATAAGAAGCATTTACCCAAAACATATTGGCCGAATTATCAATCAATCCTGAGGCAACTAAGTATGGACGGTTGGCTGCTTCCTGTACTAGTATTATAACCAGATAGCAACATTCCATGCTACTGAAGCTGCACTGTAAGGCGCTGTATTTTTATATATTTGATTGTTGATGGAAGGCGTACCAAATAGTGACCATAAATAGAATACATATCATTATTGGCAGGGTCAAAAATAAAATCTGCAATATCCTGTGCCCAGCCAGCAGTCCCGGTGTAAGGGAATACCTGTTACATTCAATGAAGTAACCGTGGTAGATGGCGGTGTAAAAACACCAAAGTTGATGTTGGAATTGGTACCGCCACCAGCAATGATTATTTGCGGAGAACCATTATTACAGCTCCAGTACATTTTCCATGCTTCTCTAAAATTGGGATTGGCTGTTGTTATATAGTTATCGTATAAGCCGGTTGTGTTTACACGGATTACCTGGAAACCTGTTACAGGATTAAATCCCTGCCCAGGTAAATATTACCGGTAGGTTTCTCCACCATCCATCCGCCACAGTAAGTACCATAAGTCCAGGAAGGAACAGTAAGTGTGCCATTAAATGTCCATTGCAATGCTCCGGCAGCATTATATTTTGCCAAACTGTGGAACTGTAAAGGCACCGCCACCTGTTACATAAATATTACCATGTAATCAAAATCAACATCTTTTGCCTTACCTGCATTTAACCCCGTAAGGTTACCGGTGCCAGAAACAAAAGGATCAATTACAATAGCCTTAGTGTTGTCATATCCGTTGGGAAAAGAAAAACCGATTTGATTGTTTTCAATTGTATAATCAGTCTTAATATCGCCGCTGGTTTTGCTCAACAAATTTTCACCATAATAACTTATTGGAATAGATGAGGAGATGCCATCAATATCAGAACGGATGATAAGATTACCTTTATCATCAGTTTTAATACTTTTTATATCGCCGCCATACTTTAATTTTACAGCAGCCAAATCTGCACCTGGTCTTACCAGGAAACTGTATTCAAAACCCGGTTTATTGCTTTGTGTAAATGAATAGACAACATCAATACCCGGGTATAAATTTTTGTACGTTATTACTTTATAGCCGTATGCTTTTTCTTTCTGGGTAAAGTAAGTGTGATACGATGCTGTTTTTTCCTCTTCAATAATTTCAACATCAGGGTTGGCATCCAGCCACTCCATAGTAATTACTCTTTCTGTTATATTTTTCTTTCTTTCAATTTCTTCTTCAGGTATACCTTGTTTTTCTAAACGTTCTTCTTCTTCATGAGATATGTTTTCAATTTTTCGTTGCAAATGAATCAGGCCTTTTGGCGTAAATAGGATTGGCATCTCCAACCCTTCGTAAGCATACATAATTTTACCCATGTTCTGGTTCCCCTTCATGGTTTGACCATACTGTCCTACGTTTTGTATAAAACTTTTTGGGGCACTAAAAAGACCTTCATCATATCTTTCTATGTTTTTAACTACGGCCTTGGGGGAATTGTTTGAAATAACTTGTTGGGATGAAATATTCGTAACGGTAAAAAACAGAAAAAGGAAAAGTATAGCCGCAGGTATGCCCGGCATTTTTATGAACGCAAAAAAATTACAATCAGAGAACCTGAACATGAGCTACCTGCATTTAGTTGGTTTATCAGTAGTTTCTATAGGATAGGCGCAAAAACTGTTTCAGCAAGCAAATAACTTGCCACTTCAAAGGCTTAATGGGATGGTGATAATAAAGTAACCGTAGATGGTGGGCTTGTAACCGCTATTTCAGAAAAAATCGCTTTTTATAATAGATTGGTTGCCTGAAACTAATGTTCGTTTCACTAATAATAACTCTTAATGAATAAGGCACTGCTCAAAAAAAAGCCCTGTTGCGAAACAGGGCTTTAATAATTCATTACCGGATAGGGAAGACAAGGAAGAAATTTTTATATCAATACGGAAAGCCCGATCTGGTTTCCATTTTATTTTTTTTCAATCGGATCAAAAAACTTTATCAATAATAACCCGGCAATAAACCCGCCGATATGTGCTGCATAAGCCACTCCCCCACCCTCACCCCCGCCACCTAATAACCCAAGGCCACTTACCACTTGCAGGGCAATCCAAAAACCAAGGGCAACATAAGATGGCACTTGTATAACAGTGCGAAGCATAAACATTTTTATTTTTCTTGTTGGAAACATCATAAGGTAAGCACCCAATACACCGGATATAGCACCAGATGCGCCAAGGCTTGGTATTTCTGAATTAATAGGCGACATAACAGATGAAAACACATGACTGAGTGAAGCAATAACACCACAAATAAGATAAAAGAAAATATATCTTTTATGCCCCAGCCTGTTTTCAATATTGTCGCCAAAAATCCATAAATACAACATATTGCCGCCAAGGTGCATCCAGCTACCATGCATAAACATTGACGAAAGCAAGGTGAAATAAACAGGAACAGGTGTTTCATATAGATGGAGGCATCGTCACTCTGAGTTCCGGTAGAGGTAACAGTTATATCCCGCATTGGCAACACTAAGTCCTGCCCTGTCATTATTTCTGCAGGTACAGTTGAATATGCATATGTAAATATACCTCCCCCATCCATTTGCTGAAATAAAACCCATACTAAAATATTAAGGCCAATAAAAACATAGTTCACATATGGCTTTATCGTCCTGTCTGAATTATCATCACCAATTGGTATAAACATAAGTGTTGGTTTAAGTAATGAAAGTATAGAATTTATTTTAAAAGAAAAGCCCCATCCCGCATTAACGGGACAGGGCTACGCTTTTCATAGGTAATATTATTAAATACTCTTGCTTGTAAAAGGGAAGGCAAACCTATAAAGTAATAAAGTGAGGGAAGAAGAAAATCGCCGAGTGGCTGTATTCGTTAGACGGGAAATAAGTGCTGTTAAGTATTTTAACGCAGAGGCTTTTATCGTATAAGCCACAATACTCGATACCAAACCTGCTTTACCTGAATATTTTATCTTTCCAAAATCGTAGCTGATGCCAGTGGCAACATCTTCTTCCAATAACAATGGGCCATCCATATCCACCTCATCAATAAAAGGTAAGAGATGTGCAATCGCTGCCGAACCAATAGTTGATTCATTCATGCAGCCCACCATAACTTTCATACCAAATTCTTTTGCCTGCTTAATCATCCGCCTTGCAGGAGTTATGCCACTACACTTGGTTAATTTTATATTTATACCATGAAAATGGTTCTTACATTTCTCCACATCACTTTCTGCTACGCAGGATTCATCTGCGTATAAAGGAAGCGATGATTCGTTGTACAATATTTCCATCCCCTCCCAGTTGTCTTTTGCTAATGGCTGTTCTACCAATTCCACCCCCAGTTCTTTTAATTGCGGGATAAGTTTCAATGCAGTTTCCACATCCCATGCGGCATTTGCATCTACCCTTAATAGTGCATTGGTATTTTCTCTTAATGCTTTTACAATAGCAATATCATCTGCCGTACCTACTTTTATTTTATAAATTGGCCAGGGCAGTTCTTTCATTTTTGCAACCATTTTTTCTACCGGGTCTATACCGATTGTATAATCACATATTGCATTGTTTGAAATATCCCCCCCCCACAGTTCATACAATTGTTTCTTTTTCATTTTTCCATAAATATCCCATGCGGCAATATCCAATGCACAGACTAAAAAAGAATTATTGGGGAAAAGATGGTGCAGGTAATGCCAGTAACGTTCCGGATCAGTAAAAGCAAACTTTTCTACAAACGTTTTTTTTGCTTCCAAATCCTCAATCATTTTTTCTACGGGGATATGATAGTACGATATTGCCGGGGCTTCGCCATAACCTTTTATACCAAAATGCTCCAGCTCTACTATTAATGTTGGCTGATGTGTTTTTGTTCCCCTTGAAATTGTAAAGGGATGGCGGAACTTTAAATTGAACGGATAATATTTTACCTGCATAAAACAAAGATATACGCTGATAAATAAAAAAACCCCGTCCCTTTAAAACGGGGCGGGGTTTTGAAATATTAAAACAACTCCTCTTAATTCTCTAGTACAATAATCTTCTTCGCAGCCAGTTCCTTACCGCTTGCGCCAAGCACTTTCACAATGTACACACCGTTTGCTGCTGTGGCAGGTAGAGTTACTGTGGTAAGGCTGTACGGTGTACCCGTACCCGTTGCTTTCTGGTACACTAACTGACCAAGGGCATTGAACACATTTATCGTAACTGACTCGCCGCTCTGGTTATAATACCTTACTGAGAACTGTCCGCTGTTCGGATTAGGATATATCCAGATATTATCTGATGCCAATGCACTGATAACAAGGCTTGATGATGTTACCTGGCATCCGTTTGGATCTGTATATACTGCTAAGTAAGTACCCAGATTATCTACCGTTAATGGGCCTACAGTAGGACCACTTACCCCAATGTTGGTACCATTTCTTGTCCATACAAAACTACCTCCCGGAGGGTTTACCGTTGCTACTACATTGGTACTCTGTGTTGGTTGCAGGGCATTTAATGTAATCGCTGCAATGCTGATTGTTGGTAATGGATTTACAAACAATGTGGCTGCACCGGAGTTTACGATGGTACAAAGACCTGTTACCACACAACGGAAGGTGTTGGTATTCATTGCTACTGTTGCAGCATTTACTGTAAAGCTTGATGCTGTTGCGCCACTTACATTTACCCAGGCACTGCCATTCCACTGCTGCCACTGATAACTTAACGGACCACCGGCATTCGGGCTGGTTACTGCAACTACACTAAACGTGGCATTCTGTCCCGCACATACTGTACGGTTGGCCGGTTGTGTATTGATTACCGGCAACTGACCGTCTAATACCGTTATGGTAAACATACAACTTACGGTTGCACAAATATTGGTTGCTGTTACCGTTACGGTTGTTGCACCAATATTAAAGACTGAACCACTTCCGGTTCCGCTGCCTGCCCCGGTTGTTGCACCACTGAAACTATAGGTTACTGTTGGTGCAGGTGTGCCGGTTATTGTTGGTGTATAGTTTACTGTTGCGGTACAAGAACCAACAGGTGTTGTTGTGCTGATGTTGGCAGGACAGGTTATTATTAACGATGCCTGTACTGTTACTGTTGCCGTTATTGGTGCGCCAGGGCAACCATTGGCTGTTGGGGTTATGGTAAAGGTTACTGTTACCGCTGCTGTTGTTGTATTTACCAGTGTGCCTGTTATGTTTCCACTACCGCTTGCTGCTATGCCTGTTACCGTTGCCGTGTTGTTCCTTGTCCAGGCAAAGGTGGTGCCTGCTGTGGTGCTTGTCAGCACTATTGGTGCAATAGCTGTATTAGAGCAGATTGTTTGTGTGGCCGGTGTGGCTACTGCTATTGGGGTCGGGTTTACCGTTATCGTAAATGTTCTTGGTGTACCCACACAGGTTACTCCATTGGTATACGATGGTGTTACCGTTATCGTTGCCGTTACCGGAGCCGGTGTTGCATTGGTGGCTACAAAGCTGGCTATGTTGCCTGTACCACTTGCTGCTAATCCTATACTTGGTGTATTGTTTGTCCAGTTGTAAACAATAGTACCTCCCGTTGTAGGGCTGCTGAACGTTACTGCTGCAGTGCTTGCACCATTGCACAAGGTCTGGTTCGCTACTACATTTGCCGTGGCGGTTGGGTTTACGGTAATGGTAAATGTTATTGGTGTGCCTACACAGCTTACACCATTTGTATATGTCGGCGTTACCGTTATCGTTGCTGTTACCGGTGCCGTGCCTGTGTTGGTTGCAACAAAGGATGCGATGTTGCCTGTACCACTTGCTGCTAATCCAATACTTGGTGTATTGTTTGTCCAGTTGTAAACAATTGTACCACCTGTTGTCGGGCTGCTGAATGTTACCGCTGCTGTATTCGCTGCGTTACATACTGTTTGGTTGGCTACCGCATTTACAGTGGCAGTTGGGTTAACAGTTACTGTAAATGTAACCGGAACACCGTCTGGGCAACCTGCCAGTTTTGGTGTAACTGTGATAGTTGCTACAACTGGTGCTGTACCTGTATTTACTGCATTGAATGAAGCAATATTACCCGTACCACTGGCTGCAAGGCCGATAGATGGTGTATTATTTGTCCAATCGAATGTTGCAGTTGGTGGAGTACCTGTAAAGTTTATGGCTGCTGTAGCTGCACCGTTACAAACCGTTTGGTTTGCTACCGGATTAACTGTTGGGGTTAGACAAACAGGACAACCATCTTCATTAAATTCTAATGAGAACCTTCTCAATCTTCCCACATCAATACCTGCATTGTCACTTACGTTTAATGTCCAGGTGCCATCCGCATTTTCACCATCAAAGGCTGATAGCATACCAGTTGTTTCTGGTTCAAAATGACCTGCTATAGTGGAACCTGTTACAGATGTAATGGTAGATACATTCGGGAAACCACCTTCATCATCAATTTCAGTTAAACATATATTCTCTCTTGTTCCGCCACGCCTTTGCATAAATGTTACAGTTGTTCCACCGGGTGAGGTAAGCCTGAAAGTTAAATCGCCAACGAATGAATGGTCAACAGCTGCATTAGGGTTACCAATTCTATGTGTAGGTGTACCGGGGTCAACGGTTGGATCAAATGTTGCATCGCATACAGCAGGTGAAACTGCCGGATCGAAACGGAAATTCAAATCAAAAAACGTTCCCACACCAGCTACTACAAGAGGTATATTAACCCCTGCTGGTAGATTATCTGGTATCGGTACTGCCGGGCCAGTATAGCTAACAACGATTCTACAAGGTGGTGGTGGGCAGCTAAATATCAATGAGAACCTTCTCAATCTTCCCACATCAATACCTGCATTGTCACTTACGTTTAATGTCCAGGTGCCATCCGCATTTTCACCATCAAAGGCTGATAGCATACCAGTTGTTTCTGGTTCAAAATGACCTGCTATAGTGAACCTGTTACAGATGTAATGGTAGATACATTCGGGAAACCACCTTCATCATCAATTTCAGTTAAACATATATTCTCTCTTGTTCCGCCACGCCTTTGCATAAATGTTACAGTTGTTCCACCGGGTGAGGTAAGCCTGAAAGTTAAATCGCCAACGAATGAATGGTCAACAGCTGCATTAGGGTTACCAATTCTATGTGTAGGTGTACCGGGGTCAACGGTTGGATCAAATGTTGCATCGCATACAGCAGGTGAAACTGCCGGATCGAAACGGAAATTCAAATCTGTAATCGTTCCCACACCAGCTACTACAAGAGCTATATCAACCCCTGCTGGTACATTATCTGGTATCGGTACTGCCGGGCCAGTATAGCTTACTGTAACCGGAGTACAACTTCCTCCTCCGCCGCTATTAAATGTTACAGTATTATCTGTACTGGTAGATGCCGTATTAAATGTGCTTGTAGATACAGAGGTAACTGCATTTGCAGGGATACTTGCCACTACAGTGCCACTACCCGTCATTCCTGAAACTTCAATTGTATAAGTTGGGCCTGCACCAATAACATTGGCCGCCAATGTGCCGCCAACAGTACTGCCTGTAAATTGTATATCAGTATTTGTAAAACCGTTTACAGCTTCACTAAAGATTGCAGTAAAGGTAATGGGTGATGTACTGGTTGGATCAGCCTGACCTGCTGCCTGATTAATGGTAACTGTAGGTGCCACTACCGGTACGCAACAAGAAGGTGCTGCTGTTGCCATTATTAAAGAAAACCTCCTTACAGAACCAACGTCAACCCCTGCATTATCACTTACATTTAATGTCCAGGTACCATTAGGATTTTGTCCATCAAACAAAGACAAAGCACCGGTTGTTTCAGGCGAAAAATTACCTGAAACAGTTGTACCTGTAACAGATGTTATTGTTGATACATTGGGGAATCCTCCTTCATCATCAATCGTTGTTAAACAAATATTTTCTCTTGTTCCCCCTCTTTGATTCATAAAGGTAACCGTAGTGCCACCTGGCGATGTTAATTTGAAAATAAGGTCGCCTACAAATGTATGATCTACTGCTGCACTGGTATTAAGAGGTGTTGCATCGCAGGTACCTGCGCCTGGGTCGAAACGGAAGTTAAGGTCAGTTAAGCTTGTACCGACTCCTGATACAACTAATGGAATATTAATGCCAGCCGCTACATTATCTGGTATTGCTACTGCCGGGCCTGTATAGCTTACAGTGGTTGTACCTGCCGAAACAAGTGTGCCTAACGTAAAACTATAAGTTACTGTTCCCAAATTAGTAGCTCCGTCTTGTAGTTGCAAAGTAGCAGTTACAATACTGCCACAAGCACCGCTTGCCGTAAAGGTATAGTTGGTGCAAACAGAACCACCAGCGGGAAGCATACCATAGAGTTGCGGGATGCTTGGCGAAGTAACACCGCCTGTTGGTTGCAATGTACCGACTAAACTAGTTGCACCAGTAGTGCCAACATTTTGAATACAAAGGTTTACTGTAACAGTTTCACCCGGGTCAACTACTCCATTGCCGGGTACACAGCTCTCAGTTACAAGGGTGCTGCCTGTAGCAGCTATAACTGCCAAAGGTGCTTCATTAATGTTAGTAACTATTAAAGCAAAATCCTGATCTAATGCACCGCCTGTATTAGGTACACCATCACCGGCAATATTGGTGGCTTTTACTCTTACAACCATAGGACCACTAACACCAGCAGGTATAAAAACACTCTCGGTATTATTTCTTGGGTCAGCCGCTCCTCCAGTTACCGAGTTGCCTAGTGTAAATACATTACCGAAGTATGTGTTACCACCTACTGTAACTTCCAAATCAAGGTTATTTACAAAAGCATTACCCGCTGTTGGGCCGGGTGCATCTGTATAAGCCAGTGTTACCCTAACTGGCTGTGCGCCGCTGGCAACCGTACCGGTATAAACCCTTTGCTGACCAGATGCTGTAAACATATCTGCACCTACCTGGTCTTTACGTATGTGTGGGTTATCCAAAGAGGTAAAGCATCTATCCATATTAGTAAGACCCATCCCCTGGTTATTCGAGAATAAATTATCGTTTGCACCAACGCCATTCATATAAGAAGCACTGCTTAAAATCATGGCCTTCGTCATAGCAGGGCTGGGTGCTGTAAAACCACGGTTAATAAATGTCTGGCGGATTAAAGCACCAAAACCTGCCAAAGCTGGTGTGGAGTGGCTGGTACCGGAGCTTGTTGTTGTCCATTGCTGGGTTGAAGGAAAATGAAGATTTACAGGACCTCCGCAAACCCCACCTCCATTAGCAGTAAAGAGTGCATTTGCTGCACCCGGGCCACCTGCAGGGGTAGGCGCTACAGGAGAAGCCTGATAATTACCGCCTGTAATATGGGTACCAGGTGCTACAATATCTGGTTTAATCCTTCCATCATCACAAGGGCCACGGCTTGAAAAATCTATAATATCGTTTGCATTATCGGCACCTGCATCTGCAACACCGCACCCATCGGCACCACCAAAAGGGTGAACATTTTCTGATGCCCCTACTGTAATTACATTTTTACCAGTACCGGGTGAGCCAATTGTGTTTACCCCTGAACCAGCATTACCTGCAGAAAAGAAAATAACCATCTCCTGGTTACCTGCAACAGGAAAAGAAGAACCTGTGGGTTGCGCATCCCTTACCAATGCATCATATGCCTGTGAACTGGCATTATAAGCGCCGCCTACATTGGCACCCCAGCTATTGGTGCTAATTCTTGCCCCCGCATTGTATGCCTGCGATTCTGTATTAGGAAAATTAGGGTTAGTAAAGCCTCCTGCAACTGTAAAGAATACTGAGTTGCCCAACTTAACAAAAGGAGCAACACCCAGACCATACCGAAAGCCACTTGCATCCGTATGGAAGTTACCGTTTACTTTTAATACATCGGGTACAAAGCCGCCAACAATATGTGAGTTAATTGTACCATGACCAGCAGCACCCCGGCTGTCTGCATCAGTAGCAGTACCTTGTTTATGTATAAAAGCTATCCTGCTGGCTTGTGTGATATCACCACTTTTATATAACCCAAAATGGCTGGTGGTTTGTAATGCAACGCCTATTACTCCATTGTCCAGGCCATCATCAGATACATTCACAGAAAAGTTGGAAGCATCAAACTGGGCTTGTGTAAAGCCTTTGCCAGCCAACCATGTAAGATAATTACCCGGTGTAGGGCCACTACCAGTTAGCTGACCCGTCATTATTATATTTTGTCTTTCATCATTCTTTTTCGGCTCAATATATCTGTGTATTGAAATTACATCGGGTTGCTCACTCATTCTTTTTAAACCATTGGCATCTAAACTTACCGTAAGGTTTACATAACGGAGTATGCGTTGTTCATAAAGAGGTGTACCCAGGATTTTTAAGCTGTTTAATAACTGCATGGTAGCAGCATTAGCTGTTGCGTTTGCAAATAATTGAACAGAGTACCTGTTTCCTGCCAATGTATTTTTATCAATAGTTCCTTGTGCATCTGCTACATATACATTTGGGGCAATCCGGTATTCGGGCAAGTATGCACCATCCCAAACAATGGGGCTGTTTTCTTTAGCTGCCCCGGTTTGCAGTTTCTGGATATTTGAATAAGTACCAAAAACCAGGTACGCATAATTGGGTATATAATCAACCACTTCTGCGCCAGCATCGGTCAGCATCTTATACCATTCTGGTTGTATGGGGCCACTGAATTTAACAAGGTGCATTTGCTTTCCCGAAAAGCCATTAACCGTTTTCCGGGCATTCAATGCCGCTTTCTCCCCCGCTTCAATTTGCACAGCATTAAGGTAAATTACAGAAGGTGAATTACTTTCTTTTACGTTGATTTTTGAAAGGCTGCTTTCGGTTTTAACTGATAAATCTTTTTTCTCATTTTGCAATGGCCTTTGTGCATTAACCTTAGTAAGGCAGCAAGAAGCAAATAGAATAAATAAGCTTACGTAGATTTTTACTCTCATAAACAGTTTTGGTTTAATAGTTAAATAATGGCCGGGCCGGAGTTGTTAGCAAGGGATAAAAGGATGGTGCTATTAATCAGAAGAATTATAAATTTAGAACATTTTTTTTGGATATAACAAATTTAAATTTTTAGCCATGTAAAAAATAAATTCCCCTATTTCAGTAAACAAAGCTATCGCCGCCTTTAGCTTCACTGAAAATAATTAACCCCGCATAGTGTTGCAATATTTATTAAAATGGAGGCAGACCAGGGAGATAGCATAAAGGTTTACCCGATGCAACAGGGTGGTTTGCAATTATAGTAATTATCTGTATTAATACAAGGACTATGCAGGCAACTGATAAAGACAAAAAATAATTATCTGCCGCAATTTTGTAAATACCCGTTTAGTTCTTCGTTAAAGGATGATTCCTTAACCAGATCTTCTAAAAATAAATGCATCCGGTATTGCCAGTAATGCTTTGGATTGGCAGGATTATTTATTCTTTCTTCTAAATGATTTTCCCTGCGAAGGCTGCTGTTCATACCTAATAAATCCTGCAACTGAAATATACTCCACATGGCAGGCGAATAAAAATGTTGCAAAACAATAGCTCTGCAAATCCACGGTTCACATTCTACTGGTGCTTCGCCATGTTGGCCTAATACGTTGTTATAAAAAGATTGTGTTCGTTCCGGGCTTTCTTCCCACCAGCTGCGGATGGTACTCATATCATGTGTAGAAGGGGTAATTACCGACATGTAAGGAGCTTCATCAGGTATAAAAAATTCTTTCTTCGAATCTTTTGGCATCCGCTGAATTTCTAAACTTAAAATACCAAGCTGCTGCATTACATCAGGCACACAATGCGGTACCATTCCCAAATCTTCGCCACATACCAGCATATTGGTAGCGGCTTTAAGCATAGGAAGTTTTTGCATTGCTTCCTTATACCAATAATCATCCTGTCTGTTGTAAAAATAATTTATATAAAGTGCTTTTAATCTTTCCTGCACATGCGGTATAAGATGCTTATACGAACTGGTTTTTTCCATTGATATACGAAAATGGAATTCCTGCCCATAAGAACCTTCCTGTTCAAAAAGAATTACATTGGCGATAAGACTATTCAAACCTGATTTAAGGGTTTCGTTTTCTTCTGTTTCATCAAACTTGCTGAAATATTTTTCAACTTGCTTTTGTGTTGCATACCCCGGTAATAAATCATAACCGCCTTTATCGTTACTAAGAACAAATTGTTCTTTTACTTTTTCGGAAAGGCCGCCAAACGTTTCGGATAAAATTTCATCCGTAATAAATGGCTTACAATATCTTTCGTAATCAAACCATATTCCGCTTTCACCAAATTCATTTATATGCACCGGTACGCAGGGAACAAAGCGGCCCATGATACCCTGCACTTCACTTGCAGGGATGCTCCAGATACGAAAGAACCCCAGTATATGGTCTATACGAAAAGCATCAAAGTAATCCGCCATTTGCTCAAACCGTTGTTTCCACCAGGTAAACCCGGTTGCCTGCATAGCCTTCCAGTTGTAAGTGGGAAAGCCCCAGTTTTGTCCGCCTGCTGTAAAATCATCAGGCGGTGCACCAGCCTGCCATTCCATATTATATAATATCGGAGCCACCCATGCATCGCAACTGTTTCTTGATATACCAATAGGAATATCGCCTTTTATTACGATGCCTTTGCTGTGTGTATAATCAACCGCATCTTTTAACTGCAGGTGCAAATGATATTGCACAAAAAAGTAGAAACCAATTTCAGTATATGATGCTGATTTTCGGGAGCAAAGTTTTTTTGTTTCCGCCTTATCATAAACAGCATTTGTTTCCCATTCTTCAAACTCAGATGTTTTGTAAGTATCCCTGTAAAAACAAAAGGCTGCATAAGCATCCAGCCAATGTTTATTTTTTTTATGAAAGGCTTTAAACTTCTTTTCCGGCGGCACCCCTCCCCTGCTTCATTATATAATTCGTTTAATGCAGCCAGTTTTATATTCATCACTTCTTCATAATCCACGGCTTCCAGTTCATTCAATCCCTTTTGCCGGCTGTATAATTTATTTACAACAGCAATATTATTTTCCCCGGCTATAGCTGCAAGGTTGATGTACAAGGGATGTAATGCAAATGCAGATACCGCACTATAGGGATAAGAATCCTGACAGGTAAAAGAAGCTATTGTATCATTTACAGGGAGCAGCTGGATCAACTTGAGCCCTGTTTCATTTGCCCAATCTGCCAGTAGTTTTATATCAGCAAACTCACCCACACCAAAACTATTGTGGCTGCGAAGGCTGAAAACAGGAATTGCCACACCGGCTCCTTTCCATGTATTGTTGGGCAAACGGATAAAGCCATCATGCAATAGTGTTATTTTCTTTTTTGCATCGCCGGTTATGTGAAGCAGACGGTTGTCACCATCCTCATACCTTACTAATTTCTGAGCTGCCGTATTGTAAACTGCATACTTATAAGCAATAGCATGGCTTTCATCAGACAATGATATTTTGCCCATCCACCAGTTGTCTTTTTTTTCAAGCAGTACAATTTTATCTTCCTTCCAGTTACCGAGCTTTTCGCCATTGCCAAGCAGGCAGACAGCTTCATCAGCAGAAAGTAATGGTGCTTTAATTTTAAAGATGTGTGTAAAATGTTTGTCCTGCCCGTCTTTTTTTTTATAAGCAGTATGCTTTAATAAAACATCAGCAAAAGCAGTTGAATAAAAAGCATTTTCATATTCTCCGGCATGGTTCCATGTGTCAAACACATCCAGCTCCTGCAATTCTTTTTTGCGGCTATCTAAACACCGGTCAATACCCCATTCATTAATTATTTCACCATCCTCATTTTTAAGGAAATATTGATAGCAGATTTTTTTACCTTCTTCATTCTTTTTTATTTTTATCTCCGCTTCCCAGAATTCATCATTCAGGTAAACCATTGGCAGGGCATTACCTGCATTGCAGTTGCCCAACACATCAGCATTACCTGTAACCCACAGCGTTTGACCAAACCGGGTTTTAAACCGCAGATAAAAATGAACCTTCATTTATTAATAAATAATAGTAAAAACGTGTCGTTAAAACACATTGCTACGAATATATTAAAAAAGCCTTTTGATACCCCCTTTTGCTATAAATATGATTGAAAATAATTACAAGCCATAGTAAGGGGTTGCAAATTCCCTCATGAACTCTTTTTTATTTACTGCTACTGCCCTATTTTTGCCGAAACTTTTGAAAATGGAACAAACTAAAAAATACAGGGGCATCTGGTGGTTAGTATTTTTTGCATCTACTGCTGCACTTTTTCTCGCAATAGTAGGTCATTGGCCCTGGCTTACACTTATTCTGCCCTTTCAAACAACTGCTTTTGTAAAAGCAATGGATATAATGTAATAAACCTGAAGAATAATAGTTAGTCCCGTCCCGTTTATAACTAGACGGGATTTTTATTTGCCCTTTCCCCACCTGTGGAAAAGTTTAACTGATTGTTTTCATTAACTGTAATGAACTTGTGGCCGAATCATTATCATGGAAACAACAAAAGAAATATCAGCACTCTTTACATTAATTGATGATCCCGATGAGGAAGTGTTTGGCTTGGTGTCAGAAAAAATTGTACACTACGGCAGTAACATCATCCCCAACCTGGAGCATTTATGGGAAACTATACCAAATGAAGCTGTACAAAGCCGCATTGAACTTTTAATACACCGCCTGCATTACAATGACCTTACAGATGATTTCAGGCAATGGGGTCTTGCCGGCCATCATGATTTATTACTGGGTGCAATGCTTACCTGCAAATTTCAATACCCTGATATTTCATCAGCACCTGTATTGGGAGAGGTTGAAAAAATAAGACGGAATATCTGGCTTGAACTGAACAACTACCTTACACCGCTTGAACAAATAAATATTGTTACCAGTATTTTATATAGTTATTGTGGGTTAAAGGGTGGTGAAACAAATTATAAAGAACCCAATGAGTTTTTATTAAATAAAACTTTAGAGGCAAAAAGGGGCAACCAGATCAGCAACGGTCTTCTTTATCTTATTCTTTGCGAGCAACTGGATATACCTATAAGGGCTATTAATATACCCAAGCAGTTTATTGTTGCTTATTTGAAACCCGGTTATTCGGATGAAAAATTAGCCAACCCACAAAGCAAGATTGAATTTTTTATTGACCCCACCTCGGGCCAGATATTTACACACCATGATGTGGAGAATTATTTTAAGCGGATTTCTGTTCCACCTGTTGGCTCTTATTTTAAACCACAAAAAAATAAACAGGTAATACAAATACTGCTTGAAGAGTTTGCCAAATGTTTTTCTGGTGATAAAGATTTGTATAAGCAAACAGAGTTAATTGAATTTATCAAGGATGCTGGATTAGGTTTCACAACTCCAGCTTCCACCCATCCCTATACTCCCTCTTACAAACTGGTTGGCTTCATCAAAGTTTGTGATCTTCATATTCTTTGCATCCCATAACAGTTTTTTACGACCAAGGTATTTATCATCCCATCCTTTCAGTTTAGGGTTTTTCATCATCCAACTGCGAATTGCCAGGTTGCCCATTAATATACTTTCAGTAAATGGCCCTGCATATTCAAATGGCGAACTTGTTTGTGCTTTTCCATATCCCGCAATGCAGGCATTTACCCATTGCAGGTAATGGCCTTCGGGAACCCTTTTTATTGTTTCTTCGGCATTGTTTTTTCTTTCATTAGTTTGGTTGGCAGCAATCTTGGGTTGTCGCCATAGCAATCCATCAACATTTTTCCTTTTGTTCCAATAAATAATACACCGCCATCCCAATTACCAAATGCTTCTTCTGGCAACAGTTCATCTGGCCGTTTGTGGCAACAATCCACCATCATACCAGGATACTTTTATATTTCCTTTACCATCTGTTCTCGGATATTTTAAATGAATGATAGATGAAGGTGGGCAAGCATCAGTGTTTTGCGTATCATTCCACATTTCTTTCCAGACAGTACCCACACTGCATTCTGCTGATCGGGATAATCGAATTGGCAGTATCCGATAAATAGGATCCATGATATGGCAGGCCATATCGCCCAATGCGCCTGTACCAAAAGCCCACCAGCCACGCCAGTTAAATGGCAGTAAGCCGGATTATAATCCATCTATTTTGCAGGGCCCAGCCATAAGTCCCAATCCAGTTCTTTTGGTATTTCATATTTGCCCGTTGGTGTGGGAATTCCTGTGGCCATACGGGTCGGTTTGTCCATGCATGTGCTTCATGTACCTCACCAATCAAACCTGCATTCATCATTTCTTTTGCTTTCGTACACCATCACCAGACCTCCCTGGTTGCCCATTTGCGTAACCACTTTATATTTCTTTGCAGCTTCGGTTAATATTCTTGCTTCATAAATATCATGTGTCATTGGCTTTTGGGTATATACATGTTTGCCCAATTGCATGGCCGCAATGTTGCAACAGCATGTGTATGATCCGGTGTGGAAACAGAACAGGCATCAATATTGTTTTTTTCCTTTTCCAGCATTTCCCGGAAATCTTTATAATATTTGCCTTGGGAAATTCTCTCTTGATTTTCTGACTGCCTGTCATCCACATCACAAAGCGCTACAATATTTACATTCGGGCTTTTGGCAAATTCAGCTAAGATCACTTTCCCTTTTCCACCGGCACCGATACCGGCAATATTCAGTTTATCGCTGGGTGCAATAAAACCGCGACCCAATACATGGCGGGGAACAATAAAAAATCCGGTACCGGCTAATAGCAGTGTTGCGGATAAAATTTCTGCGGGAAAGATTGGGTTTTGTTTTTTTTCTGTATTTCATCTGCGCAAAATTTTACCAAGTTTACAGTAAAATATTTACAGATGAACATTACATTGAATGATTTTGAAAAAATAGATATAAGGGCAGGAACAATTACGGCTGTTGCTGATTTTCCCGAAGCCAAAAAACCCGCCTGGAAGCTTACCATTGATTTTGGCAACGAAAGGCACCAAACAATCATCGGCCCAAATAACTGCTTTTCTATAAAAAAGAAGATTTAGTGAACCGTCAGGTAATTGCCATTATAAATTTTCCACCCAAGAACAATTGCTGGTTTTATGAGTGAGTGTTTGGTACTGGGCATTTATGATGAAAACAAAGATGTAATTTTACTGAAGCCGATGTCGAGTGAACAGCTCGCCACTCGCATCATCGCCGAGCAATCGGGCATCTCGTCAGAACGCATCCGCCGCGGCAAGATCACCGAAGATGAATTCCACCGCATCGTGGAAGTGAGCCGCGAACTCAATCGCTCCCCTTGTATATCGACGCCACCGCGGCCTCACCATCGCCGAGGTCGAGCTCGCGCCCGTCGCCTGAAACGTCAGCGCGGCCTCGGCCTCGTTGTCGTGGATTACCTGGAGCTCCTCGGCGGCTCCGCCGCAAACAGGCCGAAGGCGGTGTGCAGGATCTGGAAATCACCGTTGGCCTGAAAGCCTGGCGAAAGGACTGGCCGTTTCCATCGTCGCCCTCTCGCAGCTTTCCAGCCAGGTGGAAACCGCGACGACAAACGCCGCAACTGGGCGGACTCGGGAATCCGGCTCCATCGAACAGGATGCCGACGTGGTGCTCTTATCTACCGCGAGGAATACCCTGCCCGCAAGGAGCCCCGCACCGACACCACCGAACATCAGGAATGGCAGGACCCGATGGACAAGGTAAATGGCGTGGCCGAAGTCATCATCGGCAAACAGCGCCACGGCCCCACAGGCATCGTAGAGCTGCAATTCGACGCCAGCCTAACCAAGTTCCAAAACCTAATCCGTGCCGACTACCTGCCGGAACAGTTTTCCTAACTGTCCCCTCTCACGAAATGGGATAGGTGAGGGAAACGAGGTGGAGCCGCCTTCATCTATCCCGTTTCTTGTAACTTAGATTCTCCCGTTTCACGGGCGGTCTTGTGCACAGACATTTCGCCAATCAATTCGCTCCAGCAATTAATGTAAATGCATAACTCCAAAAATAATTCGTCATCC
>CAWJAG010000002.1:0-492084 GCA_963840755.1 uncultured Chitinophagaceae bacterium | reverse complement strand
GCCTGAAATAACTTTCTCTATCGACCTGCATTGCCACCCGCAGTACAAACCATTTGGCAAAGCCCATAAAGACAGCGACCTGCAACCGGAGGCACAAAGTACTTCACCATCAAACAAATCAAGTTTATGGCATTATAACCCGCCAACACTTGGTGACAAGCTGCTGAATATTTTTTTAAGTGTTACCAAGTTTTCACAAACCAACCTTACAGCATCCATGTATGGAAGAAATATGGTAAAGGTGGTTGGCCTGGGTGCTACCGAGCAGGCCTTCTTTAAAAATAAACTGGGCACCGGTATTATTGGTGATTTAATCGATGACTTTGCAGCAGGCTTTGGCCGCCCCCGCATCAACACCATACAGGGGTTAACAGATTACTGGGCCGACTTTATGAATGAAATGAAGTTTATGAAGGAATGTGAAAACAATGCAGTGAATATAGATGGGCATTGGTTTACGTATAACCTCCCTAAAAACTTTAATGAGCTGCAGCAAAATATCACCTCTAACGAAGCAGCAGATGCGGGAACAAAGAGCAAGCCAATGATTGTTTCGCTTATCCCTTCAGTAGAAGGCTTGCATATACTCAACTGCGGATTAGAAAAACCCTGCAAGCCTGCCGAAGTAAAAAAACATGCAAAAGATTTAAAGAAGCTGCCCAACCGCCCCTGGTTCGTCACCTTCTCCCATCATTTTTTTAATGAACTGTGCGGCCATGCCCGCAGTTTAAGAAAAGAAATAGGTAAACTAACTAACCAGGAAAAAGAGATTAATACCGGCTTTACTGATTTGGGGCTCGAAGTAGTTGATATTTTATTAGACAACACCAATAACGACAGGATACTGATTGATGTTAAGCACATGAGCCCATTAGCAAGGCAAAAATATTTTGACTTGCTGGGTACAAAATATAAAATACAACAGATACCCATTATTATCAGTCATGGGGTATGCAATGGTTTACCATCTTACGGCAGCCATGTATCCAACTACCCCGAGCTGGGAAGTACTTTTATTAATCCGCTGGAGAATGTTATTGGCGGCGATGGAAAACCAAAAGACCATAACCTGATAAATTTTTATGATGATGAAATAGTGAAGATGGTAAACAGCAATGGTATCATAGGTTTGCAATTAGATGAACGCAGGCTGGCAAACGATGATGCCATCAAGAACGTAAAACATTCCCTTTTCCGCAATAAAATAATGCACTACCGCAGCGAATTAGCATGGAGGCAAGTACAATATATTGCTGAATTACTTGATGATAAAGGCCTGTATGCCTGGGGCAATATAGGCATCGGCTCAGACTATGATGGATTGGTTGACCCGCTAAATGCTTTCTGGACGGCGGAAGAATATGATGACCTGGCAGGATATTTAGAAAGGCATGCCTACAATTATTTTAAAGACCACTCAGCAAGGCTGAAAAATAATTTTAATAAGATAGATGCGTCAACTGTTATCCAGAATATATTTCATGATAATGCCTGGAAATTTTTCAGGATGTGGTATTGATGCAGCCGAAAAAAATTAACTTGTAGTATGGAACAAACGAGAGCTCAAGTAAAAGAAGATGGAACTAAACTTCCCATTATCAACTGTCATACACATATTTTTACGGGTGATAATGTGCCGCCGTTTCTTGCTAAAACATACCTCCCCTGGCCGTTTTATTACTTAATGCATCTGTCATTGTTTGTTTCATTTTTCAGATGGTGGTATAAAGGCCCTGCCGCTATTCCACAAAAGCCGTGGTATAAAAAAATGATGATAGTCCGGAACAATATCCACCGGCTACTTAAGAAGGCGGGAATAATAATCCCCCTTATCAGCTTGTGGCTTTTACTACAAGTGATATTTATACTGCTTGGCTGGCTTTCTGTTTTGTTTCCGGCAGAAGGCTCTGTTATTAACCTGCTTACTAAAGCCCAAAAATGGCTTACTGATAATAATTTGTTGATACATTTCTCCGGTAATTTTTTAAAAGTGTTGCTTGTATTATTTGTACTGCTTTTTATTCCCTGGGGCAGGAGGTTGATTTTTCTTTTATTTAAAAAAATATACAGCATACTGGGTAAGCTGCCCGGCAAGCAAACCAAAGAAATGATAAAGCGGTACCTTAATATTGGCCGTTACTCTTTTAATGGCAAGCAGGGTTATGTATTGGGTAAACTGGAAAATCAATATCCTGAGGGGAGTGGCTTTGTAATACTGCCTATGGATATGGAATATATGGGGGCAGGAAAAGTAAAAGCCGGCTACAGCAGCCAAATGGAAGATCTTGTACGGCTGAAAGAGAGAAAAAACAACCCCTATAAAATTTATCCGTTTGTATTTGCAGACCCAAGAAGGATGGCAGCCGATAAAAATTATTTCAAATACACTACTGACAAAGGCAAAATAACACTGGAGGATTGTTTTATTAAAGAATATATAGAAACACATTCCTTCAGCGGATTTAAAATTTACCCGGCATTGGGATATTATGTGTTTGATGAAGAGTTGCTGGCATTATGGAAGTATGCGGCTGATAATAGGTTGCCCGTACTTACCCATTGCATTAGGGGAACTATTTTTTACCGGGGAAGAAAAAAAAGTGAATGGAGTTATCACCCCATATTTAAACAGGCAATGGGTGGTTACTATGAAAAATTACTGCTGCCACAGATGAAGAATGTTGACTTTAGTGTAAACTTTACCCACCCCTTAAACTATCTCTGCCTGCTGGATGAAACAATGCTGCGGAAAATTGTTCATACCGCCATCGTTAAAAACCCTGAATCGAAACTGCGGGAAGTATTTGGGTATACAGGTGAAGAAACACCCCTTCTTTATAATCTCCGTCATCTTAAATTATGTTTCGGCCATTTTGGTGGTGACGATGAATGGGCCAGGTATTTTGAGCAAGATAGGTATGGCCATAGCAACCAGTTTACTGAAAGCCCTTATACCGGTATAGATTTCTTTCATACAAAAAATGGGGAGCCATCGCCGGGAAAAGAAGAACAGTTGTGGAAATATACAGACTGGTACTCCATCATTTGCAGCATAATGTTACAGTATGAGAATGTATATGCAGATATAAGTTATATACTGCACAGCGACCGGGAAATACTTCCGTTGCTTAAACAAACCCTCGATAATGACGAACTCCGTAAAAAAGTTTTATACGGTACAGACTTTTATGTAGTCCGCAACCACAAAAGCGATAAGAATATACTTGCAGATATGATGGGTGGGTTAAGTGTGGATGATTTTGACCAGATAGCAAGGGTGAACCCCGGAAATTTTTTAAAATTGTAAAGTAAAAATTTAATCAGCTTTTCTTCAGTGGTATATCAATAGTAAAGATGCTCCCTTTGCCCAGTGTGCTTTCAGCTTTTATTTCGCCGCCATGTGCATCCACTATGGCTTTTACATAACTAAGACCAAGGCCAAAGCCTTTTACATTATGTACATTACCTGTATGTGCCCGATAAAATTTTTCGAAAATCCTTTTTACCGTATCCCGGCTCATGCCAATACCATTATCTTCAATACGCAGTGTAAAGTATTTTCCGTTTGATGCGGTGGAAAGTTTTATATCCGGCGGTACATTTTCTTTGGCATATTTAACGGCATTATCCATCAGGTTATTGACAAGGTTTGAAATATGCACTTCATCCGCATTAATCAAATCATTTTGTGCATTTAACAGCAGATCCATCTTTCCTTTCTTCTCTTGCAGTTGTAGTTCAAAAATTTCTGCCGCTTCTTTTATTATATCATGCACATGCAGTTGTTTTAGGGTAAGTTCTATCTCCTGTTTTTCTAACTGTGATGCTTTTAAAATGGTTTCTACCTGGCGGTTCATCCGCTGGTTTTCTTCTTTAATAATACTGTTGAAATAACCCAGCTTGTCTTTATCATTAATCACTTTTTCATTCCGCATTGCATCTACTGCCAGCGATATGGTGGCGATAGGAGTTTTAAACTCATGCGTCATATTATTAATAAAATCATTTTTTATTTCACCTAATTTTTTTTGGCGCAGCATTGTGCGGACGGTTAGGTAAAATGCTGCCAGTATTATAGCAGTGAATAATAATGATATGGCGATGCGCCAGCGAAGATCTCTATATACCAATGCTTTTATGTTGGGTACAATTACAAAAAGGGATTCATCAATACTAAGATTTTCACCCGGGGTGCCACTTAATGCCTGTAAGGCGTAATTAGCAGAATGATTATTTAAGGTATCGGTTAATTCAGCTAAAAATCCCGGAGAAGTTTTGTCGAAAATCATCTCACCTGTCATATTTAGCGACTCAATACCAAACTCAAATTTTACATTCTTGAGATTGTTTTTACGAAAGGCCGCTTCTATTTTCTTTTTTATTTCTGCTGACTCTATGTTTTTTCCTATAGAGGTTGGTTTAAAAATATCAAGGTTCAGCTCATCGCTGAACAGGCCTTTTTTTAGATTACCTTGTGCATAATTTCCTTTATGCTGCGCCAAATCCAATGCTACCAGCCGTGTACTTTCGTCCACACTATGTTTTATCTGTTCTTTACGTAGAGATATCATGTTCGTTATCCAGGATACCTGTATAGTGGTAATGCCTACCAGCGACAGGGTAATGAGAACCGTAATGATGGTGAATATCCTTTTCACAAATAATTTATTGGGCAGCCCAAGATACTTAACGGCGGGCAGCATACAAAAATAAGCAACCTGTATTGTGCGGCATACCCTTTACGGGGTATTGCGGCGTTTTTAACGGTGTTTTACAAATATTCGCCATTTTCCTTTTTTATACTATATTAGAATTATGATTGCACTGGCCAGCGGCATATTATTAATAGCGGATCCGTTTCTGAAATACCTGAACTTTCTTCGTTCGGTTGTTTTTTTATGCGAGCATAATGAAGAGGGAAGTTTTGGTTTTGTAATTAACCGTCAGTTTGAAAATACACTGGATGAGCTGATACCAGAGCTGGAAGGGTTTCCACTCCCTGTTTATTCTGGTGGTCCGGTGCAGGAAGATACAATTCATTTTCTGCACCAATACCCGGATGATATACCGGGAGGGCAGGAGGTATTGAAAGGTATATATTGGGGCGGCGACTTTGACGCTATGGTAGATTTGATTAAGAATAACAAAGTGGATGAAAAAAAAATCCGCTTTTATATCGGCTACTCCGGCTGGGAAAAGGGGCAGTTAGCCGAAGAGATGAAAGAGAAAACATGGCTTACTGTAAATGCAAAACGGAACATTGTTTTTCATACTGATTATAATGCAATATGGAAAGACTCATTGAAGCACCTTGGCGGTGATTATGAAATGATGATAAATTTTCCGCTTGATCCGCAGTTGAATTAAAATTATTGTCCCAACCATTCTTTAAATCCATTTACCCTCTCCCGGCTTACCGTTGTATCTGCTGATGATGCGGGATGCAATTCTAACTTTAACCTTCCGCCAAGCCAGGTATGTACTTTTTTAACCGATTCAATATTTATAAGTAAGTGCCGGTTTATCCGGATAGAATTTATTGGGGCTAAGTTGTGTTTCTAATTGCGAAAGGTTATTCTCGAGCATAAACTTATTCCCCTATTAAATCAATAGCAAAACAAAGTTTACCATCGGCATAAGCAATAAGCTGCTAGCATTCTGTTTTAAGGTAGCTTAACTGTTGCCCTTTTTTTATAAGTAACCGCTCTTTATACTTTGTTCCATTTATTTCCTGAACCGCTTTCAGGATTTTATCAGTGGTGTTATCTTTTTTGTTTTCCTTATTGTATAACTTTCTGTATTTGTTTATGGCTCTGCTGCAATTCTTTTTCATCAATTGGTTTAAGCAGGTAATCAACACTGTTTACTTTAAATGCCCGGAGTGTGTATTGATCAAAAGCGGTAGTAAAAATAACGGGGGCATTTATTTTTACCTCGGAAAATGTCGAAGCTAAGCCCATCGGCCAATTGGATGTCCATGAAGATAAGATCATGCCTCATTATTTCCGCAAAATATTTTACGGCAGATTCAACACTGTCAATTTTTTGACGATGTCAATATCGCCGAATGTTTTGATGAGTTTTGCAAGACGGTTTGCCGCAGGTACTTCATCTTCTACAATTACTACTTTCATTTTTAATTCTCAATTAATGGGATAGACACTGTAAAGTTTCCATTCGCCTCCTGCACATCCACTGTTTTATTGTCCAGCAGCCGGTACCTGTTGCGTATATTCTCCAGCCCGATACCGGTGGACTCACTAACCTGGTTTTTCTTTTGCAGGTTATTATTCACTACTAAGGTTCCATTCTTAGCAAATACATTCAATTCTTAAGGGCTTATCAGATGAAACAATATTATGTTTAATGGCATTTTCCATTAATATCTGCAATGAAAGCGGAACTATTCTTTTCTGTAATTTATCCGGTGCCACATCAATATCCACTTCAAGATTGCCACCAAACCTTGTTTGTAATAAAAAGGCATAAGCTTTTACTACATCCAATTCTTCTTTTAATGAAATCGTTTTTTCATCCCTTACTTCCAGTATATGCCGGTACACTTTTGATAATTGCTGTACAAATTCAGTTGCCTGTTTTGGGTTTTCCGGGATTATGGAACAAAGTGTATTTAGGTTGTTAAAAAGAAAATGTGGGTTTACCTGTGTTTTTAGAGCATCAAGCTGTGCTTTAAGTGTTTCCCTTTTTAGTTTTTCTGTTTCTTCTACAGAATGGCGCAACTGGTGCATAAAGAATATGCTTTCATAAACGGCAATCATCATGATAGTACAAAAGAGAGTAGCCGAATTAGAGTTGATTAATGTATCTGTTCTGAAATGGGAGTTATCCTTTATTATAATATCATCGGCCAAATATCCAAGAAAATTGCAGGCTATTAATGTAAATACAAGCATCAGCAAACTCTGAAAAATCAATCGCCTCTGTACATCTTTGAATACTGGATATTTGCGCCGGCTGTAAATCATAATATAACGATTGCCAATCCATATTGCCGTAGTAATACTTAAGGTGGTTATATAGGTAGTCCAATTAAATAGCGGCTGCCTGTTAAACCTGCAACCCATAAACACAATTGGAATAATAAAACTGAACAATGGGATACCTATTGCCATAAGTAACCCATCGTTAAAACCAATCCTGCAATTGTGCTTTTTGTGCATATAGTAAAGTTACAGAAATCAACAGGTCATCAGGCAATTGAAATCAGGCAAACTATTACCTGACTAAAGCAATTGTTTTACCTTATTTATTGCTTTTATTAAAGGCAATAATTGCATCTTTCAGTTGTAATAAATCAGTCTTTGCATCTTTAACCCCGAAAACAGAAGCCGCAACTTCGGTCACATTTTTTTCTGTAACTAATTTTAATTGTTTGTCTGCTGACTGATAAACAAAATAATCCCCAGGTTTGCCGTCTGTGCCGTTAACTACTATTGGGTCGGTACCGTTGTATATTATTGAACCCCTGGCATCACTTATTTTTTGCAAATAGCATATTTCCCCTTCGCAGATTATTTTAAAAAAATCGTTGCTGATGCTGGCGTATTTAATGCCGTCTATTTCGGCAGCAACCAGGTCTGAAGCGGTATAAGTTTTTTTAGCAGTACCTGCTTCATTGGTATAAACCAGTGATGCGTTTTTACGCATTGTCTCTTTTATGAAACCACTTCTAATGTTGCCGTCTGCAAGTGTTACAGACCCTTTTTGGTATCCTTTGGGAGTTTCTGTTTGCGCTGTAGCAGCCAGAAGTAAAAAACTGAGACAAATGGATAATGCTGATTTAATTGCTTTCATAATTATTATTTTAGTTGGTTAAGAATTATTGTTGCAATACAATGCTACACCGATACAGTTTCGGCGACAACCGAAAAGGAGTGGGCTGAAGAAAAAGCGGATTGAACTGAAAAAAGGGCTTTATATATCTTTTATAACTAATTTTAAAATGAATAAAATATTTAATGCTATGAAGTATAAGTTGCTGATACCGGTATTTGCCACTGTAGTTTTTTTTAGTTCAGGTTGCGGGGCATTAAAAAAACTAGGCATCATTCCTTCCGAATTAGAAATGATTGTTGGCCTGAAAGATGCTTTGGGTCAGGGTTTGTTTAAAAGCCTTGATGCCTTTTCCAACCCTGATGGTAATCCGTTGGTACGGTTTGCTTTCCCCGGCGAAGCCGAAAAAATTGAAAACACATTAAGCGACTTGGGTTTTGATAAAACCGTTAACCAGGTAACTGGTAAGTTTACCAGGGCCATGTCTTCTGCCGTAAATACCGCAAAGCCCTTGTTTTTTGATGCTATAAAAAGTATGAGTATAAAAGATGCGGCTAAAATTTTAGTAACTGATAATACCCATGCCGCCACTGATTATTTTAAAAGTGAAATGAAACCGGGGTTGATGACAGCCTTTCGCCCCATTGTTGACAGCACTATTAAAATTGAAGGGGCAGATAAAGAATGGAACGGTATTACTAAGATTTATAATTCTATCCCTTTTATTAATAAACCGTTGGAAAACAGCCTTACCGATTTTATATCTGCCAGGGTGGTTGATTTAATGTTTTTAATGGTAGCAAATGAAGAAGAGCAAATAAGGAGCTAAATATGAATTAAGAAAAACGGATATGATGAAGAAGGTATTTAGTTGGGCAGAGAAGGAAGTACAGAAAAAATTACAAAAGAACTAAACTAAAAAACCCTCCCGGTAAACGAGAGGGTTTTAATTTGTTTTCAAAATCCGGACCTAGGTCTTTCCAGTATAATCATTTTACTCAATCATCTTTGCGCCTTCCACCAATACGGTTACTTTATTATTCAATACTTCTACAAAACCGCTCTGTATATCATAACTGGTAACATGGTTTTGTTTATCCTTCAACACTTTTACTCTTCCGGCTTTTAATGCACTTACCAACGGGGCATGTTTGTCCAGCACTTCAAACGAACCGCTGATGCCCGGCATTTGCACACCGTACACTTCGCCGCTGTAGATTTTCTTTTCTGGTGTTAATATTTCTAAGATTCATAAAAGCCCCTCCCAACCTCCCCGAAGGGGAGGAGATAGAACCCTAAAGCATAAATTGCTTTAAAGTCGGTTAAATAATAATTTGTTAATGATTCGCATTTTCTTGCTGAATAGCGAACAGAAAGTTGAAGAGTGCGACGCAACGAAAGCTGATCAGTAGTACCGAAGCTGGTAACACAAAAATCAACTCATATCTATAAAGAACTTTCAATAAAATTAATGAGAATTCTGACCTAAGTCTCTCCCTTTAGGGGGACAGGGGGCTTCTACTGCGCCGCCGCCAGCAACTTCTTGCCTTTCTCTATCGCATCATCAATAGCTACCTACCAGGTTAAATGCTGCTTCAGGATATTCATCTACTTCACCATCCATGATCATATTGAATCCACGGATTGTTTCTTCAATCGGAACCAACACACCTTTCAAACCTGTAAAGGCTTCTGCCACGTGGAATGGCTGAGAAAAGAAACGTTGTACTCTTCTTGCACGGCTTACCACCAATTTATCTTCATCACTCAATTCATCCATACCGAGGATGGCGATGATATCTTGTAATTCTTTATAACGCTGCAACATCAATTTTACCCTGTTAGCACAGTTGTAATGCGCTTCACCAACAATTTTTGGAGTTAAGAATTCTTGAAGTAGAATCCAACGGATCAACCGCAGGATAGATACCTAAGTCAGCAATCTTTACGGATCAATACGGTTGTTGCATCTAAGTGAGCAAATGTTGTTGCAGGAGCCGGGTCAGTCAAGTCATCCGCAGGTACGTACACCGCCTGCACAGATGTGATAGAACCATTTTTAGTAGAAGTAATACGTTCCTGCATGATACCCATTTCAGTAGCCAGTGTAGGTTGGTAACCCACGGCTGATGGCATACGACCCAACAAGGCCGATACTTCAGAACCTGCTTGTGTGAAACGGAAGATATTGTCAACGAAGAACAGGATGTCACGGCCTTTGCCTTGTCCATCACCGTCACGGTAATATTCTGCAATTGTCAAACCAGACAAAGCCACCCTTGCCCTTGCTCCGGGAGGTTCGTTCATTTGTCCGAATACGAAAGTAGCTTTTGAATCAGCCAGTTCTTTCATATCCACTTTGCTCAAATCCCAGCCACCTTCTTCCATGCTGTGTTTGAAAGCATCACCATATTTCATAATGCCTGCTTCAATCATCTCTCTCATCAGGTCATTTCCTTCTCGTGTTCTTTCTCCCACCCCAGCAAATACGGATACACCAGCGTATGCTTTTGCGATATTATTAATCAATTCCTGAATCAATACTGTTTTACCCACACCGGCACCACCAAACAAACCGATTTTACCACCTTTTGAATATGGCTCAATCAGGTCAATAACTTTAATACCTGTAAACAATACCTCAGTAGCCGTGCTCAGATTTTCAAATGCAGGGGGTTCACTGTGAATAGGACGACCGCCTACTTTACTTACAGCAGGCAATCCATCAATTGGGTCACCAGTTACATTAAACAAACGGCCTTTGATAGCATCACCAACAGGCATTGCAATTGCAATACCAGTATCCACTACTTCCATTCCTCGTACAAGACCTTCTGTACCATCCATCGCAATGGTACGAACACTGTCTTCACCCAGGTGTTGCTGCACTTCCATTACAAGAATGTCACCATTTTGTTTTTTCAGTTCCAATGCGTTATAAATCTCAGGAAGTTTGCCGTTGAACTGTACGTCGATTACGGCGCCGATTACCTGTTTTACTTTACCTACGTTTGCCATATAAAAGGGTTTCTTATTTTATTTTTTACCAACTTTTGTTCCCTGAGCATCTTCGTTGCGTCGCACTCTTGTACTGCATTAATTCTATTCAGCAAATACAGGTAGTGTGTAAGCAACTCCCCTTTAGGGGATGGGGGTTTTTCAGGCCGCAAAGGTAGGGGGGAAGCGGCAATATTGAAAATGAAAAATCTGAATTATGAAATATGTAGAAAAAGGCCGATTGCACCTCATAAATGACCTGTCCTGGTTTATCCTTTTATGGAAGAAAAAATATCAATGTTAAGGCCTACCTCAATGGCATTTAACTTGAATAGGATTAGAAATGTATTTGTTTTAAGATTTAGCGGATTACACGCCCCTTCGCAGAAGAATTCATTATAAAGTTTAAAAGCCAGCTTCCTTGTGTGCAGAGAATTTGCAAAATATGGCCTTTCTAAAAAAATTGATTAACTCAAAAAGGCAAGATGCTATTGCTTTTAATAACATCTTGCCTTAAAATTCAGCTACTTAGCATAAACAACTTTGATAATTTCTTTATTCAAGTCAGTTTGAATTATACAGTAATATACCCCGGAAGGAATGCTATTGTTTGGATACCATTTCACAGTATGCGACCCAACTTCTAATTGCTTACCGGGCATAAGCACAGCTATTGATTGACCTGTGTTATTTATTATTTCCACTTTTACTCTTGCGCCCTGTTTCAAAGAAAATTGAATATTCATATCATAGACAACCGGATTGGGGAATACCTTAACCCTTTCATCACTAACTGTTGGGTCTTCAGTTAAACTCGAATTCTTTGTGTAAATATTCTTTGCTTCTATCGGGGGAAGTCCAGATTTACCTGCTGAAGTATTGCTTGTATAACCACAAGGAACCGAAACAAGCGATGCAGTAAACAAGGCTCCTTCTTGAACTACAAATCCTGGCTTTAAAATTATTTCTTTGCCTGCCCTGAAATTGCAACTGCTTCCATTGGTTATAACAAATCCACCTTTACTATCATTTATGATATTGTCTGAAGCATCCCGCATTACGTCTCCTGAATAAATAGTTCCTTCGTTTGAGCTACCATTCCATGCAACATAGCAGTAAAGTTTGTTTGAACCTGTAAGATTAAAATTTCCATTTAAGCCATCTAAAAGAAGTTTTTTGTTGTATGCGTACCAAACATCTTGCTGAATAATATTGTTACCGGGTTCTTGGTAAAGGGTTGTTCTTGAATCTGTAATATTGTTTGGATTTATTAAGTTATAATGGATCAGCTCTGTTGCAGAAAAAGCAGATTGAACAGTACTTTCCTTTTCTTCCCATTCTTGCCACAGTTTATCAACAAAACCGTGATGTAAATAAAAAATAGGATCTAATGGAGAGTTTTGTTGATTCATTGTACCACCTACAAACACATGTCCCAGGTTATGCCAATGCTCCAGCCTTTTTGAGAAAAAACCAGAAGTGGGACTCGCAGCTTGCCAAGATGAAGGAAGTACGGAACCCGTTAAATCTAATAGTTGTGAAATATTAGCACTATTGGCAATTGTTGCACCCCCAAGCCCTCTTGTTACTCCCCAAGGGTTGACAAAAGCAGGAGAAAGAAAACCATTGTCATCCCATGTTACATTCCCCGGTGAGTTTTCAATTCGCCAGTCCCAATAAGGCACTGTTATATATTCTGCTTTTGCCGTTCCAGCAGATCTTAATTTCTGTTCTAACTCAAGCTGAAATACCCGATGCCATGGCAAAAATTGAGTGCCATTTATAGGATTCCCTCTTGTATGGATTTCACTTTCAAAATGTGATGCATGGTGATTCGCCATATCAGAAATTACGCCGGTGTTGAATAATTGAGTTAATGAAAGTGTATAGGCTTGCTTTTCCCCGGGTGTCATTTCCCGGTGATCTTTCCGCACTCTTTGTGCATTAGAAAATAAAAAAGAGGTCATTAGCCCGGTTAAAATCAGGTTCCTTTTTATTATTTTATTAAGACGTTTCATAATAATTAGTTTTAATTGAATTAAACTTTCGGTCTTTTTCCCTTTGCATCAGTTCTTATCTGATGATGATTGAATCTTCGCCTTAAGCAAGTCGCATTCCTTTTTTAATTCAATTAAATACAAAGTCAATTCTTCAATTTTTTGAAGTAAAATTGCATTCATTTTACCCAACTCTATTCCGTTTTTTGCTTCTTCAGCAGAAGGAACTCCTGAAAGGTGCCCATGCTTTTTTATATGATTCTCTACGTCGTATAGTGTGGGTAGCTTATAAGTAGTATTAAAAACGAAATCTGGCCAGGGGTTTACATTTGTTACCTGAATTTCTCTTGCACCTATTTTTCCTTCTACTGCTAACTTGAAACTTCCGGGTGCTTCCGTACCTATCCCAATATTTCCAGTGCTGTTTATTTTTAGAAAACTTGTACCTGAAAGATTCCGAAAGTTAAACTGCGGAGCTTCATAGTATGCCCCCGTAACTGCTGATCCGACAGCAAATAAATAGTAGGGGCTTCCATTAAAATCATGGAGTTCCGATAGAGCATATGAAAGAGGCGTACCTGTGGAAACCTCAAACCTTGCTTTTACGTTCATGCCCACCAACATGTTTCTAACGGAGACCCTTGTATCTCCAATTTGATCTCTTCTTACTTCAAGTGGCCATTCAGGTACTGATGTTCCAACTCCAACATTCCCTGAATTTGAATTATAAATATTAGTTCCGTTAAATGCCCACTGAGCATAAATGGTGTTACATGTTAAAATAGCAGATGTAATGATAAAGATTAGCTTTTTCATAAACGTAGTTTTTAAATTAAAAATATATTCCTGTTTGGCCTGAATTTAATAGGCCAAACGTAATTAATACAAACCAGTGGATGTTTATGATGGATAGCTTGTGAAAGTAAATCGCTCAAGAATGAAAAGTACTTCTCCTAAAGACATAATAAAATTATTGTAATAAAATCTTACTTACCAAAAAATTTTATCCCCCGTAATTTTACGAAAATAAAGTTGCTCTTGCATTAGTTGCAATCGTAAGGCAATATGACGCTATAAAAATTATTCTAAATAATAACAATCTTCGGCTATATCTGCTGCTCTGCCAAAAGCAGTTTGCATAGTATGATATTGATTATACACCCTTTTAGGGAATAATATAAGATATCCTTCATCCAAATAGGATTTAAAGATGTAATGAGTATCTGCAAAAAAGCGATAAACAAAATCAATGCTTATTTCTTTCTGAGGCCTGGCATCTTGCGGAACTGGCCCATTTTCATAAGGCCCATCTTCGTAAATTCTTAAATCATCAACTATGAAAACATCATTAAATTTTTTTCGTAGCGTATTGATAACTGCAAGCTCTTTTATCAAAGGAAGGCGAAAAAGATTGTCGTCACCAGTTGAGTAGGTGGTAAGTCTGGCATCTGCACCGGGAAAATGGGCATCAAGCCAAAAAAGACAATTGCCTTCCATTGTTGGTAAAACTTTTTCTAAAGCACTAACGCTATCTGCTTCTATTATTTCAACCCGGGGCCCTGTAAACCGGGCACTTGCCTGTGCTGCCAACTGTGGTACAATTTCAACGGAAACTATTCTGGTAAATAATGATTCTAAAGCATAAGCCACCCCATCTCCGAGTAAAGTTCCGGTTTCAAACATGTTAACTGTATTGAATTCTTTGATTATTTTGTTTAAATCAAATCTTTTTAAACTACCCATAATAAACTCATTTCTAAATTGATTTATGCTGATTTACAAATTTTGTTTTCAATAACGTTTTTAAATTTACCTATTATATTTTCCCAACTGTAGTTTTTATCTGCATATTTTTTCCCTGCTATCCCCATTGCCTTGTTTAAAACCATATCATCTGTAAGTTGATTGAAGCCATGGGTGAAACTGGCATAATCATTATAATAAAATCCGCCACCACTGTCATCAACATGGTTTTTCATTACCTCACAGTTCTTATGCACCAGTACTGGCTTTTTCATGCAAAAGGCCTCCAGTACGACAAGAGAGAGGCTCTCAAACCGGGAAGGTTGAAAAAGGAATAAAGTATTTCTAATTAAATTAAATTTTGTTTGATCGTCTACAAAACCCAAATGTATGATGAGGTTACTTGCTGGAATATCAATGTACAATTTTCCTATTAGGATAAGCCTGATATTTTTCTTTGTATCCTTATTATATTTCAGAAACCATTCAAAATCTTGTGGGGTGATTTTGTTTGAGTCAATCCGCCCCACATATAAAATGTAGGGTGAGTTAATACCGTATTCAACTAAAATATCTTTTCGTTGCAGATTAACGGGGGTGTCTATCCCGATTCCAGCAACTTCTGAGTAAACTTTTTCATTATGGAGCAATTTATTTGCCAGGCTTTTCTCAGCGGTAGTGTTGTACATAATACAAGCCGGAGATGTAAATGTGTTTTTAAATATTGGCATACGTACTGCCCATTCATCATGAGCCAGGGGAATAAGAATTGTTTTATGGGGGGCAATTTCAATACCGAAAAAAGTTGGATAGTAGAGATAGGTAAAGAAAATTAAACAATCATACTCTTGCTCATTTTCTCTTATATAATTAATTAAATCCGGGGTAGTTGGTCCTTGTGCTATTATCCAATTTACATAATCTTCCTTCTTTGCACTCCTGCCAGTTAAAGTTGAAAATATTTTTTTTGCAAATTGCTTTACCCCTATTTTGAGCGTCCGGCCATCTGCATTAGGTTTTATTTTTTTTTCCAGCCTTGCCATCTCTTCCCAACTTCTTAATTGTGAGACCTCAAATCTTCGTACAGTTACACCATTAATTTTACTCTCGCCTTTTGTATAAAAATTTGCCCAGGTTAGAAAATCGAAAGAGCAGGTTGTTAGAACTTCTACATTATATTCAGCAACCATTTTTTCAGCCAATCGCATGCAATGGAGCTCAGCACCACCATACATTTCCAATCCGTACTGTTGTACTATTAATGCTATTTTCTTCATCAGTTTTTGTATCAATAAGCTAACAGTTTTTCGTACAACCTCAGATATTCAATAGTTGTTTTATCCCAGTTAAAAAAACTATACCTGTCTTTTAATTTCTGGATTGGTTGATGTGTTTCATAATGATGCATGCCATCCTGAAACGTTTTAATCATTTCATCCGGTTCAAAACTATTGAAATAATAAGCAGCATCTCCGCATACTTCGGGCACAGATGTATGCCTCGATGCAAAGACAGGTTTTCCAAAATACATGGCTTCTAAGGGGGGGGCGCCAAAGCCTTCGGCTATTGAAGGAAACATAAATGCCATACAATTTTCTAAGTACCATTGTCTTTCTTCGTTCGTTACTGGCCCTGTAATGATAACCCGGTCTTGTACACCATGCAACATAGCATTTTCCATTATTACTTTTACATATTCTTTTTGCGGTGCATGCTCGGTAATGCCGGAAATAATCAACTCGAAATTATTTCCTTTCAGCAAGCATGGAAGCACATGAAAATTTTTCTTTGGCAAAACATTACTCATTGCAAAAAGAAATGGCACTTTTGGCAAATGACGGGGTTCATCAACAGTATCGAACTCAGCCAGTTCAATTCCCTGGTAAATTACATCTACAGGTTTCCCTTTTGTATCCAGATTATCTAACACACATTTTTTAGAGAAATTTGACACACATACAATATGGTCTGCCATATCTAAAATAGCCTGATGTTTTTTTCTTTCTTCTTCGATGTGCTGTGGATTATCCAGTTCTATCAGATAATTCAAATCATGAACCGTAAGTATTACTTTGGCATTCTTATTGACAGGCCTAATACGGGAGTGCTGGTCAGTGATATGAATAATATCATATTTAAGCGGTATGCTTTTTTTAAGAAAATTGAAATATTTATTTTTAGGTTTACGATAAGATTTGCTGCTTTCATACCGGACATTCTTGCCAAACATTCCAAATTGGTGCTTAACAAGATAAAAACTGAACTCCATATGTTCGGGAGCCAATTTTAATACTGATTTTCCGAAGTGGAGATTAAAATAATAGAAGCCTGTGTAAAGCCCCTCCATTCTTTCAAAATCCAATAAAATTTCTTTCCTCTTCATAGATTTTATGTGTATTCAAATTATTGATGACTGTTTAGCTGGATTTGGTAACCGCCGATATTGTATATGTATCGAAATAACAGGTTTTTTTAAATTTAGTGAAAGAAATTACATAAAAGGCATCTGCGAACACCAATAAATAACAGTAGTAATGTATAAATCTTGCAGAGTTTATAAAAGATCTGAAAAGGCTCAATACTTTCATGCTTATTGTTCCCGTAAATTTGCCCAGTCCATGAAAAAAATAATTTTTGACTGCGAAAGAATGAAATTCCCTGATACGGGACTTTACCATTATTGCCTGAACCTCGGAAAGTACCTGGAGAAAAATATTAATCTCCAAAATGAGCAATTGTTTTTTTATACCCCACCCGGAGAACAGCATTGGTCGTACAGCCCTGCCAACCATCTCACACAAAATCCACTCCAAAAATTCATCTTACCCTCACTAAAATCTTTCGATATCTGGCATTCCACTTACCAGAACACACATTACATGCCAATGTTGAATACGAAGATTAAGGTTGTACTATCCATCCATGATTTGAATTTTATGTACGATGAAAAAAAATCGGCTGCTAAAAAACAGAAATACCTGAAATACCTGCAAGGATTGATAAACAGGGCAGATGCCATCATCTGTATTTCAGAATTCAGCAAAAAAGATGTGCTCCTGAATTGTGATGTGAAAAACAAACCGCTGTACGTAATTCATAATGGCACCAACTTACTCCTATCGCCTGAGCTTACTGCGCAATCCTATAAACCACGGAAACCTTTTTTATTTTCTATTGGTGTTATCAACCGGAAAAAGAATTTTCATGTTTTGCTGCCACTGCTGAAGAAAAACACTATGGAATTATTAATTGCTGGTAAATATGACGACCCTGATTATTTGTCCTTTATAAAAAGAGAATCAAAACAAATGGGTGTGGCAGATAATGTTCATTTGCTCGGTGCAGTATCCGAACATGAAAAATCATGGTATTTTAATAATTGTAAGGCTTTTGCATTCCCTTCCGTTTCAGAAGGATTTGGATTGCCCGTGGTGGAAGCTATGAGTTGCGGTAAGCCCTTATTCCTATCAGACAAAACGGCCTTGCCAGAAATTGGCGGCGATGTTTCTTTTTATTTCAACGATTTTAATTCCGACAATATGCAACAGGTATTTAATACCGGCATGGAACAATATGATGCTAATGGATTTCAGGAAAAAATAAAAGCAAGAGGGCTGAGTTTCAACTGGCATAAATCGGCCAAACAATACCTGGACGTCTATCGTTCGTTATATTAAAATACCTTTACGGACACATGAAAGTTTACCGACGTCTTCTCGCTTATGCACAGCCCTACCGATGGTTTGTGATTCCGTTTTTTATTTTCACTATACTGGCAGTTATCTTCAGTGTATTTCAATTTGCATTAATCATTCCATTGTTAAATGTGCTGTTCGAACATAAAAGCAGTAACGAAGTTTTATCAGCTCCACCTTTCTCTGTTTCCACTGGCTTTATCAGGGATATATTTTACTACCAGGTGTACCGGCTAAAAGCCATTAACCCTGTCTATGCGCTTTACTTTATTACGTTCATTATTGTCTGCGCTGTATTATTAACCAACCTGTTTCGTTACCTGGCGCAGCGAACATTAATAAAAGCAAGAACATTGCTGGTAAAAAGAATCCGGGAAGCTTTGTTTGAAAAAATCAATCACCTGCACATGGGCTTTTTTACCAAAGAACATAAAGGCGATTTGATTTCCCGCATGAACTCCGATGTATTTGAAATAGAGGGAGTGGCGGCTAACTCACTGGAAGTAATGTTCAAAGAGCCTTCTATGATTATTGGTTATTTCGTAGCCTTATTTTCCATCTCTACACAGCTTACATTATTTACACTCATCATCATTCCTTTATCTGCATTGGGCATTGCCACCGTACAAAAGAAATTAAAAAGAGATGCTAAAGATGCACAAGCAAGTATTGGCCGGTTGCTAACTATTATGGATGAAACATTGACCGGCATGCGAATCATCCGGGCTTTTAATGCTACTGGTTTTACATTAAAAAAATTCAGCCGGGAAAATGACTTTTATAGGAATGCAAGTTTGGCGGGTTTTAAAAGAAGGGAAATGGCGCCAGCTTTTTCTGAAGCAGCTGGTGTTTTAGTAGTGGCAGGTATCTTATTATATGGTGGAAGCTTGATTTTAAAAAATGGACAAAATGCAGCGGGCATACAAGCCAGTGAGTTTATTGCATTCATTGCTATTTTCTCGCAGGTGTTAAGACCTGCTAAGGCCATGGTAATTGCCGGTGCTAATATTCAACGAGGCCGTGGTGCCGGAGAAAGAATTTTAGAAATTATTGACAAGCCAATTGAAGTAGTTGACAAACCTAATGCAATAGAAACAGATGGATTTTATCATAATGTTGAATTACAAAATGTTGATTTTTCGTATAATGATACACCGGTATTAAAAAACATCAGTTTCTCTATTCCGAAAGGAAAAACAATTGCATTGATTGGTTCTTCGGGTGTAGGTAAATCAACCATTGCCGATTTAATTCCCCGCTTTTATGATGTGAAAGGCGGTGCTATTTTATTAGACGGAACAGATATCCGTGAATATAAAATGGAATCGCTTCGCAGCCTGATGAGTTTTGTAACACAAGAAACATTTTTATTCAACGATACTATTTTCAACAACATTGCATTGGGCCGCCCAGATGCAACAGAAGAAGAAGTAATAGCCGCTGCAAAAATCGCCAATGCACATGATTTTATCATGCAAACAGAAGATGGGTATCAAACCATTACCGGCGACAGGGGCATACGCCTTTCAGGCGGACAACGGCAGCGGCTGTGCATAGCCAGAGCAGTTTTAAAAAATCCTTCTATTTTAATTCTTGATGAAGCTACTTCTTCTCTTGATACAGAATCTGAAAAAATAGTACAGGATGCCCTTAGCAAACTAATGCAGGGGCGCACCACTTTAGTTATTGCCCATCGCCTCAGCACCATCAAAGCTGCAGACGAAATTATAGTACTGCATGATGGACAAATCATTGAAAGAGGCCATCACAACGAGCTGATTGAAATAGAAGAAGGCGTATATCGGAAACTAACCCGTATGCAGCATATTGCCTGATACTTCACAGAATTTTCAAAAAAATATTGTACCGCTGTCCGGAATGGCCGAACTTGTTCGTCATTATAGCATACAGTGCTATTTTATAACTAACAAACAAGTTTTTATGGAAAAGTTCATGCTTATTTTTCATGGTGGCATAGACCACCGCAGTTCTCCCGAACAAATGCAGGCAAATATGGGTAAATGGATGGCCTGGATTGACAAGCTGGCAAAGGCAGATAAATATGTGGCTGGCGAACCTTTATTGCCCGGAGGTAAGTTGATTAAAGGAAACCATGCCGGTATTACCGATGGCCCTTATACTGAAGGCAAAGAAGTGGTAGGTGGTTTCTTTATTGTAAACGCTGCCAATTATGATGAAGCTGTTGCACTTTGTGCCGAATACCCTGATTATGCAACCGGTGGTACTATACAAGTAAGGCAGATTATGAAAATGGATATGTAAAATGGTATGAGCAAAGAGGGGCATTTCAATCAAACAATCGATCATCTTTTCCGGCATGAGTCGGGAAAGATGGTTGCTGTATTATCTAAGCTGCTCGGTTTTCAAAATTTAGAAACAGCACAGGATATTGTACAGGATACATTGCTACAGGCCATGAATACCTGGGGGTATAATGGCATTCCCGAAAATCCCTCTGCCTGGCTGATGAAAGTGGCAAAAAACAAAGCCATTGATTATTTACGAAGACAAAAAAAATTTAAAGAAATCAGTCCGCAGTATGCTTATCTTCTTCAATCTGAATATACACTTAGCCCAACAGTAAATAATTTGTTTTTAGAAAATGAAATACAGGATAGCCAGCTACGGATGATGTTTGCCTGCTGCCATCCTGCCATACCCGACGAATCAAAAGTTGCATTAACGCTTAAAACACTTTGTGGCTTAAGTAATCTTGAAATTGCTAAGGCTTTTTTAATCAATGAAGAAACAATTGCCAAAAGAGTTTACCGGGCAAAAGAAAAAATAAAAGCCGAGAAAATAGAACTGGAAGCCCCTTCGGGGGATGAATTAATTTTACGGCTCGATGCGGTATTAAAATCATTGTACCTGCTTTTTAATGAAGGGTACAACTCATCTCACCCCGAACAATTGATAAGGGAAGATTTATGCAGGGAAGCGATGCGGCTTTGCCACCTGCTAACGGAACAAAAACTAACTAACTATCCAAGAACAAAAGCCTTATTGGCCTTGATGTGTTTTCAAACATCGAGGCTGGGGGCAAGATTGGATGATAGGGGCAATATTATTCTTTTAAAATACCAGGACAGGAGTAAATGGTACAGGCCGCTTATTCAAAAAGGGTTTCATTATTTAGATGCGGCTGCTGAACCGTTTGAAGAATCACCTTATCATTTAGAGGCCGCTATTGCATCGTTACATGCCGTTGCTCCTTCATTTGAACAAACTGATTGGAAAACTATTTATCATTTGTACGAATTACTTTTTATGATGCTGCCCAACCCGGTGGTGGCTATGAACAAGGCAATCGCTTCTGCTTATTCCATTAATAAACAAAAGGCATTAGAAGAGTTGCAACAGATAAAAGGCCTGGAGCAGCATTATTTATATTATGCTTCTATTGGCGAAATGTATTTTGAAATGGAAGAAAAAGCGGCTGCCAAAATTTATTTTGAGAAGGCAATTGCACTCACCCAATCACAGGCGGAGAAGCAATTATTGTTTCAAAAAATAGGGTTATGCTGAGGTGTTGTTGCGCCAAAGCAAACTCCCATCTCCATAACTTAAAAAGCGAAAATCGTTTTCCAGGGCATAACTATATACTCTTTTCCAGTCTTTACCAATTAACGCTGCCACTAATAAAAGCAAAGTAGACTGCGGCTGATGAAAATTTGTTATCAGCCCTTTGATAATTTTAAACTGATAACCCGGGGCAATTAATATTTGTGTTTTGGTAACTAATCTTTCCAATTTGCTTTCATTCATCCATTGTAAAAGTGAATTCAATGCATCTGCAACAGAAATATTTTTTTCTGACAATTCATAAACCTCCCACTGAGAAAGAGACATTGAACTTTCAGACTCAACTCCTAACTCCCAACTCCTAACTCCCAACTTCTTCACCCCCAGCCAATACAAACTCTCAATTGTTCTTAAAGAAGTAGTACCAATGGCAACGATTTTATTTTCAAGATTCGCTAAAATGGTTTCAATAGTTTCTTTGCTTACATCAATCCACTCTGCATGCATTTCATGCTCTTGCATGGTTGCTGCTTTTACCGGTTTAAATGTACCGGCACCCACATGCAGCGTTACAACACCAGTTTGTATATTTTTTTCTTTTAAAGAATTGAATATAGCTTCTGTAAAATGTAAACCTGCAGTTGGTGCAGCTACCGAACCATCATGCCGGGCATAAACTGTTTGGTATCTTTCAGCATCGGCTTCTTCTGCATTTCTTTTAATATAAGGGGGCAATGGAATAGCACCTGCTGCATGTAAAATCTCTGCAAAACTAAAGTGTGCTGGCTGCCATGATAAATTTATAATAAAGCTATCTCCCTTTTTTTCAATAAAGGAAGCATTGAGTATGATATTGTTTCCGCTAATTCGCTTCTCTAACATTTGTCCTGCTTTCCATTTGGATGCGCCACCAACTAAGCATTTCCATATTACTTTTTTTTGTTGCAACATTGCCGTAGTAATATCAGCATATTGTTCATGCGGTTCCAGGCAAAATATTTCAATAACACCACCTGTTTCTTTTTGAAAAAGTAACCTTGCTTCTACTACTTTGGTATTGTTGAAAATGAGTAATGGATTTTCAGGAATATGTTGAGCTATGTTCTTGTAGGTGTCTTCTGTTATTGCCTCTTCTTTATAGATAAGTAGTTTGGAAGCATCTCTTTCTGCTAATGGGTATTTAGCAATTCTTTCTTCGGGAAGAGAATAGGTGTAATCGTAGATGGATATGTTTCGTGGGTCTGTCATTATACAACTAACTGTTGTAGTTTAGTAATTGTAAAAATAGCACAGATTGTTCATTTTTGAATTACGCTATTAGGATTTTTACATTACTTATTTTTAATTAATGAGATATGCGAAGATTAATTTGTTGTTTATTATTCTTGCTTTCATTTTCTGGCTGCTCAACTAATACAGAGAATCAATTAGACATTGTTTTACAGTTTGCAAAATCAACAAAAATTGATTTTAAAGCAAGTACTTATACTGTTTATTTTATTGCTAAAGACCCCGTAATTATACACTTTACATTAAGAGAGAAGGAAAAAGATGAAGTAATTCAGATAAAGAAATCTCTGCTTATGAATTGGGAGCCGATACGAACAACAATAGAAGATAGTTGTTGGCATGACCCTAAACTTTATACAAGAATAACAATTAATTCAAAGGAATGACTTAATATAATTGATATTGATAATGGCTGCAGTGGTTTTTATCCCAGTAATTCTAATCATGCAATTAGATTAAAGGAGTTCATTAAAAAGATAAAAGAGATAGTTAAATCAAAGAAAGAAGTTAAAGATGCTCCTGAAACTGATATGAGTTATTTCTAAAGTAGAAATTCAATAACATTATCGCTTACTCACAGGTATAACCAATTTCAATCCACTCCACACACCACTCACTGCACAAACAAACAAATGAATAAAATCCGGCACATCATTTTCCTAACATAATTGAGAAATAATATCTGTATTTAATAAATTATAATAATCATCCGGCTGGTTTATTAACTGCAATTTCATCTCCGGCTTTATACCAAGTTTCTTTAATAAAGGGGTACCAGAATATTCTGCAACTGCCATTGGGTAAAGCTTTCAACAAATTAAGTTCAGTTTTCTGACTTCTTGGCTCCGTCTTCAGTTCCGTCAATCCACAGCTTATCCACTGCAATCCACACTCAACTAACATCAAATTCGCTTTATTTATCTACTAACTTCCTGAAAGCCTTACTCACCCTGCATTTTGGGGAAAAATTGGATGGGGATAAAAGAAAATAAGAAAAATTTGGTAGTTAAGTGGGAAAAAGTGTTATTTTGTGTCAATTAAATCAAAATTGATTCAATCCACTGATAATGACAGGCTTTCTCGGAGAATACGAGGCTACTTTGGACGTCAAAGGACGGTTCTTACTTCCAGCAGGGTTAAAAAACCAGTTGCCGGAAGAGGAAAGAGGAAAGTATGTTATCAACAGGGGATTTGAAAAATGTTTGGCTCTCTATCCAATGAAGACATGGGAGCCGCTCTTTGCAAAAATTACCGGCCTTAATGAATTTGACCCCAAACAACGGGAATTCAGACGGGCATTTCTGAATGGTGCCACTTATGTGGAGCCGGATACAGCGGGCCGGATACTGTTGCCGCCAAACCTGAAGTTGTATGCGGACATGGCGAAAGACATTGTGCTGATGGCAACAGGAGATAAAATAGAAATCTGGGATAGTAATAAGTACAAACAGTTCTTTGATTCAATTTCTTCGGACGCATTAAGTGATTTGGGCAGTCAGGTATTGGGTGGTGATAAAAAAGAATAGTTAAAAATTAATAATTCTGGAAAACGCCTACCACATACCAGTTCTTCTAACCGAAACAGTAGAAGGGCTTGGCATCAAACCGGATGGCATTTATGTGGATTGCACTTTTGGTGGCGGTGGCCATTCAAAAGCCATTCTTGAAAAGCTAAATGCTAAAGGAAAGCTAATTGCCTTTGATCAGGATGCAGATGCTAAGAACAACCTGCCGGATGATGAAAGATTAATCTTTGTTTCACAAAATTTCCGGCACCTGCAACGTTTTCTCCGGTTGGAGGGAATAACAGCGGTGGATGGCATCATGGCAGATCTTGGCGTTAGCAGTCATCAGTTTGATGAAGCAGAAAGGGGCTTTTCTATTCGGTATAATGCAGATATGGATATGCGGATGGATCAGCGGCAAGCCCTTACGGCTTTTGAAGTGTTGCAAACGTATACTGAACAACGGTTGCATAAATTGTTTGAACAGTATGGTGAAGTAACCAATGCCAAAACACTAGCCAAAAAAATTGTTGATGTAAGAAACACTTCATCACTAAAAACAATTGATGGTTTTAAAAATGCAGTCCGGGAAATAGTAAAAGGAAACCCCAATAAGTACTTCGCCCAGGTTTTCCAGGCATTAAGAATTGAAGTGAACGATGAATTAGGCGCATTGAAAGAAATGCTTCAGCAAATCCCATCCTTATTAAAGCCCGGAGGCAGAGCGGCTATTATTACATTTCATTCCCTTGAGGACAGATTGGTAAAAAATTTTTTTCGCCGTGGTTCATTTGATGAAGCGGAAGAGAACCCCTTTATCAATACCGAAACGGTGAGTGAGTTAAAAGTAATAACAAAGAAACCCATTGTACCAGTAGAGAGTGAAATGAAGCAAAATTCAAGAAGCAGGAGTTCGAAACTGAGAATAGCAGAGAAGGTTTCGGTCCGACAGGTAACATGAGGTTAATGATGTTATAAAGAACAATATCCCTTTTAATAAAGACTTTGGAAAGTCTATATCCTTTGAAATCAACCCTCTTAAAATGAGAGGGTTGATTAAAACCAGAAACAAGAAAGCATACGATTGTAAAAATGCAGGAAGAGCAAATCAATAAAGAAAAAGATACCCGGTTCGACCTGTCTGCCGGACAGGCAGGCTGGAAGCGGTGGCTGAACTATCAGTCAATTGTAAAACAGGTTCCCTTCTTTTTGTTTTTGACCCTGCTGGCTGTAGTATATATCTATAATGGCCACTATGCGGATAAAACAATCAGGCGGATAAATAAAACTGCTAAAGAAGTAAAAGAACTGAAATATGAATACATAGCAGTAAAGAGTAAAGTAATATTTCAGAGTAAACAAAGCGAATTGGTAAAAAGCGATGCGATACAACAATTGGGATTAAAAGAACTAACAGAATCGCCAGTGGTGTTGAAGGAAAGTGAGGAAATAGGAAGTATCAAGTAGGAAGTTAGGACACTTCCCTCCCGGGGGGAGGGGTGAAGTTGAGAAAATTAAATGTTTTGATGTGCCGGGGTGGGTCAGTTGATTAGCGAAAAGAACGATGAAGAGTGCGACGCAACGAAGATGCCCAAAGAACAGAACGATGACAAAATAAAAAATCCTTTCTCCGAACTAAGAAAGGTGGCTCTCCTTCGCTAAGGCTATGGAGAGCAAGACAGATACAACTAAGGAACAACAACTAAAAACTGCTGCATAAAAAAGCAGCACACAAGAAGTGGAAGTAAAAAGGGACATACTTTGGAGGGTATATCTCAGTTTTCTCGGTATAGTAATACTGAGTGTGTTTGTACTCGGCAAGGCTATCTACATACAAAGAGTAGAAGGTAAGCACTGGCGCAGTATGAGTGACAGCCTTCATCAAAAATTTATTGCACTCGATGCTGAAAGGGGAACTATCTATAGCGAAGACGGACAAATGCTCAGTACGTCAATCCCCACTTTTGATATTTACATTGATTTTAATGCAGATGGTTTAAGGGAGAAAAAAGGCAAACGTTTTTATGAAAATGTAGATTCATTTGCGTTGTCACTCGCCGGTTTCTTTAAGGATAAAACAACAGCACAGTATAAAAAAGATTTGCAACTGGCTTTTAAAAACAACGAAAGATATTATCCGCTAAAGAAGAAGCTGGGTTTTGAAGAGTATAAAGTTTTCCGTGAGTTTCCATTGGTAAGGTTGGGCAGAAACAGGAGTGGTGTAATAGTAGAAGTAAATAATAAAAGGGAAACACCATTTGGTTTGCTGGCAAACAGAACTATCGGTTTATCAAGGGAGTTTAAAGATGTTGCTAATAAAGCCAAAAAGCAAAACGTAGGATTAGAAAGAAGTTATGATACAGTGCTTAGCGGAAGGGATGGGCAGAAATTAGTTCGTTATATAGCCGGTGGTGCCGCCATTCCTATCGATGGTTCTGAAACTGACCCGGTAAATGGTAAAGATCTTTATACTACGATTGATGTGAATATGCAGGACATTGCTGAAACTGCACTGATGCGGATGATGCTGCAATGCGAAGGGCCTTATGGTACTGCTATTGTAATGGAAACTGCTACCGGTAAAATAAAAGCAATGGCTAATCTTGGTCGCAGGCCAGATGGGAGTTATTGGGAAGATGATAATTATGCATTGAGGGCTACTGAACCTGGCTCTACTATTAAGTTAGCTACATTATTATCTGTATTGGAAAAAGGCACAAGTAAGATTGATGATATGGTAGAAGTAGGTGGTGCAGGAAGAATAGCAGGTTGGGACTAAAATTGTAACAGATGCAGAACGGTCGCCCAGGCCATCATTAACAGTGAAGGAATGCTTTGCCCATAGCTCTAATGTAGGTATGAGTAAGTTGGCTTATAAAGCATTTGCAAATCGCCCCGCGGAAATAAAAGAATACTATCATCGTTTCGGTCTGGATGAAAAATCACCTATTGATTTAACGAATGTGCCAAAGCCAACTATGGCACCGCTTAACCAAAAAGGAAGTGCAGAAGGAAATATGTTATGGATGAGTTTTGGTTATGGGTTACAGGTAAGTCCGCTGCACACACTTACATTATACAATGCTATTGCCAATAATGGTAAGATGATGAAACCTTACCTGGTTAGCAGTATCCAAAGTAATGGGATAATATCAAAACAGTTTGAACCGGTGGTACTAAATGAAAAATTATGCAAACCCGGTGTGGTAAAAGCTGCAAGAGAAGCAATGGAAGGCACTGTTAAAGATGGTACGGCTACAAGGTGTTTAAAGGTTTGCCTTTTGCAGTAGCAGGTAAAACAGGAACGGCACATGTATCTGATGGGGCAATAAAATATGGGCATGGTGTTTACCAGGCAACTTTTGCAGGATATTTTCCGGCTGATAAACCGCAATACACCTGTATAGTTGTTATCCGTACAAAGCCACATGCAGCATCACACTTTGGTGGCACACTGGCTGCACCAGTATTCAGGGAAATTGCTACCAAGCTTTATGCGATGTATGTAGAAAAGAGAAATGCGCCGCAATTAGTAATAAAAAAAGATAGTTCAAATTATTTCTACGCAGGTTTTGCAAAAGATATAAAAAATGTTTTTCAATCGCTTAATGTTAAGTATGCCGATTCTCTTTCTCAAAACACCTGGGCCAGTGTGTATGCTGATAACTACAGGCCTGTAATGAAAGCCGCATCAGTAAAGCAACAGCAAATGCCGAATGTGCGGGGCATGGGTTTAAAGGATGCAATTTATTTATTGGAGAATATGGGTTTGAAAGTGGCAGTAAAAGGAAGGGGAAAAGTAATGCTTCAATCAGTACCGCCGGGGGCCGCATTGGCAAAGGGGGTAACAGTGGTGTTGGAATTGAGCTGAAAGGTTTAAAAGTTCGTAATGCTATTAAAGGATGTATTATATAAAGTGGCTATCAGGTCTGTTGCGGGAGATACATCTGTTGAAGTAAATGATGTGCAGATTGATTCGAGAAAAGTAAAAAGCGGTTGTGCATTTATTGCAGTAAAAGGATTAGCAGCAAATGGCCACCAGTTCATTGATAAAGCAATTGATAACGGCGCAGTAGTAATTGTGTATGAAGAAGAACCTGCAACGAAGAAAGAAGGAATAGTGTATGTGCAGGTAGAAAACAGTGCAGCAGCTGCGGCATATATGGCGAATAATTTTTTCGGAAGGCCATCGGAGAAATTGAAACTCGTAGGGGTAACAGGAACAAACGGGAAGACAACTATTGCGACATTATTATATAAGCTCTTTACAAGATTGGGATATAAGTGTGGATTGCTGAGTACGGTGGAAAACATGATTGGGTCAACCATTGTACCTGCAACGCATACTACACCGGATGCCATTAGCCTTAACCAGTTATTAAGGAAGATGGTGGAAGAAGGATGCACCCATGTGTTCATGGAAACAAGTTCACATGCTATTCATCAGCACCGGGTTACTGGGTTGCAGTATGCAGGGGGATTGTTCAGCAACATAACACATGACCACCTGGATTATCATAAAACCTTTGATGAGTATATAAGGGTAAAGAAAGCCTTCTTCGATTCATTAAGTTCATCAGCATTTGCCATCAGCAATGCAGATGATAAAAGGGGAACGGTGATGCTGCAGAATACCAATGCAAAAAAGTATTACTACAGTTTGAAAACAGTGGCTGATTTTAAGGGAAAAATCCTGGACAACAGCCTTAGTGGTTTGATGATGGTGGTGAATGATGTGGAAGTGCATTTCAGGTTGATTGGTGAGTTCAATGCCTATAACCTGCTGGCAGTTTACGGAGCAGCCATTTGTTTGGGAGAAGATAAGCAGGAAGTATTAACAGCATTGAGTGAGCTAACCGGGGCAGAAGGAAGATTTGATTATATGGTGTCTGCAAAAGAAAAAATAATTGCCATTGTTGATTATGCACACACACCAGATGCTCTTTTAAATGTTTTAGCAACGATAAAGAAACTAAAGAAAGGATTTGAACAGGTAATAACAGTAGTTGGTTGCGGTGGAGACCGGGACAAAACAAAAAGGCCAATAATGGCCGAAGCAGCTTGTGAGCATAGTGATAAAGTGATTTTTACCAGCGATAACCCGAGAAGTGAAGACCCGGTGCAGGTAATAAAAGATATGGAAGAAGGATTGGCACCGGCGTACCGAAGAAAATATATCTCAATAACTGATAGAAAAGAAGCGATAAAGACGGCGATAAGTTTAGCGAATAAAGAAGATATAATACTGATAGCAGGAAAAGGACATGAGAAGTACCAGGAGATAAAAGGAGTAAAGAACCATTTTGATGATAAGGAAATAGTAAAAGATTTTTTTGAATTGTTAGATAAATAGTAAACAAAATCAGGAATGCTGTATCACTTATTTGAATGGCTTAAAGAGGAAGGGATAAATTTTCCCGGAAGCAGGCTGTTTGGCTTTGTCACTTTTCGGGTATTGCTGGCGGTTTTATTGTCGTTGTTCATCACCATGTTTTATGGTAAAAAGTTAATTAAGTTTTTACAGAATAAACAAATTGGTGAAAGTATAAGGGAAGAAGGGTTGCCGGGTGAAGAGAAGAAACGAGGTACACCAACGATGGGTGGTATCATTATTATTCTCGCCATTATAATTCCAACACTGCTGCTTGCAAACTTAACAAGTGTGTATGTGCAGGTAATGCTGATAAGTACGGTGTGGTTAGGTACAATAGGTTTTATAGATGATTATTTGAAGTTGAGGGGAAAAAGGTTGGCGCAGCAAAAAGGCGAAGTATATAAAAAAGGCGGAAACGATGGCTTGGCAGGATGGTTTAAAATTTTGGGACAGGTGGGTATTGGAATTTTAGTTGGGGCGACATTATATTTTAATAGCGATGTTAAGATTTTTAGAGGCTATGTTGGTAAAGTACCACCAACGGATTCTACAATAATTGCCAAAAAAGTAGGTGGGGAAATAAAATATTTTGCTCCGGCAAAATTAGTAACAACAATTCCTTTTGTAAAAAATCATGAGTTTAATTATTCCAAGTTGTTACCCGATGGCTTAAGAAAATACACATGGGTTCTTTACATATTGATTGTGATTTTTATTATCACTGCTGTATCAAATGGTTCAAATCTTACAGATGGGTTGGATGGGTTGGCAACTGGTACATCAGCGATAATTGGGGTATTGCTGGGAATATTTGCTTATGCAAGTGGCAACTTAATTTTTGCTGATTACCTGAATATATTATATATCCCGGGGCTGGATGAGATGTCAATTTTTGTAGCGGCAATGATTGGTGCTTGTATTGGGTTCTTATGGTACAACTCTCATCCGGCACAAATATTTATGGGTGATACAGGTAGTTTAACATTAGGTGGAATTATTGCATCCCTGGCCATTATCGTTCATAAAGAATTGCTGATACCAATTTTCTGCGGGGTGTTTTTTGCAGAAACGGTGAGTGTGATGTTGCAGGTGGGATATTTTAAATACACCCGGAAAAAATTTGGTGAAGGGCGGCGATTGTTTTTAAAATCACCCCTGCACCATCATTATCAGATGAAGGGGATACATGAAGTTAAAATTGTAACGAGGTTCTGGATAGTAACGGTGTTGCTGGTGGTGCTGAGTATTGCAACGTTAAAGATGAGATAATTCCATCTTCCTTCTCCAAAATGGAGAAGGATAGAGGTTGAGGATATTGCTGAAAAACCAATCCAATTCCTGTTGATTAATTAACCAAGGCTAGGTACTGATTTATCGAATTGTGGTGCAGTTGTATTATGAAACCAATACTTATGAAGAACCGTGTTCCGTACACTGATTAATTACATGGGTAGTAAACATGGGAAAGAGATTTGTTATACTGGGTGGTGGCGAAAGTGGTGTGGGTGCAGCACTACTTGCAAAAAAGCAGGGGTATGATGTATTTCTTTCTGATGGAAGCTCTTTGAAGACAGCGTATCGTAACGAATTGCAAAATGCCGGAATTGATTTTGAAGAGGGCTTGCATACGGAAGAAAAAATCCTGAATGCAGATGAAGTAATGAAAAGCCCCGGCATTCCGGAAAAAGCAGCGATAGTAAAAAAGATAAGGGAGAAAAAAATCCCTGTTATCAGTGAGGTTGAGCTGGCTTACCGCTTTAAAGGTGATAGTAAGATAATAGCTATTACAGGCAGCAATGGAAAAACGACTACCACAACACTCACTTATCACATTTGTAAAGAAGCAGGATTGGATTGTGCATTAGTGGGAAACATTGGTGATTCGTTTGCAAAGCAGGTGGTAGAAAACCCAAAGCCGTTGTATATAGTTGAAGTAAGCAGTTTTCAGTTGGATGATATAAAAACATTCAGACCTGATGTGGCAATACTAACAAACATTACCGAAGACCATCTTGACCGTTACGATTACAAATTTGAGAATTATATAAAGAGCAAATTCCGTATCGCTATGAACCAGCAGCCAGGTGATTATTTCATCTACTGCGCCGATGATGAAGTAACTATGAAATATCTAAACAAATTCAGTATTCACTCAAACCAACTGCCAATTAGTATGAAAAGAGAACTACCAAACGGGGCTTTTATTAAAGACGGGGACATGTACGTAAGAACAGGACAGGACTTTACCAGTATGAGTGTATTTGATTTTGCATTGAAGGGAAAGCATAATCAATACAACACCATGGCAGCATGTGTGGCAGCTACTACGGTAGATATCAGAAAAGAGAAAATAAGAGATGCGGTACAGAATTTCCAAAATCTGGAACACCGTATGGAGCCTGTGGCAACAGTAAGGGGGGTGGAGTTTATTAATGACAGTAAGGCTACCAATGTAAATTCCACCTGGTATGCATTGGAAAGCATGACAAAGCCAACTATTTTAATCTTAGGTGGTGTTGATAAAGGAAATGATTATTCGCTGCTGGATGAATTGGTGAAAGAAAAAGTAAAAGCAATTATTTGTTTGGGAACAGATAACAAAAAGATACAGGAGGCTTTTGCAGGAATGGTGGAAACAATTGTGGATACAGCAACAGCAGCTGAGGCGGTGCATGCCGCTTATCATTTTGCTGCAAAAGGGGATGTGGTATTGTTAAGTCCTGCCTGTGCAAGTTTTGATTTGTTTAAGAACTATGAAGACAGGGGGAATCAGTTCAAACAAGCTGCAAAAGATTTATAATAAATAATGGAGGCAACAAAAAACATACGGGTAAATGAGTTGAAGAGCATCTTTAATACCAATAACCTTCTCAGTAAAACAAAGGGGGATAAGGTTATCTGGGCATTGGTGGTATTGCTTACACTTGTTTCGTTGCTGGCTGTTTACAGTGCCACAGGTTCATTGGCCTATAAAAATTATAAAGGCAACACAGAAATTTATTTGTTCAAGCAGATTGCTTTTATACTGGTTGGTATCATGTTTATTTATTTTGCACACCTGGTTAATTATACTTTTTATTCTAAGGTGGCAAAAATTGCTTTTCTTATTTCATTACCATTGTTATTTTATACATTGTTTTTTGGGGTTAAAATGAACGAAGGCAGCAGATGGATACGGCTACCTTTTATTAATATGACATTGCAAACATCCGACTTTGCAAGGCTTGCCTTATTTATGTACCTGGCAAGGCTGCTCAGTAAAAAGCAAAATGCAATTAAGGGTTTTAAACAGGGGTTTCTTCCAATTATAACCCCTGTAGTAGTTGTGTGTGCATTAATTGCCCCGGCAAACCTTTCTACAGCATTATTGCTGGGTGCAAGTTGCTTACTATTAATGTTTATTGGCCGGGTAAGTAACAAACATCTCCTTATGGTGGTAGGCGCAGCATTAATTCCAATTTTATTTTTGGTATCTGCTGCAGTCATCCGTCATGGAAAAACAAAAGTGGATGATGGAAATGTTGTTGCAAAAAAATCATCAGGCCTTTTTGTAAGGGTTAATACATGGGTGGGCAGGGTTGAAAGTTTTATATATGGAAGCAAAGATGTGGAGAATGATGCCTATCAAACTGCTCAGGCAAAAATTGCTATATCAAAAGGTGGGCTTTTTGGTGTTATGCCCGGTAACAGTACAACAAGAGATTACTTGCCGCAGGCATACAACGATTTCATTTATGCAATCATTATTGAAGAGTATGGATTAGTGGGCGGAGCATTTATAATGTTTATCTATTTGGTTTTTCTATATCGCTGTATCAGGATATTTAAACGATGCCCTTTTGCTTTCGGTGCATTCCTTGCATTGGGGTTAAGTTTTACACTGGCAATACAAGCACTGGCAAATATGGCTGTGGCAGTTAATTTATTTCCGGTAACAGGTGTTGCGTTGCCATTAATAAGTATGGGGGGCACAAGTTTCCTGTTTACCTGTTTGTCGGTAGGTATAATATTAAGTGTGGCAAGAAACGTAGAGCAATTAGAAGGAAAGGCAACAGCAGAATTTGCAAATGATGGCAACAATGGGTAAGAAAGTAGTAATAGCAGGAGGGGGAACAGGGGGACATATATTTCCGGCAATTGCCATTGCAAATGCACTGAAGAATATAGATAACAGTATTGAAATATTATTTATTGGTGCAAAAGGAAGAATGGAGATGGAGAAAGTGGCGCAGGCGGGATATAATATTGAGGGATTGGATATAGCAGGGTTCAACAGGAGTTCTTTGATAAAAAATATTGCCTTGCCCTACAAGTTGCTGAAAAGTTTTTTACAGGTACGTACGATTTTTAAAAAATTAAAACCTGATGCAGCAATTGGTGTGGGTGGATATTCAAGTTTTCCGGTGTTGCGGTTTGCACAGGCAATGGGGATAAAAACTTTTATTCATGAGTCAAACTCTTTTGCAGGTAAAAGCAATATCATGCTGGGAAGAAAAGCAACAACAATTTTTACCGGCACAGATAACATGGAAAAGTTTTTTCCGAAGAAAAAAATAATGTTAACAGGCAACCCAGTGCGAAATGCTATCTCCGATGCAACTGTAACAAGAAGCGAAGGCATTAAATTCTTTTCATTAAATGAAGAAAAGAAAACGATGCTGGTGGTTGGCGGTAGCCTCGGTGCAAAGTCAATTAACGAAGCTGTTGATGGAGGTCTTGATAAATTATTGGCAGAAGGTATACAGGTAATCTGGCAAACAGGAAAACCTTATGCGGAAAAAGCAAAGGAAAGAATAGTAGGGAAACAAGGAGTGTGGGCAAACGATTTTATTACAAAAATGGAATATGCTTATGCGGCAGCAGATGTGGTGGTGGCCCGTTCCGGTGCGATGACGGTGGCAGAACTCTGTACAGTTAAAAAGCCGGTGGTGTTTGTGCCTTATCCATTTGCAGCAGAAGACCATCAAACAGTAAACGCCATGCAACTGGTAAATAAAAATGCAGCGTTGATGGTGAGGGACAGTGATGTGGCAGAAAAATTAGTGACAACGGCAATTGAACTGTCAGCAAACAAAACAAGGCAAGAGGAATTAATAACAAATATTTCACCGCTTGGTATTACAAATGCAGATGAACGGATAGCGGCAGAAATTTTAAGATTGCTATAAAGGGTATGAGTTTGAATAAAGAAATTTTGAATGTTCCATATAAAGGGATAGATAAGCTGAGCGAAGTTTATTTTATAGGCATTGGTGGAATAGGCATGAGTGCAATAGCAAGGTTCTTTCATAGCTGCGGAGTAAAAGTTAGTGGATACGATAAAACCGAAACGGCATTAACAAAAGAGCTAACAGCAAGTGGTATCATTATTCATTATGAAGAAGAGGTGGATTTGATTCCGAAAGAGGTTGATCTGGTAGTTTATACACCAGCAGTACCGGCGAAGCATAAAGAGTTGGCTTATTACAGGGAGAATGGATTTAATGTGGTAAAGAGAAGTGATGTGTTACAAATTATATCAGAGAGTTCTTTTAATATATGTATCGCAGGTACACATGGTAAAACAACCATTACAACCATGATTGCTCATTTGCTGAGAGATAGTGGTTTTGGGTGTAATGCTTTTCTCGGTGGTATTGCAGCAAACTATGGAACTAATTTTTGGAGCAGTGAAAAAAATGTATGTGTGATAGAAGCTGATGAGTATGACAGGAGTTTTTTGAAATTAAATCCCGATGTGGCAATTATTACAGCAATGGATGCTGACCATCTGGATATATACGGAACAGCAGAAGCAATGGAACAGGCCTTTATTGATTTTAGTAAGAGGGTAAAATCGGGTGGGGTGGTAATAGGCAAGTTTGGATTGGGGAGAACTAAGAAATTAAAAAGCCAGAACTATCTCTCTTATAGTTTGCAAAATGAAAGTGCTGATGTATATGCAGCAAATATAAAAATGAATAATGGCGGATATGAGTTTGATGTGCTGATGAAAGATAATAGAATTAACAGTGTACGGTTGAATATGGGCGGCATGCATAATGTGGAGAATGTAATAGCAGCCATAGCCGCAGTAAGTTCTTTGGAAATAGAAAGCGAAAAGATTAAAGCCGCAGTTGAAAACTTTAAGGGAGTCAAGCGGAGGTTTGAATACATTCTGCCGCCTGTTGTAAAAAAGATAAAAGAAGAATGGGTGATGCCGGTTTTCATTGACGACTATGCTCATCACCCGGAGGAACTAAGGGCTTTAATAACAAGTGCTAAATCATTATTCAAGCAAAGAAAATGTACGGTTATTTTTCAACCGCACTTGTACAGCAGAACAAGGGATCTGGCTGATGGCTTTGCAGAAGTACTGGATTTAGCGGATGAAGTAATACTGTTGCCCATTTATCCGGCGAGGGAATTAGCGGTTGAAGGAGTAAACAGTGAGGTGATTTTGCTGAAAATGAAAATTGATGACAGAAGTGTCATGAGTAAAAATGCTTTATTGGAATGGATAAAGGAAGAATATGGGCCAACAGTAAATAAAGAATTTGGTGAAGTATTGATAACGGCTGGCGCAGGCGATATTGATATGCTGGTAGAACCGATAAAAGAAATTTTGAAAAGCATATAAGCTCCGAAGGGTGTGGCATTAAAGTCCGCCGAAAGGCGGAGCGATATATTTAAAAAGTAAAGTGAACAAAAAGAAAATCATAAGAAAAATTTTATTCATAACCGTATGGTTGTGCATTGGTGCCGGTATGCTTACACTTTTACTGGCTGCTATAAGTAATAAAAACAAAGGGGTATGTAAAGGTTACAGCATTACCTTAAAAGGGGTGCAGAATAATTTCTTTATCGACCAGAAAGCGGTGGAACAAATGCTGAAGAAGGCTTCTAATGGGAATATAAAAGGGGAACCAATAGCTTCTTTCAAATTACATGAGCTGGAAGCAATGCTTAAAAAAAATACATGGATAAGCAACGCCGAATTATATTTTGATAACAGGGATGTATTGTATGTAACAGTAACGGAGAAAGAACCTGTAGCAAGGATATTTACAACAGCAGGCAATTCGTTCTATATAGACAGTATGGGAAGAAAGATGCCTTTGTCTGATAAGCTTAGTGCAAGGGTGCCGGTGTTTACTGGTTTCCCCGAAGTAAAAAAATTAAATGTTGCAGACAGTGCTTTGCTGAATGATGTAAAGCTTACAGCCAATTATATTTTTAAGAATGGGTTCTGGATGTCGCAGGTGGCGCAGATAGATATAACAGCAGATAGAAATTTTGAGATGGTACCAGTAGTAGGTAACCATTTGGTGAAACTGGGTAATGGAGAGAATATTGATAAAAAGTTTAACAGATTGATGGTATTTTATAAACAGGTGTTAAGTAAAACAGGATTTGATAAATACAAACTGATTGATGTGCAGTATGCGGGGCAGATAGTGGCATCAAGATATATCGGGGATGCAAAAGTGGATTCAGTTAAGTTGAAAAATAATATTGAAAAACTGATGCGCCAGTCTGCCAATGCGGAAAGCGATACAGTGATAAGAAATATAAAACCAATTGTAAGATTAGAAGCAGATTCTGCCATTGCTGACGATGCTTCTTTGAACGATAATACACAGGTAAATCCTGAGCATACCAATCCCAACACTATGAAACTTTCTGTACCCAGGAAACCAGTTGACAACAGAAGAGATGTACCTAAGCCAGAGCAGCGAAAGCCAAGGGCAGTAATGCCGAAAAAACCAGTGGTTGATGAGAACAACACAGGATATAATTAATGGGTACGGAGTGAGATGTAGTTGGTTGAGTAGCTCCGAAGGGGCAAAATATAAATAACTCCGGGTGTCAAACCGGGGAAATGAAAACAAAGAATGTATGTAAGCCCCGGAGGGGCGAGATATAAAATGAGTAGCGAACAGAAAGATGAAATGTGCGACGCAACGAAGTTGATAGTAGCACAGGCGACGACAAAAATAATAAAAAACGATTTCGATAAAAACAACAACAACTAAAAACAGAACAACTATGAACAACGAACAACCCATTATTGTCGGTCTTGACATTGGTACTACCAAGATTGCAGTAATTGCCGGACGTAAAAACGAATACGGCAAACTGGAAATTCTGGGCTTTGGTAAAGCCAGCTCCAACGGAGTAAAGCATGGCCAGGTGCTGAACATTGATGAAACCATTAAAGCCATTCGCAGTGCGTTGGAAAATTGTTTTGCTTCTAATCCTGATTTGGAAGTAAGCGAAGTATATGTGGGTATTGCGGGTCACCATATTAAAAGTCTGCAAACAAGGGGTGATATTGTTCGCCAGACTACCGATGAAGAAATAACGCAAGTTGAAATTGATCAGTTGATCGATGACCAGTACAAAACCTATATACCTGCCGGTGATCAGATCATTGATGTGATACCACAGGAATTTACCGTTGATAATTTTCAAAACATACCTAACCCGATTGGATATGGCGGTGTAAAGATTGGCGCCAACTTCCATATTATTACTGGTGATAAAAATGCGATTACGAAATATTAACCGCAGCGTAGAAAAATCTGGCTTGCATACAAAGGACCTAGTATTGCAGCCATTGGCATCCTCATCAGCCGTAATGGGACAGGAAGATTTGGAAGCAGGTGTTGCTATTGTTGATATTGGTGGCGGCACAACAGACCTTGCTGTTTTTTATGAAGGTATTTTAAAACATACTGCTGTAATTCCTTTCGCGGGTGAAAATATCACCAATGATATTAAAACTGGCTTGGGTGTATTGAAAACACAGGCCGAGCAAATGAAAGTACAGTTTGGCAGTGCATTGGCTAATGAGGCAAAAGCAAATGCCTATATCACCATTCCCGGTTTAAGGGGTATGCCTGCAAAAGAAATCAGTGTAAAAAACCTGGCGAATATTATACAGGCAAGGATGAGTGAGATCATGGATTTTGTTACCTATCATTTAAAGCAGGTTGGTTTGGATAATCGTATGCTCAATGGCGGCATCATATTAACAGGCGGCGGTTCACAATTAAAACACCTTATCCAACTTACTGAATATGTAACTGGCTTACCTGCCAGGATTGGTTTTCCCAATGAGCATTTGGCCGCTGGTCATATTGAAGAACTGGCCAAACCAACTTACTCAACCTGCATCGGTCTTAATATTAAAAGGATATGATGATTATGAGCATAACCGCAAACAGTTTGAAAAAGATTTCCGAAATGTGGAAGTACCACGATGGATTAAAACAAGCGGTACAGGAAGAAGTGCCGGTTGTAAACGAAGAAATGATAAGCGAAACAGAAATGACGAAAGAAAAAACCTCACCGGCTTCTGGGGCAAATTCAAAGACAGGATAATTGATTTGTTTAAGGAAGAAGAAGATAAACATTTGTAAGCCCTCTAAATCCCCTAAAGGGAGACTTTAAGAGTCATTAAATTTAAAAGTTCTTTTAATAAACTTTTAGAAAATACTAACCCAATTTCAACGCTTCACAGCTCCCTCTCCATCGGAGAGGGTCCGAGGAGGCTAAATTCAACACTATGATTCATTTTGATCTGCCTAAAGAAAAATCATCCATCCTGAAAGTAATCGGTGTAGGTGGCGGCGGCGGCAACGCAGTGAACCATATGTTCAGCCAGCAGATAGATGGTGTAAACTTTATTATCTGTAATACAGATGCACAGGCATTGGCCAATAGTGGTATACCCAATCGCATACAACTTGGGCCGCACCTTACACAAGGATTGGGTGCAGGTGCCAATCCCGACATTGGCCGCCAGGCAACTGAAGAATCGCTGGAAGAAATAAAACGGATCCTGGAAGTAAATACCAAGATGGCCTTTATTACCGCAGGTATGGGTGGTGGCACAGGCACAGGGGGCGCACCCATCATTGCAAAAATTTGTAAGGACCTTGGCATACTTACTGTTGGTATCGTTACCACTCCTTTTGCTTATGAAGGAAAGAAACGGCAACAGCAGGCAGAAGAAGGAATAAAAGCATTAAAAGGATATGTGGATACCCTGCTGGTTATCAGCAATGATAAACTGCGCCACCAGTTTGGTAATTTAAAAATGCGGGAAGCATTTGAAAAAGCAGATAATGTATTGGCAACCGCTGCAAAATGTATCACCGATGTGATCAACAGCACCGGGCAGATCAATGTTGACTTTGCTGATGTATGCACTGTAATGCGCAATGGTGGTGTGGCTATACTCGGTAATGCAGAAGCCGCTGGGAAAACAGGGCACAAAGGGCCATTGAAGAAGCATTGAATTCACCGTTGCTGAATGACAGTGATATCCGTGGCGCCAAGTGGATACTTATTAATATCAACTCTGCCACCGGTGAACATGAGTTTACCATGGATGAAGTGGAAGTAATACAAAACTATCTACTAACCAGGCAGGGGAAGACACAGATGTGATTCTTGGTATGGGATATGATAGTACACTTGGATGATAAAATCGGCATTACGCTTATTGCAACCGGCTTTGAACATAAAGACCCTTTTGCAAAACCAACACCTAAAAAAGAAGAACCAAAAAAGGAAGAAAAATAGTAATGGTACTGGGACAAGCAAGGAAGAAACAAATTAACCGGTTGTAAAAACAGAATTACCTCTGTAGTTGAGAAAAAGAAATGGATATAATGGAAGAAGCATTGACAAAACCCCCTCTCTGGAGGAGAGAGTCGGGAGAGGCTGGAATACCTGATGCCAACATTGGTGGAAGACCCGATAACTATCGGGTTCCCTGCAGTGACATGACCTGTGATAGATTTTTCAGATATGAAAGAAGAAGAGCCAGCGATTATTCATTGGGAACTGCAGGCAGAAGTGAACAGCATAGCATCAGTAAAGAAGAAAAGTTACTTAGTAATACTACGGTAAATAACTATAGTGCAACTACTGTTGAAAAGAAACTGATAAGTATAAATACTGATAGTATAAATTCGATACCGAAACCACACCCTTTCCCTCAACAGAAATTAAAGAAACAGATGCTGAATTGATCTTCAGTATTAAAGATAGTACGAGTAGTACCACACCGGTGTCTGCAGCATCGGGAGGTTATCTGGCCAGGCCATCCAATATCTATGCAGAATCACAAGCAGAGGCAATCACCCCAACCCTCTCTGTCGAAGAACCGGTTTCTAAACCGCAAGCTACTGCCGGCAATGAACAGGATGAACTTCTTGAGTTGCAAATGCAGATTGGTGGAAAGGGACGACATTCCAGCGGCGGATATGCCGTTAGCCGATCAGGCTCAGTCACCTTTGTTCCACCGAGGTTGAGGATCCTGCCGATGGCAGGACGAAACCGAAGAGCAAAAACGTAGGGCGGCAGAAAGACTGCATAAGTTGAGAAACTTATCTTTCAATGTTAACGCTGCTGACCCCAATAATGAGTTTGAAACTGTGCCGGCTTATATCCGCCGCAATATGGAATTGTACAACACCAATTCCCATGTCGAAAATTTCTACAGCAACTACGAGGTCAAGACCGACCAAAACAATCAAACACATATCAGCACCATCAATACTTTTTTAGAAGGTAAAAAACCTGACTGATGAAATATAATTGCTCCGCAGTCATTATGACGGAGCGAAAGACAGTTCGTTCCAATGAAGCCACTATGCATTTAGCTAGTGTTTTTTAGTTGTTCCCTCCGGTTTCCACCGGAGGGTTTTGTTTTGCTAACCCGATGATAGTAGCACAACAGCCCACAACATAATTCCCCTCATCAAATTAATTAAACCTATCTTTGCCTTCTACTCCACATAACTGACACGGCAGGTTGTAAGCCGGTGGTACACAGAAATAACTTTCGCTGATTCAGAAACTACAACGTCTTTGCCAGCTCCATCCGCAGACTTACTGCGAATTAAACATAAAGCATTATAATGCCTTTTAAAAAATTAGAAATTATCGAACCTATCCTTAAGGCTGTAGCCGCAGAAGGATACACTATTCCCGACACCCATTCAGCAACAGGCCATACCGCTGGTGCTGCAACGTAAAGACCTGCTGGGCTGCGCCCAAACAGGTACCGGCAAAACTGCCGCTTTCGCCATTCCTATCCTGCAGATTCTGCATGAACAAAAACCAATGGCACCCGGCATCAAAGTATTGATATTAACACCAACAAGGGAGCTGGCTATACAAATTGATGAGAGCTTTGCTGCTTATGGTAAACATACCGGCATCCGCCACACGGTTATTTTTGGCGGTGTATCACAATTGCACCAGACAAATGCATTGCGCAAAGGTGTTGATGTTTTGGTTGCTACTCCCGGCCGCCTGTTAGATTTAATGACACAAGGCTATATCCGCTTAGAAAAACTGCAAATATTTGTATTGGATGAAGCAGACCGTATGCTCGACATGGGCTTTATACATGATGTAAAAAAAGTCATTGCTAAGCTGCCTGCAAAAAGACAAACACTTTTCTTTTCGGCCACCATGCCACCAGAAATTCAAAAACTGGCGGATGTATTATTAACCAATCCATCTAAGGTGGAAGTAACACCGCCATCATCGACCGTAGATAAAATAGAGCAGAGCCTGTACTTTGTCAGCAAGCCGGACAAACCAGAAATGCTGCTTCATTTGTTGCAGGATAAAGCAATTAAAACCGCATTGGTTTTTACCCGTACCAAACATGGTGCAGATAAAGTGGTGAAGATTTTGCAACGCTTTAATATAAGGGCAGCAGCTATACATGGCAACAAATCGCAGAATGCAAGACAAGGCGCATTAACTGATTTTAAGAACGGTACCCTCCGGGTATTAGTGGCTACGGATATTGCGGCAAGGGGAATTGACATTGATGAACTGACCCATGTTATCAATTTTGATTTACCAAACGTACCTGAAACCTATGTACACCGCATTGGCCGTACAGGCCGGGCAGGCAATACCGGCATTGCCATTACATTTTGCAGTGTAGATGAAAAGGAAGAACTGAGGGATATACAAAGACTGATTAAGAAAACTATTCCCGTTATACAGGAGCATCCGTTTGTAGCTACAGCACATATATCACAACCGGAACCTCCGCAACGGGGGCAACGGCCTTCCTACAACAGGGCTTCGGGTGACAGGCGGTCTTCTTCTTCCGCAAAAACTGGTAGTAACAATCAACGTAGTACTTTTCAACCACGAAGGAACAATAATTCACAATCACAAAGTGGTGGTAGCGGCAACCATGTAAGGAGAGGGTATGGGCAACGGAGTGGGAGCAGGTAATTAATATTAGAAAAAGTTAACTCTATATCCTTATACTTAAAAAACACAGGCGGCAACCTGTGTTTTTTATATGTGATTTTTTTACAAATCCCTTTTCAAAAAGTTGCGGTAGCTTAACCAAGAAAAGAGGATAATGAAGCCTATTACGATGGCTACCATTACTGATTCAGGGAAATATTGTCCAGGTAATATGTTTTTTAATTTGGGTGGCCTTATTAATGTGTCGGATGATTGCAGGGGCAGCAGGTTGCTGAAACGGGTATTGCCGCTGTCTTGTAATGCCCAAAAAATAAGACCAGAAAAAAGGTTTTCAATAACCAAACTGTACGCAAAGTATATTCCAATAGCAAGGCCAGACTTCCGTATCCAAACCACAATAAAAACGGCTACCACACAATATAACAATGTTTGTAAAAAGAAATAAAACAAGTAATGTATATCATCGGTTATTGAACCAGAAGCACCATCAGATGCCATTGGGCCGAGTAACAAACCAGTTAGAAGAACAGCAACTGTTGCCACCGCACTGATGATTACTGCAAACATCAGTTTTACTGTAATAAAATGTTCCCTGTTCCATCCATCAATAATATTCTGGCGGCTTGTTTTAAAACTAAATTCATTTCCAGCATTATTAATAATCAACAAACCGGGGAACAGGAACAGAAAGGTAGAAACAAAAGTTACCATGTTCCAGAGGGTGGGATAGTTGTATAGTGACGGAACTATTGTGCCGGCACCATCCCTTACTTGTTTATTTATAGTGTAGGCAATAATATTGGCTCCTAAAATGGCAACTACATAAAGTATAAGTAATATCCAGAAAGCCCGGTAATTTTTAACCTTTAGCCATTCTATCTTTAATAAATTGAACATATAAATAAGTTGTAAAGTTTTTAATGATTTTATCTGTCGCTTTTTCCACCGGTAATTTCCAGAAAGCGGCTTTCCAGTGTTTTTCTTTTCAGCAATAACTGGTTCAATACAATTCCTTTGCTAAAACAAAACTGGTTGATGGCAGCAGCAGAAATATTTGCATCGCATTGCAGGGTGAGTACCCCTTCACTATTTGTTACAGTATTAATGCCAAACATATTTTTGATTTCATTTTCAAGTAAACTATTATTATCTGAAGAAACAGTGATAATTACAGCAGTATCAGCAGATGTGTTTAGCACCTCCGATACCTTTCCTGTGGTTTTTAATACACCTTTTTGAATAATAGCCACATGGGTACACACCCTTTCCACTTCATCTAATATATGGCTGGCCATAATAATTGTTTTGCCCAGGCCGTTAAGCTCCTTAATCAACTCCCTTATTTCGGCAATACCTGCCGGGTCGAGGCCATTGGTTGGTTCATCAAAAACTAAGATATCAGGGTTACCTAATAAGGCAGAACCAATAGCAAGGCGTTGTTTCATCCCCAGCGAATAGGTGCTGAATTTTGAAGTTTTTCTTTCAAAGAGGTTTACCGTTTTTAATACCTGGGGTATATCATCAGTACTTCTTTGTTTTATGGCAGCAGATATGGTAAGGTTTTTTTCACCACTTAAATAATGGTAAAAATTAGGCGTTTCAAGTAATGTTCCAATTTGCCTGCGTTGTTCTGAATTTCCCGGCTGCCCCTGCCAGCTATAACTGCCGCCGGTTGATTTCAATACTTCCATCACAATACCAAGCAATGTTGTTTTGCCACTTCCGTTTGGCCCAAGAATACCAAACACACTTCCTTTAGGCACATCAAATGATACACCGTTTAATGCCCTTACAAAGCCGTAGTTCTTAGAGAGGTTATTTACCGATAGTACAGCACTCATATCTGTTATTTTATTTTGCAATGAAGATAATGGTTTCCTGTTACCAACTGCCAACTTTAAAGGATGAGTTAACATATTTTACTGATGAACTATCTTCATTCCTTTTTGTTATACTAGTATGCAAACAGTTTTAATAACAGGGGGCACCGGGTTGGTAGGCAAGGCACTTGGACAAGCCCTGCTGCAAAAAGGTTACCGGGTTATTGTGCTTTCAAGAGAAGCGAACAAAAAATCAACGGCGGCAAATCTTTCTTATGCTACATGGAATGTGCAGCAGCAAACAATAGATAAAACGGCTGTTGCCGAAGCTGATTATATTATTCACCTGGCCGGGGCAGGGGTGGCAGATGAAAGATGGGCGAAGAAAAGAAAGCAGGAAATAATTGACAGCCGGGTGCAAAGCAGCAAACTGGTTGTTGATAGTTTGAAAAACATACCTAATAAAGTAAAGGCAGTGGTAAGTGCATCAGCGGTTGGTTGGTATGGTGCTGATTCTGTAATACCCAATTTAAAGCCATTTGCTGAAGATGCTAAGCCGAACATTGACTTTCTTGGGAATACTTGTAAGCAATGGGAAGAAAGTATTGAACCTGTTACTGAATTAAACAAACGGGTAGTAAAATTGCGGATTGGAATTGTATTAAGCAAAGAGGGTGGTGCATTAAGAGAATTTCTTAAACCATTGAAGTTTGGCTTTGCCACAATATTAGGCAGCGGTAAACAAATTATCAGTTGGGTACATATTCAAGATATGGTGCGGATGTTTATTGCTGCTATTGAAAATGAAAAAATGAATGGCGTTTATAATGCTGTTGCACCAAAGCCAGTTTCAAATAAAGAATTAATAATGACACTTGCTAAAAGCAGGAAAAAATTTTTCATTCCTGTTAAAGTCCCTGCTTTTGTTTTAAAATTAATATTGGGTGAAATGAGTATTGAAATTTTGAAAAGTGCAACAGTGAGTGCCGACAAAATAAGTAATGCTGGATTTCAATTTTCTTTTTCAACAATAGAAAAGGCAATTGATAATTTAATTAAATAAGTTTAAGCCTTTTGCTGCGGATGCCAAATGGATGAAAATCCTCCAACAACACCAACATTGCTATTGAAGGAAATTTTGTGAAGATTCAGCATTTCAATATCCAACTGCCTTACTTTTCTATACATTGGGTGCATAGTGCCGCCATTTTCTCCGGCTCTTTTTGAAGGGTCGTACTGGTATTGTGCTTCAACCAATGTTCCCCTGGGATACATAATACCCGGTGCGCCTTTGCCACGGTAATCTAAATCAGTTGGGTGTTCAAGACCTAATGTATGGCCGTATTCATGTGCAGCAGTAGTGGAACCTTTATATAAATTATCCAGTTTCCAGTAACCGGTATTACTGCCAAGGCCATCTACATAAGAAATATTGGTTTCAGCATATTCTTCAATACGGATATAATTATTCTTTGGGTTTACGTTTGAATGGATGTCTTCCGGCTGTATATCGTTCCGCATATATGCACTAATACGGAAGCGGATATTCCACTGCTCATTGTTTAACCTGATAATCCCTTTTGGTTCATTCCACATTGTTTCAATTTCTTCCCGCATCTGCTCTGTTAACTCAGGGGTAGCCATATTGCCATAGGTAATAAGCCAGGAGGAAATAACAAGTTCTTTGGATGATATGTTTAATTCGGCAGTACCCATCTATTTTCTATTTAAAATATTCACGGAATGCTTCTGACAGCCGGGCAAATTCTTTTTTTACCTGGTTCATGCCAATTAACCCGCCAGACATACCAGTAGAATCTTTATGCAGCATTACAGAATAAAGTTCCCCTTCATTTTTTATTATTACTGATTGCTTATGGTATTTTACAAATGCACCCAGCAACAACCGTAACACCCGGTTGCCTTTTGTATAGGTAGTGGTTTCTCCTTCTGATGATTTAAGTGTATAACCTTCGGAAGTAAAGAAAAGGTTCATTTTATTATCCAGTTCTTCTTTGGTGCAACCGGTAATATTATAAATCACCCGGTCTTTGGCAAAATCAACAACAGTAGCTTTCATAATTTATTTTTTTAGATGAAACTAATTGAAAATACAAGATATAAAAATTATAACAATGCTTCCCACAATACTTCTACAGGGTGCAATGCCTTTTTACCCGTCCCATCTTTTATCTGGTGGCGGCAACTCGTTCCGGGTGCAGCAATGATAGTGTCATCGGTTTGTTTACGAACCGTTGGAAACAATACCAATTCGCCAATCTTCATTGACAAATCATAATGCTCTTTCTCGTAACCAAACGAACCGGCCATGCCACAGCAGCCTGAAGGAATCGTTTCTACCGAATAGTTTTCCGGCAACGATAATAATTTTACCGAAGGAGCAACGGATGACAATGCTTTTTGCTGGCAATGTCCATGCAGCCTAATATTTCTTTTCTCTTTGGTGAATTGTTCTTTACTAATGTTGCCTTTTTCTATTTCAGCGGCGATAAATTCATCTACCAGGAAAACACTTTTCGAAAGTGCTTTTGCTTTCTCCAATAATTCGTCTGATGCTAAATCAAGATATTCATCCCGAAAAGTGAGGATGGCTGATGGTTCTATACCTATTAATGGTGTTTCTGCAGTTATTAGTGAATGAAGCATTGCTATATTCTTATTCGCAATTTCTTTTCCTTTTCTTATCAAACCTTTCGACAGCCATGCTCTTCCGCTTTCAATGTGTTCCGGGATAATTACTTCATATCCTAACTTATCCAAGAGTTGAATTGCTTTAATTCCAATCTCCGTATCGTTGTAGTTAGTAAACTCATCACAGAACAAGTAAACTTTCCGCTTGCCGGTTTCTTGCTCCTGATTCCCGACTCCTGACTTCCGATTCTTTTTGTACCAGCTTAGTAAAGTCGTTTTATACATCGCCGGCATCGAACGTTTCGTAGCAAAGCCGGATAATTTCTTAATCAATGCCCCGGTAACACTATTCTTTACAAAAAAGTTATACATACCCGGTGCTATGGCACCCAGTTTTGCAGAGCGGCTGAAATTAGCAATCAGCTTCGACCTGAACGGAACCCCATTCGCATCATAATAATGCTGCATGAATTCTGCTTTCAGTTTTGCTACATCCACATTACTCGGACATTCGGATTTACAACCTTTACAACTCAGGCACAGATCCATCACTTCATAAATTTCTTTATGGTCAAATCGGTTGAGTTTATCTGAATTGGTCAGAAATTCCCGTAAAATATTTGCCCTTGCCCTCGTTGTATCTTTTTCATTGCGGGTAGCCATGAAGGAGGGACACATCGTACCTCCGGATAATTCAGTCTTTCTGCAATCGCCGCTGCCATTACATTGCTCTGCATGTTGCAGCACATCCTGGTTATGAAAACGGAATATAGACTTGAATTTGGGAGTTTGTTGTCCGGGAGTGTAGCGAAGCATGGTATCCATCGGCGGTGTATCCACAATCTTATTCGGATTGAAAATATTCTCCGGGTCCCAGGTTCGTTTTACTTCTTTTAATAATTGATAGTTTTTTTCACCCACCATTTGTTTGATGAATTCTCCTCTCAACCTTCCATCGCCATGTTCACCACTTAAGGACCCATTATATTTTTTAACCAGTGTCGCTATTTCTTCTGCAATCGTTCTGAATAATCGGTTGCCTTCTTTTGTTTTTAAATTAATGATAGGCCGCAAATGTATTTCTCCCGAACCGGCATGGGCATAATGGACGGAGTATAAATTATGTTTCTTCAGAATTTCATTAAAGTCCCGGATATAAGCAGGCAAATCATTTACATCTACTGCCGTGTCTTCAATTACCGGTACAGCTTTTTCATCGCCTGGCAGATTGCTTAGCAATCCCAAGCCGGCTTTGCGCAGCGTCCATATTTTTTTGCTGTCGTCTCCAAATAATAAGGGGAAGTGATAACCCAAACCCGCAGCCTTCATATCTGCTTCTACTTGTTTGGCAATGTCCATTATCTCATCCCGGTTGGTACGGGCAAATTCTATTACCAAAATTGCACCGGGGTCACCCTGCACAAAAAAACGATTCTTGATCTGTTCTTTATTCTCTTTGGTACATTCTAAAATATAATGGTCAATCAGTTCGCTGGCACTTGGTTTATATTTTAAGGCAATCAGGTTAGCCCTTAATGATTCATCAATAGAATTAAAATGCACACAAAGCAAACCAACTTCCTTCGGTGGCAGCGGTACAACATTCAATTTTATTTCAGTAATAAATGCAAGAGTACCTTCTGAGCCGGCAATCAGTTTACAAAAATTGAAATCTGCCTCATCGGCAGCAAAGGGAGCAGATTCTAACAACACATCAATAGCATAACCGGTATTTCTTCTTTCCACCGATTTTTTGGGAAATTCTTTTCTGATCTCTACCTGGTTATCATAATTACTTAGTATGCTACGAACGGATTTATAAATGCTGGCTTCCAAACTATCGCCTTCGCATTTATTATGAAACTCATCAATGTTCAATGCTTTGAATTCTGCTTCACTGCCATCACTTAATAATGCTTTTACTTCCAGCAAATGTTCTCTTGTACTTCTATACACTACTGAATTAGAGCCGCAGGAATTATTTCCAACCATCCCGCCAATCATTGCCCTGTTAGCCGTAGAAGTTTCTGGCCCGAAAAATAAACCATGCGGTTTCAGAAACATATTCAGTTCATCCCTGATAACACCGGGCTGCACTCTTACCCATTTTTCAGCAGCATTTAGTTCAATGATCCTGGTAAAATGTTTCGACACATCTACGACAATACCGTTGCCCACTACTTGCCCGGCTAATGAAGTGCCAGCCGTCCTTGGAATTAAAGATGTTTTTTCCTGTCTTGCAAATGCAATCAGTTTTTTTATATCATCTATGGTTTTTGGAATGGCTACGGCTAATGGCATTTCTCTGTAAGCCGACGCATCTGTGGCGTAGAGGGTACGCATCGTAACATCATAAAAAAAATCTCCTTCAAGTTGTGTGGCTAACTGCTGTAGTTTATCCTTCATTATGGGGCTTTATTTCTAAAGCTTCAAAAATAACCCGTTTAAACGGTGGTGCAAAGCAAAGCTTGTTGCATTACCTTTTTATAAGGCTAACCATTGTAAGTAGTAGCGGTATCATTTAATTAACCATCTTGCCAGCCTTATAAAAATTGCTGTTCTTTTTAGTAAATAGTAAGCCTAAATTTTTTAATACTGCTATTGATACAACCATAAGCCCAGTTAATACAGCCAGCATAATTTCGGGCTTTGTATTTTTCATTCCAAAAGCAATCAATAAAATAAATGCATTGAAGAAACAAATAGCCCTTGCTGCAAAAGCATGGGTAAAGCCCTGGTTGGTTAGCAGGTGGTGTATATGTGTTTTATCTGCATGAAATGGTGAACGGCCATTCCATATTCTTGTGGCAAAAACCCTTACTGTATCAAACACCGGGATTAATACAATGGCTAAAACAAAAACTGGTGTGCGGGGTATTATAGCTTCAGTACTAACTGTATTTACCTGCATCAACCGGATACATAGAACGGCTGTTACAAAACCAAGTACCAGCGAACCTGTATCACCCATAAAAATTTTTGCCGGGTTAAGATTAAAATATAAAAAGGCAAATATGCCACCAGCTAATGCAAATGCAATCAATGCTGTATTTGCATCACCACTTATGGTAAGGAACAAACCAAGTGTAACCAAACTCATAAAACCAAGGCCACCCGCAAGCCCATCAATACCATCAATTAAATTATAGGCATTGGTAATAGCTACTATGACTAATATGGTAAAAGTATATTGTGCCTGTAATGGCAATTCATAAATACCAAACAACCCTTCAAACGAATTGATGCGGATGCCTGCCACTGCAATAAGGGATGCAAGTGCAAACTGAACAACAAATTTATATTTTGCAGATAAATCTTTTAAGTCATCCAACACACCCAAAGCCAGTAATGCCGCAATAGAAAAGAAAAAACTTACAATGGCAACAGTGTTACTGAAAGGAAACCATAATGCCAGTGAGATAATCATTCCTGCAACTATTGCAATGCCGCCCATAGTAGGTATGGGTGTTGTATGTTCTTTGCGGGCAGTTGGTTTATCGTACAGTTTGTACTTGTTTATTAAATTAATAACCGGGGGGATTGTAATTAATGTAACTACAAAGGCAGTAATAAAACAAAGTAAGGCAAATTTATACCCGGTGAACGACAGGCTCAGTTGCAAAAAAAAGTGGTGGCCATTCATAGCAAATGGTTTTAAATGAGATAGTGGATTCAGATACCAAAATATAACAGTCGGTATAAACCGTCAATGATTTTTAGAAGTAATAAGTTTATAAACTTAAAAAAGAGGGGTATTGCGTTGTATTTTTGCGGAATCAACGATTATTACTTCGTAGTTTTCCTTATTTGCATAATAACAAAGAAGGATTTGCGAACCCTTAATTTTGTTAAAACCTGTTTTATTTCTTCAAATAGCAACATATTATCAAGTCCCATTGAGTACCTGAAAGGTGTAGGGCCGCAACGGGCAGACCTGCTGAAAAAAGAACTCAATATTTTTACCTTCGATGATTTGCTTGACCATTTTCCCTTCAGGTATATTGACCGGACGAAACTTAATACCATTAATGAGTTAACATCTCTTACTGAGTTTGCACAAATAGCCGGTGTGTTGCAAAGCAAAGATGTGGTGGGGCAAAAGCAGGGAAAAAGATTAGTGGCGCAGTTAAAAGATAAAACCGGGTTGATGGACTTGACCTGGTTTCAGGGAATAAACTGGGTGGAAAAGCAAATTGAAATTGGTCAAAGCTATTTAGTATTTGGCCGGGTTAATTTTTTTAATGGGGTGCCGCAAATGGTGCATCCTGAGTTTGAAGTATTGGCACCGGGCAATACATTGGAGAAAAGTTTTTTGGAACCTGTTTATTCCACCACCGAAAAATTAAAGCAAAGGGGGCTTGGCGCAAGGCAACTGGCAAAATTAACAGCACAGTTATTTATTATGCTGCGGGAGAAAGATGTGGAAGAGAACATCCCCTCATCAATCTTACAACAACTGAAATTAGTAAACCGGTGGAAAGCCTATAACGATTTGCATTTTCCCAAAAGCAATCTTGAATATGAAGAAGCGGTAAAACGGATGAAGTTTGAAGAACTGTTTATTGCACAAATGCGGATGAATCTTATCCGCTGCAGCCGCCACCGGTTTTCAAAAGGGGTACTATTTGATAAAGTAGGTGATTTGTTCAACGGGTTTTATAAAAACCACCTGCCATTTGAATTAACCAATGCACAAAAAAGGGTAATCAAAGAAATAAGAACAGATACTGCAAGGGGGAGACAGATGAACAGGTTATTGCAGGGCGATGTAGGCAGTGGCAAAACAATAGTTGCTGTATTAATTATGTTGCTGGCAGCAGACAATGATTACCAGGCCTGCCTTATGGCACCTACAGAAATTTTATCGCAACAACATTTTAAAACTATCAGTTCATTATTAAAAAAAATGGATTTACCGGTAAGGTTACTAACCGGCTCCACTAAAACGGCTGAACGGAGAAAACTTTTAAAAGAACTGGAAGAAGGCAAAGTAAAAATCTTAATCGGCACCCATGCAGTAATTGAAGATAAGGTGCAGTTTAAAAAGCTTGGCTTAGTAATAATAGATGAGCAGCACCGTTTTGGTGTGGCGCAAAGGGCAAGGCTCTGGCAAAAAGCAGCAATGCCGCCGCATATTTTAGTAATGACGGCCACACCTATACCCCGCACATTGGCAATGACAGCCTATGGCGATTTGGATTACAGTATAATTGATGAACTGCCACCGGGACGGCAACCCATTACCACAGTTCACCGTTACGAAAGTCAGCGAAGTAAAGTAATGGATTTTATAAGAGCAGAAATTGATAAAGGGAGACAGATTTATATCATTTTCCCGTTGATAGAAGAAAGTGCAAAAATGGATTATGAAAACCTGATGAAGGGTTACGAGAATGTAAAAGCCTATTTTCCCGAACCAAAATACTGGATAAGTATGGTACATGGCCGCCAGCCATCAGATCAGAAAGAAATAAATATGAAAAGATTTGTGGAGCATGACACACAAATAATGGTATCCACAACCGTTATAGAGGTGGGGGTAGATGTGCCTAATGCCTCGGTAATGGTAATTGAGAGTACGGAAAAGTTTGGTTTGTCGCAGCTTCATCAGTTGCGGGGCAGGGTGGGCCGGGGGCCGAAAAAAGTTATTGCATATTAATTTCTGGCTCTAAATTAGGTAATGAGGCAAGGGAACGCATCAGGATAATGGAAAAAACCAATAATGGATTTGAAATTGCTGAAAAAGATTTGGAATTAAGGGGGCCGGGCGAAATTGACGGTACGAGGCAGAGCGGAGCTTTAAACTTTAAGCTGGCAAGTATAGTCCTAGACAGGCCAATACTGGATTTGGCAAAAAATATTGCAGCTAATTTAATAGAAAACGACCCTGATCTTAATTCGGCAGAAAATTTGCAACTTAAAAACTTCCTGCACCATCAAAAAGGTGCGGTTTTATGGAGCAAAATCTCATAACCGGCAATTATTTTTACAACTGGCAAACAAATGACAGAAAAAAACCGTTTCTTAACAAAAGGTTTAAATCCAATCTTGCAAAAAAAGAGTTACTTTAATACAAACATTTCATCCCTGAAAAAGATTTTACTTTTTACCCCACTAATTCTTCTTGCTGCCGGGCTAATGGCACAGGGTTCTATTGATTTTATTGAAAACAAAGGACAGTGGGACAGCCGTGTGCTTTATAAAGGCGAAGTAAGTAATGGTGCAGTTTTTTTACGAAACGGCGGCATCACCATTCTTCAGCATAATGCAGTGGATTTGGCAAACCTGGCAAAGCTCCGCCATCAATATGGTGATGGGCTTGTGCTGAATAAGCAAGCTGCAACCCAGGTATTGCGGTCGCATAGCTGGAATGTTGATTTTATTGATGCATCCCCTTCAGCAACTATAGTGCCTTCCAAAATTGCAGCCGGGTACAATAATTATTTTATTGGTAACGACCCATCTAAATGGGCAGCCTCCTGCCGCATATTCCAGGTGGTAACGGTAGAAAATATTTATCCCGGTATTGATGCAAGGTATTATACCGACAATGGTTTTTTAAAATATGATTTGATAGTAAAACCCGGTGCCGATGTTTCCCGCATTGCATTAAAATACGAAGGGGTGGATAATGTTGAAGTAAAAAATAAAGAATTATCCATTGCTACTTCTGTTGGTGAAATGAGGGAAGGGAAACCTTACACTTACCAGGCAGGCCTTTCCGGACGAAATGAAGTTAATTGCCGCTATGTTGTAAAAGACAATATCCTTCGCTTTGATATAAAAAATTATGATCCTTCTGCCACATTAATAATAGACCCTACAATTGTATTTTGTTCATTCTCCGGCAGCTCTGCTGATAACTGGGGTTTTACCGCTACTTATGGACATGATGGAAGTATGTTTGGCGGTGGCCAGGTATATGGAGCAGGCTTTCCGGTAAATGCCGGTGGGGCTCAAACAACTTTTGGCGGCGGCCAATATGATATTGGTATTATTAAATTATCCCCCGATGGATCAACAAAAATATATGCAACCTATGTAGGCGGGGAGGATTGGAACAACCACAAAGCTTAATAGTAGCAAATGATGGTAGTTTAATATTGGCTGGCAGAACAGATTCACCTACCAGCGGTGCCAATGCCTATCCGGTAATTGGAAATGGGAATATTACCGGCACAGGTTATGATATTGTTATTACAAAAATAAATTCAACTGGTACCGCATTAATTGGTTCAAGACGGATTGGCGGCAGTGGTAATGATGGTGTTAATATAGACCCAAGCCGGTCGCTAAACTCATTGCAACGAAATTATGGTGATGATGGAAGAAGCGAAGTAATATTAGATGCAGCAGGAAATATTTATGTGGCATCTAACACACAGTCAGATAATTTTCCTGTAACACCAGGTTGCTTTCAACCTGCATTTGGTGGCGGCTCTCAACCGCAGGATGGTGTTGTTTTGAAATTAAATTCAGATTTAAGTTCATTCCTTTTTGCAAGTTATCTTGGGGGCTCGGCCAATGATGCAGCTTATGTACTTTCATTAGCACCCAATGGAGATATATTTGTTGGTGGGGGCACATCGAGTTCAAATTTTCCCGGAAACCATGCAGGCACATTAGGTACATCGTTTAATAGCACTGCCTCACTATTGGATATTGACGGTTATGTTGCAGTAATAAATAATTCAGGCAGTTCCATCATCAGGTCTGCTTTTATTGGCACAAATGGCCTTGATCAGGTATTTGGTATTCAGTTTGATAATAACGGCTTTCCGTATATTATGGGGCAAACCACTGGCAGCTGGCAGGTGGTTAATAATGTACCCGCCAACCCTGTTTTTTACAGTAATGCCGGAGGCAAACAATTTATTGCAAAACTGCAACCTAACCTTTCAGCATATGTTTATTCAACTATGTTTGGTACTGGTTCTGCTAACCCCAATATTTCGCCAATAGCATTTTTAGTAGATCGATGCGAAAATGTTTACATCTCCGGCTGGGGCGGGCATTATGATAATGCAAACCCTTTTAATAGTGCAGGAACCATCGGCCTGCCTGTTACACCAGATGCATTTAAACCAACTTCTGATGGTAAGGATTTATACTTTTTTGTATTAAAGAAAAATGCAGTATCTCAGTTATTCGGGAGTTTCTTTGGAGAAAATAATTCAGCTGCAGGCGGCGGCGACCATGTGGATGGGGGTACCAGCCGCTTTGATAAAAATGGAACAATATATCAGGCCATTTGTGCTAACTGTAAGCTTACAACCCCGCAGCCTATATTTCCGACTACACCGGGTGCTGCCTTTACTACCAACAGGGCAAGCCAGGCAAACAATGGTGCAGGTTGTAATCTTGCAATGCTTAAAATTTCTATGAACCTTGCAGGGGTGGCCGCTGGTGTTCAATCTGCTATAGACGGTGTAATAAGAGATACTACAGGATGTGTGCCACAAACCGTAGATTTCTCAGATACCATTGCCAATGGCGTTAGTTACGAATGGTATTTCGATTATGTACCGGGTAATGCACCTGATTTAACTACAGTTGTTGCCAACTCTCAATGGACATTTAATACAGCAGGCACACACCGTGTAATGCTGGTAGCAATTGATCCTGCCACTTGTAATGTAAGGGATAGCTCTTACATGAACATAAAAATTGGTATAACAAAAGCACTGCCAGAGTTTACGGCCGTAAGACAATTACCATGTACAGATTTCAGATACTTGTTTACAAATACAACACCGGTTCCTCCACTGCATCCGTTTAAGGATACCAGTTTTGTATGGGACTTTGGTGATGGTTCCCCGTTGGTAAAAGCAAATAATACACCTAATATCAACCACCAGTATGCTGCTGCGGGTACTTATAATGTGCGGTTGCTGCTCAACGATACTACTTATTGTAACTCACCGGATGATACTGTTATTCAATTACAGGTAGCACTGGTTGTAAAAGCAGGTATTAATGGCAATCAACGGGTTTGTATAAATAAAGCCACACAGTTTACCAGTACATCAACAGGTGCCGATAGTTACTTATGGGACTTTGGTGATGGCAATACATCTGTTCAGCAAAACCCGTTTCATACATATACATCAGCCGGGCCTTTTACTGTTACACTTACGGCTTTTAACGCCGGTTCCTGTAATCAACAGGATGTTACCACTTTTGATATAACGGTTTTTGATACACCAACGGCTCTTGCTTCATTTGCACCTAACCCGCCAGTTGTAAATACACCAACGGTATTCTCCAATTCATCATTAAATGCTGTGCGTTATAAATGGGTGTTTGGTGATGGTGATTCGTTAGAAATAGCATCTTTGCTATCTGTATCGCATCAGTATAATGCCACAGGCAGTTTTAATGCAGAATTAATTGCATACAACCAGGCAGGGTGTAGTGATACTTTTCCAATGACGGTGAGAACCCTTATCGAACCTGTAGCTGGTGTTCCTAATGCTTTTACACCATTAAGCGGTGATGAAAACAGTGTTGTTTTGGTAAGGGGTTTTGGTATTGCCAAAATGCAGTTTACTATTTGGAACAGGTGGGGGCAGAAGGTATTTGAAACAAACAACCAGAAACAGGGTTGGGATGGAAGGGTAAAAGGAGTGGTACAACCAATGGATGTATATGCCTATACTTTATCTATTGAATTTTCTGATGGACAAAAATTCAATAAGAAAGGGGATTTAACCTTAATACGGTAACAAATTTGCTGATATGCTAATTTGATAATTGAAGAATGAAAAGAATCAAACAAATATTATTAATTTTTACTTGCACCTTGTGCCTTGCACCTTGTGCCTTTTCACAAGACCTTCATTTCTCACAATTCATGAATGGGCCTTTACTTACAAACCCTGCCAATACAGGTTTTATTCCCGAAGGTGATTACAGGTTGGGGGCAAATTATAGAAACCAGTGGTCGTCTATAACGGCTTTCCCATACAAAACAATGAGTGTATGGGGCGATTTCCAAACACTGCAAAATGAAAACACCACAGGTTGGTTAGGTATTGGTGGAACAATATTGCATGATGTGGCCGGTACTGGTGTACTTACTTCTACAAAAATATATGGCTCTGTTGCGTATCACCAAATGCTTGGTTACAGCAGTTTGGCAAGCCTTGGTTTTAATGTGGGTTGGGCGAATAAAAGAATAAATACAACAGATTTAAGTTTTCCCAGCCAGTGGAATGGACAGTTTTTTGATGCTCACCAGATTGGCTCTGCGCCAAAATTAGATGCTAATAACATAAGTTATTTTGATATGCAGGTAGGGGGCAACTATGCTTATTTCCCCAATGATAATGTGTATGTAAACGCCGGCTTTTCTGCTATGCATGTAAACAGGCCGAAGGAAACTTTTTTCTCTTCCACATCCGACAGTATCCGGGTACCAACCCGTTATACAGGGTTTTTAAATGGCAGTTTTAAATTGAATGACAGGGTGATAATCAATCCAAATATTTATACATCGGTACAGGCAAAGGCCTATGAAATAGTGGGTGGCATCAATGCACACTACAACCTTTCCGGCGATGGGGAAAAAATATTAATTGCTGGGTTATACTACCGCTATAAAGATGCCGTAATACCAATGGTTGGACTGGGATTAAAAGATTACACTTTTACTTTTTCTTACGATGCCACTGCCTCACCTCTCAATAAATTCAACGGCGCCAGGGGCGGGTTGGAATTATCGCTGGTAAAAAGCGGATTATTTAATTATTACCGGGGTAATAAAAGGGATGGCATGTGCCCTTCTTTCAAGTAGTAGTAATTATTATTCTTATTATAATTGCGCCCTGCTTAAAATTTTTCCTTTTATTTTTGTAGAAATTAATACATGAAAAAAGTATTTTTCACATTAGTGTTTGCAGTTGCCGGCATTGTTTCATTTTCTCAAACGGCAATGAAGCCGCTTACAGTCGGCCATCCTGTTACCATCAGTATCCCTGATTATATGAACCGTACTACCGGGATCAACAGCAGTGCACTTATACAATACAAAAGTGAAGTAAAAGATGTGTATGGCTTTGTAATAGAGGATGCTAAAGATGAAATGAAAATGGCCGAAATAAACTTTGCCAATGTTATGGAGTTTTATGAGGACTTTATCGGCGACTTTGTAAAAGGCGAAGAAAAAGTTATCCAGTCAAAACCAATAAGCCAGCAAAAAAACGGCATTAATTTTATTGAAGCAGATGTGAGTTTTTATGATAAGGAGGCCGAAACAGAAATTTATTATCTTATTGGGATAGTAGAAACAAAAACTTCTTTTTATAAAGTACTTACTTATTGCACACTCGAATCGAAGGCAAAGTTTAAAGCCGATTTTCAGAAAATACTTTATAGTTTGAAGGATTAATTCATTCTATTATTTCCAATTCTATCTCACTCATATTATCGAATTTTACAAAATAATTTATTGCGACAGAATGGATAAAGCCACTTCAGAAATCGGTACTGGAATATTATCAGCCTTTAAAAAAATCCTTGGCGAACAATTTGTTTTCGCCGATGAAGAATCACTGAATCATTATGCACATGATGAAACAGAGAATCTGCACTTTCTTCCGCAAGTGGTAATTAAACCCCGCACAGCAGAAGAAATAAGTGCGGTGATGAAAATTTGTAACGAGCATAAAATCCCTGTAACCCCCCGTGGCGCAGGTACAGGTCTTAGTGGTGGTGCATTGCCGCATCTGGGTGGTGTATTGCTTTCAACAGAAAGAATGAACTACCATTATTGAAATTGATGAAAGAAACTTGCAGGTAACAACGGAGCCCGGGGTAATTACTGAAGTATTGCAAAATGCAGTAAAAGAGAAAGGCCTTTTTTATCCGCCAGACCCAAGCAGCCGCGGCTCTTGTTTTATTGGTGGCAACATTGCAGAAAACAGCGGCGGCCCCAAAGCAGTAAAGTATGGTGTGGTAAAAGATTATGTATTAAACCTTGAAGTGGTTTTGCCCACAAGTGAAATAATATGGACAGGCAGCAATGTGCTAAAAAATTCCACCGGGTATAACCTTACACAATTAATGGTAGGCAGCGAGGGTACATTAGGCATTGTAACAAAAATTGTATTGAAGCTTATACCACATCCGCAGTATGATTTGCTGATGCTGGTGCCTTTTAAAAATATTGAGCAGGCAGGTGAAGCAGTGAGTACCATCTTCCGTGCAGGCTTTGTGCCAAGTGCAATGGAGCTTGTAGAAATTGATGCACTAAAAATCACCAATGATTTTTTGGGTGGTTCTGCCGTTCCAATTACAGATGATACTGCTGCACATTTAATAATAGAAACAGATGGAAACAATATGGATGTGCTGTTACAGGAGATGGAAGCTATTAGCAACCTGTTAACACAGTATGACATTGGAGATATTTATTTTGCAGACGATGCACAGCAAAAAGCAGAACTGTGGAAGCTTAGAAGAAGAGTAGCAGAAGCTGTAAAACTTATTGGTTACACAATAGAAGAAGATACTGTAGTGCCAAGAGCTGAGCTGCCAGCTTTAATAAAAGGGGTGAAAGAACTGGGCAAGAAATACAATTTTGATGTTGTTTGCTACGGCCATGCAGGTGATGGTAACCTGCATATACGGATAAGAAAAGAGGGCATACCCAACAGCTATGAAAATGAGGTGATGAATACTATACTCAGCGAAATGTTTGAGCTGACAAAAAGTTTAGGCGGCACCATTAGTGGTGAGCATGGTATAGGGCTTATACAAAAACCCTTTATGGATATTGTATATAAGGAAGCCAATTTGAAACTGATGAGGGAAATAAAAAAAGCATTTGATCCCAATAATATTTTGAACGCAGGGAAAATTTTTAATCTGATAAAATAAAACCAATGGTACGGAAAATTCTTTTAGGCTGTTTGCTTGCTACATTGTTTACTTCTGTATCCCTTGCCCAAAAAGGGGAGGATGAAGAAGGGAGAAAAGGGTTTAAAAAGGAAAACCTCTTTACCGGGGGAAGTATATCCCTTGCATTTTATAACAACACTTTTTTAATTGGTGGTAGCCCCGTATTTGGCTACAGTGTGGCTAACTGGCTTGATGCGGGAATAGTAATAAACTATAACTACACCAGCTACCGGGATTATAATAATGTATTCAATGATAAACTCAGGCAGTCTGTTTATGGAGGCGGGGCATTTCTAAAATTATATCCGGTAAAATTTTTATTTGTGCAGGGACAGGCCGAGCATAACATTATTAAGCAAAAATATATTAGGGCCGTTGATGGGTATACAGAAACTGCTAAATCAAATGCAAACAGTTACCTGATTGGCGGCGGCTACTGTACTGGCAGGGAAGGGAAAGGCGGTCAACCATTTTATTATCTGTCTATTTTATTTGATGTGTCAGGCAATACAAACTCTCCCTATACGGATGCTTCTGGAAGAGCCATCCCTCTTATAAAAGGTGGTTTTCAAATACCATTATTTCAGGGCGGGGGAAAGAAGGGTAGAGAGTAAGATTAGAAATAGTGTATAAATGCAAAAGGGCCATCAATAATAGTGATCCTTTTTAATGCATCTTCATACAAAAATTTTTCCTGTTTCATTACTTCTATATGCTGAATAAGGTGGTTGTAAAACCCGCCAGAGTTAAGAATAAAAATTTCTTTATCATGTATGGTGAGCTGGTTCCAGGTTACTATTTCAAACAGTTCGTCTAATGTACCAAAGCCACCGGGTAATATTACCGCTGCATCACTGATGGCATAAATCCTTTTCTTTCGTTCATGCATATCATCACAAATAACAAGTTCTGTAATGCCACGGTGCTGCACCTCCCATTCTAATAAGAGTTTTGGGATGAAGCCGGTTACTTTTCCTCCGTACTGCATTACACTATCTGCAATAATGCCCATAATGCCGGCACTGCCGCCGCCATAAACCAACTGAATTTTATTTTCAGCCATTAGTTTTCCCAATTCGGCTGCATGTTGTGCAAAGAGGGGGTTGGTTCCATTTTTTGAGCCGCAGAAAACGGCAAGAGATTTAATCTTCATATTAGTACAATATTCAAGCAAAGGGAAACTAAATTTCTTTATCTTCAAAAATCTGTTTCCCACAAAGGCATAAAGAAATTTTTGTTTTTTTGGAAACATCCTGATATTTTATTGATAACTATTTGCAAGGGCTGCATATAATTTCTTAGAGAATTTGCGGCCTTTTAGAAACAAAAATAAAAACATGTCGCCGCAAATACTCTTCACTTTTGTACTTGGATATTTTGCATTGTTATTAGGTGTGGCCTGGTACACTTCTCGAAATTCCAATAACGAATCATTTTTTATTGGTAACCGCAATAGTAACTGGATGCTGGTGGCATTTGGTATGATTGGAACTTCATTGAGCGGTGTTACGTTTGTGAGTGTGCCGGGTGATGTGGGGAAAATTAACTTTTATTATTTCCAGTTAGTAATCGGTTATTTGATTGGGTATATCATCGTGGCGTTTGTATTGCTGCCACTATATTACCGCATGAACCTGACCAGCATATATACATACTTAGAGAAACGTTTTGGTGTAAATGCACACAAGGCAGGAGCCTTCTTTTTTATTCTGTCAAGAACAGTTGGTGCCACGGCTCGTTTATACCTTGTTATTAATATACTCCAGTTGTTCATATTGGATGAAATGGGGATTCCTTTTATCGTTACAGCAATTGTGATACTAGTATTAATTATGCTGTACACTTTTGAAGGCGGTGTAAAGACCATTATTTTTACAGATACTTTACAAACATCCGGTATGCTGATTGGCCTCGTTGTTTGCTTGATTGTATTGATAAAAGCACTTGGAACAGATTTCGGCGGTGCTTGGAACCTGATGCAGGAGAAAGGATACACTGATATTTTCAATGGAGATATCAAAAGTCCCTTCTTCTTTTTGAAACAAATCATCGGGGGTATGTTTATAACTATCACCATGACAGGGCTTGACCAAGAAATGATGCAGAAAAATATCAGCGTAAAAACATTGGGCAGTTCACAAAAGAATATGATGACCATGAGTTCGATACTAGTGGTGGTCAACCTGCTCTTCTTAGTATTGGGTGGGGTGTTGTATGTATATGCATCTGCTAATGGGATTACGGCCACAGGAGATGATTTGTTTCCAACAATTGCCCTTAAAACTTTTTCTGCTACGCTGGGAGTAGTATTTATCATTGCATTGATATCAGCCCTGTTTCCGAGTGTGGACGGAGCTATTACTTCACTCACCTCCTGTTTTTGTATAGATATACTTGGCTTCAGTAAATCATCATTGAATGAAAAGCAGAAAAGAAGAAAACGGCTGATGGTACATATCAGCTTTGCTATTGCTTTTTTAATAATGGTATTAATTTTCAAAGCCATTAATGACAAATCAATTATCCAGTTTATTATAAAATTCGCCGGCATTACTTACGGTCCTTTACTTGGCTTATTTGCATTTGGTATATTGACTAAAAGAGTATTAAACGAAAAACTTATATGGCCGGTATGTATTCTTGGGCCGTTGCTTACTATAGTAATAGACCTGCTATGCAATCCGGCCTACTATGAGAGCAAGTTGCAGATGAAACTGGGATTGAATGAAATCTCAAAATCATTATTCAACGGTTACCTGATTGGGCCGGAACTGATTCTTATTAATGGCTTGCTTACTTTCACAGGGTTGTGGGTTATTTCTAAAAAGTCAACCACTGTTTCTACTTTACAGCCAGTCTGATAGTTTATCTTTGGCTAAATTTTCAACTTGAATTTAATTCACCCGGAGGTTCAGGCTTACGCCGAAAAATATACTTCACCAGAAGATGAACTGCTAAAAGAGGTAAATGAATTTACCCTGCAACATCATAAAGAGCCGCAAATGCTAAGCGGACATTTGCAGGGCAAATTGCTGGAGATGATAAGTTGCATGATAAAACCCCGGCGAATTTTAGAAATAGGGACGTTTACAGGTTATAGTGCTTTATGTTTAGCAAAAGGGTTAACGGAAGACGGACAACTGCATACTATTGATATTAGAAACGAAGATGTAAAATCGGCAAGATTATATTTCGACAGGTCGCAACATGCGGCAAAAATTGTTTCGCATTGTGGCAATGCTCTCGAAATCATCCCCACATTAAACGAAACATGGGATTTGGTATTTATTGATGCGGATAAACCCGCATACATTGCATATTTTAACCTTGTTTTTCCCCGATTGCGGAAAAACGGTTTTATTTTAGCAGATAATATTTTCTTTCATGGCCAGATATTAGAGAAAAATGTAACTGGCAAAAGTGCAAAAGGCATACAGGCCTTTAATGATTTTGTAAATGAAAGAACAGATATTGAAAAATGTGTGTTAACCATCCGTGACGGGTTATACCTGTTGCGTAAATTGTAAAGTATTCATGCAAAAAATCAGGAACATATTTGCTGCCGTTCTTATTGCTTCAATAAGCACAAAAGCACAACCATTCGATCCAATAATAAGTTATATCTATACGTATAAACAACTTGCTATTGACGAAATGAAACGTACAGGTGTACCCGCCGCTATTACCCTGGCACAGGGCATACATGAGTCCGGTGCCGGCAAAAGTAAGTTGGCATTAAAATCTAACAATCACTTTGGTATTAAATGCAAAACCAACTGGGCTGGAGAAAAAGTGTATCATGATGATGATGCAAGGGGCGAATGTTTTAGAAAATACCCCGCAGTAGATAATTCTTATAAAGACCACTCTGATTTTTTAAAAAATGGGGAGAGGTATGCTTTTCTCTTTGCAATAGATCCCGAAGACTATGCGGCCTGGGCTGCTGGATTAAAGAAGGCGGGCTACGCCACAAATCCTAAATACCCCCAGGTGCTTATTAAGTTAGTAGAAGACTATGGGTTGCAGCATTACACACTTATTGCTATTGGCAAAATACCAGATCAGGCATTTGAACTGGCAAATGAAGAAAGCACAAATAATAACCAGGTCGTTGTTGATAATACCACTGGCGTTACAAATAAACAAAAAATAGAAGAAGCAGTAGAACCTGCTAAAAAATTCCCCGAAGGTACTTTTAAAATAAACGAAACAAAAGTTATATTTATTAAAAAGGAAACACCTTTTATAGCTATTGCAAAACAGTATGATGTTGATTTGTCAAAAATTTTTGAGTTCAACGAAATGCCGCAGACAGAGTTAGCACAAAAAGATATGCTCCTGTATCTTCAGCGAAAAAGAAAGACTGGTAGCGATGAATTTCATATAGTGCAACCGGGTGAAACCTTGCATGATATTTCGCAGTTACAGGCAATTCGCCTTGAAAGCTTATTGGAATTAAACTGGCTCGGTAAAAATGAAATACCTGCACCGGGGGCAAAACTCAACCTTAAGAAAAAATCGGCCAATATGCCTGAATTGGTGCTAAAAAATAATTATTCTATTTCCGGCGATAAAAACTAATCGGTATGGCTATTGTAAAAGTGCATGATAAATCTTTTGAAACCTATTTGGACGAAGCAACAATTTTTCTACGGATAAAAGAACTGGCACAGAAAATAAACGAAGATTATGCAGGTAAGAAGCCTTTGTTTATTGCCATACTTAATGGCTCATTTATGTTTGCTTCAGATTTATTTAAGCAATTAAATATAGAAGCAGAATTATGTTTTATAAAACTGGCTTCTTACAAAGGCATGAAATCTTCTGGTAATGTTGTTACTTCAATAGGGCTGGATGATGATTTGTTTGGAAAAGATGTGATTATTGTAGAGGATATTGTTGATACCGGAAAAACATTACATAATTTTTTGCCTAAGTTGGAACACATGCAGCCCAACTCTATGAGAATCGCCACATTGCTGCACAAGCCAGAAGCCACAGCCTATCCTTTGAAATTAGACTATGTGGGGTTTGATATACCCAACAAGTTTGTAGTGGGCTATGGCCTTGATTATGATGGGCTTGGCCGCAATTTCAAAGAGATTTATCAGCTAATTTAGTATCATCCATTTTTTTTTGTACCTTATCGGAATTAAACTAACCAGTTGAAGGCTTTCATCTATATTGCCATTTTACAAATGACATGCTTGTCTGTTTGCGCCCAGCAATACTATGTGCGGGGCGAAGTAAAAGATGAGTCTGGCAATGCTTTGCAAAATGTAAACATACTGCAACACAAAACTGGTTATGTATTCAGAAGTGGGGCCACTGGCAATTTCGGCATTCTCTCCCAACAGCAAAAAGACACATTCAGTTTTTCTTTAGATGGATATTGCACCCAACGGTTGTTTGCAAATGCAGATAATTATCTTAGTGTGAATTTAAAACGCCTTTCAGCAAATGCATCCAGTGTAAGGAAGGGGAAATTATCTTCTTATACCAAAATTTAGAAAAGGAAGATCAAAAAACCTGGTACACAGGCGAAGAAACATATGCAAGCTTATTGGAAAACCATTTTGTAAATGCAAAAAAGACACCCGTTACCGGTATGTCGCTGAATGTTGACAGGGCTTCGTATAGCAATATCCGCCGCTTTATTACACTGAATGCCATGGTTCCCCCAGATGCAGTACGGATTGAAGAGATGCTGAATTATTTTAACCTTGGTTATAATAAGCCAGTGGATGAAAATATGTTTCATATAAAAACAACATTAACATCATGCCCTTGGAACAAGGAAAACCAATTGTTTTATGTAAGCCTCAGTTCAAAAAAACTAAACCTTGATACACTACCACCAAGCCACCTTGTTTTTTTAATTGATGTATCCGGCTCTATGGATATGCCCAACAGGCTACCATTGCTGCAATCTGCTTTTCGGTTATTGGTTAATAACCTTCGGGATAAAGATTCAGTAGCTATTGTGGTGTATGGAGGTGTAACAGGGGTTATGCTGAATACAACAAGCGGTGGCGAAAAAGAAAAAATTTTAAAAGTAATTGATGAACTGGAGCCAGGTGGCTCTACACCAGGCGAATCAGGGGTAAAACTGGCATACAGTGTGGCAAGGAACCATTTTATAAAAGATGGGAATAACAGGGTGATACTGGCAACAGATGGGGACTTTAATGTGGGTGTAAAAACAGATGATGAACTGGATGAACTTATTTCTGTGCAACGGGAGTCGGGTATTTATCTTACCTGTCTTGGCGTAGGTATGGGTAATTATAAAGATTCTAAAATTCAAACACTTGCAAAAAAAGGCAATGGAAATTTTGCTTACCTCGATAATTTTAAGGAAGCGGAAAAAGTATTGCTGAAAGAATTTACACAAACATTATATGCAGTAGCAGATGATGTGTATATGAATGTTGAGTTTAAACCAGAATATGTAAAAGAATACCGGCTTGATCGGGTTTGATAATAAAGTAGGGGCACTTAGGGATTCATTGTCAATAATTGAAGGCGGGGAGATTGGATCAGGGTCATTCTATGATAGCATTGTTTGAAATAGTACCCACAGAAGTAAACAAAGGCTGCTATTAAAGATAATTTTACCTACAGGCACGATTGGCAGAAGTAAAACTTCAATACGAATTGCCTGGGAAGGATAATTTAAATCTGCATTCATATAGTAGCCAGTTTGAATTTATAGCATTTTAAGGATATGTATAAATGCTACCAGTTTTCTGCCGCTGTGGCTATGTTTGGCTCATGCTTCGTGCTCGCAGTTTGTAAAAGTAATGAGTGGAATGAGATTGATTTACCTAGCCAATTCATCTTACAGCCAGGATGATTTGCTGCAAAAAGAATTTGTTGCATTGTGCAACAGGCAAAAGCACTTTATACGAAAACAAAAAAGAAAAGAAGGAATACCGAAACGATTAATCTAGGAAAACATTTCCTTTATCTTATCAAAGAAATTCTTTTCGTTTTTATCAGGATGCGGTTTAAAGTTGGGGGATTGACTCAGTTTTTCCAGCATTGCTTTTTCTTCTGCTGCTCAGGTGTTGTGGTGTCCAGATATTTACCTGTATCAATTGGTCTCCTTTTTCATACGAATTTACTGCAGGAAAGCCTTTTCCTTTTAAGCCGGAATATTTTTCCGCTTTGTGTGCCGGCAGGTATTTTAATTTTTGCCCTTCCATCAATAGTAGGTACTTCTACCTGTGTACCAAATACAGCATCAGTAAAAGAAATATGTAATTCATAAGCCACATTCAATCCTTCACGGTGCAGTTCCTTATGTGGTTCTTCTTCAATTAATATAATAAGATCACCGGATGCCACCTCTTTCCCCTGCATTGCCCCTGCCGCTTACATTCATCTGCATTCCTTCCTGCACACCTGCAGGTATATCAATGCTTACTGTTTCTTCTCCATACACTCTGCCTTCGCCTTTACAGATTAGTACATTTTGCGTTACGGTTGTGCCTTCACCATTACAGGTAGGGCAGGTAGTTACTGTTTGCATTTGCCCAAGAAAAGTATTTTGCACCCTTCTTACCTGTCCACTGCCGCCACAGGTACCGCAGTTTTGCACACTGCCTTTATCTTTTGCGCCACTGCCACTACAGGTAGTGCAGCCAACATATTTTTTTACTTTAATATTTTTAGTAACACCTTTTGCTATTTCTTCGTAAGTCAATTTTAATTTTACCCGCAGGTTACTTCCCCTTATACCACGGCTTCGCTGTGTACCGCCACCACCGCGTTGGCCACCGCCAAAAAAATTTCCAAATACATCATCACCAAAAATATCTCCAAACTGGCTGAAGATATCATCCATATTCATACCGCCACCACCACCGCCACCGCCACGGCCCTGGCCACTTACACCGGCATGGCCATAACGGTCATATTGTGCTTTTTTATCAGCATCGCTTAATATTTCATATGCTTCAGCAGCTTCTTTAAATTTTTCTTCGGCTGCTTTATCTCCTGGGTTTCGGTCAGGGTGAAATTGCATGGCCACTTTGCGGTATGCTTTTTTAATTTCATCCGCAGAAGCAGTTTTGCTTACACCCAATATTTCGTAAAAATCTCTTTTTGACATCAATAAGCTATTACCATGTGATAATGTGCTGATGATGCTAATTAAATACTCAGAAGGCTTAACATATTATCACATTGACTCAATTTATCAAATTATTTTCCTACCACCACTTTTGCATGGCGGATAATCTTATCATTCAGATAATATCCTTTCATCACTTCATCCACAATTTTTCCTTTCAATTCTTCTGTTGGTGCAGGAATTTCTGTAATAGCTTCATGCAGGTCAGCATTAAATTCCTGGTGCAATGTTTCCATTGCTTTTACTCCTCTTGCCTGCAATGTATTGCGAAGTTTGTTAAAGACAAGCATTACACCTTCTTTTAATAGTGCCGGCATCATCACTGGTTTCCAATTGTTTTTGCGCCCTGTCACAATCATCCAGCACATCCAGCATTTCAGTAATTACATCACGGCCGGCAGTTTGCATCATCTCTATTCTTTCTTTTGCATTTCGCCGTTTGAAGTTTTCAAACTCAGCCACTTTTCTCAGGTATTTATCTTTCGATTCTTCCAGTTCTGCTTTTAATTTTTCCATTTCCGATTCTTCTGCCACCGGTTCATTCAGGTGGGTGGTGCCGTTCTGTTTTCATCGGTATTAATATCAATATCCGCTGTTGTTTTCAGGGGTAAATCTGTATTCTCTTTCATATCTTTTTCTGCCATTTTTTAAAATTGACTGCAAAGGTAAGGTTGTCAAGAATATTGCCAATGCAGCGGATTTCAGGACAAATGACCTTAAAAGGTACAAGAGTACAAGGCACAGGTGACAAGAAGTACCCGAATCTGCCTGTTTGCTTTAGTATTGCCAGTACTGGCTTTGTACCTTGTGGGTTTCTTGCTGTAACTTGCAGCCCTTTATGAATAAAGTTTACCTCCGAAGAAAGATTACCCCCCGTGTGGTAAATGGCCATCCCTGGATATTTAATAATGAAGTGGAAAAAGTGGATGGTGATGTACAGGGAGGAGATATAGTAGAAGTTTTTACCCATGATAAAAAATTTGTTGGAAAAGGATATATCAATCCTAAATCACAGATATTGGTTCGGCTGCTTACAAGAAATAAGACCGAAGAAATCAATGAACAATTTTTCGTTAACCAGACTTGCAAATGCTGGGAGTACCGAAAAAAATTAGGCTATACAGAAAATTGCCGGCTTGTTTTTGGCGAAGCTGATTCATTGCCACAATTGATCATTGATAAATTCAATGATTATTTTGTTATTCAAACACTGGCTCTTGGGTATTGATGTATGGAAACCAGCCATTGTAAAAGCATTGAATGAAATTTTTAATCCCAAAGGAATTTATGAAAGAAATGATGTGCCGGTAAGAGAACTGGAAGGATTGCCACAACAAAAAGGATTTTTATCCGCACCGTTTGATACAAAAATTATCATCAATGAAAATGGATTGAAATTTCATGTTGATATTGAGAATGGGCAAAAGACGGGTTATTTTTTAGATCAGCAGGATAACCGCAGAGCTATTCAGCATATTGTAAAAGGGGCCGATGTATTGGGAGCATTTACTTATACCGGAACATTTGAAATTCATGCTGCTTGTTATGGAGCCAAATCGGTTCTGGGTCTTGATATTTCTGCCAATGCAGTGCAGCAGGCAAATAAAAATGCTGCATTAAATGGTGTTGCAGGATATTTGCCGTTTTGAAACAGCCAATGCCTTTGATGTGCTGAAGCAATGGGGTAAAGAAGGAAGACAATATGATGTGGTGATGCTTGATCCGCCTGCTTTTACTAAAAGCAGGGAAACAATTCAAAAAGCAATTACTGGATATAAAGAAATAAATCTGCGGGGAATGAAATTGGTAAAGCCGGGAGGTTTCCTTGTTACTTCTTCCTGTACCAGCCTGGTAAATGCTGAATTGTTTCTGCAAACAATTGATATGGCTGCAAAAGATGCAAGGAGAAAATATCAGGCAAGTTACATTTCAAACACAAGTCGGTGATCATCCTGTTATCCGGGGAATGGATAATACGCAATACCTCAAATTCCTGATTGTACAGGTACAATAATAAAATTAAAAAAGAAGGAAATTATTTTGTAACCTGGAACTTTCCGGACTCAATAATTTTTCCGGTTGCATCAATCAAATGATACATGTAAAGACCACGATTAAAATCATGTAAGATTAATGATAGTTTTTTGAGAGGCATTTGTGTACTTCATACATTTTTTTACCAAGAAAACTATAAACCTGAAGGTACATTCCTTTCTCGTAACCTTTCTGAAAATCAAAAGTGATATAAGTAGTAGCCGGATTCGGGTATAACTTTATTATTCTGTCAGTAGTCTCCGTAGAGCAGTACAACTCTTGAAGATTGGCCTGTGATTGAGTGGCAATCAACAGAATAAAGGATAATATGGGTAGAATAATCGTCTCAACGAAACAAATTTACTTTTATTATTCGAAAAGTAAGCCAGATTTTTTTTATATGCAACGTAAAACTACGATAAATTTACAAATAATTGTAAATCAATTATTTAGAATTAGTGAGTTTAACAAGTGTTTTAACTAAAACTTAGTTCAAGCCTGTCAGAACCTGCTTGAATTGCTTCAAAATCGGGTACTTCTCCTGCATTTTCCAGTACTTCAGCATATCGGACAATTCCATCTTTATCAATTACAAAAGCAGATCGTTTGGAAACACCTTTCATATTATAATCCAAACATTTCATAAATAGAATCATAAGCCCTTGAAACATCTTTATTAAAATCACTCAGTAATGTAAAATTCAATTGCTGATCTTCTTTAAATTTTGCCAATGTTTGCAATGCATCTACCGAAATGCCGAACACTTTTGCATTTATAGTATTATACCAGGAAATGTTATCTCTTACAGAACAAAGTTCTTCTGTGCATACACTTGGTAAAAGCCAATGGAAAGAAAAATAATAATACATTGACTGACCTTTTTATTCAGAAAGGGTTACCTTGTTTTTTCACTGTCGTATAACGTAAAATCGCGGTGCTGATTTGTCCAATCTTGATATGCATATATTATTTTGGTAACTAAGAAAATCTAAATATTCGTACATTAGTGTACCTCAAAGAAACAAATAACCTTTTAATAGGTTGTACTTAAGCTTATTCTTTTTTCACCAAAACCAACTTTAATATGAAAAAGCTTTTAGCAGAATTAATCGGGACATTTTCCCTTGTTCTTTTTGGTTGTGGTGCTGCTGTGGTATCAGGAATATCAACAACCGGTCCAGCCGGTATCGGTCTTCTTGGTATTTCTTTTGCTTTCGGCCTTGGCAGTAGTGGCCATGGCCTATGCTATTGGCGGCATCACAGGTTGTCATATCAATCCGGCTATTACAATTGCCATGCTGGTAGCAGGAAAAATTAAAGCTGGCTGATGCTATTAATTACATCATCGGTCAATTGATTGGCGCCACCTTGGGTGCAGGAGTATTGTATGTAATATTGAAAGGGTCACCAGGATTTGAAATGGGTGAATGGGCACTCGGCTCCAATGGCTGGGGTGAAGGCTTATCTCGGTGGATATAATATGACATCTGCTTTTGTTAGCAGAAGCAGTACTTAACATTCTTATTCCTCTTTGTAATTTTTGCTACCACTTCTAAATGGGGCAATGGAACAATGGCCGGTTTGGCAATTGGTTTAACATTGGTATTAATACATCTGGTGGCAATACCAATTACCGGTACTTCTGTAAATCCTGCCCGCAGTTTTGGTCCGGCTATTTTTGCACAAGGCAATGCACTAACACAATTATGGTTGTTTATTGCAGCACCTATTGTGGGTGCCATTGCGGCAGCATTACTTTGGAAAGGAGTGTTTGAAACGAAAGACTAAATTGAATAAATAATAAACTCTCCAAAAGCTTACCAGTTATATCTTTTGGAGAGTTTATCTAAATCGCCAGCACATTCGGACTTTTATTTTTCACAATTTTCTCCGGCAACGCATCCGTTATTTCTTTTTTCAATACTTCAATCATTCTTTTCTTTAAAAAATCCCGGTGTGTAACTATACTTACCTCCCGCATAGGCACTGGTTTTTTAAAATGGCGGACTAATTTTTTTTGTTTGACTGACAATTCAAGAGTAGCTAATTCTGGTAATATTGTAATGCCATCATTCAATTCTACCAAGCGGCGCAGTGTTTCCAAGCTACCGGCTTCATATTCAAAATGGCTGCCTTCCACACTTGCTTTTCTCAACTGGCAGAGATTGGCAATTTGGGTACGGAAACAATGCCCTTCTTCCAGTAACCACAGTTTATTCGGGTCAATATCCTGCGGCAGTAAATAGGTTTTTTGGTAGGCAATATTTTTAGGTGAGATATAGGCCAACATTTCTTCATAAAAAAGCACATATTCTTTTATTCCAGCTTCATTAAGCGGTGTTACTAATATGCCGGTATCAATTCGTCCTTCCCGCAACCGGCTTACGATAAGTTCTGTGGTAAGTTCATTGATTATCAGTTTTACTCCGGGAAATTTTTTGGTAAAAGCTGGAATAAAAAGCGGTAGCAGATAAGGAGCCAGTGTGGGGATGATACCTACTTTTAACTCTCCGGAAAGTATTCCTTTTTTTGATTGAATTAAATCATTGAGGCTGTCCCGTTCTTCTATTATTTTTTTTGCATGGGCAATCACATCTATAGCCTGCGGCGGTGGTTACCACTGGCTGCTTGCTCCGGTCAAAAATCTTGATGCCCAATTCCTGTTCCAGCTTGTGCAACTGCATGCTTAGTGTGGGTTGGGTAATAAAACAGGCTGCTGCTGCTTTCGCAAAATGCCGGTAAGTGTCTACAGCCACTGCATATTCTAATTGGGTAAACGTCATGATATAGTATTTGTCTATTAGTTTATAAATTTAATCAATTAGGTTGATAGTAATAAATGACGGAAATTTGACAATCTTTAATCAACATCAAACTTTTAAAATGAGTGAAATAGAAAAAAAGCCAGATACTCCGGCATTGGATATGAACAATGAAACCGATGGACAAAATAAAGTGCAAAGTGAAGCTAAGTGCCCTTTTAATCATGGTGCTTTAAATAAGCCGGTGGCAGGAAGTGGTAGCCGCAACAATCATTGGTGGCCCAACCAATTAAAACTGAACATTCTTCGTCAGCATTCTTCTTTGTCAAATCCAATGGGAGAGACGTTCAATTATGCCGAAGAGTTCAAAACACTGGATTTGTCGGCAGTAAAGAAAGATTTGCTGGAGCTAATGACTACCTCACAAGAGTGGTGGCCGGCTGACTATGGTAGTTATGCTGGATTATTTATTCGGATGGCATGGCATAGTGCCGGTACATATCGCATAGCCGATGGCCGTGGTGGAGCTGGTTTTGGTACACAGCGTTTTGCACCTTTAAATAGTTGGCCAGATAATGCAAACCTTGATAAGTCCCGTTTATTACTATGGCCCATCAAACAGAAATATGGTAAGAAAATCTCCTGGGCAGACTTAATGATTCTCGCTGGTAACTGTGCATTAGAATCTGCTGGGTTTGAAACTTTTGGTTTTGCTGGTGGCAGAGAAGATGTGTGGGAGCCGGCAGAAGATATTTACTGGGGTGCAGAAACGGAGTGGTTGGGCGATAAAAGATATACTGGCGACAGAGAGTTGGAAAATCCGCTGGCTGCCGTGCAAATGGGGTTGATATATGTAAATCCTGAAGGGCCGAACAGTAATCCTGATCCGTTAGCTTCTGCCCGTGACATTAGAGAAACATTTGCCCGCATGGCCATGAATGATGAAGAAACTGTCGCATTGATAGCAGGCGGACATACATTAGGTAAAACACATGGTGCAGCCGACCCCGGCAAGTATGTGGGTAAAGAGCCTGCTGGTGCTGGTATAGAAGAGCAAAGTCTTGGTTGGAAAAATACTTTTGGTACCGGTAATGCCAGAGATACTATTACCAGTGGTCTTGAAGGAGCATGGACTACAACTCCAACAAAGTGGAGCAATAATTATTTCGAAAATTTATTTGGTTACGAGTGGGAATTAACGAAAAGTCCGGCGGGTGCACACCAGTGGAAACCTAAAGGTGATGCAGGTGCAGGCTTAGTCCCTGATGCATTTGATGCAACTAAAAAGCATCAGCCATTTATGCTGACAACAGATCTTGCATTAAGAATAGATCCTGAATATGAAAAAATCTCAAGAAGATTTTTTGAAAATCCAACTGAATTCAATGATGCCTTTGCAAGAGCCTGGTTTAAGTTGACACATCGGGACATGGGTCCAATTGCTCGTTATCTCGGTCCTGAAGTGCCGAAAGAAATATTAATCTGGCAAGATCCTATACCAGCAGCTACCCACCCATTGATCGATGATACTGATATCGCTTTGTTGAAGAGTAAAATACTTTCTTCCGGATTATCAGTTTCTCAATTGGTAACAACAGCCTGGGCATCAGCTTCCACTTTCCGTGGGTCTGATAAACGTGGAGGTGCTAATGGTGCAAGAATACGGCTGGCGCCACAAAAAGATTGGAAGGTGAATAATCCGGCACAGCTTTCAAAAGTATTAGCCACTTTAGAAGGAATTCAAAAGGAATTCAATAATGGAGGTAAGCAAGTTTCTATGGCTGACTTAATTGTATTAGGTGGTGTTGCAGCCATTGAAAAAGCTGCTAAGAATGCTGGTCACGACATAAAAGTACCTTTTACTGCAGGCAGAGCAGATGCATCACAAGAACAAACTGATGTGGATTCATTTGCAGTGCTGGAGCCACAGGCAGATGGTTTCCGCAACTATGTAAAAACAAAATTTACGGTATCGGCAGAAGAACTGTTGATTGACAAAGCACAACTGTTGAACCTGACTGCACCGGAAATGTCTGCTTTAGTTGGTGGAATGAGAGTGTTGAATACCAACTTTGATCAATCGCAGAATGGTGTGTTTACTAAGTGTCCTGAAGTATTGACCAATGATTTTTTTGTAACCCTGTTGGATATGCAAACCACCTGGAAAGCGATTTCTGAATCGGATGATGCATTCGTAGGTACAAATCGTTCTACTGGTAACATTAAATGGATAGGAACCAGAGTTGATTTAATTTTTGGTTCTAACTCTGAATTGAGAGCTATAGCAGAAGTGTACGGCTGTGCAGATGGTCAACAAAAATTTGTAAATGATTTTGTTGCGGCATGGAATAAAGTGATGAACCTCGACCGATTCGATTTGGCCTGATTTACATTATATACTTCAATGTATAAAGCCGGGCCACATAGCCCGGCATTATTATTTCAAGAAACAGAGAATCAAAACCTTGGACAAAGCAAATATTCTCCTTTCTGCTTTCTGAAGCCTGCATAAGAAACAGATAATTCAAAACCACCACGGCCATAGCTTGATGGTTTTAGTTTTGAAATATTAGCATCATAACTAAGAGTAACGGAGAAGGGGTTGTAATCTAATTTTACAACTGGAATAAAAGCATCATTCCAGCGGAGGAAACCACCTGCATGCAATGTATAATCAGGGTTATCAGAATCAGCACCAAATTTTAATCCATACATACCACCTGCAACCGTTTCACTAAACGCTGCCTGCCGGGTATGGTCACCTTGGAAAGTGAGATAAGCATATTCGGATACACCGAAACGAAGCCCCCCTGAGAAAACCCATTTTGGATAAATTGCCGTTTGTCCTTGTCCGTAAAAAGATTTTTTTGGTTTATTGATATGGTGATAAGCACCGCCTATAAAAAAATTATTATCGTCGCCGGATCCAAAGCCGGAATTAAAGCTCATACCCACACTACCATCAACATATCCGTATCTCTGGTAAAGAAAATTTTCGCCAAGTGTGCCGTTATCATACTGGCTATTGGTGGTTACTTTGGTTGGGTCGAAACTGCGTTGCACACCACCACCCATAAAGCCCAATGATAAGTACCTGTTTTTTTCGCTGCTTAATGATTTGTGATAATTTAGTACTGGTAGCAAATGAATAGTGGTAAGGCCGATGGAACCGGCTTTATCATACATAACCTGTACCCCGGTGGTTATAAAATCATTTACTTTTCCAATCGGAAATTTTACTTCTGCATTTACCGAGCCTGTGCGGTACGCATTTGTTACACTGTTCCATTGGTCACGGTACACAGCCTGTACCCTTATATCACCTTTAAAAATACCAGCCAGTGACGGATTTCTCCATAGTGGTGTTTCAAAAAACTGGGAAAAATGTATATCCTGACCATATGATTGCAGCTGCAATGCACAGGACATAAAAAGAAATAATATTTTAAATATCCTTTTCAAATTATAACATTAATGATACGTTGCCGTTTAATTTTATTGTATCTCCGTTATCACAGAAAACTTCCACCTGATATATATAAGTATCAGATTGCGGTTTCCTTCCTTTATAAGAACCATTCCAGCCGGATGAAGCATCGTTGACCGGGAAATTATATCTTTCAAAAACTACTTCTCCCCATCGATTAAATATGCGGAGCATTTTAATCCTATCAATTCCTTTTCCCCTTGGATAAAATATTTCATTGCTTCCATCACCGTTAGGCGAAAAAGTATTGGGCATATAGAGGTTGGCATTTTTACAAATAACCGTCACCAATATTGAGCCAATGTTGCTGCAACCATTATCATCAGTAAAATAAACCAAGAAGTTAGTATTTACTTTTGGCCCGGCATCAGGGGTGGGGCATGAAGTACAACTTAATCCCGCAGAAGGAGACCACAACCAGCTTACCGTATTAGGAGAATAGGTTGCAGGAATAGTAACAGGAAAACCTGCCTGTACCGTCATTTGCCCGGGCATAGTAACAGTTGGTAACGGATGTATAAGTATATCTTTTCTTGTTGTATCAATACAGCCTGTACTGTTTGTAGCTATTGACATTACAGTAAATGTTCCTGCAGTATTAAATGTTTGTGGTGGCGGGCTTTGTAATGTTGATGTGTTCCCATTTGGGAAAACCCATTGCCATTGTACTACAGATGTATCCGGTATTACAAAATACCCTGAATAAAGTTTGGTTGAATTAACACAGAACACACTATCACCACCAATATTTGTTACCGGGCTTTGTACTACCCTTATTATAATTGGTTTGGTAAGTGTATCAAGGCATCCAAGCTGCGTTTCTGTTATCAGCCGTATGGTATATAATCCCGGGCGAAGTAAAAGTATGTGGTGGGATTTTGCAATGGCGATGTATTGCCATCTCCAAAATTCCAGTCGTAGCGAATAATTGGGTCATTAAAAGTAGTAGAGTCGGTAAAGTTTACTGTACCCCTGTCGCAAAACACACTATCACTATAGCCAAACTTTGTATTAGACCCTGTTACAAAAACAGTATCAATTCCCTGTAATGGAAGAAGGCAACCGGTTTGATCCTGCATAATAATCTTTGGGAGAAAATTTCCATAGGACCGGTAAATATGATTAATATTAGGCGTTGTGCTTGTAGCGGTATAGCCATCTCCAAAATCCCAGAAATAAGAGGCCATTGGCCCTGTGGTAAGTGTATTGAGGGTTACATTTAAAGGTCTGCATCCATCAAGTGGTATATAATTTACCCTTGAGCCAACGGTATCGAATACATTTATTGTTATAAATGCAGAATCAAGGCAGCCTCCGGGACTTGTAACTAATAATCTTACCACATACGAACCCGGTAAAGAATAATAATGTACCGCATTTGTGGCAGGGGAGGTGCTTCCATCACCAAAAGACCATAAATTGTTTTTATAGTAAGTAGATGTATTGGTAAACTGTACTTCAAATGGTAAACAGGAACTGACAGAATCATTAACGGTGAAAGATGCCCTGGGCCTGTCTACCGTTATGTATAAATTTCTTGTTAACGAATCACTGCAGCCATAACTGTCAGTTACTTTTAGTTTTACATTATACTGGCCTGTGGCTGCATAAATATTTGTTGGCGAAGAAATAGCCGAAGTATTTCCATCACCAAAATCCCAGGCAGCAGCCATACCTGCAGGGGTTGATGTATTGGTGAATGTTACCACTGCACCGGGGCAGGTAAGGGTATCCGCTGTTACAAAATTAGGTACAGGATCTGTAGTGGTAATAATATCGATTAATGTAATACTGTCCTTACAACCTGCTGCATCTGTAACTATCAGTTGAACAGAGTATATACCTGTTGTATTATATTGATGTTGAAAAGGAAGTGGTGGCGGAGCATTGTATGTATTACATTTGCCATCCCCCCAGTTCCATCTCCAGTTTGTAAGTGCATTTATACCATCGGTAGTACTGTTATCAGTAAATGTTGAGGTAAGCCCTGTACAACCGCCGGTGTTTGTTGGGGTAAAGTTTGCTATCGGCCCGTTGATGCGGATATAATTAGTTCGTATAGTACTGTATCCCTGCAACCATTTATATCAGTTGTTATTAACATGACTGTGTATGTGCCGGAAATTGTATAGGTATTGAATATCCCTATTGAAGTATTTGTAGTTGTATTTCCATCACCAAAATCCCAGAAATAGTTAGTGATATTTGCTGGATTTACATTGCCAACAGTAAAATTTATTGTGGCCCTTTTACAAGCAACAGTAGCATCAGCAGTAAAAGTTGGATTTTCATTTACTGCCCTTATTGTATTAAACGTTGTGTCTTTACAAGTACCATTGGTAACAATCAGCCTTACATTATATGTACCTAGTAATGTATAAATATGTGCAGGATTTTGAAGTGTTGATGTGTTGCCATCCCCAAAATCCCAATCCCATGTAAGGGGTAATATTGCAGGATTTGCCAGCGAAATATCTGTAAACGTAAAACGGAACCGGTTTACACAGTCTGGCGTTACAGTAAATAATGCGATTGGGGGCAACACCTGCATATAATTAATTCTTGTAAGTGTATCAGAGCAGCCATTGTTTGTTGCGATAAGCCTTATATCGAAATATCCGGTATCTGTATAGTTGTGAACTGGATTTTGCAAAATGGATGTTCCGCCATCACCAAAATCCCAAAGCCACTCATCAGCCGGAACCGAAAGATCTGTAAATGAAACTGGTTGTTTACCACATACAGGATTAGGTACCGCCGTAAAATCAACTACCGGATGTGTACCCACCCTTACTGCTTCCGGAATTGATTAATGTATCATTACATCCAGTGCTTGTTGTAATTACTAATCTTACTGTATAAGTGCCTTGTGTGTTATAAGTATATATCGGGTTTGGAAGTGTGGAAGTACCGCCATCACCAAATGTCCATTCATATGAAGTAACAGCATCAACAGAAACTATTACAGGTGCAAAGTTGATGGTGTAGGGTACACAACCCCTTGCTGGTAATTGAGGAATGCTGATGGTTGCCCTTTGCACCCTTATATAATTTATTTTAGTAACTGTATCAGTGCAGCCAAATGCATTTGTTGCAATAAGTCTTACCGTAAAACTGCCGTATCCAGTGTATGTATGGCTTGGGCTTTGTAAAAAAGAAGCAGGGCTGCCATCACCAAAATCCCATTCCCATCCGGCAGCACCACCGGTACTTAAATCCTGAAAATTTACTGTAAGGTCGGTTCACATTTAGATGTTACAGGGGCAGTAAAATCAGCAACAGGCCTTGGGTTAATAGTAATGGATTGAATAGCTGAATCAATACAATTTGCATAAGTGTTATACATTCTAACAATATATACCCCCGTTGCTGAATAACTATGTGTTGCATTAATGGTGTTGGCAGTTCCTGCATCACCAAAATCCCATAAGGTACTAGTAGGTGCGGGAGCAGATGTATTTGTAAAACTTATAGCTTCATTTATACAGGCACTTGCAGGTGCTGTAAAAGTGGTATTGTTTCCACCAATAATAATTGGCACACTTCGTACTGTGTCCTCACAACCTGCGGTACTGCTTGCTATTAATGTAGCAGTATATGTTCCGTTGGCTAAGTAAGTATGTGAAGGGTTAGCGACACCTGAAAAATTTCCATCACCAAAATCCCAGAAATAACTAAGTACCGGCGGGCCGGATGAGCTATTGGTAAAATTTATAGTTGCCGGTGCATTGCATACGGTTGCTGTTGAGCTACTAAAAACACCGGTTACCCCCGGGGTAACAGTAATATAATTAGGTATAGATATGACTTTAGTACATCCTTTATCATTAGTAACCCTAAGCGTAACTGTAAATGTACCTGCAGTAGTATAAACAGCTAAAGGGTTTTGTAATGTTGATGTAACCCCATTTCCCAAATCCCATTGCCAGGATACATTGGTATTACCTGCACCCGGAGTTGAAATATCTGTAAACTGAACCCTGAAAGGAAAGCAACCACTTTGATTGGGAACAGTAAAACCCACTACTGGGTTTTCATAAACAGTTACGTATTGTGAACGGGTAAGGGTATTAGTGCCGTTACCATTAGCTACCGTTAACGACACTGTATAAGTGCCGGGTGTAAAATAAGAGGCGGTGGGGTTTTGCAGGGTTGATGTATTTCCGTTTCCAAAATCCCAATTCCATGTAGCAGGGCCGCCAGTGGATTGATCCTGAAAAACGACAACTAAGGGAGAACACCCCGTAAGCGGCGAGCCTGTAAAATTGGCAACAGGAACCTGACCAGAAACGGTTAAGCTCCCGATAAGTATAAACACATATGAGATAAAAAACTTCGTAAGGATATTGTAACCTTTCGTTTTCAAATTGTAACCTTGTTTTGGTTTTTAGCAGGCTTTCTGATATTGCAAAAACTATTCCGGTAATTGCTTTTGTGATGTGTTTGTAAAAATATTTCAAACTTATCTAGGCTACAATCACATCAACTCAGACACCCTGCTTAGGATTTTGTTTAAAAAATAGGTACGAAATATTTAAACAGCTTTAAAACTATTGTTTATCAAGCCGCATTGTTTTTGTATTACTGACACTTATTTGGGTGGCTTCCACATATGTCCAGCCATTCCTTGTAATATTCCAGTCCCCGTTTATCAGGTCAAGCGGATACGGCGGTGCGGCAAAATTTGCATTGGTAGTCATTGTTGCAGCATTACCATCCCATGTGCCTGTTTTTTCCACCGTACCGGACTTAATAGCATCTACCGTTTTGTTGCTGTAATATTTGAATTTATAAGTAGAAAAATCTGTAGTGATGTTAGTGCTGTTCAATGTAAAACTGGTAACAGCCCATTGACCATCAGTCATGGCGAGCATTACCAAATCCTGCTGGATTTGTTCCACCTTTTTTTTGCAACTGATGAAGGGGGTGGTAAACAATAAGAATAGAATGGCTTTTTTCATAGTCGAATATTGCACAAATTAAGGATATATGGCGGTTTTACCAATACTCCGCCCATCCCAATTTAATGCTTATTGTAAACGATAAAAGCGATTTTTATATTGTAGTTTTAAGTGCTGATTTTAATTATAATACTTATGAAACTGACGTATTTAGCATTATTTCCCGGTTTTTTGTTTTTTACCAGCCTGCAGGCACAAAACCCTGCTGATTTGCTTAGTCGCAATGCTTCTCAATTCCCCATACAAAAAGTTTATTTGCAACTTGACAGGGAAAATTATGTGGCCGGGCAAACAACCTTTTTTAAGGCTTATTTGCAAACCGATTATTTGCCGGATACTATTAGCAGTACACTATACACTGAATTAATTAATGCCAGCTCACTTACAATCATTAAAAAATATTCGCATCCTATTTTTTTGGGTGGAGCAGCAGGTAGTATAGATTTACCTGATAGTCTTTTTACAGGCCGTTATTTAGTGCGGTCTTACACACCAGAAATGGCTGCTACCGGAAATGATTTTGCTTTTCAGCAATACCTGTTTGTTTATGGAAAAACAAGCAAGGCAATAGCCATTACAGAGCCAGATAGTTTAAGGTTGGAATTTTTTCCCGAAGGCGGTAACCTAGTAAATGGACTTGCCACCACGGTTGCATTTAAAGCAACAAATAGAAACGGTTTACCGGTAAATATCAGCGGCGTTATTCGTAATGCAAAAGGGGAGGAGGTAAGCAGTATTTCAACAGTGCATGATGGTATGGGCATGTTTGATATAACACCTGCGAGTGCCGGAGGTTATTTTGCAACAATAAGCGGACAACCCGGTAAATATTATTTACCTGCTGTAGTTGATAAAGGTATCGCACTTGCAATAATCCCACATCCGCAAGGCAGTTTTTTTGAAATAAAACAAAAAGGTGGGGATGAAAATTTTATAGCGGCTTATATGATTGGCCAAATGCAACACCATTTTGTTTTCAGAAAAAATTTTACTGGTAATATAGCAGAAATGCAAGGGGTAATTAATTCAACCAGTCTTCATTCAGGTATTATGCAGGTAACGGTATTTAATAAAAACGGGGTACCGCTAGCCGAAAGATTATGTTTTATTAATAACAAGGAAAACGTACAGCCAGCAACCTTGTCAACAGATACCCTCAGTTTTTTGGCCGGGGGCCGAAACCGTTTTTCTATTTTAATGAAAGATACCATACAAGGCCACTTGTCAGTTGCTATTACTGACCCGTCACTTGATTTAAATGCCGTCAGGGAAAATAATATTATAAGCAGCTTATTACTTACTGCTGATTTAAAAGGCTATATACATAACCCTGCCTGGTATTTTTCTTCTAATGATGATTCTGTAAAAAATGCACTTGATTTGGTGATGATGGTTAATGGGTGGCGCAGATTTAAGTGGACAGAAATAGAGAAGCAGCCTTTGGTTGTCAAAAAAAACAACTCTTATATTACACTTGATGGCAGAGCCTTATTACAAGGCACAAAGAAGCCATTTGCTGATAAGCAATTATTGTTGATGATTAGCTCTGTTAATGTGAAGAAGAACAGGAACACCCAGTTTTTACAAACGGATAGGGATGGAAAATTCAGGATTGACTCATTGGTTTTTTTTGATAAAAACAGGCTGCTGTTTACTGATGTGCGGGGCAAAAAAAGCCAGTATATAGATGTGGAATTAAATGACGATAGCATTTTAAACGGGGCAAAACTGCCAACAGGTACAATGCAACGGTTTTTGCAGAATGAAACCCTTTCTTCATCAAAATGGAAAATGGATTATGAGGCAATACAAAAAGCAAATGGCATACTGCTGGACGAAGTAAAAGTGAAAGCAATTAAAAAGACCCCGCAACAAGTGGTAGATGAAAATTACACAAGTGGAATGTTTAGCGGTGATGCTGTAAAGGCGGTTGATTTGGTAAATTCAGATGAGGCATCTACGTACATGAACATTTTTGATTACCTACAATCAAGGGTAAGCGGACTTACGGTAACTAATGATGGGCTTGATTATGGTTTGTTTTACAGGCAAGGGCCATCCATCAGTTCAATGGGTAATATACCTATGACCATTTTTTTAGATGAAATAGAAACAGATGCATCTGTGGTGGCTTCAATACCCGGTAACCAGGTGGCTTACCTTAAAATTTATGGAACATTTGCCGGTGGCTGGGGTAATTCTCCCGGCGGTGCTATTGCTATTTATACAAAAAAAGGAGATGATTATAAAAGCTCAACCAGTTTCTCTAATATTAAATCGTACGATGGCTACTCTGTAACCAAAGAGTTTTATGCACCCGATTACAAAGTAAACACAGATGTGCTAAGTACAGACTATCGTACTACACTTGATTGGCGGCCACTCATTTTTGTTAACAGCATAAACCCCCGAATACCAATAAGTTTTTATAATAACAGCCGTACAAAAACTTATAAGGTAGTAGTAGAAGGAATGACGACAAATGGCAAATTAATTTCGCTTGAAAAAGTGATAGGCCAATAAACGGCTCACTTTTTATGCCCCGCTAATCCCTAAAACCCTGTCACTTTCTTTTTGCATAAGCTCCCGGAATTTTTGACTAAGCACCGGATCCCATTTTGGCTGCTCTGGCGAAGCTACTCTTGGTGTCCAATAGCTTTCACATTCCAGCCATGCCTGGTGAGTGTAACCATTTTCGGCGAGTATAATGTTGTAATCAATTTTTTGGCTGGCATCGACCGGGTCTTTCCGGAAAGCCATTTCCGCATGAATTTTTGTGTAGAGTTCCAGTGTGCATGGCTCGCCTCCTCCCCTTTTTTTATCAAGGGCGGCCTGGTAGAGCGGCATAAAGGTAAGGGCTGTTTTACCCATGTCTGCCGGGTCGCTCATCTTAGCCGTGTACCCGGCTTTCGATGCCGACCAATCGGCTTCACTTACACCCTGTGCTGCAGCAATGGCAAATTCTTTGGATTCATCACCGGCCGTATCGGCCATAGCTACGCAAAGATCTGCGTACTGTTCAAGAGAAATCATAGATAAAGTTTAATGGTTAATAGTAGCAAAATGCAAAACAATGAAAAAACACTCCGCTGCGATTAGTACTATAAAACTCCTCTTTCCCCTGATTAGTTTGCTTTAGAAATTAGTTACTGGCATATTCCGTTTAGTAAGCGGATCATTTTACCACCTGCAGGCAGTTTTTCGGAAAAACTACTCCTTAAAATTCTTCTTCAGCTCCATCAATTTCGCCTGGAAAGGATTCATTGGTTCAGGTTTTTTCACAATAGGTTTTTGTCCGCCTTTGTTTCCAGCCTGACTTCCTCCACCAGTTGCTGGCCTTTCCCCACTCCCATCTTTCAAGGACAAGGCAATTCTTTTTCTTGCAATATCTACTTCCACTACGGTAGCCATTACTTTTTGTCCCAGTTTTACGGCTTCATTCGGGTCGCTGATATAGCGGTTGGCTAAGTGTGAAATATGAACGAGGCCATCTTGTTTTACTCCTACATCTACAAAAGCCCCAAAGTTGGTTATGTTGGTGATGATACCGGGTATCTTCATGCCGGGTTTTAAATCTGCCATGCTGCTTACACCGTCAGCAAAACGAAATTCTTCAATAACAGAACGGGGGTCACGGCCGGGCTTCTCTAATTCCTTCAATATATCTTCAATAGTAAACTGGCCGATAGTTTCTGTAACAAAATCTTTTGCTTTCACTTGTTTTCTTATCTCTGCATTTTGTATCAGTTCCGGTACAGTGCTGTTGGCTTTTGCCGCCATTGCTTCTACCACATGATAACTTTCCGGATGTACTGCCGAATTATCCAATGGATTTTTTGCATTGATGATTCTTAAAAAGCCTGCGCATTGTTCATAAGCTTTGGGTCCCAGCATCGAAACTTTTTTCAATTCATCCCGGCTTTTGAAACCGCCGTTCTTTGTCCGGTACTCCACTACATTTTTTGCGACGGTGGCACTTAGTCCGGAAACGTATGTAAGCAAATGTTTGCTGGCCGTGTTTACATCCACTCCTACAAAGTTTACACAGCTTTCCACCACCTGGTCGAGGGCTTCTTTCAGACGGTTCTGATTTACATCATGCTGGTACTGTCCCACACCGATACTCTTGGCATCAATCTTTACCAGTTCACTCAAGGGATCTAATAAACGACGGCCAATGCTTATCGCACCTCTCACCGTTACATCTTCATCCGGAAATTCTTCTCTTGCCACTTCACTGGCAGAATAGATGGAAGCACCACTTTCATTCACCATAAAAACAGCCACCGGTTTTCCAAAATCAATTCCTCTTACCAATTGTTCTGTTTCTTTACTGGCAGTACCATTACCATATCCAATGGCTTCAATATCATATTTGGCTACCAGTTCTTTTATTGTTTGCACCGCACCGTTCCAATCATTCTGTGGTGCATGTGGGAAAATGGTATTGTACTTTAAGAAAACACCATGTTCATCTAAGCAAACCACTTTACATCCTGACCTGAAACCGGGGTCAAGTGCCATTATTCTTTTTCTTCCTAATGGTGAGGCGAGTAATAACTGGCGAAGGTTTTCTGCAAATACCCTTATCGCTTCTTCATCTGCTTTTGTTTTACTCAGCATCCTGAATTCCGTTTCAATAGAAGGTTTTAATAAACGGGCAAAAGAATCTTCAATTGCCAAACCTACTTGTTGCGAAGCTGCATTCGATACCGTTATAAATTTTCGTTTCAATTCTTCTACCGCTGTTTCCTTTTCAATATTAATATCCATGATAAGGAAACCTTCTTTCTCACCCCGGCGTATGGCTAATATTCTATGCGAAGGACTATTAGCTAATTGTTCTTTGTACTCAAAATAATCCCGGTACTTCTGTGCATCTTCTTCCTCTTTCTTGCTTGTCAATACTCTTGATGAAACAACAGCCTCTTCTGTAAATAATTTACGGATAGTATTTCTTGCCTGTTCGTTTTCTGCAATCCATTCCGCCATAATATCTCTTGCACCTTGCAAAGCATCGGCTGTATCTTTTACTTGTTCAGTAATGTATTTCGCCGCTTCTTCTTCCGGGTTTACGGCTGATTGTGTAAATAATAAAGTTGCTAACGGCTCCAGGCCTTTTTCAATAGCGACTGTTGCTTTTGTTTTCCGTTTTGGTTTATACGGCAAGTAAATATCTTCCAGTTCGGTTGCCACCACACAATTTTCAACCCGTAGTTTCAACTCCGGTGTCAGTTTACCGGCTTCTTCTATTGTTTTAAGAACGGTATCTTTTCTTTTGTCGAGTTCAGTAAAGTACTTTACCTGTTCAATTACATTACCAATTACCACTTCATCCAAATTACCAGTTGCTTCTTTCCGGTAACGGGCTATAAAGGGAATGGTAGAACCTTCGGTATGTAAATCATAAATGCTGCTGACCTGTTTCAGCGAAATGTTTAATTCTGCGGCTATCTTTTGTGAGTATTTCAGCTCCATAGGTATTTTGTTTGGGGGAGCAAATGTAACAGGCAAAACAGAAGAAAAAAATTTGTTTAATTCACCAGTAGTATTATTTCAGTGTTATAGAGTTGTATATTTGAGTATAATTTAGACAAGACTAAAAATGAAACATCTTTATACTTTGCTTCTCCTGTTGATTGCCATAAGTTCTGCTGCGCAGGAAACCGGACGTATGGAAACAGACAGACCCGACCAAACCGAATCGCCATACCTTACTAAGAAAAATTATTTGCAGGCGGAAATTGGATTTAATATAGAAACCCATGACAAATTAAAAACAATTGTTCATCCAACAGCTTTGTGGAAATATGGTGTATCAGCAAAATTTGAGTTGCGGCTGATAACCGAAAATGTAACCCAAGAAACACCTTTGCTTATCCCTCAGGGCAATGATTTTGTTTCGGGTATTTTGCCAATACAAATTGGTGGTAAGATTGCTTTGGGAGAAGAAAAAGGGTTTCTTCCAAAAACCTCACTTATATTTCATGTGGCGGCACCAAAGCTGGCAAGTAAAAAATTTCATGCTGCAAAATGGGCTCCCAACTTTCGGTTTGTAATGCAGAATTCTTTAACTGATAATATCGGGCTTGGTTACAACCTTGGTGCGGAGTGGGATGGTGAAACAAGCATACCTGCATGGATATACACATTTGCCCCCGGCTTTAATATTGGGAAAAAATGGTATGGATATATTGAGGCTTTTGGTGAGGTAAGAAAAAATGAAAAACCATCACATGCTTTTGATGCGGGTATTGCTTATTATTTTTCTGATAATAGCAAGATAGATTTCTCGGGAGGCTTTGGCCTAACTGATGCTGCAATTGATAATTATTTTGCAATCGGATATTCATTCCGGTTTAATACAAAAGCAAAAAAGAAATAATTATTTTTTGCTCAATGCCCCAAGGAAAGTCCGTTCAAAACTCAGCAGCCAGCTGTTATTCGCCATACGGCTCATATTTCCGCTTACCTGAAACCGGTAACCAAGGTTTACTTTAAAATTACTGTTGAAAATAACCTGTAATGCCGGAGCTAAATCAATGCAATATTTTTTACTGTCCAGTGATTTTTCACCAAGCAACTCGGTATAAATATTAATATTGGTTTGCTTATAGTCAGTGTATTCTTTTGGTAGCAATAAGTAGCCACCAGACAGGGAATAATTGATTGACTGATACAAACGGGCAGGTATATAAATTACATCTTTATTTTTTCTGGACTTATCTAATACCTGGGTGTGGCTGAATGTACCGGATAAAGCGAATTTATGCCAGAGTTGTGTGGCTATTAACCCGGCTTCAATACCATTTTTGTCGCCCATCAGGGTTATTTCATCATAGTGAAAAGGGGCTTTAGTAGCAGATGCATCAGCAAAAACTGCCATTCTGAAATGCTTATGTATTTCATCTTTTGAAAGAAAACGGTATTTAGCATACAGGCTTACAGATTCATACCGGAAATCGGGGGTGTGCATATTACTGATGGTGCCACCAAGATGTACCATCAATTTTTTACTGATACCGAGCATTACCTGCGGCATAATACGGTTGGAAAAACGGCTGTATATATTGTCGTTGGTTACAAAATGGTCTGTAAGCTTTACACTAATAGAGTGAGCCGGCATATTGGAGGCTGGTTCTGAAAAGACATATAACTCCTGCGACCTGGTGGAAAGCGACAACAGGATAATGAAAGGCAGCAGCACCCTTTTTTGGTTCATTTTACTTATCTATTAAATGTTTCAATGCTTTTTCCAGTTCTTTACCTTCCAGATCCATTGCCAGCAAGGTTCCATTTTTATCAATAAGAAAAGAAGTGGGTAGGGCAGATATTTCCCATTTAAGAAGGCTTGGTGATTCCCAGCCCCCATTAGCATTTACCTGCAGCCATGTTATTTTATCAGCAGCTACTGCTTTTTTCCAGGCATCTTTATCATCATCAAGCGATACGCCAAGTATTTGAAAACCTTTGTCTTTATACTTTGAATAAAGCCGTACTAATTCTTTATTAGAGGCCCTGCATGGCCCGCACCAGGATGCCCAAAAATCTAACAAGACCACTTTGCCTTTTAATGAGGAAAGATTAATGGTGTCACCTTTTGCGGTGGGCAGTGCAATTTCAAATGCTTCCATTCCCTGCTTTGGCTGGGCATTAAGATTTATTGCCGCAAGAAACAAAGCAATAAACAAATATTTTTTTCTTAGCACCATAGTTGTGATTTTATAAAAGGCACCCCCGGTTAAATTACAGGGGGTGCTGAAATTTTTATATTGTTACATGATAAACCCTTGCACCTTCGGCCACACCATCCCTGGTGCAGCAATCGGTTGCCTTGCCTGTTTGTACGCAACTTAACTTAGATGAAGCAACAATTTTTTTGAACTGTTTGGCAGATACAAAATCTTTGTCCACTACAGTAATTGTTTTTTCACCATCGAGTACCTGGTTTGCAGCACCTAAAAAAAGAAATGCTGCACCATTCAGTTGGATATGCCTGTCTGTTTCAACTTTTACATTATCAAATTTTGCTGTAAGCTTAAGGCTGCCCACAGAAAACCCGGCATCCTGTACCGCAATTTTCAATGCATCAATATTTACCGCTGCATCCTTTTTAAATACAATATTAAAAGCTGAATTCTTTATATCCGACTTTACAGAATCTATAAATACAATTTTCTGCAGGGCTTTATTAATGGCATTATTACACATAGCACAAGTAAGGCCTGTAGCCTGTAATGATGCTTTGGTAAACTGGGCATTTGCAGGGCTTATAAGTAAACCAAATGCAACAATAAGTAATAGGGTTTTCATTATTATTCTTTTTTGCAGCAATCGCCGCCTGTGTGGCCGGATTTGCTGCATTTGCCATCTTTACAGCAATCCATTGCTGCACCTTCTTTTTTGCAGCAGTCTTTACCGTCATGCCCGGCTATTGTGCATTTGCCATCTTTGCAACAATCTGCTTTTGCATGATCTTCCCCTTCATGATGTTCGCATTTTGCGCTACCACTGTAACAACCTGCTTTTGCAGATGCATCAGGAGAAGTACTTCTGTCGTACTGGCAACAGCCATGCAATTTTTTGTAAGATTCAGTTGTTGCAGTAAAACCAGCATTGTCGTACCCGGCATTTGCAACCTGTTGCTGGATTTTTGCTGTATTAGTCGTAGTGCTTTTATAAGTTACTGTCAGTTCTTTCTTCTCAACATCCCATTTTGCATCTTTGGCACCTGCTGCTTTTGCGGCTTTTTCAATTGTTGATTTGCACATACCACAGTTGCCGTTTACTTTAAAGCTTTCTGTTTTTGTTTGTGCACAGGCTGTAAGTGATATTGTTGCCACAGCCATAGATAATGATAAAACCTTAAGTGATTTCATATTTTATTTTTTATAGAGTTATAAATATTAAAGATTTCCCGTTGGGGAATAAAAATTGATTACAGAAACAATTCCTGCATCAGCTTTGCTTAAATCCGGAAAACATTATTCTGCAAGTAAGTATCCTGTGCAGATAAGAGAGGGGGGGAATGATTGAGGAAATGTTTTTGTATACCTGCATTTTCAAATGCTGCAACAATAAATACCGAAGGGATAACAACTTCTGGTGCAAGTAAAGTAAAACTATAAAGTGTAACCGGGTTTTTATTTTGATCCTGCTCCAGCTTTACCACTTTTACTTCATCATGACAGCAGCCATTGGATTCTTGGCTGTCCATACCGCATCTTCCACAAACATCAGTAGTGGTTTGAAAAAGATGTACAGATGCCAGCTTTTTCATGCAATAATGGTAATTAACTACCAAACCGCTTGTGGCAATAAAGTAAAAAATAAATGATATGGCAAAAAGGCCTTTTTTCATTACCCCGTAAAGGTATAATGAATTATTTGAAAAGGCTAACCACCTGTAAAAACATTAACAAACAGGAAAAATCAGTTTACAAAGCCCCAGTAAACCCCGGTACGGATTTGCAAACCGGGCAGAGCATAACCGGGGGCAACAAAGTTGTTGCCTTTAAAACCAAAGCCATCTTTAAATCTTGCTGTATTCAGGTTTTCTGTCCGTATAAAAAATTTGATAAGCTTGATCTTGAAATGTAAATAGGCCGAAATGTCTGGAACCTTATTAGTTATTGTTGTTTTATCCTGGTAAAAAAAACTGCCAAGAGCCGGGGAATAACCATCTGCCTTATAAGCAGAACGGTAACGGAACTCTGCCCCAATAGCAATATCAAGGTTTTTAAAACCAAGATTGCCTTCGTATGCAATGCGGTTGCGGGTATATAAAGAAGGCAGGTGAACCGGCGCACCACCTAAGGCCTGCTGAAAATAAATATCAGTATGCCAGTTCCATCTTTTACCCAGCTTGATTGTTTTCTGCAGGGCAAGCTGAAACACATTAAATAAGTTGCTTTCTTGTTTTAACTGGTAATAATTTTCTAAGTAACTATAATTGGTAATGAGATAATAATGGCCGGTAATTCGGAAACGGAACGACGGCAGAAAGTATGATGCAAAAAGATGTGTGTTGTTTTCTTTTTTAAAATTGGTTGTGGAATGCAACAGGTAAAACCCACTTCGGTTATCAAAAAGAAAAGAAGGTGTTCGGCTTGCATTTTCAAAACCCAGTTTGATATAACCAGCTTTTTTACCGGCAAAACTTTCTATGCTGATGTGTGCATCATAATCACCGACATTAATACCTGTAAAAAATAATTTAGCATTGGCTTCAATATCCCATTTCTGGTTTTTGCTTTTGTTGCGGTATTCGGCATGGCCAAAGGTGTTGAAGAAATTCTTAATGCCCTGCGGTAGTTCGCCTCTTATTAATTGAAACTGTATGCCCAGTTTAATAAACTGGTGCAGGTTTTTTGCATCCGGAAACTGGTAAATGGAAAAATCGTTGGAGATGGTTTGCCACTTTTCCTGCAGCAGTAATGTATCTGTTGGATAACGGAGTGCGGTATCGTAAAATTTTTTATAGTAAAGCGAGTCCGCTGTATAATCCTGAAAAATGTATTTCTGTTTATCTAATTGCAGTGTATGCTCAAACCGCAGCCGGGGAAAAAATAAAGGGATAACAGTGGAGTCTGTTACAATAGAATCCTTTTTCCCAAAATCATATTGTTGGCGCAGCACCGCTGTAAAAAAGCTATAGGTATTGCCTGTGCTGATTTTGCTGCCAAAGAAATTGGCAGAGAAGGCCTGGTCTTTACCAATGTAAGTGGGTATGTTAAACCTGTCGCTGTAATCAGGATTGTCCAACGCAGGGGTGCTGCTTGTATCAACAATACCCCCATTTTCTGCGGCTACTAATTTATTGCCAAGCAATACAAAGTAATTGGTGTACCGCTGGTTTTTAGATTGATAACGGGACGTAAGCAAATAGTTATTGTGATTTGTTTTCTGGCTTTTAAAAACACCCGGACTGTTAATTAACCTGTATTGAAAAGCAAAGTTCCAGTTAGGTTTTATATTTTGGGTGTGCAATAATTCAATAACTTGCTCTACCCGGCTGCCCAGTTGATAATTTATTTCTGAGTATGGCCTTGTTGTTTGAAAAAACCTTGCTTGTTCCAGTTTCCATTTATAGATATCAAAAGCATGAAAGCCGGGATTGAACCCGGATTGCAAAGACGGAGAAAATAATAACGGCTTTGCAGCAGTTCCTGTATTGCCCAGAAAAATGTTAGTGGCAGATATGGGGAACCTTTTGGTAAAATCTGAAATAGATGTATCTAATTTATAACTGCGGGTAGAATCGAGATAGCGAAAGGTGATAGTTATTGAATCTTCATTGTTGTTCCGGTGCTTAAGGCTATCATTACCACCACCACCAGAATTAAATGAACCACCAAACTTGCTAAGCTTGTTTCTTGCACCCCTGAACACATCATCCTGCGCAGAGAGCTGCGTAGCAGAAAACGATAAAGCAAATAGTAACAGGTATGTAAAAATCTTCTTCAGGCTCTTTAAATTAATAGTACCGCAAATTAGCCTGCAAATGTATTAATACAGGCTTAAAAACTGTTAATTAATACTGGTTAGTAATTATAGTGATAGAAATCACAAAAGGGTTCATCGCATAAAAGCTTTTGCAGTTTAGTATCTTTCAGTACATCTGTATAATCCATCCACCTGCTGCCTGTCCCGTCTTTTGCCGGGTCTATTTTTATTTTCCGGTATATTAACCTTATTCCCTGACTATAATCAACCCACCAATAAATATGCCCGGTATAGAGTGGTTGAATGGGTTTGCCGTCTGGTGTATGCCAGCCATAAATAGCTACCCTGTCAGGCTTTGTGTCTCTTGTTATTTTTCCGCTGATGACAATATCTTTTTTCATTCCGGCTATCAAACCTTTTCTTCCTTTTCGCTGGCCTTCCAGTATTAAATGGTGCTGCCACATAGTTGGTGTGCTGTCTCGAAAAGCATACATCGGCACTGGTTCTAATTTTACTTTGGCGGCTTTATAAATATCATCCACCATTTTTTTGGTGGGTAAAAAACAATGAAAATTGTCGGCAATTTTTTGTGCGGCTAAAGGAGTGATGTTTATTCTTGCCCAATTATCATTGTTGCCAATACTGAGATAATCAGGCGAAACATAATAAGTGGCAGTAATTGTTTTCCCTGTTAATGAATCGGTGATGCATGTATGCACAGCAATAAATTTTTTAAGAAATGCAGGAACATTGCCTGCCAATACTTCTTTCAATACAAATGAGTCCCTTTCCTTCCAGTTCATGGCTGCGGCCTGCTGATAAAATGCTGTTCCGGTTACTGATGAACTTTTCTGCGGCCAGTGCATTTTCTTTGCTGTTTGGCAGGAGCAAAACAATAAGCTCAGCAGTAAAACAAGCCATTTCATTGGTGTAAGATAAAAAAAAGATGCCCAAAGAACGGGACGATGAAAAGTGCGACGCAAGGGACGATGCCCAAAGAACAGAAAGATGGCTGCAAAAAAACTATAAACTATTCGCTATTCACTATTCACTAATATTTATCTTCGCCCAAAACCGTTACTAATGAATTTACATGAATACCAGGCCAAGGAATTATTAAAGAAATATAATGTTCCCGTACAGGAAGGATATGCCTGCACCACCGTGCAGGAAGCTGAGGAAGCTTACCGCCAGATAAAAACACAAACAGGCAGCAAGTTTGCCGTGGTAAAAGCACAGATACATGCCGGTGGCCGGGGTAAAGGTGCTGTAAAAGAAAATGGTATTAACGGGGTAAAGGTTGCCAAATCATTAGAAGACATACAGGAGTTTGCCACTAAGATTTTGGGAGGTACATTGGTAACCATACAAACCGGCCCTGCGGGTAAAGTGGTTAACAAAATTTATGTGGCAGCAGATATGTACTACGATGGCCCAAGTGAAAGAAAAGAATTTTACCTGTCTATTTTACTAGACCGGACAAAAGGCCAGAATGTAATTATGTACAGCACCGAAGGCGGAATGAATATTGAAGATGTGGCACATGATACACCGGAAAAAATATTTAAAGAATGGGTACACCCTTCCGGCGGGCTGCAGGGTTTCCAGGCAAGAAAGATTGCTTTTAACCTTGGGCTGAGTGGCGAAGCTTTTAAAAACTGTGTAAAGTTTGTAACCAACCTGTACAATGCGTATGTGGGATTGGATTGTTCGATGCTGGAGATTAACCCCCTCTTTAAAGCATCTGACGATAAAATAATTGCAGTGGATTGTAAAATGGGATTGGATGAAAACTCATTGATGCGCCATGCAGACCTTGCTTCTCTACGGGATGTAACAGAAGAAGACCCAACTGAAGTGGAAGCCGGTAAATACAACCTGAATTTTGTAAAACTAGATGGCAATGTAGGTTGTATGGTAAATGGTGCCGGGCTTGCAATGGCTACTATGGATATGATTAAACTTAGTGGTGGCGAACCGGCCAACTTCCTTGATGTGGGTGGTACTGCCAATGCACAAACCGTGGAAGCCGGTTTTAAAATAATATTAAAAGACCCGGAGGTAAAAGCAATACTGATAAACATTTTTGGCGGTATTGTTCGCTGCGACCGTGTGGCGCAGGGTGTTATTGATGCGTATCAGAAACTGGGCAATATTAATATCCCCATTATTGTTCGCTTACAGGGAACGAACGCAGTGGAAGCAAAAAAATTAATTGATGAAAGCGGATTGAAAGTACAGTCTGCTATTTTATTAAGTGAGGCGGCAGATTTGGTGAAGAAGGCGGTGGCGTAGTTATATTGTCATTCCGAAGAATGAGGAATCTAAATAGTGAATCCCGGTCTGAAGAGGCTGGGATTTTTTCTGTTGGAGGGATTTTGTACAGTTAATTCGAGAGAAATAATTAAATTGTGTGAAGGCTCTTACAGCAATAGGGGGGCACACAACTATTTCAAGAGATAAATTAAAAGCTACAATAATGGTTAGTTAATAAAATCTATAGAGAAATATTTATAATGACAAGCATGAATAAAAATAAAGTTAAAAATAGACAGTCTTTATATGACAACCACGGGGTGTTACAGTTTCGGGATGTGCAAAGCACTGACCCGCATAAACATACAATGAAGCGTAATAATTTCAGAAGGTACATCGGTACTTATAATCGAAAGGGCTTAGATTTAGATAATAAAAAATTTGGGAAAGATCAATCTGATAAAATTAAAGAAGCGTTTCGTAAAGGATATAAAATTTGTGTGATTGGTGCCTATGCAAGTGATCTAAATTTCCTTCTGCTTAAAAATAATGGAGAATTAGTTGGCAATATTATTAAGCATACAAAAAAAAGTGAATTTAATTGCCGTAGGCAAATAATGTGTACCGTCTCAAAAAATAGTTCAAAAAAAATAACTGAGCTTTGGGTACTAGTTTTTCCATCTAAGCATTATGTCGATCAAATAGCTCAATTGATTAAAGCAATTGTAAAGGATTTTTCAAAAAAAGTTACACTCTCCAAGAAAATAACTACTTCGGTTGGAGTTGCACATTTTTCTGGCATTGAAAATAGTGTATCTGAATGGACGGAGTTTAGAGATTTTGTTTCCCTTTTTATAAGGCATGGAGATGTAGTAATAATTGGGAATGTCGATTTAATACTTCCAGGTTTACGGGATTACTCTTTTATACCCACTGACGAAAAATTTATTGAAGGTGGATTAGATAACATGTTTGGAGCTAAGCTTCTTATTCATGAACACTCATATAGTCGCATAGTTCTGATAGGCTCCAAAGAATCGTATTGGGGTGATGCAAGTGCCCAATATGTTAAAGCCATTCTTGAGGCTGGCGCAATGCATGTATTATATGGTTCAAAAGCAGCCTCTGTAGTAAAAGACGGTGATATATGGAAAACATATATTCCGAGTCACTTTATTTTGATAGATGAAGATGGGGAAAATGAAGATATACATTACTACCTGAATGATATAAGTAATATCTATAAAAATTTGGATATAGTTAGGACAGGAAATGCAGTAACAGTACCTACCGTTATAGGAGAGAGTCATGAACAGTTGGAAAAATTAGATACTGACGGAATTACTTGTATGGATTGCGAAGATGGCCACATTGCTAAAGTCATTTCTGAACATAATAAAATCATGAGTATGCCAGGGCCGGCAAATTTGACAAGTGACGATTTTAAAAAAACTTTTTTTCCGGTTCATTTTATTACTGATTACATATACAATAGTAGAGAAATTATTAACAAAAAAAAATCCCATCTTGGCGATCATGCTAATAACAACCCAAAATATAAAGCAAGGCGAGATGGGCAGTTTCGAAAAATTGGAAACGCATTTGCTGCATATGGATTAATGTTCGGAAGGCAAAATTTAAAAAATAAGTTTGAGAATATTTTTCTTAATCAGAGTACAACAGAAGAAGACTTTGAAACGCAATATAAAAAAATCAGGCCCCTATTAGATGCCGGGCTTGGGCAGCAGGCTCTTTCGGTACTTTCATCTGAACAAAGTGGCAAGGAAAAGCTTGGAATTAATAAGGCAATTGTACAAGCAATTATTTGCCAAAAAGAAGGTTATATTGATTCTGCTCTTACAATTCTCGAAAAATTTCAAGATAAACAAATTTTAGACAAGTTAAATGATATTGAAAAGTGCCGAGTATATGTAACATCTTTAAAATTATATTCACAAATTGGCTCCATAAATAGAATGTCAGGAGTATTAGACATTTTAAACTTAAAAGAAAATCAAATAATTCTAAAAGATAACAATCAATTCGGTGCAGTAAAAAGGCGAGAGGCAATTTATTTTGCTTTGCAAATTAAAAGAGAATCTTCCAAAGACTCAATTGCTCTTGCAATAGCTGGTGAAGGTATAAACCCAGATGAACATTATAAAAACACCAATATTTTATTTGAGTTTATAACAGAACTACGATTTGGAAATGAATTAAGCCAAACAAAACTTGAGGAAATTTCAAGTAAATTATCAGAAGTAAGAAAGAACTATCTCTCCTTAGGGCCACATAATAATTACTGGCAAACAAATTTAGATAAAGCTGCAATTGCAGCTTTATTTTTAGAAGCCTCTTTTTATCTTTCTAGAAGTGAAGATGCCTTAATAAAAAAAGGGGCTAAAATATTAACTATTGCGCACCTCTTTAATTCCTGGTTTGGTGGCAATGAGATTTCAGAAACATATGGAGAAATAGTAGCATGTACACCTGATGTCCGAATAAAAAACATAATTGCACTTGCAATGAGAACGAATACCAAGTCACAATTTATTTTTCAAAGATGGATAAATACAAAATTTAGAAACCTTACAGAAATTGCAAAATCATTTACTGAAATATATAGATTAGATTCTAAACAACGGGAAAGTGAAATTTTAAAATTGATTAATGATAACAACTTATAACTTGAAATTTTGGTTAAGCTAAACATCCCCTAACGAAAAGTATACCATCAAACCTCATCACAACAAAGAAACAAGATTTTTTAGAAATTGAAAAAGTCATTGTTTCTGCAAAAAGCTCGACTTTACCTGATTTTATATTTACCCAAGGGTATCATCTGCTTCTTTACACTCAAAGGCATCCCAGGTTCTTCGGAACATCCCGTTTCACAGCTGTATTGTATTGCCTCCGGCGATATTGAAACAGCATTTATGCAATCCTTTAACATTTTGCATCCTGTCTCCAAAACCATCTATTATGAGACAGATAGTATTATTTGCCGGGCTATTACTATGCCTTCAGTTATCGGCACAAACAAAAAAAAATATTGATAGTAAAATTGAAAAGGTAACAGTGTTCTTAGAAGGAGCACAGGTGCAGCGCAGTGCCAAAACAAATTTAACCCCTGGAAAATACGAACTGGTATTTACCAACATCTCTCCTGCTATTGATAAACAAAGCATACAGGTAAAAGCCGATGGCAACGTAACAGTGTTATCTGTTATTCATCAGCAAAATTTTTTAAAAGAACAGCAAAAACAGGAAGAAATAAAAGTAATAGAAACACAAAAAGAAATGCAGGTTGAAAAAATAGCACTGCAACGGAATATTTTAAATGTATATAAGCAGGAAGAAACCATGCTGGTAAAAAACCAGCAGATTGGTGGTGCCAATAATGGCCTGAAAGCCGTTGATTTAAAAGAAGCCGCAGATTTTCAACGCAGCCGGTTAACAGAAGTGTATCAAAAACAAATGGAAACCGACAGGGCCATCAAGAAAATGGAAATTGAGTTGGGCAAAATGAATAAACAACTGATAGAATTAAATCAAAAAGCAGAAACCTCCACCAGCGAAATACATGTAACGGTAAATACAAAAGAAACCATCAACAGCAATTTTACTGTTACCTATCTGGTAAAACAATCCGGCTGGTTTCCCACATACGATATAAGAGTGAAGGACATCAGCAGCCCTATTAACCTGCAATACAAAGCCAATGTTTTTCAAAGCAGCGGCGAAGATTGGAAAGATGTAAAATTATTTTTATCAACTGGTAATCCAAATGAGAATGGTACGAAACCTGTAGTAAATCCGTGGTATCTAAAATATGCGTATGCTTATAGACCCGGTTCCGAATACAATATCAGGTACTGTTTCAGCCGGTACTGTTTCCGGGAGGGTAACAGATGATAAAGGCAACCCGGTACCTGGGGCAAGTGTAAGTGCAAAAGGAACAAGCACTGGTACTGCGGCAGATGCCAATGGTTTCTTTACTATTAAAGTGCCGCAGGGTTCAAACGTACTTCAGATAAGTGCCGTTGGTATGGTTACACAAGAGCAAGTAGCCACTGGAGGATATGTAAATGCCAGATTAGCTGAAGATTCAAGAGCACTGTCAGAGGTAGTAGTTACAGCAACGGGAGTAAGAAGAGATTTCGATGGTTCGAATGATGATGAAAATCGAAACAATCAAATAAGAATAAGGGGTGCCTCCTCCCTAAAAGCAAAAGATATTGAAAGAAGCCAGAATTTGATTACTACAATTGCCTATCAACCTACCACCACCGTTTATGAAATAAAAGAACCTTACACAATATTGAATGACGGAAAAACCTATACTGCTGATATTGACGGCTACGAAGTAAAAGCCCAGTATGAATATTATGCTGCGCCCAAAATAGGACCTGATGCTTTTCTTACTGCTAAAATTGTTGATTGGCAAGAATTGAACTTATTACCAGGCGAAGCCAACTTATTTTTTGAAGGTACTTTCCTTGGCAAATCATTATTAGATGTGGCCAATGCAGGCGATACATTAAATCTTTCTCTCGGTAAAGACAAAGGAGTAGCTCTAAAAAGAACATTGCTGAAAGATTACAGTTCCAAACGGTTTATCGGCAGTAATAAAACAGATACAAGACAATATGAAATAATAGTGAGAAATAATAAACAACAACCCATAAGTATAATACTGGAAGACCAGTTTCCAATTTCCACCCAAAAAGAAATAGAAGTACAGGACAGAAAATATGAAGGCGCCAAATTGGATGATGATACACAAAAACTAACTTGGCAATTGGCTGTAGAACCCAAAAAAGAAAACAAAGTCAATTTCAGATATGAAGTAAAATATCCAAAGGAGAAACTATTGCAGCTTGATTAATAAAACTTACTGTAAAATAAAAATCCCCACCATTTTATTGTGTGGGGATTTTTTAATTAGGTGAATAGCTATTTATTTCACTTTAAACTCTACCATACTATCACCCCACCACAAAGCCACTTTGCCTTTTTCAGAAATGGTAAAAGTCATTGTTTCAGCAAAGGGTTTAGCTTCTTCTGCTTTTACGGTTACCCTTAGTGCATCATCTGCTTCTTTATAGCCAAAAGCACCCCATTGTTTCCAGGTTTTGTTAAAGATGATTGTCCACTCTTTGCCATTTACCAAGGTAAATAAAGAATACTTACCGGCAGGCAGTGCTTTGTCTTCTACCGTTATATCTTTATCAGTTTCAAAAGTGGTGGCTTCGTTTGCACCTGTGCGCCATACTTTACCATCTTTTGGCTCAAGGTCTGTACCAATCGTCCTTCCTTTTACAGAAGGCTGACTGTAATTAATTGTAATAGTGGCTTCGCCAATTTTTTGGGTAACTGTGGCAGCGGGGCTTGGCTTTTGTGCATTGCCAGTGCAGGCAATTAATAATAGGATTGACAAGCTGGCTATAAATATTTTTTTCATCTTTGTTTGGTTTTTAATATTAATAAGAAACGTAAAGCTAAGGCAAAAGGTTTCGCTGGCTTTCCCGTTTGTGTAAAAATAGTTCAGCAGGCTAATATTATATTTACACCATGCAAATTACCATCCGGTCAATAAGACCTGCCGATAACCCCATCATCGCCAAAATTATCAGGGATGCATTGGAAGAGTTTGGTGCCAACCATCCCGGTACGGTTTATTTTGACCCCACAACCGATAACCTTTTTGAGTTGTTTCAAAAAGGAAAGTCTGTTTATAATATTGCAGAGCTTGACGGTAAAGTTATTGGCGGCGGTGGTATTTATCCAACAGAAGGATTGCCAGATGGCACTTGCGAATTAGTAAAAATGTATTTACTGCCTGCCGCAAGGGGAACGGGATTAGGTACACAGCTAATCAACACCTGTTTGCAACAGGCAAAAGAAAATGGTTTTAATGAAGTGTATCTTGAAACAATGAATGAGTTAAAAGCTGCATTAAAAGTGTATGAACGGTTGGGCTTTCAATACCTTAATGGCCCGATGGGTAACAGCGGTCATTTTGGTTGCCCCTTGTGGATGCTGAAAGAAATCTAATTCATCACCATTTCCTTTGCATTCTCCATTGCAGCAGCAGTTGGTTTTTCGCCACTCAGCATTTTGGCAATGCTAACAATTCTTTCATCAGTTGATAACAGGCGGATATTTGTTTTAATAGCATCCTTAATTATTTCTTTATATACAAAGAAATGAGCATCGGCCTTTCCGGCTATTTGTGGTTGGTGGGTAATGCAGATTACTTGTCGTTTGGCTGCAAGGTCTTTCATAATAATCCCTATCTGTCTTGCTGCTTCACCGCTGATGCCGGTATCTATTTCATCAAAAATAAGTGTAGGTAAATCTACAGATTGGGCAACTAATGATTTTATGCAAAGCATAAGACGGCTTAGTTCCCCACCGCTGGCAACTTTTCGTACTGGTTGAAATTTACCGCTTCGATTCGCATCAAATAAAAATTCAACTGCATCACTGCCATACATATTCAAATCTGTTTTTTGAATATCCACTTTTAGTAAGGCATTGGGCATACCCACCTGCTTCAGTAATTTGTTAACCTTATCTTCTAATGGCTTTGTTTGTTTTTTTCTTGCATCAGAAATTTTAGCAGCCTTCTTTGTTATATCAGCAAACAAGGCGGTTGTTATTTTTTCTTTTTGCAGAATGGCTTCATCAATATTTAAAACAGCCTGCAATTTTTCTGCCAGTTGCTTTTGTATGGCTATTAATTCGTTGGTGGAGTTTACACCATGTTTCTTCTGCAACTTATATCCGAGGGATAATCTTTCGTTCAGTTGCTCTATCCGTTGCGGGTCGTAATTAATATGGTTGCTGATGCGGTCAATATCATCTGCAATATCCAGTAGCTCTACCTGTGTGCTTTGCAGCCGTTGCAGCAATGCAGGCAAGTCGGAGTGATAAGATGAATAAACGTTTAACTGGTTAACTAAAATTTTCAACTGCTGTACCACAGGTGTTTCACTTTCTTTCAGTTCAAAATAAGTTTTATCTAATGCCGCTTTTATTCCTTCGGAGTTATTCAATAGTTTTAATTCGGCATCTATATCTTCCAGTTCATTTTCTTTGAAAGTTGCTTCTTCCAGTTCGGTAAATTGAAAACGGTTATAGTCGGCTTCCTTATCAAACTGCTGCTTTTGTGTTTTTAGTTCCTCCGTTTCCCTTTTGGCTTGCTGCCATTGCAGGTAAATTGTTTTGTATTCTTCAATCATCTCCTGGTTACCAGCCAGTGCATCCAGCACCTGCCGCTGAAAATCTGTTTCGCCTAATTGCAATGTGTCAAACTGCTGGTGCAAATCAACCAGCATGGCACTAAGCTCTTGTAGTTGCGAAAGATTTACAGGGGTATCATTAATAAAAGCCCTTGTTTTTCCGTTGGTGCCAATTTCACGGCGCAGCACCAGTTCATCTTCAGCATCTAATTCATTAGCAGTTAAAAATTCTTTTACAATTCTTTTATTGCTGGCATTAAAGACCCCTTCCACTACACACTTTTTTTCTTTATTTACTAAGGCAGCTGTATCGGCCCTTTCGCCCAGTATCAGGTTCAATGCGCCCATAATGATGGATTTGCCGGCACCGGTTTCGCCAGTTATAATATTTAACTTACCGGAAAAACCAACTTCCAGTTCATCAATAATGGCATAGTTCTGTATGGAAAGCTTTTTAAGCATTTGCAGGCAAATTAGTTTTTTGCCACGAAAGCACACATAAAAAACACAAAAAAATCCCGTCCCGTTATAAACGGGACGGGATAAAATCATTTCAATATCAGCGGACTATTTAACCTCTATCACACCATGCAACGATTCATCAACCAGTACACGGCCACAGTTTTCACAAATCATTACTTTTTTATGCTGCTTAATCTCACTTTGTTTTTGCGGGGGAATAGCATTAAAGCAACCACCACAGGCATCTCTTTCCACTGCTACTACAGCTAAACCATTACGGTAGTTTCCACGGATTTTTTTGTAGCTGGTCAGCAGGCGGGGGTCTACATGGGTGCTTGCATCAGCAGCCAGTTTATTAAAATGCTTTTCTTCCTTCTCGTTAGACACTATAATTTTCTCCAGTTCACTTTTCTTGTTTGATAATACACCTTCTTTGGCTGTAATGTTCTTCTTTGCTTTTTCTAATGCTACAGCTTTTTCAGAAATTTCTTCAGTAGCATCTTTAATATGCTTTTCAGCCAGTTTTATTTCAAGCTGCTGCATTTCCAATTCTTTGTTAATAGCCTCAAACTCCCGGTTGTTTTTTACATCACTACTTTGCTTATCATATTTTTTTACCAATGCTTCTGATTCTTTAATGGCGGCTTTACGCTGCTCAATAAAATCGGTAACACCATTTATCTCTTCTTCAATGCGGGTTTGGCGGCTGTGCAGGCCCTGTATTTCATCTTCCAGGTCGCTTACTTCCATTGGTAACTCGCCTTTTAAAATATGCAGCTCATCTAATTTGCTGTCAATTTTTTGAAGCGTAACCAATGCTGTCAATTTTTCTTCAACTGAAAATTCTTTAACGTTTGCCATTTTATAGTTTGATGTTTGAATTTTTGGTAATCAACTTCGGTGCCCTGTGCATCTTCGTTGCGTCGCACTCTTCATCTTCCTTTTCGCTAATCAACATTCCCCAAAATACCGCACCGGGTTGGTTTTCACCGCTGTTTTAAGGACGGCAAAGGTAGGGAATTTCTGCTCTAAAATCTCCTGCAAAAGATTGATAGTAAACTGCTCACTTTCAAAATGCCCCATATCAGCCAGCAGCATCTGCCCATTAGCATCAAAAAACTCATGGTATTTCAGGTCGGCAGTTATATAAGCATCTGCCCCGGCGGCTAATGCTTTGGAAATCAGGAAACTTCCGGCTCCACCGCAAACAGCAACTTTCTTAATGGATTTGTTGATTAAAGCTGTATGTCGGATAACAGGTACGTTGAAAACTTGCTTAATCATGGCCAAAAACAGCTTTTCATCAATTGCTTCGGGCAACTCTCCGATAACACCAGAACCAATTTGCTGGTTGGTATTAGTAAGAGAAACCACATCATAAGCAACTTCCTCATAAGGATGGGCAGCTATCATGGCCGCAACAATTTTACTTTCCAAAAAGGCTGGGATGATGATTTCTATTTTTATTTCTTTTTCCTGGTGTAACTTACCCACTTCTCCAACATATGGATTGGCACCATTATCAGCTTTAAAAATACCGGTACCTTCTGCATTAAAACTCACTTCACTGTAATTGCCAATATGCCCGCCCCCGGCCATAAAGATGGCATTGCGAACCTGTTCTGCTTTATCCACAGGCGCAAAAGTGAAAAGCTTTTTTAGTGTATTATCTTTCGGGGCAAGAATAGAAACATTTTTTAATCCCAGTATTTCCGCCATTCTGCCGCTTACCCCATGCAGTACATTATCCAAATTGGTATGAATGGCATAAATGGCAATATCATTTTTAATGGCAGCAATGATTGTTTTTTCTACATAATTTTTTCCGGTGATTTTTTTCAGCCCGCCAAATACAATTGGGTGATGGGCAACAATCATATTGCATTTTTTTTCGATAGCCTCGTTTACCACTTCTTCGGTAGCATCTAAGGCGCAAATAATACCGCTGCAATTCCAGCCGGGGTTGCCTGTTATAAGCCCCGCATTATCATAATATTCCTGTAACGATGGATGGGCAATGGATTCGAGGGCAGAAACTATTTCTTGTATTTTCATTCGCTAAAGATACATTTCCAGGTTAAAGGAAATTTATTGCTATGTATTTATCTCTGCGTACCCTGCGGCCTCTGCGTGAAACTCCCCGCCTGCATAAACTTTATTTGGAAATTAGAAATCCTTTTGTAACTTTTCATCCGTTTCCCACCCCTCTGGATCTGCCCATCCGAACTATCTATCATTTTTAAAATGCTTGCTATGCTTAAAAGAAAAATGGGCCGCTACCTGCTTACATTATTGGTTGTAACAGGGCTGGCGGGTACAGTAAAGGAAAGTTCTATCGGCAAAGAAGAACGTAAATATGCCGCTGCTTTAATGAAGGAAACGTATAAAGATGCGGTAAAAAGTGTAAAAGGTTTATCAACAGCACAACTGGATTTTAAGGCAGCACCTGATAAATGGTCTGTAAGAAACTGCGTCTACCATATTGCTGCTACCGAAAAAGGGCTGTGGGATTGGTTTCAGGGAAGCATGAAAGCACCAGCCAACCCAGAAAAACGTTCAGAAATAAAAGTAACAGACGAACAGTTTGTAGCTATGATAAAAGACCGCAGCCAAAAGGCGCAGGCTCCTGAACAATTTAAGCCAGAGAATATTAAATACACATCGCTGGATGAAGCATTGGCTGATTTTAAGCTAAACAGGATGGAGCATATAAAATACATGAAAACATCAACAGAAGATATGCGTAACCATGTGGTGCAAATGCCCTTTGGATGGGTTGATTGTTACCAATTGTATTTATTATTGGGTGCACACAGCAGCAGACATACGCAACAAATAAACGAAGTGAAAACCGCCGCAGGGTTTCCTGCCAATTAAATCTTTTTACGGTTGAAAAACCTGAAAAAGCCCCTCTGGCCCCGTAAGGCCAGGGGGCTTGTTTTTTTATTGAGTTATATAATCCTCCCGTACAGGGTTAAACACATCAATTACTTTGCAATCTGTAACTGCCACTGCACCATGCCATACATTGGATGGGATGACATAGTACATACCGGCGGTAAGTGAACATAGCTTATCATCAATCGTCATATCTAATTGCCCTTCGAGAATATAAGTAATTTGTTCATGCGGGTGCTGATGCTGTGGCAGGTTGCTTCCAGCTTTAATTTCTATTAAGCCAAATGTCATGTTTGTACCATGTGCATAATAACCTGTAAGGCCGGGGGCTAATTGTTTGGGAGGGGTATTTTTTAGTTGTTGCATAAAACGATTAGGATTTTGGGTTTTCAAAATAACAGAAACTTCCACCCACCCATTCTTTGTCTTTATTATATCTAACGCCAATCATTTTGCCTTTACTTAAACGGCCAAGGTTATTGGCAGCAACTGGTCTTGCTTCACCATCTTTCCAGAAATAGAACATACGTATTTCTGCTTTGGCAGGTATATCGGGGGTTAAAATTACATCGGCATATTTTACTTTCTTTTGTAATATCCAATTTTCCGGATCTTTTACTTTTTCAATATCTGCTGATGTTACATCTATTACCACTCCCTGACCTGCAAACGAGAACAATGGCTTTAATACATAGTTTTCTAAATCAGCAGGCAGTTGTTTTATTTCATTCAGAAAAAAAGTTGGTGGTACATAAGGATGTTTTATAAATGGCAATGTGTATTTGCTGATGCGATAAAACCAGTTGGGGTGTGGACACCATTCTACATCTAACTCTTCAAACAAAATTTTTCCTTTTTCCTGCACTTCGGCAGATTGTTGCTGCAACTCATCAAAAATGATACGGTTGTAAATTCTTTTTACTTCTGTTTTTACCCCATCATTTAAATAATAAAGCTTTTTACCTTCTTTTATCAATTCAGTAAGGCAAACTGGCTTTATTCCAAGATAATCCTGCGTGCAATAAAAATCTATTTTGGTTTTTTGCAGATGGGGAAATATTTCGAGCAGTACTACATTTTCCGGATGGTGGTTGGCTACAATAATTTCTTTCAGCAGGTTGATATATTCTTCTCTCGAAAAATTATTTAAGTAGCAACTGTAATTTTCAGGTACAGGAAAGTGTTTCCGGAAAATATCATCCACCAAAACTTCATAAGCAAACAGGGTGGGGAAGCCCTGCATTTCTATCAACTGCGGTTCATATTCACCTTCTTCATTAATACAAATACCAAAATCAAATGCGATGCAATGAGAATGGTCGTTTTCTTCCTGCACCTGTAAATGTTTTGGTATGGCATTTTTAGTAAGCTCTTTAAATTTTGGATCAACAATTATATCAGCAATGCTTTCGCAGGCATCCATTATTTTTTTAGTGAAAGATGCAGGAACAAAAACAGGGGTTTCGGCCACCCGAAATTCAATGCCGCCAAGATGCACACTATTTAGTTCTTTAAGAAATGCCTGATAGGCCGCTGCGGTAAAATTTTCGTTGTATGCCTTTCTTATTTCGGGAACCATTTTTGCTGTTTAAAATTGAAGTTATACTTTTTTTGAATTGTAATTTATGCAAAAAATATCCTGATCTAATACCGAGAGCAACAAGTAATAATTTTATTTTTGCACACAGATAAATCGGATCGGATAGATGAACAAGAATTATTTTGATAAATCAAAATCCCGGATTTCTGCGTAGCAGAAAAATCTGTGTTCATCAGTTCAGTCAGTGTCATCCGTGTTAAAATTGTCTGTATTTTAGATTAGTATGTTCTCAATAGTTTACTTTTAATGTAATTGTACAGTATCGATATGGGAGTTTTAAAACAAATAGCCGAGTACCTCTACCTGAAAAAGAAAGACCCTGACCGTCCGAAGAGCCAATGGACAGGATATATGCACGGCATAAACCGCTTTGTTTGTTTATGTTTATTTTATGCCTTATTATATTGGCAATAAAATTACTGACCTGATAAAAATGCTGTAATACTTTTTGCTGCTTTGGCAGAGGAATTGCCACCCTGGCTCAAAATCTCTTTTAATTGCTGGTAATCGTTTTGTAGTTGTTGTTTCCTGCTTTCATTAGTTAGCAGTTGCGTAAGTTCTGTAGTAAGGTTTTCAGCAGTCATTTCATTTTGTATCAGTTCTTTTACCACCAGTTTATCCATTATTAGGTTTACCAATGAAATGTATTTAACCTTAATCACCCTCTTGGCTATTTGATAGGAGATGGGTGAGCCTTTGTAACAAACAACTTCGGGTACACCAAACAAAGCAGTTTCTAAAGTTGCGGTGCCTGATGTTACCAATGCCCCTTCTGCTTGTGTAAGCAAATCATAGGTTTTATCAGAAACGTATGACACATTAGCATAAGGTTTCAGTAGTTCATCATAAAAATTTTCTTCTACCCCCGGTGCTTTGGCTACAATAAACTGATGTGCAGGAAATGATTTACTTACCTGCAACATTACAGGTAGTTTCTTCAATATCTCTTGCTTCCTGCTGCCGGGCAATAAAGCAATAATTGGCCTGTCCGAAAACTTGTACCCTGTACCTTGTGCCTTGTGCCTTTCAATTACTTCTACCAGCGGATGGCCAACATACTCAACCTCCCAATTCCATTTATTTTTAAAGTAATCTTTTTCAAACGGAAGGATGACAAGCATTTTATCAATACACTGTTTCATCATCTTTACCCTGTTTTCCTTCCAGGCCCATACTTGTGGTGATATGTAATAGATAACTTTTATGCCCTGCTCTTTTCCCCATTTGGCAATGCGGAGGTTAAAGCCGGGATAATCAATTAAAATAATTGCAGTTGGTTTGTATGCAAAAATATCCTGTTTGCAGAATGCAAGGTTTTTAAAAATGGTACGCAGGTTCATGAGTACTTCTGTAAAACCCATAAAAGCTAAATCACGGTAATGTTTTACCAACTCGCCTCCGGCGGCTTGCATTTTATCTCCACCCCAGCAGCGAAAAGCAGATGAAGGGTTTAGTTTTTTTAATTCTGCAATAAGATTGCTGCCATGTAAATCACCAGAGGCTTCGCCGGCTATAATGTAGTACTTACTGCTCATGATAACTGCGGCTGTTTTCTTTCTTTTATACCCACCCCTTTTGAGACTTCTTTATTAGAAAACCCTGAAACCCATCCAGGGAGGGGATGGCTAAATTTAAAATTTGAATTGCTCAGTAGAGAACAGAACCCTGAAGTGTGCGACGCAACAGACGATGATAGTAGCACTGCAGCTTGCAACATAAATTTAAAAATTAAAAAGCTTTAGCAACAATATGCCTATGCCATAAATCATTGATACAATAAAAATGCCTTTGGCAGTTTCATCCCTGTTTGTGTTTACATAGATTGTAAACAACACCACATTGGCAAGTAAACTTAATGAACCAATAGAAGTGATAAGGCGGTTATCGTTCATAAAAGTTTCTAAAAATTCTGTGAAACGTAAGAAAACGAAATTTTACAAAATAAATTACTACAAGGCCAAGCAAGGGTCCAATAAGACCAAGCACAAGGCCGAGGCGGAGGTTATCTTTTTTAAATATCATTGGTGGTTGGTTTTTACGCTTATAATATGTTGCAACCGGGTTTATTTCCAGGTTTTTCCAGTTTGGTTTTTAAAACGTAATTAGTTAAATCAAATTGCACAGGCACCACACTTACATAGTTATTTGCTAATGCCCATACATCGGTATCTTTTCCTTTATCAAAATTTACAAACTCGCCGGTAAGCCAGTAGTAATGGCGGCCATGTGGGTCGTTTCGTTCAATAAAATCTTCTTCGTATTTGGCATAAGCCTGGCGGCAAATTTTATAGCCCTTAATTAATTCTGCGGCGGCGGCGGGGATATTTACATTAAGTACCGTATGTTTTTCCAATTTAGTTTGCAGCATCTTTTCTACAATAATGCGAACATATTTTCTGGCAGCAGTAAAATCTGCATCAATACGATAATCAAGCAAAGAAAAACCTGCGGAAGGAATGCTTTCAATTGCCGCTTCCATTGCAGCAGACATAGTGCCGGAGTAAATTACATTGATGCTGTGGTTGGCACCGTGATTAATACCGCTCAAACATAAATCTGGTTTGCGGTGCAATACTTTATCAACAGCCAGTTTTACACAATCAACCGGTGTGCCTGAGCAGCTCCATGTTTCTACATTTTCAATTGCATGAATTTTATGCAACCGCAATGGCTGGCCAATGGTAATGGCATGCCCCATGCCTGATTGTGGTTTATCTGGCGCCACCACTACAATTTTCCCTAAATCTTTTACAGCTTCCACCAGGTTGGCAATACCGGGAGCGGTTACACCATCATCATTAACAATCAGGATAACTGGCTTTTCTTTAACGGAGGTTTTTTTAGATGGATTTGTTTTCTTTTTAATCATACTAAACAAAAATCCATTTTTTTAATGGCAAATCCAAAAGCTGGTATTATTGTTTTGTTTCCGGCTTCAGTTCCCCGAGCATCGTCTGTTGCGTCGCACTATTCGGGGTTCTGTTCGCTAATCATCAAATAAAAAAAAGAGAAAAATTTTGTAAAATCTAAAATAATTAGTATTTTGCAACTAAATAAATTAGATGTTATGGCAGTCTCTAATCAAAACCTCAAGTATTTGCGCAAACTTCGTGGATGGACACAGGAAGAGTTTGCAAATAAGTTGCACATTAAAAGGTCACTGCTTGGTGCATATGAAGAAGAAAGGGCAGAGCCAAGAATAGATGTACTGGAAGTAGTCTGCGATATGTTTAAGCTTACGCTGGATGAAATACTACGTAAAGATTTAAGTGAAACCAAGAGTAACTATATGGCCCGCCGCCGTGCTATGAAGATGGCAGCAGGCAGGCCTGATATTCCGTTTGTACCAGTAAAGGCAGCTGCCGGATACCTAGCTGGTTTTGCAGACCCTGAATTTGTAGATGAACTGAATACTTTTACGCTGCCAATGCTTTCTGGGGGTAATTACCGGGCTTTTGAAATTATTGGCGACTCAATGCTCCCCACACCCAGCGGCTCAGTTATAGTTGGTGAAAAGGTAGATAACCTTGAGGAAGTAAAAAATAACGCAGCTTGTATAGTAGTGTCAAGAAATGAAGGCGTAGTATATAAAAGGGTGCAAAAAAATCCCCGCCAAAAAAATAAACTTACACTTGTTAGCGATAATCCTGTATTTCATCCTTACAATGTAAATGCAGACGAAGTACTTGAAATGTGGCAGGCGCAGATGGTAATTTCCAAGGTAAGTACCCAGCAACGGTGGGATGTAGACCAGCTTTCGAACCTTGTAAATGATTTGCAACAGCAGGTTACAACCTTAAAAAAAAGAATGAACTAATTGATTTTTAATTAATTAACCTTTTGCGTTTTTTTGCTATACCCTTCCTTCCTTGGGCAATGTCGAGTATATTTGCATTTACTAAACTTGTGCATGAATTTTCGACTACTAATTTGCTTATTACTGTTATTGATTTCCGGCACCCTTCTATCTCAGGAAAAATCATTACAGGCAATCAGGATATTGCAGGCACCTAAAATTAATGGTAGCCTTGATGATGCTGCATGGCAAAATGTGCCTGTGGCCACCAACTTTAAACAAAGCTATCCTGATGCAGGCAAGCCTGCTTCCAGGATAAGTGAAGTGAAAGTTATTTATGATAATTCAGCCATATATATAGGTGCATACCTTTATGATGATCCCACCCTTATACGAAAGCAAATAACCGCACGGGACGAAGAGTTGCAGAAGGATGTAGATTTCTTTTCTGTTTATTTCGATACATACAATGATAAGCAAAACGGTTTTCAGTTTGTAGTTACATCCGCTAATGTACAATCGGATGCAAGGCTGGGGCCTAACCTTGGCAGCACAAGCGGTTTTGGTCCTGTTGGTGATAATACTTGGGATGCTGTTTGGGAAAGCAAAGTGCAGGTGCAAAGTGATGGATGGACGGTAGAAATGAGGATTCCCTATATTTCACTCCGCTTTGCAAAAAAAGATATACAGGACTGGGGCATCCAGTTTTTAAGACTAATACGACGAACAAATGAAAGCTGCTACTGGAGCGAATTAAAACCAGATGTAAATGGCTTTGTAAACCAGTTTGGCAGTTACAAGGGCTTGCAAAATTTAGAACCACCTAAGCGGCTTAGTTTTGCCCCTTATATTTCAACCGGTTTTCGCCGTTCGCCTGACCTTTCAACCGGGTTTAATAATACATGGCTGCGCAGCGGAGGTATGGATGTAAAATATGGGGTGAATGAAAGTTTTACAATAGACGCCACACTTATACCCGATTTTGGTCAGGTGGTTTCTGATAATGTGGTTAATAACCTTACGCCGTATGAGGTAAGGTTTATGGAGAACCGGCAGTTCTTCACAGAAGGAACAGAAATTTTTAATAAATCCGGGTTATTCTATTCAAGAAGGGTGGGCAGCACACCATCAAAATATAATTCTGTAAGAAATTTTGTTGCAGGCAATTCTAACTGGGAAATAATAAAAAATCCCTCAATAACCCAACTATATAATGCAACCAAGTTTTCGGGCCGCACAGAAAAAAAGTTGGGTATTGGTATTTTTAATGCAGTAACAGCACCAATGCAGGCAAAAATCAGGAACACAGTATCGGGCAAAGACTCGTTGATAGAAACTGAACCTTTGGCAAATTATAATATTGTTGTTTTTGACCAGGCATTGAAAGGCCGTTCATCCATAACTTTTACCAATACGAACGTACTGCGAAATGGCAGCGGGGCAGATGCAAATGTTACTGCCCTTGATTTTAGCTTGTTTAGCAAAAAAAATATCTACAACCTGAAAGGTACCGCACGGTACAGCAAAATATTTTCAGCGAACCCTTATGATGGGTATAACACCACACTTCGTTTTGCCAAGGTGAGTGGTAACTGGCAATATTTTGTACAACAAAATATTACTTCTGCTTATTATAATCCGAGAGACCTGGGTTTTCTGGCATTTGCAAATAATATGATAACCTCAACCTCTGTCGGCTATAACCAGTTTACACCCACCAAAAATTTTCTTACGTATAATTATAGATTAACCACCCGTTATTCACGGCTGTATAAGCCCGGGGCTTTCAGCGATTTTAATGTGGAAGCAACAGGGTTCTGGATTTTTAAAAACTTCTGGGATGTAACATTTAAACTCGGTTATTTACCAGACCAGCATGATTATTTTGTATTGGGCGACCCTGCTACTTATCAGCGATTTGTAAACAGACCGTCATACGGATATTTAAAATTAGCCGGAAGCTCTGATAGCCGTAAGAAATTTTATTTTGGGTATGATTTGCTTTTTGCTGATTTCTTTAACGCTGCCCCCAATAAAGATTACCATGCAGTAGAAGGCTCTATGCGGTACCGATTCAGCAATAAATTTACACTGGATTTTTCGTACCGGCATGAGGGGGAAACGGATTACATTATTTCAGCCGGAAGGGAAATAAACGGTGAACCAAGAATTGCTTTTGTTGACTTTACTGATTTTACTTCTATACTGTCTGGCATTTATAACTTTACGCCACGGATAAACCTTACCCTGCGTACGAGGCATTATCTAAGCCGGGTAAAATTTAATCGTTTTGCTAATCTTGATGCAAAAGGTAACCCGGTAGCAAGAACAGGTACTACCAGTTTTGACAATATAAATGTTTTTAATACTGATGCTTTTCTTACCTGGGATTTTCGCCTCGGCAGCCGTTTAATAATAGGCTATAAAAACTGGCTGGGTGAAGATGAAGTGGTGATGACAGGCACAGGCAAGAATAACTATTTACGAAACCTTGGAGGTGTATTTGATCTGCGGCATGGTAATGAAGTTACCCTGCGGTTTATTTACTTTCTTGATTATTACCAACTGCGCCGTAAACGTTAACCTAATTTTATTATCTCTTCTCCTGTTACGGCATAAATAATATCACCTTCTGCCGGCACAATTTTATGTGTACCGGTGAATTTGCTGAAAGCAGGAAGTATACAATTATACCTTCCAAAATAAAAGCAGGGGAGCATAAATGATTGTTTTGCCTGGCCCTTTAATTTAATACCGGGATGTACATGGCCGCTGAAAGTGTAATCCACATTTTTATATTCAGGATAATTTAACCGATGATCTTCGTGGCGAAAAAGGAAGTTATTTACAATTAAATCTTTTTCATGTAAACGGATATTGGCTTCGTTGTACCAGCCATCTTCCAGTATATCATGATTGCCTTTTACTAAATCAATATGCAGCAGCGAAAAGTCTCTGCGCCATTTTAAAAACAGCTGCAGTTCTTTATTGGCTTTGCTGTGAGAAAAATCGCCGACAATGATTAATCTTTCTGCTTTAAATAAATATAGCTGCGCCATCAGCCGTTGCAGGTCTGCTTTAAAAATATTTTGGGGAACTGCAATACCTTCTTTGCGAAAATGACCTGTTTTGCCAATATGTACATCAGCAACAATAACGGTGTTTTCCTCTTCCCAATAAAGGCAACGGTGGGGTGACACCCAGAATGTATTTTTCTTAATTATATGTGGTACAGGGTTCTGCATAAGATGGACAAATCTAAGAGAAAAGGAGAAACGATTGGCAACAATAATGGTTGAAAATAAAAAGCATTTTTAATAAGTGCTGAGTAGAATTACAGAACCCTGAAGTGTGCGACCCTTCGTTACCAGGTAAACTCCAAGGACGATGATAGTAGCACTGCAGCCCGGCAAATAAATGGTATTTACTTATCCATCATCAACTGCTGCTGTATTTTTCTTACCCTGTCCTCTAATTTTTCTGATGATAAATCTTCCCGCATACTGTCAACTTTTATAGGGAAACAGAAAGGGGTTAGCTGTTGCGGAAAGGTGATTACGATTTTTGATTGTTGTATCCGTTGCAGCATGTCCCGTAGCCGGGCTTCTTCCATTTGCTGATCCATTACTTCCTGGTAAGCCTGGCGGAGCAACAGGTTTTGCTGGTCGTATTCATTAAATACATTGAAGAGCAGCGAGGCGGATGATTGTAAATGCCTTGCTTTCTTTTTTTCACCGGGCATACCCTGAAATATTAACCCGCCGATTACAGCAATATCCCTGAATTTTCGCTTGGCCATTTCAGTGCTGTTTACACTGCGTTGTATATCGGCCAATAAATTTTCGGGGGAAAATAGTTCATACACATTTGTATCATCAACAGGAATGGGCTGGTCGCTTAGCAGTTCAAAACCATAATCATTCATGGCAAATGAAAAAGTAATGGGCATTATACGGCTTATGCGCCAGGCAAGAATGGCGGCCATTGCTTCATGCACCAACCTTCCTTCAAACGGATACACAAAAAGATGAAAGCCGTCTTTGGTTTCTATTTGTTCAATCAGTAATTCATTTTCTTTAGGTACATGGGATAATTCCTGTTGCAATTTTAATAATGGTTGCAAAGCATTAAGCTCCGCCGATGTTGATTGTTGACTGTGGATCGTGGACTTGTCTAATCTTTCTCTCAACTTCTTTCCCAAATTGGCACTCAAAGGCATCCTTCCACCGTTCCAGCTTGGCACTATTGATTTTTTCTTATCGGATTTTCGTACTAATGCGGTCATATCTTTTATCTGTAGAAACTCAAGGTTTCTGCCGGCAAGGGTGAATACATTACCCGGGTCTAGCCGGGATATAAAATATTCTTCAATAACCCCAATATAGCCACCCGACATAAATTTTACCTTTAGCATTACATCGCTTACAATAGTACCTATGTGCATACGGTGCCGCATGGCTACTTTACGGCTGTTTACTTTATAAAGGCCATTTTCAATTTCTACTTTTTTAAAATCATCATACTGGTGCATGGCATTGCCACCTTCTGTAATGAAATGAAGTATATGCAACCATTCATCCATCAGTAATTCCCGGTAGCAATAAGTAGAAATTAATTCTTTATAAATTTCATCAGCATTAAACCCATCAGAAATAGCAATAGTGTTCAGGTATTGCAGCAGCACATCATAGCAAAGCAACATCGGCTGCCTGCTTTCAATCAGCTTTTCTTCCATTGCTGCTTTTAATGCAGCGGCTTCTATTAATTCTAGTGAGTGTGTGGGAAGAAAATAAATTTTGCTTATGGCATCGGGGCTATGGCCGCTACGGCCTGCTCTTTGTAAAAATCTTGCAACACCTTTTGGTGAGCCAACTTGTATAACCGTTTCTACAGGACGAAAGTCAACACCCAAATCAAGACTGGCTGTACAAACAACTGCTTTTAGATTTCCGGTGTGCAGGTTGTCTTCAATCCATTCCCTAAGTTCCCTGTCAATAGAACTGTGGTGTAGTGCAATGGAGCCTGCCAGTTCCGGACAAACGTCAAGCAATGTTTGATACCATGTTTCACTCATTCCTCTTGTGTTGATGAAGATGAGTGTTGTACGGCTTTGTTGAATTATTGGGATTAGTTTATGCGCCAGCTTTATTCCAAGATGACCAGCCCAGGGGTACTTTTCAATTTCATCGGGAAAAATAGATTCTACTTCAATCTTTTTTTCTATGGCGGCTTTTACAATTATACCTTCTTGTTGTAAAGGGGAGAGTAAAACTTCTTTTGCCTCCTCTAAATTTCCGATGGTGGCACTGATCCCCCATAACAAGGGCTTAGTATTGGCTATTTGCCATTGGCAATTTATTATTCTTGATACTGCCAGTTCCACTTGTACCCCTCTTTTACTACCCAACAGCTCATGCCACTCATCAACAGCAATTATTTTCAGTGATTTAAAAATTTCAGGATAGCTTTTTTGCGCCAGTAAAAGGTGAAGACTTTCGGGAGTAATTAATAAAACTTCGGGCATTTGTTTTTTCTGGTTTGCTCTTTCAGTAGTACTTGTATCGCCGTTACGGATGCCTGTTTGCCATTGTAATCCCAATTCCATAATGACTTCTTCCATAGCCCGGCCAATATCTTTTGCCAATGCCCGAAGCGGTGTAATCCATAGCAATTGCAACCCGGATTTTTTTACAGTATGATAATTATCCGGGTGCTGGTTAATGAAGTTGATGATTGCCCCGAGGAAAACAGAAAAGGTTTTGCCACAACCAGTAGGGGCATTTACAAGGCCACTTTCATTATTACTGATGTATTGCCATGCTTCCTGCTGAAAAAGAAAAGGCGAATGGCCTTTGGTTTTTAGCCAGTCATTTACTATCTGGAAACCTTTGGTGTGCTGTACTTCCACATTAAAAAATGAAGGGGGAAGTTAATAACAATGCTGTAATTAATAAATAGCTTTTATAACACCATCCTGCCATTTAAGAAAATAAAGTTTCTTGTTTTCAAAATAATCCAGATCCATTGTTTGCTTGTTGAGTACCGGCTGTATATCAAAGTCGGTAAAAATTTTATTTTGCTTATTAGAAAGATTGGAAGCAAAATCGGTGCCGTATTGTAAAAGTATCTTGGTAAACCTTAATGTTGTTTCATAGCCCCTGAATACCATATCTGATGGCCTGGCACTCATTGTTTTATTGAATGATGTTATAATAGCCCTGCTCACTTTATCCCCTTTAGCATTATAAAATGGGTTACTGTAGATTATTTCAGGTCCTTTGTAATCAGATTTACCAACAGAGACCCCATCCCAGGTTGGCATACCAATTATTGAGCTTTTATATCCCTTATTATAAAGTGAAACAAGGTTGGAAAGGAGCTTCTTTCCAAATGCTTCATCGAGGCTGCCTGCCACACATACCGTATTAATTGATGTATCAAGATGGGAAGCAATCTCATTTACAGAAGTGCTGTCTGTAATATCAACATATTTTAAAGGTATTTTTATAGCAGCAGTGTTTTTTGCAAAATCATCTAAATAAGTTTTTATCCGGTCTTCCAACTGCCCTTTTTTCCTGAAAACAATAATCGGATCAAGCGAATAATATTTCTGCAGCAATTTATAAATCCCGTCGCATTGTGAGCGGAGGGTTGGGTTCAACACCACCCAAAATGGATTTGAAATAGCACTGGCATCACTTGGCAGGTTTGCATTAATAACCGGTATATTTTTCTTAAGGCCTGTTTCGGCAAAAATTTTTGCTTCGGCAGAATTGCAACTTGCAATTATCAGCTCCACACTGTCTAATGCAGGGCTGTTCAATACACCCTGCAATGTTTTGTTCTTTGATTTTGTATCGAAAATATAAAACTCAACCCTCGCATTTTCTTTTTTCAATGAATCAATGGCATACTTCGCTCCTTCATAAAATTCAATGCCTGGGCTTAAGAATTTCGGGAAAGTAGTAGTACCAAAACGGTATTTGCTATCAGAATTAAATGCCGAATCAAGATGAAGAGGGATAAAAATAGCTACTCTTTTTCTTGGTGCATTAGTTTGTGCAAATGCTTTTTGTGCCAGCAAAAATAATAAGCCGGTAAAAACAAAAAAGCGGAATAGTTTTTTCTGCATGGTAAAAAATAGTTTCAATATTAAAAATTACTTTGAGGTAATTTTTATTCCCATTCAATTGTTGCAGGGGGCTTACTGCTTATATCATATACCACCCGGTTTATCCCCCTTACATTGTTTATTATTTCATTGGATATATTGGCTAAAAAATCATAAGGCAGGTGTGCCCAGTCTGCCGTCATCCCGTCCACACTGGTAACAGCCCTTAATACCACCGTAAATTCATAAGTCCTTTCATCACCCATAACCCCCACACTTTTTACCGGCAGCAAGATAGCCCCCGCCTGCCATACAGTTGCATACAAATTGTTATCTTTTAATGCCTTGATATATAAGTGATCTGCCTGCTGCAATAACTGTACCTTTTCTTCTGTTATTTCTCCTAAAATGCGGATAGCAAGGCCGGGTCCAGGGAAAGGGTGGCGGTCTATCATGGCAGCCGGTATTCCTAATTCCCTGCCTACTTTTCTTACTTCATCTTTAAAAAGATTGCGCAGCGGTTCAACTAATTCCAGGTGAAGATGGTCTGGTAAGCCGCCAACGTTATGATGCGATTTGATGGTAACCGATGGCCCATGCACCGAAACACTTTCAATTACATCGGGATAAATGGTACCCTGACCAAGCAACCCAACACCTTCTATTTTTTTTGATTCTTCCTGAAATACATCAATAAACAAACCGCCGATTATTTTTCTTTTTTCCTCAGGATCTGTTTTTCCCGCCAATTTTGTATAAAAATGTTCTTTGGCATCAATGCCTTTTACATTCAACCCTAATTCGGCATAAGTATCCAGTACATTTTGAAACTCATCTTTGCGCAGCACACCATTATCTACAAAAATGCCGAACAGGTTTTTGCCGATGGCTTTATGGATAAGTGTGGCAGCAACGGTAGAATCAACACCACCGCTTAATGCCATAATCACTTTTCTATCACCAATTTGTTCTTTTAATGCTGCAACAGTATCGGTAATAAAATGAGCTGGTGTCCAGTCTTGCGAGCAGTTGCAGATATTTATTAAAAAATTATTGAGAATTTTTTTTCCTTCTTTGGAATGATAAACTTCTGGGTGAAATTGTACACCATAGAGGGGGAAGTTTTGGGTTTGGGGTTTCGAGTTTAGAGTTGTACCGGTTGACACCTTCTTAAAGGCTGCCACAGGGATATTTTCTGTTGTAGCTAATAACTCAAATTCTTCGGGAAGTTTTTTTATTGTATCGCTGTGGCTCATCCATACCTGCGATTCTTCCGCTACATTGGAGAAAAGCACATCTTCTTTTTTCCTTTGCAGGATAGCCCGGCCATATTCTCTTTTATTACTTTTTTCTACTCTTCCGCCAAACCGCTTGGCAGTAAGTTGCGCACCATAGCAAACACCCAGCACTGGCACTTTGGTTATAAACTCCTGCACATTTAGATCAGGGGCATTTTCTTCGTTAACCGAACAAGGCGAGCCAGACAGAATAATCCCTTTTAAACCGGGTTCAAAGTCAAACTTTTTGTGAAAGGGGATTATTTCGCAATAAACATTGGCTTCTCTTACGGCACGGGCAATTAATTGTGTGTATTGGGAGCCAAAATCGAGGATCAATATCTTTTCTGCCATCTTGCTGCGAAGTTAAGGAATTGGACAATGTGGTTTTGCTGTAACCTAGATGGGGTGCTGGTCGTCAAACATTTCAGCAGTTCAATGAAACAAGGCATCTTTGCCAGTAAATCTTTAATATGAAAAAATTATTTGCGGTTAGTTTTATCGGCAGTATTGTTTTCTCTTCCTGTAATTTTTCTTCGAATGGCATAAAAGGTAATGGAGTCTTAAAAACAGAGAGCCGCACTGCCACAGGGTTTAATGGCTTGCAGGTAAGTGGCAGCACCGATGTATATATAAAACAAGATTCTGTTTTTTCTGTAAAAGTGGAAGCAGAAGAAAACCTTTTACAATATATTGTTACAGAAACAAAAGGCAATATCCTGTATATCCACCAGGAAGAAGGCACAAGCCTTAGCACAAGTAAACCAATAAAAGTATATGTGAGTGGCCCATCTTTCAACAATTTTGGTGCATCGGGTGCCTGCAATATTTACAGCGAAAATAAAATAACCAGTGCTGATGCCGTTACTATTAACCTTACCGGTTCGAGTGATGCAAAACTTGAATTAAAAGCCCCTGCGTTAGCTGCCGATTTAGCAGGTTCAGGAACTATTGCACTTAAAGGCGAAACGAAAGAGTTGAAAATAGATGGCTCGGGGAGTACAGATATAAAATGCTTTGATATGTTAACTGAAAATACTTCTGTAAGCCTGTCCGGCTCTGCAAATGCAGAAGTTTTTGCCAGTGTAAAATTAGAGGTGCATGCATCCGGCTCTGCCGATATAAAATATAAAGGCAATTGCGCCGTTAGCCAGGATATTAATGGAGCTGGGAGTGTGAAGAAGGTCGAATAAAAACCAATCAGGAGCTGCCCCGATAATTATCTTATATTAATTGCTTTAGGTATTGGTTGGTAAAAATAAAACACAGAACTTTCAGAATAACCAAAACCATCCTTATGAGTTCCCGCAGGCAATTCATTCAAAACACATCGGCCGCTACAGCAGCAACATTATTAACCCATACCAGTTTCGGTAATTTTTTTATAGGCACAAAACCTAAGGTAATTATTATAGGAGCTGGTTTTGCCGGTTTATCAGCTGCTTATTATCTCCACAAAAAGAAAATTGATTTTGTAATACTTGAAGCAAGAAACCGGATTAGTGGCCGGGTATTCTCCCATACCATTGATGAAAAAGAAAATTTAATTATAGAGCTTGGTGCCGAATGGGTGGGAAACTCCCATGAACGGCTGCATAATCTCTGCAATGAATTTGGGCTGGAATTGCAAAACAACCAGTTTGATACACACCTTATTTACCAGGGAAAATATTATAAGAACGGCGAATGGGATTACAGCGAAGGCTGGAAGAAAAAATTTCAATCTATTATTGATGGATATGAAAAAATGACACAGGCTGATAAAGTGAAATTAGATAAGATGGACTGGTGGCGGTTTCTGGTAAATAATGGTTGCGAAGGAAGGGACCTCGATTTACGGGAATTATTAGATAGTACAGACTTTGGTGAGACTATCCGTAGTGTATCGGCCTTTGCTGCTTTGGCAGAGTATGCAGAGAGCAGCGAAAAAAATGAAATGGATTTAAAAATAAAAGGCGGCAATAGCATGCTGGCAAAAAGAATTGCTGAAAAAATAGGGATGGATAAAATAAAATTGCAGTATGCCGTAAACCGGGTGGTGCAAAATGTAAAAGGTGGTGTAGCGGTATATTGTGATAACGGCCAGAAATTTACTGCTGATAAAATTATTTGTACAGCACCAACATTTGCAGTAAAGAAAATAAAATGGGAGCCGGGCTTACCCATCGATCAGGTAAATGCCATAAATGAATTGCAGTATGCCCGCATAAATAAAAATCCTTTACTGTTTAAAAAAAGATTCTGGAAGGATGAAAGCTTTGATATGATAACTGATCAATCACCTCATTACTTTTACCATGCTACAAAAAACCAGGATTCAAAGAAAGGTGTTTTGATTTCTTATACTATTGGAGAAAAGGCGGCTGTGGTTGCCAACCAGTCTGATGAATGGAGGGAAGAAATGGTATTGCAAACATTAAAACCACATTTTAGTGATGTAAAAGATGCATTGGAAAAACAAACTAATTATTACTGGGGCAAGGATGAATTTTCGCATGGAGCCTACGCATTGTATGGAAAAGGACAATGGTTTCGGGTAATGCCAATTCTAAAACGTTCACATATCCACACTCATTTTGCAGGCGAACATTTGGCCGACTGGCAGGGCTTTATGGAAGGTGCTATAAATACAGGAGAAGAAGCAGCAGGGAGAATTTAATTTTTTATCATGGATAGTACTAACAAATAATTCTTGGGACAATTGAAGAAGAAAATGGCAATATAAAAGCCCGGCTCTTTCGAACCAGGCTTTAAAGCGTCTTTTTATTCTAAACGAGATTAATAATCGTTGTTGAATCCGCCACGGTCACGGTTGAAGCCGCCTTTTTTAAAGCCGCCACCGCCGCCGCTACCGCCGCCACCTTTGTAACCGCCACCGCCGCCACCGTTGCCGAAGCTGCGTTTTTTGAAGCCGCTACCGCCGCCACTTCTTTCGCCTTCCGGCTTAGGACGACTTTCGTTAACTACAATGTTACGGCCATCAACTTCAGTACCGTTTAATGCAGTAATTGCTGCATTGGCCTGATCATCGTTTGGCATTTCAACAAATCCAAACCCTTTACTGCGGTTGGTGAATTTGTCGTTAACAATTTTAGCTGAAGCTACTTCGCCGTGTGAGGCAAAAAGGTTAGCAAGATCCTGGTCTTTCAGGTTCCAGCTTAGGTTTCCTACGTAAATGTTCATTTTGAGAGGTTTGATAAAAATAAAAGTGTCAACAGTAAACAGTAACCAATGAACATCTGCGTTTTTCGAAGCGTCCAGGACTTGTGAAACTGAAAGAGCACCAAATACAAGTCAAAATAACGGATTTTTTCCTGATATATTGCCAAATTAATTGGTCTTTTTCCTTAACTTATTGGTTTTTAAAGAAAATAGGGCCTAACTGCGGCTGTAATTAGGCGCTTCTTTGGTTATTTCAATATCATGGGCATGGCTCTCCCTCATCCCCGCATTGGTAATTTTTACAAAAATTGCTTTCTGCAATTCAGCAATATTTGCTGCTCCGCAATAACCCATTCCTGCCCGTAACCCACCTGTGTATTGATAAACTATTTCTTTTAATGTGCCTTTATAAGCCACCCGACCTTCAATTCCTTCTGGTACAAATTTCTTTACATCATCTTCCACATCCTGAAAATACCTATCGCTGCTGCCTGTTGCCATTGCACCCATTGAACCCATGCCACGGTATTGCTTAAACTTTCTTCCTTCATAAATAATTGTTTCTCCAGGGCTTTCCTCAGTACCTGCAAATACACTTCCCATCATTATACAAGCCGCACCTGCAGCCAATGCTTTTACCATATCACCAGTATAGCGGATACCACCATCTGCAATAACAGGAATGTTTTTTTGCTTTAATGCAGACGCAGCTTCCATTACCGCAGTTAATTGCGGCACACCGGCACCAGCCACAATTCTTGTGGTACAAATAGAACCGGGGCCAATACCAACTTTTACTGCATCGGCACCTGCATCAGCCAATGCTTTAGCACCTGCTGCCGTACCCACATTGCCCGCAATAACCTGTATGCCTTTAAAATTTTTCTTTACCTCTTTCAATGCACTTATTACCCCTTTGCTGTGGCCATGGGCACTGTCGAGAGAAATAATATCTGCACCGACAGTTTGTAATGCTGCCACCCGGTCTAAAATATCTTTGGTAATACCAACACCTGCGCCAACCAATAACCTGCCGAATGCATCTTTTACTGCATTGGGATGGCTTTTTAGTTTTAAGATATCACTGTAAGTAAAAAGGCCAGTGAGCTTTCCTTGTTTGTTTATTATTGGAAGTTTTTCAACTTTTGTTTTTTTGAAAAGCTGTTCTGCTTTTTTTAAATCGGTTCCTTCGGGGGCAGTGTAAAGGTTTTCTTTCGTCATTACCTCGCTTACTTTTCTTTTGGGATTTTCTTCGAACCGCAAATCCCGGTTGGTAAGTATGCCAACTAATTTTCCTTCTTTATCTATAATGGGGATGCCGCCAATTTTATTTTCTCTCATAATACGAAGGGCATCACCAATAGTAGCATCGGCGAGTAATGTAACGGGGTCTATTATTAGTCCGCTTTCACTTCTTTTTACTTTGCGTACCTGCTCCGCCTGTTTTTCTATACTCATATTTTTATGAAGGATACCGAGGCCCCCTTCTCTTGCAAGGGCTGTGGCCAATGCTGCTTCGGTTACGGTATCCATTGCTGCAGAAAGCAAGGGAACATTTAGTGTAATGTTTTTGGTAAGTTTTGTTTGAATACTTACATCTCTTGGAAGCACCTGGCTATAGCCGGGCATTAATAACACATCATCGAAGGTGAGGCCTTCGCCAAAAAAATTTCCACCTTCTGTAAACTTACGGCGGACAGGGTCTGAAACTTGTTTTGGGGGAGATTTTCTTGTTGCCATGTGCAAAGATAGGCGGCGCAGATATTTCTACAAAAATCAAATTTTATCGTATCAAAGTAACTGTTCCTTTTCTAAAAACTGGCAGCTTTGTATCCCTGTGTGTGTAGCTTAGCATCCACACATACACACCAGTTCCTTGTTTTGCACCTTTTATTGTTCCATCCCATTTTTCCTGCCAGTTGGCAGATTGAAATACTGATTGGCCATAGCGGTTATATACTTTAAAAATATAATTATCTGCTTTTATGGCATTGTGCGGCTGAAAATAATCATTCAGGCCATCATTGTTAGGGGTAAACGCCGTAGGTACATCTATCAGGCAAAAATCAAGCACTGTTAATGTTTTTCTTGTACTGTCAGCACAATTAAGTGATGTGTTTTGAACAATCAGTTTTACAGTATAATAAGCCTCCCGGTTAATGGTGGGAAATAAAAATGGCGGAGGGTCTTTTACATTACTGCTGCCAAGTATATCGTATCTCCAGTTATAAAAATCAATAGACCCGGAACTTTTATTTGTAAGAACCAATGGGTCTTCCGGACAAATTATTTTATCTATATCAAAATCAGCCTTTACTTCATTATCCATTACTAATATGGATGATGAAGTGTCACTGCATACTCCATTGCTTACAAACAACAATGCAGTGTCTGTACTTGTGGCAGGAAATTTTATAGTATGTGTTTGTGTTGTTACTGGGGTACCGTTGTTAAATATCCAGTTCCATTGATTTACACTATTGGCTCCATTGTGAGAAAAAGTAACAGTATTTTCCCGGCAGCCTAATATATTAACAAATTGAAAATCGGCATTCACTGTATCCGCAGTAACAAATGAAAGGTTTTGCGGGAGCAATGGTTGCCCGCAAAGGTCAAAAATGGGGCTGCCATCAATACCGGGTTGAATAGAAACCGTATAAGTACCGCTTCTGTAAATAGGACTTGCAAAATGCAATACAACATAATCGGTTAAATCATTTACACAATTACCTGTTGCGCCGGTTACTGTAACTGTTGTAGGCCCAGAAATTGAAAAGTCAGAACCGGAAGGTGTAATAGTTGAGCACTTTATTTTCTTTGGATAAAAAATCCTTATTGAATCCGGGGCGCAGGCAGGTTTGCCAATACTGTCTGCCATTATTGGCTGCGGTGCAGCATAAATAAACGGAACTGATTCACCAGTTGGGATTTTTCTATCACAGTTATCCAATAATGTGTTTCCATCTGTACCTAATTGGGCAAGCAATTGATAATTGCCATTTGGCAACGGGGCAGAAAGGGTAAGTATTATTTCATCAAAATCAAAACCAAATGTACAGGAGTCCGTAACAGCAGATACTATTGTACTTGCAGCTGGCGAAATATTGAAATCGCTACCGGATAAAGTAATACTGTTGCAACGGACTTTTTTATTAAGCTTTACCGTTATTGTTGTTCCGTCGCACCCTGCTGTTGCACTGAGTAAATGCGGTTCAGTAGGGTCGGTAATTACTGCTGTGCCACCGCCGAAAGATAAATCGTATCCGCTTTGTCCATCTGTAAAATGGCTAACCATAATAAGTATTCATGGCCTTGTATAAGCGTTGGTGATATTGCGAACTTCGGACATTGTCTTGTTGGCTGTTGATGCACATTGAATATAATTTGACCCCTGCTGGCTGATGCACCGGTTGGGGCATATATACCGGCCCAATTACCCAGCAACTAATGAACTTAACGGTAAATATATCATTTGGGTTTCTTCCTGTAATATCATAAAGTTGCCAGTCGTAATCTTCTTAGCAGTTAATGGTGTTATTAGTAAAGCCTAATGTGCCGCTTGAAAACAAGTGAACTTATAATAGATAAGGATTTTTATCCGCATAGGAAGCCCCATCATGCGGCAGGGCACATGGACAACGAAGTCTGCTTTACGCAAATAGGCACAGATATTTGCCGGAAAACTAGTAGTACCACAAACCGGGAATGCAGTAGAAGGGGTTTGCCCTAAAGTGGTACAGGCTTGCGAATAAACTTGTTCAGAGAAAACAAATGCAATAACAGCAACTGTAAAAACTTTATGTAACGTAGAAATTTTCATGAGGTTATAACGATAGCTATACAGATAACAGTTTTACTGGTTTCGTTGCGGCAAAAACTCAGCCAAGCCTGTATAATTTTCCTGGTAAAGATACAATCACATTTTGTAACTCTAAGCTAAGGATGGCTGCGGCTACTGCACTGCTGCTAAGGCCGCTTTTCTGGTTCATTTCATCAATAGGCACTGTTTCTTTTTCTTTTAAAACGGATATAATTATTTTTTCGTCTGCGGTAAGTTCAATAAATAGTTCTTTTTGTTTTCTTGCTTTTGTTTTTTTATCTGTTTGCCAGCCAAGGGTGGCCGCCAAATCCTGTGCGCCGGAAATTAATAATGCCTTATTTGTTTTTATTAAATAATTGCAGCCTTCGCTTTTAGCATCTGTTGTTTTTCCCGGAAAGGCAAATACATCTTTGTTATAGCCATTTGCCAGTTCGGCAGTTATCATACTACCGCCTTTAATACTTGTTTCCATCACAACTGTTGCATCGCACATACCCGCCACTATACGGTTGCGGGAAGGAAAATTATGTTTATCTGGTTTTGATTTACTTCTGAACTCAGTTAAAAGACCCCCGCCATTTTTTATCATGTCTTTTGCGAAGGATGAATGTTCTGCGGGATAAATCTGGTCTAACCCATGTGCCAATGCACCAATGGTGGGCACCCCATTTTTTACTGATGCTTTATGTGCAATAGCATCCACACCAAAAGCAAGACCGCTTACAACAGTTATGTTTTGCGGAGCCAGGTCTTTAATTAATTTTTCAGTGACCTGCTTTGCATAATCTGTATTGCTGCGGGTGCCGACGATGGCAATCATTTTTTCTGCATTTAAATCGGCCTCGCCTTTATAATACAAGAGGGTGGGGGAGTCGTAAGCATTTAATAAGCGTTTTGGGTAAGCCGCATTAGTAAGAAATAACGGTTTGATTTTATACTTCTCAATAAATTTCATTTCTTCTTCTGCCCTGCTGAAATCTTTGAATGAAGTAATGGAAGCTGCCCTTACCGGGCCAATACCTTCAATCTTTTCCAGAAAACCTTTTTTTGCATGAAACACTTCCTCTGCTTCGCAATGCTGCAATAAAATTTTTGCCTGCACCGGGCCAATGTTAGGAATAAGGGTGAGGGCTATTTGATGTAATAAATCTTCAGCTCATCAGTTCATAGTTGACAGATAATAGATGATAATTTGGGAGGGCAATTTACGAATTGGCGTTAACTATTATCTAGGTGGCCACTTATTTCAATTTTTATGGGGGGATTATTACTAAATTTGGTAATTAATAATCAAATTAGAGGCTATTTAAGCCTCTTTTTTTTAGTAAGAAGTAGTTTTATAACAGTTGAACAAGAAGCAGATGCAGATGGGTTAGGCGTTAGAGAATTAATGGTTGCCAGTGCAATATGTATATGGTTATGATAAAAAGTATAGACAAGCAATTGTCGCAGCAAAAGAATCCTGATAGAAAGCAAAAATCGTTTTTTGAATCGCTTGGTTTTGCTGGCATTGAAACTACACTAAATAAAATCCCTTTTATTGGTAAAGCTTTACCATTCTTACTAATAAATCTTTTGGTTGCAACGATTTTTTATTATTTATGTTATGGATCGTTGTGGCTTTTTTCTTCTACCGCTGAAGAAGATGGACAGTGGTTTGTTAGGAAGATTGATAATTTAGGCAAATCTCATTCTCGTTTAACAACATATGCCGCAGAACAAATTGCATACTTTACAGGTGGCTTCGCTGCATGTTTATTTACTTACGCCAATTTTAATGACAACTATAAAAATAAGTTTTTGATAAAAACAGCATTGGTTTTTTTTATACCCTTTGGTTTTTTAGTAATTGGAAAAGTATTTACTTCAATGCCAGTTTATATTCCAATGGCGTATATATACGGGCAATTTGCGGCTATAGCAGTTGCTTCTTTTGTAAAATTAATTGGTGGCGATAAAATAGTTAAAAATGCGAAGAGTTAGTTTAAAAGCCTTTATTATTCTGGTAACGGTGGTTAGTATTTATTTATATTTTTTCCCGCCAGTTAAAAAGAACAGGTTTCATGCAGATGTGCAAAAAAGCTTCGACCCTGTGTTCGGTACTTGGCAACTAACAGATGATACAAGTAAATTGATTTTGCTATTGAATAAAGACACAAGCTATGTCTTATCACAAATAAGAACTGTAGCAAAAGATACTGTAAGTGATGAGGGAAAGTTTATAGTAGCTGAATTTGGAATGAATGATGGTACGGGTTATGGCCTTTTAACCTTAGCGTCTAATAACAGCTACATGATAACTTATGATATGCAACTGTATAAAATGAAACAATTAGAATTAATTGATAGAAAAACAAGATTGCTCACAAAGTTTACAAAATACTAAAACAAAAATGTGTTAGAGCTTTGGATCTGAAAATATTCATTTGCTAATCACTTTCATTTCTGTCCGCCTGTTTTGTCCTCTTCCGGCTTCTGTTTTATTATCTGCGATTGGTTTTAGCTGACCGTAGCCTTTTGGCATTAATCTTTTTGCATCAACCTTTTTGCTTATTAAATAATTTACTACAGCCCTTGCCCTGTTGTTACTCAGCAGCAGGTTATCGGCAGGTTTGCCCGCATTATCTGTGTGGCCGCTTATTTCAATTTTTATTGTTGGATTGTCTGTAAGTAATTGCACCAGTTTATCTAATTCAATCTGCGATTCTGGCTTTAATTCAAACTTGTTTACATCAAAAAATATATTCTTCAAAACAACAGCCGCATTTGTTTCAATCGGCAGCAGTGGTATATTTTTCTCGTAGGTTGAATCAATATTTTTGTTTGCCATTAAAAAGTTATCAGAGTAAAAAAGGTAGCCTTTCCGGTTTACGTTAAACACATAATCACTCCCCAGTGGCAGTGTAATAAAATAATTACCGTCTTCATCTGTTTGAATTTTTGAAACGGCTTGCTTGTTGTTTAAATCAATCAGCTCAACCGCAGATGCCAGGCCTTTTCCTGTTTTTTTATCCGTTACTTTTCCTTTTACCCAAAGGGTTTTATGCGGCCGCACATTTTCCGGCAGTTCAAAACTATAAATATCGAGTCCGCCTTTACTATCAATGCGGTCGCTGGCATAGTAAGCCGTCTTGCCATCAGAAGCAACGAATAAAGTGCCTTCTTTGTTTACGGTGTTAATGGGGTAGCCCATATTTACTGGTTTGCCCCATTCGCCATTTGGTTGTTTGCGGATGTAAAAAAGATCATCATCACCATAGCCGGGCCAATGGTTAGAAGTAAAATATAGGGTTTGGTTATCTGTATGAATAAAAGGGCACTGGTCATCACCCGGTGTATTAATGTTTGGGCCTAAGTTTTCAGGCTCACCATAATACCCATTTGCTTTTAAATGCGAAACATAAATATCAATACCACCATATCCACCAGGTTTTTTACTTGCAAAATATAGGTCTTTATTGTCCGGCGATAATGATGGTTGTGACTCCCATTGGTCAGAATTTATTTTGCTACCGAAATGATAAGTATCTTCCCATCCGTTTTTGGTTTGCTGGGCCATATATAAATCATAATTGCCATAACTGTCTTTACGGCCATAAGCAGAATATATCATCCATTTACCATCGGCCGAAAGTGTTAGTGCTGCTTCGTCTTGTGGGGTGTTGATGCCACCCTCAGCAGCTTTTGCTAAACCCCATAACCCTTTTTCTTTTTTACTTGAATAAAAATCTTCATTGTCCCCATACTTTTTTCTGGTAAAAATTAATTCGCTGCCATCAATTGAAAGCGATGGCCAATACTCAAGCGAAGGGGAGTTTACATTGCTGCCAAGGTTTTTTGGGGCAAACACATAATTTTTTACTGTATTGGTTTTTGCATAATTAACTGCAAATTCATAGTTCTTTTTTTGCTTGTTTATTTTTTCTAAGGCTGCCGGGTTTTTAGGGGTTTTCTTTTGTAATAATTCATTTATGGCATTGAGGGCTTTTTCAAATTCGTCAATGCCTGCCAATTTTGCTGCATAAGCAGGTTTATAATCTAATGTATAATTTGAATCAAGGGCAAATGCTTTTTCGTAAGTTGAAATGCTGTTATTATAATTTTTCAGGTTGCCATAAATACCAGCCAGTGCCAAATATGCATCCACATAATTTTTATCGGTTTCTATTGCCTGCAAAAGAAACCCGGCTGCATTGGTAAGGTTTCCATCTTCGGCCCGTTGAATGGCCTGGTTAAATAAGGCAACTGCCTTTTTATTTATTTTTTCGGGATTGTATTGGGCAAATGCTTTTGTAAAGCACCCTGAAATAAAGAAAAGGAAAAATAATTTTTTCATCGGGAAAAGATGATTGAAAATATATAACGAAAGTACCTGATTTTTATTCCGCAGGGGAAGAAGAAAATGTTAAACAATAAAAACTTTCTATGGCACATTAATGTATTTGTGAACCTGCAAACTTAATTCCCATTTTGGGTTTGCTTTAATGTAGTCAATTATTGGCGGGGTTATTTCAGCAGCCTTATCCCACTCTGGTTGTAAATAGAGTTTGCAGGAAGGCGAAACCAATGCCGCATATTTTTCTGCCCAGTCAAAATCTGAGTTATTAAAAACAATAATCTTTAATTCGTTTGCCAGCGGCAATATTCCGGGCAACGGAGCTTTAAATTTTTTTGGGGATAAACAAATCCAATCCCAACTACCACTTAACGGATGCGCCCCTGAAGTTTCAATGTTTGTTTTTAAGCCTGCTGATTGTAATACTGAAGTAAGTTCATCCAAATTATGCATCAATGGTTCACCGCCTGTTATTACAACTAAATTAGCCGGGGTTTTCCTTATTTCAGACATCAGGCTTCTTATCTCATATTTCGGATGTTTCTCCGCATCCCAACTATCTTTTACATCGCACCACAAACAACCTACATCACATCCGCCAATGCGGATGAAATAGGCGGCTTTCCCCTGATGATAACCTTCTCCTTGAATGGTGTAAAAATGCTCCATTACAGGAAGGTTAGATGGTAATTTTATTGTATCAGTCATCTGCACATTAGTTTTTATTTATGCAGGATCGGTATGTATTTTTCATCAGCGCCGCTATCGTCATCGGCCCCACACCACCGGGCACCGGTGTTATCCAACTGCATTTAGGTGCCACTTCACCAAAAGCCACATCGCCTTTTAATTTAAAGCCGCTTTTTTTGGTTGCATCTTCTGTTCTTGTAATACCTACATCAATTATTACTGCTCCTTCTTTTACCATATCAGCTTTTATAAATTCTGGTTTGCCCAATGCTGCCACAATAATATCTGCTTGTAAGCAAAAGCCTTTTATATCTTTTGTTTGTGAGTGACAAATAGTAACGGTACAATTTCCCGGATTGGTATTACTGCTTAATAAAACACTCATTGGCCGGCCTACAATATTGCTGCGGCCAACTACCACAGCATGTTTGCCTTTAGTATCCACTTTATAATGTTCAAGCATAAGCATAATACCATGCGGCGTGGCTGGTACAAATGTTGGCAACCCTTGCAGCATCTTACCCACATTTACAGAATGAAACCCATCCACATCTTTATCAGGGTCAATTGCATTTATTATTGCTGAGTCAGAAATATGTTTGGGAAGCGGCAACTGCACTAATATGCCATCCACGTCGGGGTCGTTGTTAAGGTCGGTTATTTTATCTAATAATTTTACTTCGCTGATTGTTTCTTCAAACCGTATAAGGGTTGATTTAAAACCTACCTCTTCACAGGCTTTTACTTTGGCGCCAACATAGGTTTCACTTGCGCCACTTGTACCAACAAGTATAGCGGCCAGGTGGGGAATTTTTTTACCTTCGGCTGCTAATTGTGCCACATCAATTTTCAGCTTATCTTTTATCGCCTGTGAGGCAACTTTGCCATCTAAAATTTTCATGGCGCAAATGTAATGCAAGTATGCGCCGCTGCTTCATCGATTATATTTTATTTTTGCTGCTTAATACGTTACTTGTAACTTTCTTTAAATTTTAAAAGCTGATGAGGAAGGTTTTGTTTTTGCTGTTTATTGTTTTTATCAATCACATTGCAGCTGGCCAGGTTTTGCGCCGGCCAGTAGCTGCATCATATACCGGGCTTGGGGCTTACAGCATTAACCATGTTGATGTATTTTCATTTACTTCCAATCAGGCATCACTGGCACAGGTAAAAGGGCTTTCAGCAGGGTTATATGGCGAGAGAAGGTTTTTATTGGAGGAACTGAGTAGTTATTCCGCAGTAGCTGCATTGCCAACCAAATCAGGGAATTTTGGATTAAAGGCAAATTATTCCGGCTTTGCTGATTATAATGAAACACAATTGGGGCTTGCTTATGGCCGAAAGCTTGGAAGCAAGGTAGATATTGGCGCACAGTTTAATTATAATAGCATCAGCATAGCTGGCTATGGTAATTCATCTGCCGTAAGCTTTGAGTTGGGAACAATTTTACATTTAACTGAAAGATTACATACTGGCCTGCATATCAGCAACCCTGTAGGTGGAAAGTTTGGAAAAGACCAGCAGGAAAAACTGCCCTCGCTTTACACTTTTGGAATAGGATACGATGCTTCAGAAAAATTCCTGATTAGTGCCGAAGTACAAAAAGAAGAAAACCAGCCGGTAAATGTAAATGCAGGCTTTCAGTATAAAATTGTTCCGCAATTATTAATAAGGGCAGGCATGTCATCAGCCACATCCACCGTATGGGCAGGAGTGGGTCTATCGCTAAAATCTTTACGGTTAGATGTAGTTGCAGGTTATCATCCGCAATTAGGTGTTACTCCCGGGTTAATGCTGATTTTTAATACTAAGCCGAAAGGTGGATGAAAAAAATAATTACGATACTCATTATACTTTTCGCTGTCCACTCTTCAATATCTGCTTATGGACAGGAAGTACCTGTAGCTACAGAACAGCAATTAGAAAACCTTACTGATGCCGAGCAGGCAGAAATAGAAGATGATAATTTTTTGCAGGATCTGGAACAATTCAAAAAGAGCCCCCTAAATATTAATACGGCTGAAGCTGATGAATTAAAACAACTGCGAATAGTAACTGATTTACAAATAGCTAATTTAATTTCTTACCGCACATTGTTGGGATCACTGGTTAGTATATATGAATTACAGGCTGTGCCCTCATGGGATGTGAACACCATTCGTAAATTAATACCTTTTATTACTGTGGCAACTCCCTTGTCATTAAAAGAAGAGGCAGGTAAAAGGTTTAGCCAGGGGGATCATAGTTTGCTTTTACGGGTAACACAGGTTTTGGAAAAATCAAAAGGGTTTGATAAAAGCACCAGCGGTACAAAATACATTGGCAGCCCGCAACGTATTTTTTTTCGCTACCGTTATACATATAAAAATTTACTGCAGTATGGGTTGGTGGGTGATAAAGATGCTGGCGAGCAATTTTTAAAAGGCGCACAGAAGTATGGATTTGATTTTTATTCCTTCCATTTATTTGCAAGAAAGATTGGAATAATTCAATCGCTGGCCGTTGGTGATTTTACAGTGAATATGGGGCAGGGGCTTATTCAATGGCAAAGCCTGGCATTTAAAAAAAGTGCTGATGTAATGGGTGTCAAACGGCAATCATCGGTGTTAAGGCCATATAATTCTGCTGGTGAATATTATTTTCACAGGGGTGCAGGTATTACTATTAAAAAAGGAAAGGTGGAAGCTACTGTCTTTGCATCTTTCAGAAAGCTAAGTGCCAATTTTGCAACAGATACAATAAACAATGAAGATTTTATTTCCTCATTCCTCACATCCGGGTATAACCGTACCAGCAGCGAAATAATAAACCGTAACCAGCTATCACAAATAGCTTTTGGCGGAAACATTTCTTATAAGGCAAAAAAATGGCATGTTGGAGTAAATGCAGTTAATTACAATTTTTCAGTACCAGTGCAAAAAAGGGATGAACCTTACAACCTGTATGCGATTAGCGGAAAAAGCTGGCTGAATATGAGTGTTGATTATAGCTTTACCCACAAAAATCTCCACTTCTTTGGTGAAGTGGCCGTTGATAAAAATTTTGATAAGGCTTTCATCAATGGCTTACTATTAAGTGTTGACCCCAGGGTTGATGTATCTTTTGTTCAGCGGACAATTAGTGCCGGCTACCAGGCCATTAATGGAAATGCCTTTACAGAAAACACCCTGCCCACCAACGAAACTGGTTTTTATACCGGTATTGCCATCCGTCCGGCTATTGGCTGGCGATTTGATATGTATGGGGATATTTATCGTTTCCCCTGGTTGAAATATTTGGCAGATGCCCCAAGCAGGGGTACAGATTTTCTTGCCCAATTAACATATACACCAAACAAACAGGTTGAAATTTATACCCGGTTCAGAAACGAATCAAAGCAGGCTAACCAGTCTGACAACACAACGACTACTAATTACCTTGTTTTTTTACCCAAAAAAAGCTGGCGGACACAGATAAATTATAAACTAAATTCATCAATAACTTTAAGAAACAGGGTAGAGTTGCTCTGGTATGATAATAAAGGTGAAAACAAAGAAACTGGCTTCCTTACTTTTATGGACTTTATGTACAAACCATTAATGGCTCCCCTTTCCGGAGTATTACGATTGCAGTATTTTGAAACAGGGGGTTATAATTCAAGGATTTATGCTTACGAAAATGATGTGCTTTATGGCTACTCCATCCCTGCATTTTTTGATAAAGGCTTCCGGTATTATATAACTCTCAACTATGATTTAAGCAAAAAACTGGCACTTTGGCTACGGATAGCACAAACAGCTTATCAAAACAAAGCTTCGGTAGGCTCCGGGCTGGATGAGATACTCCGGAAGCCGCCGCACCGAATTAAAAGTGCAGGCAAGGCTGCTTTTTTAGTTTTTTTTCTTTTTTTTTAACAACCTAACAAGTATTTGTTAAAAATAATTAACTTGCGGCAGCATTATCAGCGGCATCATTGTCTCCTGGTAGTATGTTTCCCGGCTAAACGGACGGTTTCTGCCGGAATACCAAAGCAAATTTTATTTCTTAAAAAATTAACGTTAACATGAGAAAATTCGCTACACTGTTTACGATGCTGATGCTTTTTTCTGCATTGGCATTTGGTCAGGATCGGATGATTACCGGTACTGTAACCGATGATGCGGGTGCTGCTGTACAAAGCGCATCTGTTAGTATTAAAGGTACCAATACTGGTACCGTGGCCGATGCAAATGGCCGCTTCACCATTAAAGCCAAAACCGGTGATGTACTTGTAATTACAGGGGCAAACATCGAAAATCAGGAGGTAACTGTTGGTTCTGGCAGTGCTTTAGATGTAAGGGTAAAAAACAAAGTAGGTACAACTGGTGTTGAAGTTACTGTTGTTACTGCATTAGGTATTAGAAAGAGACCAAAGGAATTAGGGTCTTCTCAAACTACTGTAAACAATTCCTTAATTACTAATGGTAAATCTCCCAACCTTGGTCAGGCTCTTGCTGGTAAAGTAGCAGGTCTGAACGTTACTAATGGTAACAACAGTGTATTTGGAGATATACGGGTAACAATCAGGGGGCAGAGATCAATATCCGGCGATAACCAAGGTATGGTGGTATTAGATGGTGTACCTGTTCCGAGGAATACTTTAAGCTACCTTAACCCTAACGATATTGAATCAGTAACAGTGTTAAGAGGTGCTAATGCTTCTACACTATATGGTTCAGAAGGTATCAATGGTGCTTTATTGGTTACCACTAAAAAGGGTGCTAACAGAAAACCAACTGTAACTTTTTCACATTCTTCAAACGTAGATCAGGTAAGCTTCCTGCCTAAGTTTCAAAATGGCTGGGGCAATGGTTCCGGTTATGGTGGATTAACTGCCGCTGGTAACTACAGGAGCTATGAAAACCAGTCTTATGGGGATGCTTATGATGGTTCTATCAGGCCTTTGGGCAGAACTGCTGAAGATGGCTCTGTTTATTATGTTCCTTATACAGCTAGGCCAAAAGAAAAATACAAAGTGTGGGATATTGGATATACCATGCAGAATGATGTATCCCTCTCAGGTGGCGATGCTACAAGCTCATTCTATATCTCTTTACAGGATGTTTTGACAAAAGGTGTTGTTCCTGGTGATGATATCAGAAGGGATAATGCCCGTTTCTCTGCCTCTAAGCAATATGGTAAGTTTAAAGCTTCCTTTACTGCTAATTATGCACAGGACAGATATGAAGTTCATGATGATGAATTGAATGGTAATAACTTCTATGAGCTGGTAATGAATACACCGGGTTATGTACCCCTTACTCAATTAAGGGATTGGAAAAACGATAAATTTGCGAGCCCTAATGGTTATTTCAATGACTATTATAATAGCCCTTGGTTCGAATTGGATAATAACAGGAGCAAAGGTGGAAGAAACTACTTTAATGGTAGCCTTGACCTTAACCTGAAAATAAATGACAATATTGAATTTATTAACAGGGTAGGTATTGCATCTACCCAATCATTTAGTAAAACAACCCAAGGTAAATTTAGCTATACCAATTGGGCAAGAAACTTGGCTTTTTACGGCTCCTTTCCCTAATGACTATAATGGTATTAACCGTGCCGCTGCAGACGTTAATGGTGCTGTAAGGGACAGAAGCGGATATGCTAACCGTATTAATAACGACCTTATCGCTAAGTTCTCCAAAAAGATTACTAATAACTTAAAAGCAACATTGTTATTAGGTCAGAACATTCAGGTACGTAAAACCAAGAATATAACAATTGGGTCTAACTCAGTAGTAGTTCCGGATTTGTTCAATATTGGTGTTCGTTCCGGGGAGTTAGTGGGTACAGAAACAAATACTGAAATAAGAAAGTTCGGCTATTATGCAAACCTTTCATTAGCATATAAAGATTATCTGTTTGCACATGGAAGTTTCCGTCGTGATGGTACTTCTTTATTCTACGCAGATACAAGAAAGCTGAACGAGTATACTTATAACTATTATGGTGGCGATATATCATTCATCCTTACAGAAGCATTTGATGGTATCAAATCCGATTTCTTTAATTATGCCAAATTAAGGGCTTCTGTAAACAAAAATGGTAATGATAACATAGGTGTTTATGGACTGTTCCCTGAATTTCCTGTAGGTGCTGGTTTTCCTTATGGAACATTAGTTGGTCAAACTGTAGGCGGTAATTTACCAGCCACAGATTTGAAGCCGGAGTTCATTACTTCCTATGAAGTTGGCGGTGAGTTCCAGTTATGGAAAAACAGGATTAACCTGGACGTTTCTGCGTTCAAACAAATTTCTAAAGGGCAAATTCTTACTATAGCAGTATCTGATGCAACTGGCTATCAAACAGCAACAATTAACAGCGGCCGTGTGGACAACTGGGGTGCTGAAACAGAGTTAAAAGTTAAACTTCTTAATAAAAGGGATTTTACCTGGGATGTAAATGCTAATTACACCTGGAACACTAATGAAGTAAAATCCTTATATGGTGACCTGAACAATGTATTGTTGAACAGGTATACATTCAGTGCCAGTGATGGTTCTTCTGGCTTTATTTATGCAGAAATTGGCAAACCTTTCCCTTATTTAAAAACTACACAGTGGCAAAGGGATGCGGCGGGAAAGGTAATTGTAAACAGTTTAAATGGTTACCCGGGTATTTCTAACAAAGAAAAAGACTGGGGCACAACTTTGCCTAAGCATATACTTGGTTTAGGAACAACGGTTAAATATAAAAACTTAGCTTTTTCTGCAAATGCAGAATATCGTGGAGGTAACTACTATTATCATGGCATAGCCCCCTATTTAGTGTTTACAGGTATAGGATTTGAAACCGGTAAATACAACCGAGAAAGCTTTATTTTCCCTAATTCAGTTACTTTAGATAATACCGGAAAATCAATTGATAACACAAGTGTCCCTGTTGAAGATGGCTGGTATGAGTATTGGGATCATTATCACAGAAGGGCAGGTGAAAACTTTGTTACCAGCGGTGCTTTCTGGAAATTAAGGGATGTTTCCCTTACATATGATTTTCCTAAAAAATGGTTTGGTACCGGTAAAGTGATTAAAGCAATGACAATGGGGGTAAACGGACGTAATTTGTTTATCCTTGCGCCTAAAAATAATATCTATGGCGACCCTGAGTTTTCTGGCAACCCGGATAACAGGGCAAATGGTAATGGTAATGGTGTAGGTTTAAGCGATACTGGAAACACACCCCCTTATCGTTCTTATGGAGCCACATTGAATATCACATTCTAAAAAACAGACCTAAAAAATTGAAATATGAGAAAGACAAAAATTATATTTTGCATATCGGCTCTCACCATTCTGATGTCTTCATGCAGCAGAAAATGGCTGGATGTAAATGAAAATCCTAATACCCCCACCTCCGCGAAGGCAGACTTGGTGTTTACCAATGCTGCAAGGGTAACAGCCGGCACACTGGCTCCAAATCAGTTAGCTGAATTTTGGACAGGGCATTGGGGACATTCCACCTCATTTACTGCGGGTGCTACAGAAAAGACCTACAACTTTACCAATAACGACTATAATTTCTGGGTTACATTGTATGACAATATCCAGGATTATCAGTTTACAATTACCAATGCTGCAAGAGATGGGGTTGGTTACTTAGAAGGGCCAGCTATGGTAATGCAGGCAATGCTTTACCAGCAATTGGTCGACCTTTATGGTAACGTTCCTTATACAGATGCACTTAAAGGCACAGGTGTTATTCAGCCTAAGTATGATGATGCACAGGCTATTTATACCGATTTAATTGTTAAACTGGATGCTGCCATTGTAAAAATTAAAGCAGCCACTTTCCCTGGCAGTGTCCCACAAGATATCGTTAACAAAGGCACTAAATCTAAATGGGTAAGATTTGCAAATACATTGAAATTGAGGATTCTTATCCGTCAGGCTTTAGTTTCCGGTAGGGATGCTTACATTCAGGCTCAAATAACAAATATTATCAACGAGGGTAGTGGTTTTCTTGGGGTTGGTGAGGATATAGTAGCTAATCCGGGATACCTGAAAACACAGGGTAAGCTTAACCCTTTTTATGTTGCTTACGGCTATGATGAGAATGATGCTGAAGTAGGTGGAGCAAGGTTCATTAAAATCAGCAAATTTATGATTGACTGGCTGAAATTGAATAATGATACATTCCGCCTAAAGCAAATAGCTGCAGCACCAGCTCAAACAGGAAGCACAGCAAACTTTAATGCTTCTACATATGTAGGTGTTCCTTTGGGTGGAAACGGTACAGCATATTTAACAGCCGTTACATCAAGTGTGGGCCCCGGCCAACTTATAAAAGGTACTGCTACTAAAGACATGATATTAGTGTCTGCTGCAGAGAGCTTCTTTTTGAGGGCTGAAGCTGCTCAAAGATGGCCAGCATTGGCAGGCATAGGTTCTGCTGCTGCCCATTATACATCTGGTGTAAACGAATCGTTCCGTATGTTGGGTGTGGCAAGTGCTTCTACAAGGGCGGCTACACTTCTTAGCAGTGGTCTGAATAACTCTGACTTTGCAGCTTCGAGTAATAAATTAAATGCTATCTATATGCAAAAATGGATTGCGTTGTGTAATTACAATGGCTTAGAGGCATGGTCTGAATTTAGAAGAACAGGGTTTCCCAATATACCGATTTCATTGCAGGCTCAATTCCCGACACAGCCAGTAAGGTTATTTTATCCTATTAAGGAAGAACAAACAAACCCAGCTAATGTGCCACAGGGGGTAAATGTTTTCTCTGGTAGGATTTTTTGGGATACATTCTAAATTTTAAAACTCTTTAATTAAAAAGAAATGAAAAAAATAACTAGTTTAATCCTCACGGCAGCAGCAGTTCTTAGCTTGTCATCCTGCCTTAAAGAAAATGGCTATTTAGATGTTAAGAATGATGAGGGTAATTCTCTTATGTATATACCTTATAGCGGATCAAAAGGCTATTTTCCCCAGTCTGCACTTTTAGTGGCTGGCACAACTGTAAGCGATACCTTCCACTACAAGATACCTGTTTATTATTCTGGTGGTAAAATGGCAGCCTCTGATATCACCTATAAACTTAAGGTAGATGATACCAAACGTACTGCTTATAACAGTGCAAACCCCAATTCATACTTTGCACTTCCGGCTGACCATTATAAGTTCACCACAACAACAGGAACTATAAAAGCAGGAACAAACAGGGACAGCCTTGATATTGAGTTTTACCCCTGGAAGTTTGATGTTACTAAGAACTATATGTTGCCAATTACATTGTATGATGCAAGTGGCACTACAATTAGTGCAGAATTGAATACATTCTATTACCATGCTATTGGCAACCCAATTGCCGGCGTATATACATGGGATTTCTATCGCTGGAACAATAATGATGGCACAGGCCCAACAGCAGGGGGTACTTTCTTTGGTGACCACACCTTGTTTCTGCCTACAGATCCTACAACTATCGAAGTGGAAAGTGGCTATTTTATATTACCACGATATGTTATTACCTTTGTAAACAACGGCACAAGCCTTACAAATTTTGCAGTGGAAATGAAACCAGAGGATGTTACTGCATTACTTGCGCAGGGGGTAAGTATTACTACTCAACCTAACTTTATAACGGCAAACCCTGTTACCAAACGTTTTACAGTACAATATTCCGTATTTAACGGCTCAGCCTTCCGTTATCTTATAGACGATTATTATCCATAATAATTTTTTCTATACTTTTGAAGGGGATATGCAAAACATATCCCCTTTTTTTATGGATCAGCCAAATCAACCCAACCAGCTAAACATAGAAATTTCTGAAGAAGTGGCCGAAGGTAATTATGCCAACCTTGCCATCATTACCCACTCCAATGCAGAGTTTGTAATTGACTTTGTAAATGTAATGCCGGGAACACCCAAGAGTAAAGTAAAGTCGAGGATAATACTTACCCCGCAACATGCCAAAAGATTGATGAAAGCTATGGCAGATAATGTTCAAAAATACGAACAGGCTAATGGGGTAATAAAGGATTTAGAAGAAATGCAAATGCCTTTCAACTTTGGGGCACCCCCAGCTCAAGCCTAAATCAGTCCCTCATCTGCAAAACTGTAATAACCGTTTTCACTTACTATAAGGTGGTCGGATACAGAAATATCTAATAGTGCCGCAGCACCTCTTATTTTTTCTGTAAGTGCAGCATCAGCCCTGCTGGGCTTTAAACTGCCTGAAGGGTGGTTATGGCATAGAATAATACTTGTGGCATCATGTTCCAAAGCTTTTCTTAAAATAACCTTTGGGTCGGCCACTGTACCTGTTATTCCGCCTTCACTTACGATTTCAAAATGGTTTATTTTATTGGCTTGGTTCAAAAATAAAACGGCAAACACTTCATGCCGGTAATCTTTTAACCTTGTTTGTAAATAATGGGCTATATCGGCACTGCTTTTTATTATTGCTTTGTTTAAGGGATCTGTGCTGTGCCTTCTTCTTCCCAACTCTAATGCAGCAGCAATAGTAATAGCTTTTGCTTCACCTATGCCTTTTATTTTCATCAGTTCTTTAAGAGAAAGTTTACCCAGTTCATTTAAATTGTCCTTTCCCATTTTCAGTATTTCTTTGGCAAGATCAACGGCTGTTTTTTCCCTGCTGCCATTATGTATAAGTATGGCAAGCAGTTCTGAATTGCTGAGGTTTTCTGCACCATTCAATAGTAGTTTTTCTCTTGGCCTGTCGTCTTTTGCCCATTGTTTTATTGAGTACTTGTGCTCTTGCATACAACAAGTATAGGTAATATTTTTAGTCTGTCAATGAGTAATTATCATTGGCACCAGGCGACAAAAAATATCCAATATCAGCCTGTAGAAAAACTAAAACCAATATTTATGAAATCCAAATCAATAGCTCCGTTGGGTTCACTTCATCCGGTATTGTTTTTTGCCGGTCTTTATACGGTGGCCTTAATCTTTTCTATCTTTATCTGCTCCTCCCTTTTTTATGCCTGCAATACCAGTTCTTCTAAAACAAGCAGTAATAAACAAGTTCCAAAGCAGGAAATAAAGAACAAGGCTGCTTCATCCCTCGCCGTCCGCTAGTTAGTCATCCGCAGCCAATATCGTTTGCGGAATGCAATTGGGGATACAAGGTTGATGCTTTTCCCACTGTTTTTTTGGGATTGCCATAAGTGAGGTTATCTTCGCCCCACATTATTCTTCTGCTATGCAATCAGCCAAAATTTTTGCCGGAACCGGTTCTCAGCAACTTGCCGAACAAATCTGTAAACAATACGGCACCAAACTGGGTAAAGTAAATATTCAAAAGTTTAGCGATGGGGAAATAAGCCCCATCTTTCTTGAAAGTGTAAGGGGTGATTATGTCTTTTTGGTGCAAAGCACCTTTTCACCTGCCGAAAATTTAATGGAATTGCTGTTGATGATTGATGCAGCCAGAAGGGCATCTGCGGATAAGGTAATTGCTGTAATGCCATATTATGGGTATGCCCGGCAGGATAGGAAAGACAGGCCGAGAGTAGCTATTGGAAGTAAGCTGGTTGCCAATATGTTAGTAGCCGCAGGGGCAGACAGGGTAATAACGATGGACTTGCATGCCCCCCAAATTCAGGGGTATTTTGATATACCGGTTGACCATCTTGACAGTCATGCTGTTTTTATCCCTTACATCTCAAATTTAAGGCTTGAAAACCTTACCTTTGCCGCCCCCGATGTGGGAGCTACCAACCGCATCCGGGAAATAGCCAGTTATTTTAACGCAGAAATGGTAATCTGCGATAAGCACCGTAAAAGGGCTAATGAAATAGCAAGTATGGTGGTGATAGGTGATGTGACAGGCAGGGATGTAGTGATTATTGACGACATCTGCGACACTGGCGGTACACTGGCAAAAAGTGCAGGCCTTTTAAAAGAAAAAGGTGCAAGAAGTGTGAGGGCATTAATTACTCACCCGGTACTAAGTGGTAAGGCATATGAAAATATTGAAAACAGTGTGCTGGAAGAATTAGTAGTGTGTGATACAATACCCATAAGAAAAGAAAGCCCTAAGATAAAAGTGCTGAGTGTAGCAGAGCTTTTTGCAGTAGCAATAAGAAATGCGTATGAGAATAAGAGTATAACCAGCCTCTTTATTCATTCGCAAAGAAGGGATAAGTAAGTAAACAATTTAAACAACATACAAATGAAATCAATTACAATCGAAGGTAATCTGAGGACCGGATTCGGGAAATCTGCCACCCGCCAGCTCCGCTCTCAGGAACTTGTGCCCGGTGTAATTTATGGCGGCGCACAGGACATTAACTTTCAGGCCCCTGCTGCAGCTTTCAGAAAATTAGTGTACACCCCAAGCTTCCAAATTGCTGAAGTAACTTTAGAAGGGAAAACTTACAGGACAATCCTGAAAGACCTTCAGTTTAACAAAGTAGATGAAAGCCTGATACATGTGGATTTACTGGAATTGGTAGAAGACAAAAAAGTAGTAGCCGAAATCCCTTTGAAATTTATAGGTGTTTCAATAGGTGTTAAAGATGGCGGTAAGCTTATTACCAAAATGAAATCATTAAAGGTAAAAACTTATCCTAAATACCTGAAAGAGCAAATTGAAGTTTCTATTGATGGCCTGGAACTGAATGGCAACATCCGTGTTGAAGATGTAAAACTGGATAACTATGAAATATTAAATTCTCCCCGCATCCCAATTGCTTCAGTTGTACTTACAAGACAACTGAAACAAGAAGAGGCTGCTGCACCTGCCGCTGCTGCACCTGCCGCCGCCAAAGGGGCTGCTGTGCCTGCCGCTGCTACACCTGCTGCCGCACCTGCAAAAGGAAAGAAATAATATTCTCAATCGAAATAACTCTATTCAAACCCGTTTCGGTATACCCGAGACGGATTTTTTATTTATTAAGCGAATTTATCCCAATTTAGCAACATGAAATTTTTAATTGTGGGATTAGGAAACCCCGGCAATGAATATGCACACACAAGGCACAATATAGGTTTTGATGTAGTGAGTGCCTTTGTACAAAAACACGGCGGTATTTTTAGCAGCAGCAGGCTTGCATGGATGGCCGAAGTAAAATGGAAGGGGAAAATATTCGTCTGCATACTGCCAACTACTTTTATGAACTTAAGCGGAAAAGCTGTTAAGTATTGGATGGATAAAGAAAAGGTGGCATTGGAAAATACTATGGTTGTTCTCGATGATTTAGCATTGCCGGTAAGCAAATTAAGGATAAGGCCTGCCGGAACTGATGCGGGACATAACGGGTTAAAGAGCATACAGGAGCTTTTGCAAACAACAGATTACCCACGGTTAAGGTTTGGTATTGGCAACGATTATCCAAAGGGTATGCAGGCAGATTTTGTGTTGAGTAAATGGAGAAAGGAAGAAGAGCCGGTTGTTAAATCGAAAATTGAAAAATCTACAGAGGCAATAGAAACCTTTGCCGCACAGGGTATTGCCGCCGCTATGAATGCGGTAAATAATAAAGAGTTTTAGCTATGAGAAATCAGGTTCTTTACTTACTTTAGCAGCCCGGCTAATCTTTTTACTGGTTCTTTCAGCCGTTTTAAAATCCAATTGTCATAATGAAATTTGAATATATGGGATGAACTGTCCGCATGTATCCGATGTATTTAACATTAAACTTTCATCATGAAGATTTTCTGTGTTGGCCGCAACTATGTTGCCCATGCCAAAGAATTAGGGAACGAAGTACCGGATGAGCCGGTAATATTTATGAAGCCAAAAAGTGCTTTATTGCAGCCGCATACCCCTTTTTATTATCCTGAGTTTACAAACGAACTGCATTATGAATGTGAGATAGTGCTACGCATTTGTAAGAATGGAAAATATGTGCAGGATAAATTTGCAGGCAAGTATTATGATGCCATAACTGCCGGTATAGATTTTACGGCAAGGGATATCCAGAATGAACTAAAAGAAAAAGGCCTGCCCTGGGAAAAAGCAAAGGCATGGGATAACTCAGCTGTTATTGGCAAATGGGTTTCGCTTACCAATATCAAAAACAAAAAAGATATCAACTTCTGTTTGTATAAAAATAAAGAACTGGTACAGCAGGGCAATACTGCCAACATGCTGCACAGCTTCGATAAAATTATAGCATACATTTCGAATTATTTTTCAATAAACATTGGCGACCTGATATTTACCGGCACCCCTGCCGGTGTTGGCGAAGTAGTGGTGGGTGATGAGCTGGAAGGGTTTATAGAAGACGACAGTATGTTTAACCTGGAAATAAAATAGTTATCCCTGATTTTTGTAAATAAGACCAATTGCTTATACGTCCCGCTTTAATGCGGGATTTTTTTTAGCCCTTTCCTTTCCCTTAATTTTGTTTTTCACTTTGCTTGCAATACATGATTGATACTTCCCTTTTGTTAAGAGCCTACAAACACATGGCGCAGGTAAATGCGATGGCCCAAACCTACGAGGCTAACCGTTCCGTTTGCAAATATGTTCACTCCACTTCCCGTGGACATGAAGCTATACAATTAGCTACTGCTTTTAATTTAATGCCGCATGATTTTGTAAGCCCTTATTACAGGGATGAAAGTATGCTGCAGGGATTAGGGTTTACACCGTATGAACAAATGCTGCAACTGCTTGCTAAAGGCGATGATATATTTAGTGGTGGAAGGGAATATTATTCTCATCCTAATTATAAGGGAACAGACAAACCAATTATTATTCATCAAAGCAGTGCAACAGGTATGCAGGCTATTCCTACAACAGGTATTGCACAAGGAATAAGGTTCTGGGAAAAATCAAACCCGGAAAAATTAAGAAGGGGGCCAAACGGAGAAGAACCTATTGTTCTTTGCTCAATGGGTGATGCCAGTGTAACAGAAGGCGAAGTAAGCGAAGCCATGCAGTTTGCAGTGTTAAAGCAACTACCAATAATTTATTTAGTGCAGGATAATAACTGGGGCATTAGTGTGTCTGCGGGAGAAGCAAGGGCAATGAATGCTTATGAATATGTTTCTGGTTTTAAAGGGATGAACAGGGTGCAGGTAGATGGAAGTGATTTTGAAGCATCGTATAAGGTAATGAAAGAAGTGTGTGAGTTTGTGCGGAAGGAAGGAAAGCCCTGCCTTGTTCATGCAGAAACACCATTGCTTGGCCACCATACAAGCGGTGTAAGAAAAGATTTTTACCGCAGCCAGGTTGATTGGGATATGCATGAAAAAAATGACCCTTATCCTAAATTGAGAAATGTATTGATTCAAAGAGGAGTTACAGAAAATGAATTAATACAAATTGAAAAAGAAGCAGCAGAAACAATCGCTGCTGATTTTGCAAAAGCAATTGCCGCACCAGAACCACATCCTTCTACTGTGCAAGATTATGTTTTCGTTCCTGCCACAATAACAGAAGAAAAAGGCGAGAGGGCACCAGCAGGGGCAGAAAAAGTATTGATGGTAGATGCTGCTTTATATGCGGTAAGGGAATTAATGGAAGACAATCCTGCCATGATTTTATACGGACAGGATGTAGGTAAAAGATTAGGCGGGGTGTTCCGGGAAGCTGCAACACTGGCAGAACAATTTGGTGACCACCGTGTGTTTAACACTGCAATACAAGAAGCATATATAGTAGGCTCTACTATTGGTTTAAATGCAGTAGGTATTAAACCAATTGTAGAAGTACAGTTCGCAGATTATATATACCCTGGCTTTAACCAGCTGGTTACAGAAATATCCAAGAGTTGTTATTTAACCTGCGGCAAGTTTCCAATATCAATGGTATTGCGGGTACCCATCGGTGCCTATGGCGGTGGTGGCCCTTATCACAGTGGCAGTATAGAAACAACATTGCTTTCCATTAAAGGAATTAAAGTTGTGTATCCTTCTAATGCAGCAGATATGAAAGGGTTGATGAAGGCCGCCTATTACGATGGTAACCCTGTAGTAATGCTGGAACATAAAGGCCTTTATTGGGGCAAAGTACCGGGCACCGAAGAAGCAAAAACCATTGAACCTGGCAGGGACTATATTATTCCGTTGGGCAAAGCAAGTATTATCAGCAATGCATCTGCTGATGCAATGGCTAACGGGGAAAGCTGTTTGATTATAACCTATGGCATGGGTGTGTACTGGGCGAAAGCGGCGGCTAAACAATTCAATCAGCAAATAGAAATAGTTGATTTAAGGACATTGTATCCGTTGGATGAAGAGTTAATTTATGAAAGGGTGAAACTGCATGGAAAATGTCTGGTACTAACAGAAGAACAGCAAAACAATTCTTTTGCAGAAGCACTGGCCGGACGAATCTCTAAAAACTGTTTTCAATCTCTCGATGTACCTGTAGAAGTGCTGGGTGCATTAAACCTGCCTGCTGTGCCAATGAATATTGGATTAGAGCAGGCTATGTTGCCGAATGTGGAAAAGGTAATAACCATTATTAAAGAACTTCTTTCTCGTTAATATATTTTTTTAGCCGATTTATCTGCCGAAATATTATGTAGGCAGACGATATTAACACAGATGATCGTCCCTTGCGTCGCACACTTCATCTGTAGAACATAGGGCAGCAATAAATTCCGTCTTTGCGGCTTTTTTCTAATTCTTTGAACGGCCTTTGTTGTGTGTTGTGTGCGGCTTCTGTGCTGCTTGCAAAAACACCAACAAACGAATTTAGAGGAACTAAATCCCACAATAACAAATTAACTATGGACTTTGAAGTATTGGCTTCCTAAAGCTCCTGCTGTTGGTCTTTGCCTGTGCTGCAATATCAGCACACAAGACACAACAGCGGCGTAAATTAACTATGGACTTTGAAGTATTGGCTTCCTAAAGCTCACACAGATGGGCTTTTTTGCAAGTTTATCCTGAGTGAAACGATGGACACACTTCATCTGTAGAATATAGGGCAGCATACATCCAGCTAAGACGCAACAGCTGAGTATTATTTTTTCGTAAGACCACCAATGGCGGAAACCATATAGAAAGTGTTTTACCCTAACTCAAGGGATTTATTTTCAGGGAAAAAAATGAAATTGTAAGGCCTGTAATATAGCAAGTTAAACCAAAGAGCAAAATGCTTTCCTTGAAAATATCTGGTTCAAAAAAGATGACTGTCAATAAAACTCCTATCAAAGCCAGAAAATAAACTTTGATTCTAATGCTTCTAATCGATACACCTTTTTTTGAAAGGTATTTAATTGCGAAATAGCAAATAAGAAATGTCGGCAAAGAAAAAACTCCAGCGAATAAAATTAGCAATGATAATGCTGCAAAGATTTCACTTGGTTCCTTAATAAGAAACTTTGAAATTAAAATAAATAAGTAAAACAGAGAACCAATTAGTGTACTTAGTCCCCACGCATTCACAGGAAATGCTTTATTTAGTGATGTCTTCAAATTATTACTTATAAATGTATAACACCCTTTTCAAAAAAAACACCGACTTTTAACTCAATCTCATTTCGGTATCGCCGCAATCAGTTGCTTCGTATAAGCAGAAGAAGGTTTATAATAAACATCATCGGCATTACCGATCTCTTCAATCCTTCCCTTATTCATCACCATTATCCTGTCGCTTATATAACGAACTACAGATAAATCATGCGAAATAAAAATACTGGTAAAACCAAAGTCTTTTTTCAAATCATTCAGGAGGTTAAGCACCTGTGCCTGTACACTTACATCAAGCGCAGAAACAGATTCATCACACACAATAAAAGAAGGATTTAATGCCAATGCCCTTGCAATAACAATCCGCTGCCGCTGGCCGCCGCTAAACTCATGCGGGTAGCGGTTATAGTGTTCGGCTTTTAAGCCTACTTTTTCTAACAACTCAATTGCTTTTTCTTTTCGTTGTTTACTGTTTGTAATTATTTTATGTACCTGCATGGGCTCTGCAATAGCAGGGCCAATCGTAAGCCTTGGGTTTAAAGACGAATACGGATCCTGGAAAATAATCTGCACTTCTTTTCGTAGAGAAATGAGGTTTCTTTTTTTTGTGCTGTAAGGTCGGTGTTGTTGTAAATTATTTTTCCTGCTGTTGGCTCAATCAATCGCAGCAATGTTCGGCCCAATGTGGTTTTGCCACAACCACTTTCGCCAACCAATCCCAGTGTTTCCCCTTTATATACTTCAAAACTAACATCATCAACTGCCTTTGTATATTCAAGTGCTTTGCCAAAAAAATTTTTCTTTGAAGGAAACCATACAGAGAGGTTTTGTACGGAGAGAAGAATTGAGGTTTGAGGTTTGAGGTTTGGGGTTTGGGGTTCGATTTCAGTCTCCTTACTTCTTACTTCTGACTTCATGTTTAAAAAATCAGATACAACCGGCAACCGCTTTCCTCTTTCATGATTAACAGGTCTGCAGGCAATTAATGCTTTTGTATAAAGATGTTTCGGGTTATGAAAAATTTCTTTAACAGTATTTTGCTCCACTATTTCACCTTTATACATTACCAATGCCCTGTCGGCTATTTGGGCTACCACACCTAAATCATGAGTTATGAAAATTACTCCCATGCCTGTTTGTAGCTGCAACTCTTTTATTAACTGTAAAATTGTTTTTTGTACTGTTACATCTAATGCAGTAGTGGGTTCATCACAAATTAATAGTGAAGGATTGCAACACATGGCCATTGCAATCATAACCCGTTGCTTTTGCCCGCCGCTTAACTGGTGAGGGTAACGGTTAAATACCGCAGCAGGGTTGGGCAGTTTTACTTTTTCAAACCAGTTAATGGTTTGCTCTTTTGCATCCTGCTTTGATATTTTTTTATGAACAAGTAATGCTTCCATCACCTGGTCGCCACAGGTAAGCACAGGGTTAAGCGATGTCATCGGCTCCTGGAATATCATGGCTATTTTATTGCCACGGATATTTTGTAAATCGTTGCTGCCTTTTGTTAGAAGTTTGATGTTTTCTTTTTCATCATCACAAAAAAGTATTTCACCGGAAGTATATTTTGTCGGAGGCGATGGCAATAGCTGTAATACAGAAAGGGAAGTAACAGATTTGCCGGAGCCAGATTCTCCTACCAATGCTACAATTTCTCCCCGGTTTACAGTGAATGAAATGTTTTTTAATGCATTCACCGTTCCTTGTTCTGTAACAAAATCAACGGAGAGGTTTTTTATTTGTAATAGCGGGGGCATTTTTATTTGAACAGAAAAATGTTAAGCAAAAATAGTTAATTCGTATTGAAAGGCATTATTGATGCCATGAAAACGGGACGCACAAATGAGTGACACAACAGGCTATGCCATGAAAAACAAAAGCTTGTAAAATATTTATTTTAAAACTTCAAATGCCTCACCGTCATTCCATCATTCATCAGTTGCTTTAGTGATTCGATACCGATTTTAATATGTTTCTCAACATACTGTTCGGTAATGGTTTTATCACTTGCTTCTGTTTTAACTCCATCGGGTGTCATGGGCTGGTCGCTTACTAATAGCAATGCACCGGTAGGTATTTTATTATAGAAGCCAACGGTAAAGATGGTGGCTGTTTCCATATCAATAGCATAAGCCCTTATTTTTTGCAGGTATTCTTTAAACGGTTCATCATGTTCCCACACCCGGCGGTTGGTGGTGTACACAGTACCTGTCCAGTAATCCACTTCAAACTCACGGATGGTGGTGGATACTGCTTTCTGCAAAGCGAATGCAGGCAATGCAGGAACTTCAGCAGGAAAGTAATCATTAGATGTTCCTTCACCTCTTATGGCGGCGATAGGTAAAATTAGATCACCCAGTTTATTTCTTCTTTTCAATCCACCGCACTTGCCGAGAAACAAAACGGCTTTTGGTTCAATTGCAGAAAGTAAATCCATTATAGTTGCAGCAGTAGGACTGCCCATACCAAAGTTGATGATGGTAATATCCCCGGCAGTGGCACATTGCATCGGCCTGTCTTTACCAACTATTTCCACCTTGTTCCATTCGGCAAACATATTTACATAGTTGCCAAAATTGGTAAGCAGGATGTACTTGCCAAAGTTTTCTAACTTTTCGCCGGTATAGCGGGGCAGCCAGTTTTGTACTATTTCTTCTTTTGATTTCATAACAACGAATTTAATCAAATTACGGCTTACTGCGAAGCTTTAATACCAGCCAGTATTATTCTTACTTTAAAAGGCGTAGTAGTATTTTTGATACATGGTTCATATTACATATCCGTCTCCGGATTTTAAAATAAAAAAAGAAGGGGAGAGGGAACTCCTCTTCGACAGGATCCGCAAAAAATGGATTGTACTTACACCGGAGGAGTGGGTGAGACAAAACTTTATTCAATACCTGGTGCAGATAAAAAATTATCCGGCTGCTTTAATTGGTGTTGAAAAAGAAATGCATTTGGGGGAATTAAAAAAACGATTTGATATCATGGTGTTTGATGCAAACCATCAGCCACTAATTATGGTGGAATGTAAAAATATGGATGTGCCGCTTGATGAAACTGTGATGCAGCAGCTATTGCGTTACAACATCAGCATCCCTGTAAAATATTTAGTGATTACGAATGGCAAAGAATGTATGGCCTGGGAAAAAGAGAATGGCGAACTACATCAGCTTGCAGATATTCCATTACATGAGAGCTAAATTAACTTCCTGTCCCTTCATATCCTTCATCATGCAGTAGTGTGTGCTTATGTCCATCTGCCGCTTCTGTTGCTAATGCATCACAGCGATTATTAAATGGATTGCTTGCATGGCCTTTTACCCATTTGAATTTGATGGTGTGTTTTTTTGAAAGTTCATAAAACTCACACCACAAATCAGGGTTTTTTTTACCTCCTTTAAAGTTGGTCTTTATCCAGTTCTTCAACCAGCCTTCTTCCCATGCTTTTACTACGTATTGGCTATCGGAATAAATAGTGACATCCATTTTTTCTTTCTTCAGGGCCTTTAAGCCGGCTATACAGGCCATCAGTTCCATTCTGTTGTTGGTGCTGTGATGATAGCCTTGTGATAATTCTTTACGGTGATGGCCACTCATTAGTATTGTGCCGTAGCCACCGGGGCCGGGGTTGCCTCTTGCGGAGCCATCGGTATATATTATAACCGAAGTAGATGACATTATTAATAATTGCTTTTATCTAAAATCAAGATTGCCACGAAGGCACAAAGACACAAAGTAATAAAGCCTTAGTGCCTTCGTGTCTTTGTGGCAAAAAATTATACCTGGAAGACGCCAGTTTTCAACTCATTTATCTTAGGATTATAATTCGCTGCCGCAATCCCTTCCGAAATAACTTTTCTCGTTTCCACCGGATCAATAATCGCATCCACCCATAATCTGGCGGCTGCATAATAAGGCGATGTTTGTTTATCATACCGGCCTTTAATATCACTTAGCAATTTATTCTCCGCTTCAGGAGTTATTACTTCTCCTTTTGATTTTAAAGAAGCCACTTCTATCTGCAACAACACTTTGGCTGCTGCATCACCACCCATCACTGCAATCTTTGCCGTGGGCCATGCATAAATAAAACGGGGGTCGTATGCTTTGCCGCACATGGCATAGTTACCGGCACCGTATGAGTTACCAATGATGATGGTGATTTTGGGAACAACTGAATTCGCCACTGCATTCACCATCTTCGCCCCATCTTTGATGATGCCCGCATGTTCGCTGCGGCTGCCCACCATAAAACCGGTAACATCCTGTAAGAAAATCAATGGTATTTTTTTCTGATTGCAATTGAGAATAAACCTCGCTGCTTTATCAGCACTGTCATTATAAATAACACCTCCCATCTGCATTTCACCTTTCTTACTCTTCACTATCTTTCTTTGATTAGCTACAATACCTACTGCCCATCCATCAATTCTTCCATAGCCACACACAATAGTTTTACCATAGTCTTCTTTGAACTGTTCAAACTCACTATCATCAACAATCCGTTCGATCACATCTACGATATCATACGGCTTACCATCATGCGGAAATAAGCCATATAATTCTTCTGTATTCTTTTTCGGTGCTTTCGCAGCTATTCTGTCAAAACCAGCTTTGGGTTTATCGCCCAGCATGGAAAACATTTTTTTAATATGGTCCATGCATTCCTGCTCGGTCTTAAATTTATAATCGGCAATGCCGCTTATTTCTGTATGTGTTACAGCACCACCGAGTGTTTCATTATCTATGTCTTCACCAATCGCTGCTTTTACCAAATAAGGCCCGGCCAGGTAAATAGAACCATTGCCTTCCACCATCAATGTTTCATCACTCATGATTGGGAGGTAAGCACCGCCTGCCACACAAGGGCCCATCACCGCAGCGATTTGGGTGATGCCCATACCACTCATGCGGGCATTGTTGCGGAAGATGCGGCCAAAATGTTCTTTGTCCGGAAATATCTCATCCTGCATCGGCAGAAAAACACCGGCACTATCAACCAGGTAAATAACCGGCAAATGATTTTCTATGGCTATCTCTTGCAACCGCAGATTCTTTTTACCGGTAATAGGAAACCAGGCACCTGCTTTTACTGTCTGGTCGTTGGCTAATATCACACACTGCCTTCCGCTTACATAACCAATACCTGCTACCGTGCCACCCGCAGGACAACCGCCTTGCTCTGCATACATGTCATAACCGGCAAATGCACCAATCTCAATAAACGGTTTATCATTATCAATTAAATAATCAATCCGTTCACGGGGAGTAAGTTTATTTTTCTCTTTTTGTTTGTCAATGGCTTTTTTACCGCCGCCTTCATATATCTTTTCCAACCTGCGGCGCATTTCGCTGAGGCTTTGTTTTAGTGAATCTTCGTTGCGGTTAAATTCGAGGTTCATGTGATTGTTTCGTTAGAAGGCAAAGATAGGGGAGGTCTGTCACCCTGAGCTTTGTCGAAGGGTGATGTTAAGGAATGGGGCTCTCATCGTTCTGTTCGCTGCTAATCTTCAGTACTGGCTGTCCGCTACTACTCCGCCACAAAGCCAACACACAAAACCTTCAGCGGGGTATCCGCTTCCATCCGGCAGCCTTTCAGGGTTCTGTTTGCTATTCAGCATTTGCTTGTGATGCTATTTGTTTACAATGCCTACGCTTTGTTGTTGTGTAGCCTTCCCTGACACACTAGGCCATGCTCACACCAACTGGGGCGTAAAGTAATCAGAAGAAGTACCAATGCGGTTTAAAAATTCAACGATTAACTAATGTATCCAGCTAAATTGATATTCTACAGGGGCTTTTAACCCCCGCTCAGAAATGTTTTTGAATCGTTCGGGCAAAGCCATTAAATAATCCCGGGCTTTTTCGGCCGCACCGGTAAGGCTGCAAATGTTGCCAATATTCCATTCCTTTATAAGCGATTCTAAAATTTGGGTATAATCCATACTGGTATATACACCGAGACGCTGGGCCGCATCACTGTAATGAGAAAAAGTTTTTCCGATGGATTCGCCAGCTTGCCGCAGAAAATGGGCAGGCATTACAATTCGTTTGCGCATCATATCTTCAAAAGCCAGCATCATTTCGCTGGCATCAATTTCAAATATTTTTGTAATAAAACTTTTGTAGGCTTTAGCATGCCGGGCTTCGTCGGCAGCGATAACACCACAGATGCGGGAGAGCTGTTCACTGCCATGTTTTTTAGCCAGCGTTGCTGTGCGACGGTGAGAAATATTGGTAGCAAGCTCCTGAAATGAAGTGTAAACAAAATTTTTGTAAGGATCTTTTGCAGTGCCTATTTCCATACCATCAGCAATTAAATGCTGGGTGCTTATCTCCATCTGCCGCATATTAACACGGCCGGAGAGGTATAAAAATTTATTCAGCAGGTCGCCATGCCTGTTTTCTTCTGCAGTCCACATTCTTATCCATTTACTCCAGCCCTGTGGTTCTGCTTTTGTAATACCATCTACTTCTATCAGCCAGCTTTCGTAAGTTGGCAATGCTTCTTCGGTAATTACATCGCCAACCAATACGGCTAAATAATCATACGGCAGGTCTTTACATTCTGCCTGTAGTTCTTTTATTTCTTTAGTAAAATTTTCGCCTGAACTCTCGGGCAAAAAATCAGCAGGTTGCCAGTTGGCATCAATTTTTTTTAGAAACTCATCAATAATACTGTCAATTTTTTGCGCCAGGTAATGCATCACCTCAATCCTTGACGGCTTTAATTTTATTTCGTTCATTTATAATGTTGCCGGGACAGTAGTGAGCTGCTTTAGCTTTTTTATGGATTGTGAAGTTACTTTATTTCTTCGTCTTTTGGGTTTCGAAATACTAATGGCACTAACAATCGTTACTTCTATTGTCTGAAGTGTTCTATAAAACAACTTAATGGCTTCCGAAGTATTGGGACAGGTAGCATTAAGTCGAATACTAACCATCGATCATAAAGCAATATTTGTAGTTTTACAAAAAAACATGAAATTTCTTTCCCTTGAACCTTTTGTTCCATCAGGTAGCAATTTTGAAAAGGCGAAGCAATTGTTCCAGGAACTGGGCTTCACCATCAACTGGGATGCAGGAGACTATGTTGGTTTTCAAAAAGACGGATGCAGGTTTATTTTGCAGCAATTCGATAATAAAGAATTTGCTGAAAATTTTATGGTTAGTGTTAAAGTTAGCAACGCAGATGAATTCTGGAAAGAAGTAAGTGATAAAAAGTTACAAGAAAAATTTGGCATCCGCCTGGCTAAACCAACTAACCAGCCTTATGGCCGGGAGGTTAACCTTATAGATATGGCAGGGGTGTGCTGGCATTTTGTAGAATAATAATGTAGCGGCTCCTCATCAGTAAAATATAGAACGGTAATGCGAAGAGGAACCGTTCCACTTTCCCGCAGGGTTGTAATCCAGAAAATAAATATATTTACCTATAAAACCAACCACCATGACACCTGCCGCCCGTTCCGTCTGCTATTTTGGGTTTTACCTGTATGTAGTCGGGTTAACACTTATTGCTGTCCCTAATACATTTCTTCAAACATTACAATTGCCTGAAACAAATGAGGTATGGATCCGTATTGTTGGGGTACTTGCTTTTGGCCTGGGCTTTTATTATCACCGCACAGGTGTGCAGGATAATGTTTCTTTTTTTAAGCTAACAGTGCCTACCAGGATTTTTGTATTTATAGCCTTTACGGCCTTTGTATTATTAAAATATGTGTCCCCAATACTTATTGGTATAGGTGTTGTTGATTTGTTAGGTGCTGCCTGGACATACTTCGCATTGAAGAAATAAAAATTTTTCTTTTGCTCAGCGGTATCCTGCAACACTGCGAAATGTGTGAAGATACACATCATTGCTTTTGATGTTTTGTCTGCGAAGGAAAATATTCCATTCAGCAGGAAGCATTTACCTTTACTGCCATCATGAGTTTATATACAACCCGGTCGCAGATTATTATTACCTGCCCCAAACGATTGGCTTCTTACCTGGAGCAGGAGGTAACAGCATTGGGATTTTCAATTGATGAAACATTTGTAACCGGTGTACGGCTTTTGGGTACTATTAATGATTGCATCAAACTAAACCTTAACCTTCGCTGTGCCAGCCAGGTATTGTATAGCCTCAAAAAATTTGAAGCAGTAAACGCAGATGATATTTATAAAAACCTTGTTGATCATCCCTGGGAAACTATTTTACCTGACCCCGGTTATTTTTCTATTACCAGCAATGTAAATAACCCAACTATTAACAACAGTATGTTTGCTAACCTTCGGGTAAAGGATGCGATAGTAGACAGAATGAGGGAGCAAAGAGGTACAAGGCCATCAACCGGTTCAGAATTAACGGGTGCTGTTATACACTTGTTTTGGAAAAATGAAACAGCAGAAACATTTATTGATACCTCCGGTGATTCACTGGGCCGTCATGGATATAGAAAAATACCGGGACAAGCACCGATGCTGGAAGCACTGGCATCAGCTACTATCTATGCCACCCGGTGGGATAGAAAATCTCCCTTTGTAAACCCCATGTGTGGTTCGGGTACACTGGCAATCGAAGCAGCCATGGTTGCTACCAACCGGCGACCAGGGTTATTCAGAACAAACTATGCCTTTATGCATTTGCAGGGATATGATGAGTCTGTTTATTTAAAAGAAGATGCATTGCTTGAAAAAAAAATCATTGATGTACCGGATCTGCGTATAATCGCTACTGATTACAGTGCCAAAGCCATTGATAATGCAAAGAAGAATGCTGTGGCTGCAGGAGTGGCTAACCTGATTGAATTTGCTGTATGTGATTTTGCTGCTACTGAAATACCTCCCTGTGCTTCCGGTATCTTTTATGTAAACCCTGAATATGGCGAAAGGTTGGGAGAGGTAGCGAAACTGGAAGAAACATACGGCCGTATTGGTGATTTTATGAAACAAAAATGCGGCGGCTATTTTGGATATGTATTTACCGGCAACCTTGAGTTGGCTAAAAAAATAGGATTAAAAGCAAAACGCCGTATAGAGTTTTATACCAGCACTATTGATTGCCGCTTACTGGAATATGAATTGTATAGTGGGAGCCGTGCAGTACCAAAGACGAACTCTGTTTAATATTCTCATTAGCCTTTCTCCTTACAGTGTATCAATCCATCTTCTGGGGTAATTCCTTTTGCACAATCTATGCTGTGAAACTTATCGGCGAGGAGAGAAAAGCAGGTACTCGGGTTTTTACGATTATTTCAAACAGTAGATTTACTATAAAAATAATTGCAAAATTACTTGCAAGATGAAAAACCCCGTAGTATGTTTGTCTCACAGTCGCTGGTAAAACAACGGTTGATTAATCCCAAACCCGAAAACATGAAACAAATTCTTACACTTATTGCTGCCGCTTTCATCTTCACAAGTGCTAATGCAGGTGTTATACCTTATAAAGCCCCAATTAATATTGGTTCAGAAAAATCTGCTTTGAGAGTATCGTTACAGGCTGCAGGTAAAGTAAACATTATATGGACTGCTGTTGCAAACGAAACCACCACTACTGTTTATGAAATCCAGAAAAGAACAGGGGCCAACGAATTTAAGACTGTTGCTATGTTAATGGGTGAAAGCTTTCCAACTTATTCTTTCAGGGATAAACTAAGTATTACCAGCGGAACTATTGAATACCGTGTGGTAATTTCTGAAAATAATGTAATAGTCAGCACTGTATCGCAGGGTATAGTTGTATTATAAACAGGCTAAAAAAATATAACAAAAGCCGGTTCCGATTTTAAACGGGACCGGCTTTTTTATTTGCTGCTTATGCGAAGGGCTTTTTGGTATTACCTGGATATCATTAAGTAAAAAATAAAGAGCTGTAAATTTTTAGCAATTGCTTCTTGCGAACTTACTTTTTCCTTATCAAGGATGTTTGCAAACCCGCCGCAGCCAACACAGCCCAGCATTACACTGCAGGTTTTAAAATTAATGCCGCCGCCGCTTGCAGGGTCTATTAAAAAAGACAGCTCAGATTTGCGCCCAAAAAAATTGATGCCGCCATCATTGGCTTTTACAAGGTCTGCCAACCTCATACCGGAATACAAACCTGTTTTGGAAACCCATTTATTCTGGCTTATTGACCCGGTGTATTGTACAGCACTCATAGTAGGCAGTATGCCGCTGATCAATATATAAGAAAGGTTTCTGTAATTTTCTTCGTCAGTCCAGATAAAAATGGCCTGCTGATTGGTATTGGGAAAAAGTACAGAACATTTTTTAAGGTCATTCTCATTAAAATAGTAGTAATCTTTTATTACATTTTTTTCGCCAAAAAAACTGGTAAGGTATTCATGTGATTCAAACCGCAGCAGGTCTTCTGCGTATTGTATCTCCTGCACATCCGGTAATTCTTTTTTTCTGACGGTAAAACGGTAGGCGGTATCGTTTTTTGTTATTACCTGCCTGGTGCTTATCAGGTAATTTCTTTTTTCAAATATATAAGGGGCTGTCCGGGAGCTGTCGTTGCCCTGTATATAAAAAAACTGGTTTCTTTTAAGCCAGTTACAACCGTCTTCATACTCCTTTATGCTCGATGTATTGAGGATGAAAAGGTAACAATCATTTTCCCTGTATAAATTAACACTGCATCTTACAGAGTCGGCCACATGCCCCTTTTTTTTCCTTTGTAAAAAACTAATAATAGTTATACTCGTATCCGGTATACCGTTTGCCAGTTCAAAGCCTTTTTTGCCAAGATAGGGGGCAATATTTTTAGATGGGGTGGAGAAAGGGTAAGCAAATCATTTATCGTTAATGACTGGCCGGTAGCCATTATTGCAATAAAAAACTGAAAAAGAAAGGCAGGTAAAATTTTCTTCATAAGCAATTTTGGCATTGTTATAAATCAAAGCTACCGGTGCTTTTGCCGGATTTAAGATAAATATTTATATACACAGTAAACAGAAAATTATTTTGCCACCGCCATCTTCACTTTCTTATTTTTTATTTTTTGCTCTTTAATCAGCCGCAGGGTTTCGCCGATTTTTATTTTCTTCACCGCTACAAACGAGAAAAAATCTTTTACCTCAATCAACCCGATATCTTCTTTTTTTAACTGACCCCGGTTAGATAAGAACCCAACAATATCAATTTTATTCACTTTGTCTTTTTTGCCTGCGGCAATGAATAAAGTTGACCATTGAGGTTTTTCAGGCAGGGTAGTGGTGCCAGGTAGTTCTATCTTTTCTACAGCAGCATCAATATATGCAGGCAATGTTTCTTCAGGTGATAAAATAAGAATGGCTGTACCGCTTGCATCCATCCTGGCTGTTCTTCCATTGCGGTGTGTAAAAATATCTTCGCTGCCCGGCATGTGATAATGGATGATGTAGCGGATATTGGCAATATCCAATCCCCTGGCTGCAAGGTCGGTTGTTACTAATACATTAACTGTTCCATTTCTGAATTTGCATAAGGCCGCATCCCTTTCCTGCTGCTCCAATGCACCATGATAAAATACATTGAAGATATCTTTTTCTTTCAACCAGTTGCTTGTACGTTCTACGGACTCACGATGGTTGCAAAAAATAATAGTGGAGCGGTTGCCCAGCATACATATCAACCGGAAGAGTGTTTCTAATTTATCTTTCCCATCACTAAGCAACGTTTTAACAGCAAGCCCGGTGTCTTCGTCAGCATCATTCAGAAAATCAAGTTTTACCATTTCATCCATACCTATAAAGGCAGGAATTTCCACCGCTCCTGTAGCAGAGGTTAATATTCTTTTTGTTATTGATTTTAATGCATTAATAACAAAAGACATTTCATCTTTGAAACCTAATTCTAGTGATTTGTCAAATTCATCCAGCACTAATGTTTCAATAGTATCAAGGGTAATATTTCCCCTTCTGATATGATCTGCGAGACGACCTGGTGTGCCAATTAATAATGCAGGGGGTTGTTTCAGGTTATTCTCTTCTGTTTCCCTTAAATGCCCGCCATAGCAACAGGTAACTTTTAAATTAGTTCCCATACTTTTGAAAACAGATTCAATCTGCAAAGCCAGCTCCCGGGATGGTACAATGATAATGGCTTGTGTTTTTGTGTTTGCCGGGTCTAATAGTTTTATTAAGGGCAACAGATAAGCCAATGTTTTACCTGACCCCGTTGCGGATAACAGCAACACATTATTATGTTTGCCGGATGGCTTCAATAGCCGCCAGTTGCATTTCATTAAGCGACTTGATTTTTAATTTAGATAAGATACCCTCTGTAGAAACATTTTTTGCAGCCATAACAACAAAAGTAAGGTAGTTTGATTTGGTGGCGGAACAGCCCCTTCATCCCATAATTATAAAAATCATTTATAGTTGCAGGGGCAGAAAATAGCCCACCTCCTTATTATTGTTGCTCCTGCATTCCCTGCATAAGTGGTTTTGCTGCAATATTCATGGTAAAGCTACCTGCCGGGTATCTTTTTTTAGGGTAAAAAGATGAGTTGGCCGGTTTTTTGTTTCACATTAACTATAAAACCAACACTATGGAAAAGACAAGTGAAGAAAACGAAATACAGGCTTTTTCCTGGTCAACATTTTTATTTGTAACCGGGGCATCCTCCTTTTGTTTCTCTTTCCTGCTGAAGATACTTAGCGGCAACCACTCATTACTTTTTTTGAGCATTGGGGCAGCGGCATTATTGGCAGGCATCCTTAATCTGTTTGCAAACAACAAAGGTCCCGGTACTACAGCTAAGCCTCACGGTAAAATCAATTAACTATTGACTTTACTTATTTTCAGTAAATTTTGAAAATAAGATTGCATTGCTTTAGCTTTGAAAAATGAAACTTACTGAAGCAAGGCAGCAATTCATCAGCAACTGGGGTGCATTTGGTACCCATTGGGGCATTAACCGCACCATGGCGCAGATACATGCCCTTCTTCTCATAAGCCCCGACCCACTTACCCAGGATGATATAATGAATGAACTGGACATTAGCCGGGGCAATGTAAACATGAACATAAGGGAACTGATTAACTGGGGGCTTGTGGACAGGATATTGCTAACCGGTGAAAGAAAAGAATTTTTTTCTGCCGAAAAGGATATCTGGAAAGTGGTGAAGCAGATAGTAAAAGAAAGAAAGAAAAGGGAGCTGGAGCCAATGCTGCAGTTGCTTGACAGACTAGTAGAAGTGGAAGGAGATAAGAAGGATAGAAATGTAAAAGCATTTCTTGATACAATTAGCGGAATAAAAAAATTAGGTAAGCAGGCCAATAAAACCTTAGACGCTATGGTTAAAGCAGAAGAAAGCTGGTTTGTTGGAGCCCTAATGAAAATATTTAAATAACCGGAGGATGAAAATTCTTAAATCGGCTGATTTCTTTTTACAGATTGCTTTTGCAACCGCATTAGCCTTTGCATTAATAATAAGTGATACAAATACAATTAAACCCATGCTTTTTTTGCTTGGTTTTGCACTTGTACAATTAATCAGCATCATTGCTCATGCAGCGGCAGGGGCAAAAAGCTGGAAGTTGCCTAAATGGAGAAAAATACATCATATTGGGATGCTGCTTGTTTTTGCATTATTATTTATTGCATTGCTTCAGGGTTCAGGCAACCGTAGTGGCGATAAAGATGATAAATACAGCATGGAGGGTTTAGGTACAGTGTTAATTGCTGTTATCCCCGCTATTGCATTAGCATTATTTTATTTAATAATAACTTGGAAGGAGTGGCTAAATATTAAAAAAGAAAACTAACTGCTGTTATACAATTTTAAATGACTGCAAAGAAAACACTGGTACTCGGCGCATCAGATAACCCGGCAAGATATAGTTACCTCGCTGTAAACAGGCTTGCTGCTAAAGGCCATACTGTAGTAGCAATAGGAAGGAAAAAAACATCTGTGGGCGGCATAACTATTAGTACAGATGAAGGGGATTATAAAGACATAGATACTGTAACATTATACCTGAACCCCCAACATCAGCAAGAATATTATAATTATATACTCGGCCTCCACCCCAAACGAATAATCTTTAACCCCGGTACAGAGAATGATGAGTTAAAAAAACTTGCTGAAGCAAATGGCATTACTACATTATATGCATGCACATTGGTTATGTTATCTGCCGGAACGTATTAAACGACAACTGCTTTCGGGTTTTTACTAATTGCTTTAAAGTATTACCACTTTTTTTAATTAAATATCTATGCCTGTGTATTGACGGTACAAAAAAAAAGCCTGAATCTTGTATTACCGTACCCCAACAGAAAACTGCAGCACAATCCATGCTGCTTAACAATATCCTTTTGACTTTTAAAAAAGTAACAATGAAAAACCCTTGTACCCTTTTGTTATGCTTATGCGTAACCCTAAGCAGTTTTATTGCATCTGCACAGGAAAGCAGCTCATTAGTTAGACAGCCTGATTTCAGCAGGCCAAAACTTTTCACTAATCTTCCGGAAAAAATTAGAGTAGACCTTAACCAGGTAAACAATTTGTTTGACAAGCAAGCCGGACAGGACGCAAGAATGTCAGCAACAGAAAACCAATCTGTACAGTTTGAAGGCAATGTCGTTTTCTCAGTAACAAATAACGACAGTAAATTAAAATCTGTAATGCTCAACCTTCCTTCATTTCCCGGTGCCAGGCTAAGTATTACCCGCCTCACTAATGAAGATGGTACAACTGTTTATGCCGGACGCATCCTTAGCTTTCAGCATGGGGATGCTTACCTGCTGCAAAAAGAAAACGATGGTTATGTGTTTGTAAAGAAGAATTTTTACGACCTCGTTAATGAATAATCCAAAATCCAATCAGAAATATAAGGCTGAATAATTGTCCCGTTTTTACATCGTACCCTTTCTACTAGAAGCCTTTATTGAAAAATTTAAAATCCTCCTTAGTTATGAAACCCAATTTACGTTTAACATTTATATCCCTGCTGGCAATAATTGCAATGAAAGGGAAGGCACAATTACAAGTGCCGATTATGAACAGCAACCCTTCTGCAGTGCCTGTTATTTTTCTTGATTTTGACGGCCATACAGTAAACAATACCGGCTGGAATTATAACGGCCCTATTTATTGCGGGGCAACCACACTTGATACAGCATCAATTCGGCAGGTGTTTAACAGGGTGGCAGAAGATTATAAACCATTTATGATTAATGTTACCACCGACTCCACTAAATTTTTTGCTGCGCTAACAACAAGAAGGACAAGGGTGATTTTAACAGTAAGCTTTGAATGGTATACAGATTCGGCACACCAGGTAGGCGGTGTGGCAAATGTTAATTCATTTTCCGATCTTTTCGATGATCCCTGTTTTGTTTTTACTTCATCTCATTTAAATAGTGTGAAAAACATTTCGGAAGCCACTTCGCATGAGGTGGGCCATACAGTTGGTTTGTTTCACCAGGCAAGATGGAATTTATCAACCTGTGCAATTATAAACGAGTATCATACCGGATATGGAACTGGCGAAACAAGCTGGGCACCAATTATGGGGGTTGGCTATACTAAAAACCTTACTACCTGGAATATAGGCCCGGACCCTATGGTTGCAGCAACACACAAAATGATTTTGCAATAATTACAAGGCCTTATATAGATGCCAATAATAATGGTAATGGCATAGTATACAGGCCGGATGATGCAGATTCTGTTTTTGCTACTGCACAAAACATCCCTTTTGTATCTAACCAATTTAATCTAAATGGGGAGGTTGAGAAAAGCTATGACAAAGATATGTTCAAATTCACATTATCATCGGCAAGGCAGGTGCATATTGATGCATTACCATTTAGTGTAGGCAGTGGCAATTCCGGCAGTAACCTTGATATACGAATCAGTTTGTACAGCAACTCTCAAATATTATTAAATACATATAACCCTGCATCTGTATTGAGTGCAACCATTGATACAACACTTAATGCAGGTACTTATTACCTGAAGGTGCAAGGTATCGGCAATACGAATGCACCTGAGTTTGCCAGCATGGGTACTTATGTATTAAATGCACAGCTATCCGGCGGTGGCACATTGCCTTTAAGGGTGCTGCGGTTAATGGGCGGCCTTACTGGTGACAAGCATAACCTTAGCTGGATAATTGATGCAGATGAGCAAATTGTTTCGCAGGTATTGGAAGTGTCAGGTGACGGGAGGAATTTTGCACCTGTTATCAACTCATCAGATGCGCAGCAAAGGGCCTACACCTATAAACCTTCTTCTACAAACAATACATTGATTTACCGGTTGAATGTAACGTTTGATAACGGCAAGCAATACTATTCAAACATTGTGGCCATCCGCCAGAGCGGCAATGTGGAAATACCAAAACTGGTTACCAATGTTATCAGCAGTAATGCAGTAAGTGTAACAAGCCCCGGTGTGTTCGACTATGCAGTATATGATTATGCTGGTAAATCAGTTGCTAAAGGCAAACTTAACGGTGGTATCAATACCATCCAGATGGGTAACACCACATCTGGTATGTATATCATCCGCTATGCTAAAGGCACTGAGCAATGGGCAGATAAATTCGTTCGTCAATAACTCTTTTTGTTCCGCTTCGGCGGGGCGATAATCCGTACCCCTATTACCATTTAAAAGGTTTTCCTTAATTTAGGAAAACCTTTTTTTATGATTTGGAGAAAATTTAATGGCGACCCGATTGAAACCCCCGTTAAAGAAGCAGTGGAAAATGCTATAAAACGGGAAACGGCAAAAGGCTTCCGTTTGAAAGTTTGTATCGGTACCGACTCACAGGTAAAAGGCAGGGAAACAGAATTTGCTACGGTAATTGTTTTTCTTCGTGAAGGGCATGGCGGTTTTATGTTCATTCACAACGACAAAACAAAGCAACAGTTTACCATCAAAGAACGGATGCTGATGGAAGTGGCAAAGAGCATTGAAATTGCTTATGAACTCTGCAACCTGTTTACAGAGTACAATGTGGAGATGGAAGTACATGCAGACATTAACACAAGCCCAAGCTTTAAAAGCAATGATGCTTTGAAAGAAGCAATGGGTTACATTTTGGGAATGGGTTTTGCCTTTAAAGCCAAACCGGAGGCTTTCGCCAGCAGCAGTTGCGCCAATAAAATGGTGAACTAACAACTGGGGTTGTTCTATAAATAAACAGCCCCGCTAATAGCAGGGCTGAAGGGAAATTATTCTCACTTAAAAAAGTTAAAACGGCGTATCTTCCTCATCATCAGTCAAATCATTCATCTTGCTTCCGGTTTGAATAAATACTTTAGCCCCGCCATCAACATCACTTACCGGTTTCCAATTGCCGGGTAAAGCATTTCCAAAACCATCGCCACCTTCATCTTCTACAAATTTTTGAATATGCAGCAGTGCTTTCAGTTTTACGGTTTCTAATGAACCATTACGGTGCTTGGCTATACGTACATGGGTTTCGCCACGGTTGCTTTCACCCATTTCATTTTGGGTTATGTCATAATATTCCGGGCGATACAGGAACATAACCATGTCCGCATCCTGCTCAATAGCTCCGGACTCACGGAGGTCACTCAATTGCGGCATCTTGTTTCCATCTTTACCGGCACTTCTTGTTTCTACGGCACGGCTTAACTGCGAAAGGGCAATGATGGGTATATTTAATTCTTTAGCCAGCCCTTTCAGGTTTCTTGATATATTACTTATTTCCTGCTCCCTGTTTGTACTCCTGTTTTCACCAGTACCACTCATCAACTGCAAGTAGTCAATGATTACCATGCCGATATTGTGCTTATTTTTTAAGCGGCGGCATTTAGCCCTTAATTCAAAAATGTTTAAGGCAGGGGTATCATCAATAAATAAAGGTGCTTGTGCCAGTTCTTGTATACCTCTTGCATACAGTTGCTTCATTTCATGCTCTTCTAATTTTCCCCTTGCAATTTTCTCTAACCATATTTCACTTTGTGCGGAAAGTAAACGTTGCACCAATTGCCCTGCACTCATCTCTAAGGAAAATAAGGCAACCGGTGTTTTTTTATTGGCATTCATTACTGCATTGCGGGCAAGGTTCAGGGCAAAAGCTGTTTTACCAACCGCAGGCCTTGCAGCTAAAATAATAAGGTCAGTATTTTGCCAGCCATATGTTACCCTGTCGAGTGATGGGAAACCGCTTGGCACCCCGCTTACATCTTCATTCTTATGGCGAAGGTCTTCTATACGCTGTATTGTTTTTACCAATACAGAATCTATGGTATCAAAATTTTTACGAAGGTGATTGTTGGTTATCTCAAACAATTTGCTTTCGGCATCATCTAATAAATCAAATACATCAGTTGAGTCTTCATAAGCGTCACCAATTATTTCACCACTTATTCTTATTAACTCCCGTTGAATAAATTTTTGAAGGATGATTCTTGAGTGTGCCTCAATATTTGCAGCAGATACAACGGAGTTGGTTAATTTAGAAACATAATAAGCACCGCCCACTACTTCTAATTCTTCACGGAAGCGGAGTTCTTCTGCAACTGTAAGGATATCTATTGGCTGGCTTTTATTTGCTAACCCCTGCATAGCCTGGTATATCCGCTGATGTGCTTCTACATAAAAACATTCCGGCTTCAGTATTTCAATTACTGTATCAAATGCAGATTTTTCCAGCATAACGGCACCAAGCACCGCTTCTTCCAGGTCTTTTGCCTGCGGCGGAATTTTGCCATATACCATAGTGCCAAGATCGAGGGTTGATTTTCTTCTTTGCTTACGGTCTTTATTTATATTAGTAAGATCCATTTCGGTTACGGCGATAAAAAGTTAAACCATCAGTTTAGCACTAATGACTTTGGGCGCAACTCCAGTCTTATTTTATTTAAGAAATCGCATCAGTGGTGGCTGGTTACGATGGTGTGGAATGTTTCCTCTCAGTCAGAAAGCGAAAATAAGGCGGGCAATGCCATGAAATTTATTTTGGCCGAACTTTTTCTTTCTGCACCTTTTTTTCACTTCGTTATCCACATTGATTTTGCGCCGGGGCACCTATCAATTTACATTAAAAAGCAGTATCAGAACAAAAAAAGTCAGCATATTGTGTGAATCTGCGATAAAATGCGAACAAGTGTTTTATTTAAGGAAACCGTGGCTAAAATCTGGGAAGGGTTTTTAAACTAATTCCCAACCAATCAAGTGCATTTTTATATAAAAGCTTTCTTGAAGTTTTTTTACCCAAGTCCATTTTCTCGATCAATCTTCCGGGTTTGTGTTCACCTAATGGAAAAGGATAATCGCTGCCGAGGCAAATAGTATCTTCTCCCATTACCTCCAGTAAATAACTGAATGCTTTTTTATCATGTACCAAACTGTCAATCCAGAATTTGCCAATATAATCTCTTGGATTAATGGGGTTGTCAATAGCCACTAAATCAGGCCGGACTTTAAATCCATGTTCAATTCGTCCAATCGTTAATGGAAATGAACCGCCCCCATGTGCAAAAGCCACTCTTAGTTTTGGGAATTTCTCAAACACACCACTAAATATCATGGAGCAAATAGCCCTGCTTGTTTCCGCAGGCATTCCTACCAGCCAGGGCAGCCAATATTTTTCCATTTGTGTTTCACCCATCATTTCCCAGGGATGGATGAATAAAGCACAGCCCAGTTTTTCAGCCGCTTCATAAAATGGGAAGAAGGATTCGTCAGACAGATTTTTGCCATTGATATTAGAACCGATTTCCAACCCCGGCATTTTTAATTCTTTCATGCAGCGTTCCATTTCTTTGATTGCAAGATGGATGTCTTGCAATGGAACGGTACCCAATCCGATAAAATGATTGGGTTCTTTGGAAACTGTTTCAGCAATATGGTCATTAAAGAATCTGGAAGTTTCTAATCCGTCAGCCGGTTTCGCCCAATAATTAAATAAAACAGGAATGGTAGAAAGCACCTGTATGTCCACTTCTGTTTCTTCCATTTCCTTTAGCCGTGTATCTTCTTTGTAACAATTTTCTTCCACTACCCGGAAAACTTTATCGCCTTTCATCATGCAGGCTTCGCAGTTGCGGTGTTCGAGGTGAATAAATTCGCCATAGCCAAACTTCTGTGTCCAGTTTGGCATTTTCTCCGGCATGATGTGAGTGTGGATGTCTATTTTCATATTAATTCAAAAATATTAAGTAAAAATCAAAATTAAAAATTCAAAAGTACGGTCTGCCTTCCAAGGAGAGTCTCTACTTTTGAATTTTTACTTTATCTTTTTATTGGCGGTTCCATCACAGCCCCGCATTTCTCACAAGTTCTCGCTGCATCGTATCTTCCCAGAAACGATTCATTACCGGCGGCAATTGTTTTACAATATCATCCACATGCAATGTTTCTTCATATAATTTATTGCCGCATTTTTCACAGAACCATATAAAGCCATCGTCTTCGGATTCTCTTTTCTTTTCAATTACCAATCCAACCGTATCTGGCCCCCGCTGGGGTGAGTGTGGTGTTTTTGGCGGTAGCAAGAACATTTCACCTTCTTTGATAGGAATATCTCTGAACTCGCCGTTGTCAATAATTTTTACCACTATATCACCTTCCACCTGGAAATACAATTCTTCCGTTTCATTAAAATGATAATCCTTTCGGGCATTCGGCCCACCGACCACCATTACGATAAAATTCTCAGCATCTTTATACACACATTGATTGCCTACCGGTGGTTTCAGCAGGTCACGGTTTTCATCTATCCATTTTTTCAGGTTGAAAGGAGCAAGAACAGGCATATGATAAGTTTTATTTTAAGAATATTTGCCACAAAGCCATGAATCACTAAGAAAACAACCTTTGTGTGTTTGTGCCTTCGTGGCTATTATATTAAGCGAAAAATTACAACAATTTTCTTTAGGTTTGACACTATGAATTTATCTCTTGAAGGAAAATTTGCCATCGTTTGCGGAAGCACACAAGGAATTGGTCTGGCCATTGCTGAAGAATTGGCATTGCTCGGAGCCAATTGTACATTAGTAGCGAGAAATGAAGCCGCCTTAAAAGAGGCCATTATAAAATTGGATACACAATTACGGCAACAGCATGGTTATCTTGTTGCAGATTTTAGCAAACCGGAAGAAGTAAGAAAAGTGCTATTGAAGCCCATGTAACAAAAACATCCGGTTCATATTTTAATCAATAATACCGGTGGCCCGGCAGCAGGCCCAGTTATCGAAGCAACGGAAGAAGCTTTTCTGAATACGTTTAATCAGCATCTGATTTGCAATCATATTTTAGCAAAAGCTGTTGTTCCTTCTATGCAAAAAGAAGGATATGGACGAATCATTAATATCATTTCTACCTCAGTAAAAATTCCGTTGAAGAATCTGGGAGTATCCAATACTATTCGTGGAGCAGTGGCCAGTTGGGCAAAAAGTATGGCGAATGAATTGGGACAATATAATATTACTGTCAATAATGTGTTGCCCGGATTTACCTGCACTCAACGCTTATCAACCTTAATTGAAAATATTGCGAAGAAAGGAAATACAGTAGTTGATATTGTAGAAAAAAATATGGTAGAAGAAGTGCCGATGAAACGGTTTGCCGATGCTTCAGAGATGGCGGCAGTGGCTGCATTTTTGGCATCACCGGCGGCATCTTATGTAAATGGTGTAAGTATTCCGGTGGATGGGGGAAGAACGGGAAGTATTTGAGGAATTAATAATTAAGAATTAATAATTAATAATTACTGCTGATGAAGCTTGACATTGCATATCACTTAGAAAATTATATCGGCGGAAATCTTATCGGCCCTCTTAGCGGAAAGTTTATTGATAATGTAAATCCTGCTACAGGCGAAGTAGTTGGACAAATTCCTGACAGCAATGAAAAAGATGTTGAAGCTGGCAGTTCATGCTGCACAAAAAGCATTTGCTACCTGGAGTGTTACACCGGTGGAGCAAAGATTCAAAATTCTCAACCGCATTGCAGAATTGATTGATGAAAACCTTGAAGCATTAGCATTGGCAGAAACAAATGATAATGGCAAACCACTTTGGTTAAGTAAAGAAGTAGATATTCCAAGAGCCTCTGCCAATTTTCGGTTTTTTGCAACAGGCATTATGCACTTTGCTACCGAAAGTCATAATATGGAAGATAAAGCAGTGAATTATACGCTTCGTCAGCCAATTGGTATTGTTGGTTGTATCTCTCCCTGGAATTTACCGTTGTATTTATTTACCTGGAAAATTGCTCCGGCATTGGCCGCAGGTAATTGTGTTATTGCTAAACCAAGTGAAGTAACTCCTGTAACGGCTTATTTGTTGGCTAAAATTTGCAAAGAAGCCGGTTTGCCTGATGGTGTGCTGAATATTATTACATGGTACTGGCCCTAATGCTGGTGAAGCAATCGTTTCTCATCCTGCAATAAAAGCTATTTCATTTACGGGAAGTACAAAAGCCGGGGAAAGAATTGCAAGTATCGCTGCACCAAAATTTAAAAAACTATCATTGGAATTGGGTGGAAAAAACCCGAATATCATTTTCGCTGATTGTGACTGGGAAAAAATGTTGTTCAATACGATTCGTTCTTCCTTTGGTAATCAGGGACAAATTTGTTTATGCGGCAGCCGCATCTTAATTGAAGAATCGGTGTATGAAAAATTTAAAACTGATTTTGTTGCCTGGGCAAAAAAATTAACTGTTGGCGACCCATTGCTACCAGAATCTAAACAAGGAGCTATTGTTAGCAAAGTGCATTATGAAAAAATATTAGCGCTGTATAGAAACTGCAAAGCAGGAAGGAGGAAAAATTTTATGTGGCGGTAATGCAGTGAAAATAGAAGGCAGATGTGCCAATGGTTATTTTATTGAACCAACCATTATTGAAGGATTGGATCAAAACTGCCAAACCAACCAGGAAGAAATATTCGGACCAGTTGTTACAATACAATCTTTTAAAACGGAAGAAGAAGCAATACAATTGGCCAATGCTACACAATATGGATTAGCGGCGAGCATCTGGACAAAAGATATTTCAAGGGCTAACCGTGTGGCTGCAAAAGTAGAAAGCGGCATCATCTGGATCAATTGCTGGCTGCTTCGAGATTTACGAACCCCGTTTGGTGGATTGAAGAATAGTGGAGTGGAAGAGAAGGTGGTTGGGAAGCATTACGATTTTTTACAGAGGCGAAGAATGTTTGTATTGAATTATAAGAACGCAGATTTTTATGATTATGATGATTGACACAGATAAGTCATAAAAAATCTTAAGTATCATAAAAATCAGCGTTCCTCTGCTATATAAGTTATGAAAGAAATTATAAAAACAGATAACGCATCAACACCACTCGGTGCATATCCACATGCAAGAAAAGTTGGTAATCTTTTATTTCTTTCCGGGATTGGTCCAAGAAATCCTAAAGACAATTCTATTCCCGGTTTGGAATTAGATGCAGAGGAAATATCGTTAAGTATGATATTGAAGCGGAGTGTCATTCTGTTTTTGCCAATATAAAAGCAGTATTGGAAGCCAGTGGCAGCAGTTGGGATAAAATAATTGATGTAACAGTGTTTCTGACAAATATGAAAAAAGATTTTCCTGTTTATAATAAAATATATGCAGAGTATTTTACTTCGGTGCAGGCATGCAGAACAACTGTTGAAGTAAAGAGTTTGCCAACACCGATTGCGATTGAATTGAAAGTGATTGCGACAATAGATTAGATTGCCTCTATTAGACACTTTGGAGGGGCAAAATAGCAAATATGCTTAGAAGCCTGGGTTGATGCCATGAAAACGGACGATGAAGAGTGCACAACGAGATGCCATGAAAAATAAAGATGAATTATCAAAATACATTGAATTCGCAAAAGAGTTTGATGAAATGACCCGTTAAAAGATTTCAGAAAGAAATTCTTCATCCCTCAACATGAAGGAAAAGATTGTATCTATCTCACAGGTAACTCTCTCGGCTTGCAAGCCAAAACAACTTCCCAATATGTGCAACAGGAATTAGATGACTGGGCAAAGATGGGAGTAGAAGGACATTTTCAGGCAAGAAATCCCTGGATGCCTTATCATGAAATTTTTCCGAAGCAATTATCAAAAATTGTTGGCTGTAAAGAAAATGAAGTAGTGGTGATGAATCAGCTAACGGTGAATTTACATTTGCTGCTGGTTAGTTTTTATCGGCCAACAAAGCAGCGATATAAAATCATTTGCGAAGCAAAAGCATTTCCTTCTGATCAATATGCATTTGAAACACAGGCAAAGTACCATGGCTTTGATCCTGCAGATGCAGTGATTGAAATTTCGCCAAGAGATGGAGAACATACGTTTGCGGACAGAAGATATTCTGGCAACTATCAAAGAACATGGTGATAGTGTAGCAGTAGTTTTATTCGGCGGGGTCAACTATTACACCGGTCAGTTGTTTGATATGAAAGCAATTAACGGAAGCCGCACATTCAGTGGGTGCTTATGCAGGATTTGATTTGGCACATGCCGCCGGAAATGTAGAATTGCAGTTGCATGATTGGGATGTTGATTTTGCCTGCTGGTGTTCCTATAAATATTTAAATAGTGGTCCCGGGTGGAGTAGCCGGTGTTTATATTAATGAAAAACATGTAGCCAATAATGAATTGCCAAGATTTGCCGGTTGGTGGGGATATACAAAAGGAAACCCGTTTCAAAATGGAAAAAGGATTTGAACCAATACCAACAGCAGAAGGCTGGCAGTTGAGCAATGCACCGGTATTAAGCATGGCGGCACATAAAGCATCGCTGGATATTTTTGAAGAAGCCGGAATGGAGAGATTGCATGAAAAAAGAAAACAATTGACAGCGTTATTTACATTTTGTGTTGAATGATATCAACAACAGACAAAAAGAAAAAGTAGCTTGAAATTATTACTCCGGCAAATGAAACGGAAAGAGGTTGCCAGGTTTCTATGCTGATGTTGAAAAATGGGAAAGATATATTTAATGAATTAACAAAGCAGGGAGTAATTGCTGACTGGAGAGAACCCAATGTGATTCGTGTTGCGCCGGTGCCGTTGTATAATTCGTTTGAAGATGTGTATAGATTTGGAAATATAATAAGCTCAATCATAAAATAGCCACAAAGACACGAAGACACAAAGAGTTTGCTTGGTTTGAATTTCTTTGTGTTGCTTGGTGTCTTTGTGCCTTCGTGACAAAATGAAAAAAGAAATTACAATCATCGGTGCTGGCCTTGTTGGTTCCTTGCTCTCTATCTATTTATCCAAAAGAGGACATAAGGTAAAAATATACGAACGCCGCAGTGACATGCGACAAGAAAAAATGTCTGCGGGCCGTTCTATCAATTTAGCATTAAGCGACAGAGGTTTACTGGCTTTAGAAAGAGTTGGCTTGGCTGAAGAGATAAAGAAAATTTCCATTCCCATGCACGGCCGTTTCATTCATAACCTGGATGGAACAACAGCTTTTCAGCCCTATGGGAAAGAGGGACAGTTTATCAATTCTGTTTCCAGAGGAGAATTGAACAAACGGTTGATGGATATTGCAGAAGAGAATGGAGTACAAATTTTATTCAATGAAAAATGTACGAATCTGGATTGGGATAAAGATGTAATGGAGTTTGAGAATGCAAGTGGCAAACAAGTCCCTTCTTCAAAAGCCGATATAGTTTTTGGTGCAGATGGTGCTTTTTCAGCAGCCAGAATGCAACACCAATTGCAGCATGACAAATTCGATTATCAGCAATATTATATTGATTGTGGGTACAAGGAATTAACGATTCCTCCAACGGCTGATGGTGAATTTGCCATGGAAGTTAACGCCTTGCACATCTGGCCACGCAAAGATTATATGCTGATTGCATTACCCAATCTGGATAAAAGCTTTACTTGTACCTTATTTTTTCCATTTGAGGGAGAAGCTTCGTTTTCTAAATTGGATACAGCCGAAAAAGTAAAAGCATTTTTTGAGAAAACGTTTCCTGATGCGGTGAAGCTGATGCCGGATTATGTAAACGAGTTTTTTAATAATCCTACTTCTTCATTGGTGACAGTGAAATGTTTTCCATGGGTGCGGGAGCGATAAATTTGCGTTGATTGGTGATGCTGCTCATGCCATCGTTCCTTTCTTCGGACAAGGAATGAACTGCGGTTTTGAGGATTGCAGAATATTGGATGAACTGATTGAAAAGAACAGTGATGATTGGAAAGCTATCCTGAAAGAATACCAAACACTGCGTAAACCAGATGCAGATGCCATTGCTGACCTCGCTGTAAATAATTTTACTGAAATGCGGGACAGAACCGCCGACCCAAAATTCTTACTCCAGAAAAAGATAGAAGCAAGGCTGCATGAAAAATATCCTGATACATGGATACCGGCTTACTCACAGGTTACTTTCAGTCCGCATATCCGCTACAGCGAAGCTTTGCAAAGAGGACAGAAGCAAGAAGCTATAATGCAGGAAGTGATGAAGATGGAGGGGATTGAGGGAAAGTGGGAGAGTGAAGAAATTGATTACAAATTATCAACCAAATTAATAGTTAGGAGTTTGTAGTTAGGAGTTAACCCCAAACTCCTAACCCCAAACCATATATTTGCAGTATCATGAATCGTAAGAAATTAGTTGCACAAATCAGAAACAAACAATCCTATCTCATCGTTGGCTTAGATACCGATATTACAAAAATTCCTAAACATCTTTTAGTAGAATCCGATCCAATTTTTGCTTTTAATAAAGCTATTATTGATGCAACAAAAGATTTATGTGTTGGCTATAAAATCAACACTGCATTTTACGAAGCATTAGGAGTAAAAGGCTGGCAGGCGATGGAGAAAACTGTTCACTATATCGGGGATGAACATTTTAAAATTGCCGATGCAAAACGAGGAGATATAGGTAATACCTCTGACCAGTACGCCAAAGCATTTTTTGAGGCCCTGCCTTTTGATTCAGTAACGGTGGCACCTTACATGGGCGAGGATAGTGTTAAACCATTCTTACAGCATGAAGGGAAGTGGGCAATTGTTTTGGGATTGACATGTAATAAAGGTGCCAATGATTTTGAATTGCAACAGACTGGGTGATGGATTGTTGTATGAAAAAGTATTGCAAACAGTTTCTACCTGGGGTAGTCCGGATAATTTAATGTTTGTAGTAGGTGCAACACAGGCTGACTCATTTATCAATATCAGAAAATTAACGCCGAATCATTTTTATCTTGTTCCCGGTGTGGGTGCACAAGGCGGCAGCCTGAAAGAAATTTCTGAAAAGGCAATGAATAAAGATTGTGGCATTTTAGTAAATGCAAGCCGGGCTATTATTTATGCTTCTGGCGGAGAAGATTTTGCAGAAAATGCAAGAGAAGTGGCGAAAGCATATCAGCTGGAGATGGCAACATATCTTTAAACTTTTCTTTTCACCTTTTTCTTAATCTATCCTTTTTGATAGCAAGCTTCTGATTACTACTAGATGACTGAATAATACAATCATTACGATAAAAGAAGGCAGCCATACAAAAGGGAAATATAGCACAGCAATATTGGGCTGATCAAAGGCAAATTGCTGAATAGAAAACGGTGCAGACAAAACAGCATTGATAACAATATTCAATAACAGGCCAAGGCAAATAAAATTCCAGACAAGTAATAGATCCTCGGTTCTTTACCTTCATCACCTTTAAAACAAATAAAATAAATAACGGGAGCAGTAATGCCAGAAACAATATCAAAATTTCTTCCGGCAAATGTCATCAATTCCGGCACTGCTTTATTAACAGCCAGCCAGTATAATGTACTACTTCCACAGGTATTCTTACAATATGGAGTAGTGTTAGTTTTCGTAGATCAAGATTGTCTGTAAAATTCTTGCCCTTTTTTAGCTAATCAATAATGCGATGATAAAAAGTAAAGCAGGTGCAACTGCCAAATGTAAATTTTGGAGGCATGCCGGCAGTGTCGTTAAAAAATCCTTTATAAGCTAAAACCAGTATAGCAAGCCATATAATAATTATTATTGAAGGCAAAATTTTATTCTTTGTTGCATCTGATAAAAAGCAGACAAGTTAATATAACTGTAAATAAAAAAGTAATGATGATATAAACAGATAATCCGGTAAGCATAATCAGTTTATTTTGTATAATAAAAAACTCCGCTTTTAAGGGAACGGAGTTGAATATAAAAAATAGTAAATAATTTATCTATATCAGGCTTCAGCTTCCATATAGATTTCAATCGGTTCACAAGTACAGATCAAGTTTCTGTCGCCATGGGTATTATTTACTCTTGCTACTGAAGGCCAGAATTTATTCAGCGTAACATAATATAAAGGGAAAGCAGCTTCCTGTCTTGTATAAGGATGTTTCCATTCATCCGCCGTTACTACAAACTGTGTATGCGGAGCATTTTTCAATGCATTATCTTTTTTATCCGCCTTGCCTTCTTCAATCGCTTTTATTTCTTCCCGGATAGAAAGTAATGCATCACAAAAACGATCCAGTTCGGCTTTGTCTTCACTTTCTGTTGGTTCAATCATGATAGTTCCCGGAACAGGAAAACTCATTGTTGGTGCATGAAAACCATAATCAATCAATCGTTTTGCCACATCTTCTGCTTCTACTTCGGCTGATTTTTTGAAAGGTCTTAAGTCAACAATAAATTCATGGGCACATTGTCCGTTGTGATTGGTATATAAAATATCATAAGCTCCTTCCAATCTTGCCCGCATATAGTTGGCATTTAGAATAGCATATTCAGTTGCAGATTTTACTCCTTCGTTGCCCAGCATTCTTATATAGCCATAGCTGATTAATAAGAATAGAAGCTGAACCATAAGGTGCTGCTGAAACTGCACCTGTCTGACGTCTGTCTAATGTATCTCAGACTTAGACGTCACATGACCGGGTAAATGTTTTGCCAAATGTTCCTTCACACAAATAGGTCCCATGCCGGGGCCGCCACCACCATGCGGAATAGCAAATGTTTTATGCAAATTCAAATGACAAACATCTGCACCGATCAAACCGGGAGCAGTTAATCCAACCTGTGCATTCATATTGGCACCATCCATATATACCTGTCCGCCATGCTGGTGAATGATATCGGTAATTTCTTTTACCGTTTCTTCATATACACCATAGGTACTTGGATAAGTGATCATGATGCCGGAAAGATCATTACTGTATTGCGCAGCTTTTGCTTTCAAATCTTCCACATCTATATATCCATTCTCCAATGCTTTTACCACTACTACTTTCATTCCGGCCATTACTGCGGATGCAGGATTAGTGCCATGTGCAGAAATAGGAATCAGCATTACATTACGGTGATGATCGCCGTTGGCTTCATGATATGCTTTGATAGTTAGCAAACCTGCATATTCTCCCTGTGCACCGCTGTTGGGTTGCAGGCTGCAGGCATCAAAAGCTGTTATTTCACAGAGATATTTACTCAGTTCATCAATAATATATTTATAACCTTCTGTTTGATTAGTTGGTGCAAAAGGATGGATCTTGCTCCAGTGTGTCCAGCTCAAGCGGCATCATTTCAGAAGCGGCATTCAGTTTCATAGTGCAACTTCCCAGTGAAATCATCGAAGTATTCAATGAAAGGTCTTTGTTCTCCAATTGTTTGATGTAACGCATCATCTGGCTTTCACTCTGATGTGTATTGAAAACAGGATGTGTTAAGAAAAGACTGATGTTCTTGTTAATGCAGAAGGAATATGATGCAGTTCAGCATCCTGGTGAATATCAAATGCTACCGGGTCTTTATCGTTTTCAAAACAATTGATCAGGTCGTAGAAATCACCGACATCTGTTGTTTCATCTAATGAAATACCAATATGGTTATTGTCAATATAGCGAAGGTTGATAAGTTGTCGTTCTGCTTTTTCTTTGATGGCAGCAACATCTTTTACTTTCACTACAATGGTATCAAAGAAATTGTTGTGATACTAATTCAAATCCTCTTTCTTCAATAGCTTCTGCAACAGTTTGCGTAAGTAAGGCTACTCTCTTTGCAATATTTTTTAATCCATCCGGGCCATGATATACTGCATACATCGCTGCCATATTTGCCAGCAATGCCTGTGCGGTACAAATATTGGAAGTGGCTTTTTCTCTTTTGATATGTTGCTCCCTTGTTTGCAAAGCCATTCGCAAAGCCCTGTTGCCCTGCGCATCTATACTAATGCCGATAATACGGCCGGGAATATTTCTTTTAAAATCATCTTTGCAGGACATAAAAGCGGCATGTGGTCCGCCATAACCAAGTGGCACACCAAAACGCTGTGCAGAACCAATTGCTACATCAGCACCCAATTCTCCGGGAGGAGTTAATAATGTCAATGCCAACAAATCAGTTGCCATTGCTACATAAGCACCGGCAGCATGAACTGTATTGATAAATCTACTGTAATCTTCTATCGAACCTTTATCATTCGGATATTGAACAATTGCGCCGAAATAAGTTGCATCAATCGCTGCTGTTTTATAATCGCCTTCCACTATTTCAATTCCAACCGGTACGGCCCTTGTTACCAATACATCTTTTGTTTGCGGAAATATTTCCCGGTCAACAAAAAATTTTGGCCGTTCTATATGGTCTTGTTTGTTCAGTGTATTAAAGAACATGGTCATCGCTTCGGCAGCGGCTGTTGCTTCATCCAATAAAGAAGCATTGGCAATAGGTAAGCCGGTTAAGATCACTCACCATGGTCTGGTAGTTCAATAAACTTTCCAAACGGCCCTGCGAAATTTCTGCCTGGTAAGGGGTGTATTGTGTGTACCATCCCGGGTTTTCAAAAACATTGCGAAGTATAACAGAAGGAACGATGTTATCATAATATCCCTGCCCGATATAATTGGTAAATACTTTATTCTTCAGCGAAACTTCTTTGATATGTTTCAGGTATTCATGTTCACTCATGGCCGGTGGAATATTCAGCGAATGATCCATCCGGATAGCCGGCGGAACAGTATTACTGATTAACTGGTCTAAACTTTCCGCACCAATTTTTTTCAGCATTTTTTTGGTGTCAGCTTCATCGGGTCCGATATGGCGGGGGATAAACTCGTTGGCTTGTTGTTCAAAAAGGGTCATAGAAGTTATATGTAATAAGTTGTAGGTACTAAGTTTTGCGGTGCAAAGTTACGGGAGCACACTACAAAAACAGCCATTTGTTTAAGGTGGGGATAAGCCGTGAAATGCTTTTCTTTGCTATATGCAGGAAAAACTATTACAGAACTGGGAGAAGAAATCAGGCGAACGGCAAAAGGAGTATAAAAAATACCTGCACCGGGCTAATAAAAATGTGGTGCTAAAGCAACTGCCCGAACTAAACGAACAGGCTTTTGCAAAAATTGATTGCCTGCAATGTGCCAATTGCTGCAAAAACTATTCGCCGCGACTTACCCCGCCGGATATTAAACGCATCAGCAAATACCTGGGCATGAAGGAAGGTGACTTTAAAGATACTTACCTGCGGGTGGATGATGAAGGTGACAATGTATTAAAAGAAATGCCTTGTCCTTTTCTCGGTGCCGATAATTATTGCAGCATTTATGATGTGCGCCCCACTGACTGTGCCCGGTTTCCTTATATGGATGATGATTTTATGCTGAAGCGGCAACCGCTGGCTTTAAAAAATACTCCACTTTTGCCCGATTACTTATTATGTGATTGAAAAGTTGATAGAGGCGGAGAAAGAGAGGTGATAATTTTGCTTTCAATTAGTCTTTAATTCTTTAATGCAACTTTTCTTTAGTTTATCAAAACATTCCCTGCAAATAGTTTCTGCAATATAAAACTCACCTTTCATTATTTCTTTGTTTTTAGCAAGTTTGATAAGCACATACATATCTTTTTCTACTGTTGTATGCAAATCAATCGTTTCTTTTTTTACCCAACGGTTATCTCTTAACAGCATATGTACTGAATCAGTATTTATTTTTAATTCGAGACAATGCCCCGCTTTCAATTTGTAATCGCTGCCATTTACCGAAAAATTGAATTTAAACGGTGCTGCAAGGTTTCCGGGAAGGGTTATAATATGAAGGTTGCATATTGGTTGTGCCGGCAATACTAATGTGAATGCAGGTAAGATTAATAGAAGAAAAATAAATTTACGGTTCATTGTTTTTTAGGGTATGAAAGATCCATCAATTCAATATTTCGAAAATCAACCGGATGGCCTTCACTTTGCAAAGCAATAAATCCGCTGCTGAGTAATTTGCCATCTTGTTTAATAGCCGGATCGAACCGGTTTACCACACCACCACCAATTTGTGGTTTGGAATACTGCAATACAGTATCACCATTGATGATATGTGTAACCAACGAATCACCCAGCACAATCAATTCTGCTTTTACCCATTGCTCACCATCATAAGTTTTGGAACTGGAGTTGATACAATGTGATGCAACAATTTTCCCATTCATAACAATCTCTGTACCAGGAGAACACATATTGCCTGTTGGCCGGGGTTTTCCATCGCCAAGGCCGCCGAGGAATTGCATTTCTATGGAAATAGGCCAATCCTGTTCTTTTGGCATGGTGCGGGGATCTTGTGAGTGAAACATAACGCCGCTATTTCGCAAAGTATAAGAAGGGGCACCTTTATGCAGCTCACCCACAAAGCGGTATTCTAACCGCAGATGATAGCTGGAAAATGGATTTTTATAGTACAGATGAGCAAACTGATCATTAAAATCATCATACTGATTGTACCGAACTTTTATAATCCCATCCTCCACCCGGAAAGTATTACCAAAATTTACATTGATGTCGTGGTGATGAATTTTAACCACCCAATTGTTAATGTCTTTACCATTGAAAAGGGATTGCCATTTTGTATTAGCCGATGACTGTTGAGGTGGATGGCAGCTTGGGCTGGATAGTAACACAATACTTAACAGCAGGGCAAGAAAATTTTTCATCATAACTTTTTCTATTGCTATAAAGCTAACAATATCTTTTTATAAAAACAGAAGGGGGAGTGGGGTAAGCGAATCCTTGAGTCAGCTATTGTTAAGGATTAGCCGCAGTTAGTATTGACCATACGTTCCTCATTGGCAGAATAAGTTGTGCAGCTACTTCGCCACCACCCAAAATATACCCCAAAAAGGGTAGTCCCCTGTATCACAAGTGTACCTACCTTTAATCTCCATTAAACCTTCATGATATGAGAAAGAGATATTCTACCTCAACTATCTCCCTGCTTTTCATCTTTACTGTTTTTATTATTACAGGCTGCAATACATGTAACCCCCGCGGAGGCAACCTGGCTATTATTATGACATGGGATGTACCTGCTGGTGAAACCTACGCCTTTCAGGATCAGGCAGGCGGGTCGCCTTCTGTTGATTTTATTGCAAGGGTATTTTATCCTTCTACAGATTCAACGGGTAATACCGTAACAGACGGGCCGCATCCGTTAGTTATTTTCGGGCATGGCCGTTATGGCCCTGTTGCGGGCAGCGGTTTCCCCAATAACTATCTGCATGCCAGTTACCTGATGAAGCAGTTAGCATCATGGGGATACATTTGTGTTACTGTAAATTTTGATGTGGTGCATTCTTTCAGCAACGGCATCAGCCAGCGGGGCGAACTTTTTTTAAAGGCTATTGATTTTATGCTGGCGCAAAATGGAAATGCTTCTTCTAAATTCTTTAATAAAATCAACCCGGCACAAATTGGAATCATCGGCCACTCAAGGGGCGGTGGCGGAGCCACTTCTGCCGTTAACCGCAACCAGATACAGGGTTCACCAAGAAATATAAAAGCACTGGCTACTATTTCTCCCACATCTTTTGATACAAACCCTGTATCGGGAAATATGCCACAGCTAATGATTTTTGGTACCTGGGATGGCGACCTTAGTAATGAGCAGGGCTATAAACTCTGGGATGCTGCACCCCGTGACAAAAATAAAATTTATGTGGAGCTATACGGTGCTAACCACTTTTTCTTTTCAGATGATTTGGTTTACTCCAGCGAAACACAAGGCATACTGCGGGAGAACCATCAGAATATTGCCAAAGGCTTCATCAACGCTTTTTTTGATAAAGAAGTAAGGGGCTTTGAAAGATATAGCTGGCCCGAATACCTTACCTACAACCGCAAAGTGGATACAGTGGAATACTACATTCAGTATATGAACAGCAATAAACAAACTATTGATGATGGCGGCACATTGGGTACAGCCACCATCAATAACCTTGGCGGCACCAACACGGCCACTTCTATGACGTTGTTTGACGATAGTAATTTAGGAACCGGTACGGGGCAGTTTGGAAATACAAACGGCCTGCGTATGTCATGGAATGCTGCAACTGATAAAGTGGATTTTGCCATTCCCTCCACCAATGCCACCGCTTTTGATTTTATAAGTTTCAGGGCATCGCAGCGGCATGGGGTATCGGGGAACACCGTTAATACTTTTAAAACACTTAAGGTAAAACTGACGGATGCTGCCAATAATTCTTTTACACTACCAATCAGCAACAGTGTGTATAAGGGTTTGCAATACCCTGATCTGGAAGAATATCCCGGCGGGCCGGGAACTTATAAAAACATCCCATCCACCTTCCGGCTTAAGCTCAGTAATTTTACAGGGGTAAACCTTGCCAGCATTGTAAAGGTTAGCATATTGTTTGATGCACCCAATGCGGCCGGGTTTGTAAACAATACCGGGGCCATAACTTTTGATGATATTGAATTCACTAAATAATTATAGTTTATGAAAAAGATATATTTTTTAATCCTGTTTTTTGCTTTGGGGGTATTCCAGAATTTTGGCTGCCAGCAAAAAAAAGGTACAGCAAAATCGCCACAACCAATTAATGACAGCACAGCTCTTTCTCCCACAACCATGGGGCCTGAAGCAGTTGATAAAGCAGTAACTAAAACAGAACGAAAAGATACAATGCCCAAAATAAGAATAACAATTAAAGAGATGCAGGCGCAGGTACTAGCCGAAGGCACACAGATAGGCAAGGCTGGTGATATGCTGCTGACTTTTACCGGGCAGGGTTTTGTATTTACAGAAAGCAATCCTGTGCTGGTAACAGGCGGGTTAAAGTTTGATAATACTTACTCCAATGAAGATGCCTCAGAGTTTTATGTAGTGGTACCTGCTGAAAGCAAGGAACGGTTAACCGCCGTGGCACAAAGGGGCATCCAGATAATAAACCCCGATAATGAATCAGCTACATTTAAAGAAGCAAGTGCAGAAATAATGAAAAGGGCTGATGGCATTAAAAAAGTAATGCTGGTGTACACAAAATTTGGTGTGGCAAGGAAGGAGGCGGATAAGTGAGGGGTGGTTTAGTTGGCGGAACAGCAATAGTGGTGTAGAAAAGATAAAATAAATTTGAATTAATTTTTTTTCTTAGTTGCGATGCGTGGCGACACGCATGGGGCGTCTGTCCTGAGTTGCAAACTCAGGACAACCTTTCATCTTTTATTTATTGTTTGAACACTACGGATAACTGGGTAGTGATATGCAGCTGATTTTACTTCCGTCCGCCTGTATTTTGGCAATGCCTTGTTAGCCGCAGTTTGCTAATCATCAAAGTAAATATCGGCAAGGAACTCACGAATTGTTTCGGCAAAATCGATTAGTAATAATTTATCTGTAATTTCAAATTCAGAAAATTTCCTTTTTGCTCTACTTTTAGGTATTCAATTGACTTTAAGGGATCTTTAATTGTTATCGTTCAAGGATTGAACCTCTATTGTGGAAGTTGGATGATGAACACAATAACTTGGATATAAATCTTTTTTAGCTTTATCATTGCTCGAATAATTTTTCTTCCACTTCTCGATTAAAAACTGGAAAGAATATCTAACTAAAACAAGAATATTTTCATTATAATTTTCAATGGTTTTATTTACAGATCTCAGTCATGATACCAGGCAAAGTTTAAATTAATAGGGCCTTTATAAACTCTTAAACGTTTTTTAACATTTAGAAATGCATACTTCAATCGTAAATCGAAATCTTCTTTTGAAAAACTGTCTTTTAAAATATTTTTGACGAGTGGGAATAAGTCTCTAAACCGCCCTAGGAAATTACTTGAACCGCAATTTAATGGAAGTAAATTTATCTTTTAGTCAAGTTGAACCCCGTTCACGAATTAAAACAGATAAAAATCTTAAATCCTGGCTGCCTCTATTTATTATCTTTTCATGTGCAGCCTCCATTTGTAAATCATAATTACCAAGAAAGAAATTTTGTTCGTCTGGGAAGCTGTCAGGAACATTCAGAATTCAAATTGGTTCAAAACTAAAAATGTTGATGACATAGCAGGGTCAAATTTATTTGCATAGTTTTTTGCGTTTTCAATTCGATATACTAATTAAATTGACCTTCGTCTACTAGCTTTGTCCCTAAACATTTCTTAATTCATTAATTTCCTTTACATCTGCTTGTCAATAGGGTATGAGTAAAGTTTAATATTGGGCGCATAGGTGTCCAACTTGAATTTTAAAAAAGTCGCTTTTACTAGCGATTATAATAAAAGAGTTTAACAAGCCTCTTCAATTTGACATATTGTTTCGCATTTCACATTTGTGTTTGAAATGTATGAGTTGCTTTACAGAAATTGGTGTCAAAACAGTCTCATTTTTTCATACACACATTCCTTATCGATAATAGGCTTTGGCAAATTTTATTCTTTCAGGTAGTTCTTTTTATCGTCTGTAATGCTTGTGCACCTGCACCAGAAACAAACATTGTATGAAATTTTCGGAAGTTTATTTTCTGGCATAATGAAATTGTGCTGGCTTCAATTTGTTAGGGTCGAAAAAAGGTGACAGTATCCGCTAACATTTGCATTGTAGCATCTTCTTGTTCCAAATTTAATTAATCTTCTACAGAAAATTGAACAAAAGGTTTTATCTGTGGTAATAGCCTTCACAAATGCAGAATAGCGAACAGTACCCTGAAGTGTGCGACGCAAGGGAAGATGATAGTAGTACCACAGTTGGCTACCAAATAATCTTTATCTTGCCCCCATGGAAATTACCTTCAACACCCCGGCTGTACTTTTTCCTGCCATTAGTTTATTGTTGCTGGCTTATACCAACCGTTTTTTGGCCTTGGCCAACCTTGTTAGAAAATTACACGATGAGTATATAAGCGGCCAGAAAAATAAGGTTATCCTGCACCAGATAAAAAGCCTGCGTCGCAGGCTAAACCTGATACGGTATATGCAGGGGTTGGGGGTGCTTAGTTTTTTGTGCTGTGTGGTTACTATGTATTGTATTTACAGGGGCTGGGGCGATGAGACTGAATTTATTTTTGCTTTTAGTTTACTGAGCCTGTTGGCTTCGCTGATATTTTCGCTGGTAGAAATTTTTCAAAGCACCAGTGCAATAGAACTTGAGCTGAGTGATATGGAGGAACTGGAGCAATCGAATATTTTTAAAGACCTTATTGCCCGGCGGGATGAGAAAAAAACTGACTAATCAAAAAAGCCGGGCAGGTAATTGTAAGTTTGTAAAAATGTTACAGATAAGAAATATATCTTTTTTATTGTTGTTGGTAGCGGCCATCCTTTGTGCCTGCTCCAAAGGCGGCACTGTTACAGATGATGGTGGTGGTGGTATTATACATGGCCCCGTTCCGCAGGATACTACTGCACCGGTACTTAGCATCAGCAACCCGGTTGCCGACCAGGCTTTTACATCGGGCAGTTCATTTAATATTACCGGAACTATTACGGATGATTATGGTTTGTACCAGGGCTATGTAAAAGTAACCAACGATGCCAATGGGATGGAGATAAAAAAACAGGGATACGAGATACATGGGTTTACTTCCTACAATTTCATAGTGCCATTTACCCCTGCAGTAACTACTGCATCAAACTATACGGTTACTGTTTCGTTTGAAGACCATGGCAGCAACAGCACCACCAAAACAGTGAAGATTAAAATTAACCCATAAGGTTACAGCGACTTTACTATTTTCAATACACCCATCCAGCTGCCGCCGTTGTAAACATTTTTAATTCCTTTTGCCTTTAGTGTTTTTGCTGCAATACTGCTGCGCATACCAGAGGCGCAGCAACAAACAACGGGTTTGTTCATATGTTTTATCCGTTCTGCGTTGGCAGCAATCCTGTCAACAGGTATATTAATAGAACCCGGTACTTTGCCCTGATCAAATTCATGAACAGTTCTTACATCAATAATTACTGCGCCATTTGCCAGTGCTGTTTTTATTTTAGTTTTTCCAAGGCCAAAAAAAGAAAATAATCCCATACGAATAAAAATTAAATGGCTGCTGTCCTGAACTTTCTTTCACCAATCTGCTGCCGCCACATGGCATAGTACAATCCTTTTTCATCCAGCAGTTTTTGGTGGTTGCCTGTTTCCACTACATCGCCTTTTTCTAATACATAAATCCTGTCCGCATGCATAATAGTAGAGAGGCGGTGTGCAATTAAAATTGTTATCTGGTTTCCTTGCAAAGAAATATCCCGGATGGTATCTGTAATTTCTTCTTCGGTTAATGAATCGAGTGCAGAAGTGGCTTCATCAAACAATAGCAACTTTGGTTTTCTTAATAAAGCCCTTGCAATGGAGAGCCGTTGTTTTTCGCCACCGGAAAGTTTAAGGCCGCCCTCGCCAATCATTGTTTCTAATCCTTTTTCGGCCCGGGCCAGCATATTCTGGCAGGCTGCTTTGCTAAGCACATCCTGTAAGTCCTCATCAGTTGCAGATGGGTTTACGAAGATGAGATTTTCTTTAATGGTGCCGGAAAAAAGTTGGGTATCCTGCGTTACAAAACCAATCTGGTTGCGCAGGTCTTCAAAGTCAATATTATTTTCATCAATACCATTGTATAAAATACTTCCTTCCTGCGGGCGGTAAAGGCCAACCAGCAATTTCATCAATGTTGTTTTACCAGAACCGGATGGGCCAACAAACGCAATTGTTTCACCTGTTTTTACTTCGAAGCTTATATCGTTAATTGCTTTTTGTGATGCTGTATGATGTTTGAAAGCCACCTGGTCAAATTTAAGTGTTTGAATTTGCCCAAGGTGTTTTGGATTGGCAGGTTGTGGCTCAGGTGCTTTTTTCATCAGGTTGTCAAAGTTTTCTAATGATGCCTGTGCTTCCCTGTAAGTGAGTATAATATTCCCTATTTCCTGTAATGGCCCGAATACAAAGAAAGAAAAAATCTGCATGGTTACAATTTGCCCGGCATCCATTTTTCCCTGGTAAATAAATAACATTAAAAGAAAAAGAATTACCTGGCGAAGGGTGTTTACAAATGTACCTTGTATAAAACTGATACTGCGGATGCGTTTCACTTTTGTTAACTCAAGCCCAAGTATTTTAAAAGTATTTTTATTAAGCCTGCTTACTTCTTGTGTGGTAAGCCCAAGGCTTTTTACCAGTTCAATATTGCGGAGCGATTCTGTTGTTGCCCCTGCCAATGCTGTAGTTTGCCCAACAATTTTTTTCTGGATGGTTTTTACTTTTTTACTAAGCAGGTTTGAAATAATAGTGAGCAGGAAAATGCCCCCGAAATAAACTAAAGGTAAACTCCAGTGAATGGTGGTGGCATAAACGGCTACAAAAACAATCCCTACAACAACAGGAAAAAGAATATTAATGAAGGAGGCTACAAATTTTTCTGTATCTATCCTTACTTTCTGCAAAACACTCAAGGTTTCGCCGCTTCTTGCATCTTCAAATTCCTGGTAGGGCAACTTCATGGCATGTTGCAACCCCTCTGTAAATATGGTGGCTCCAAACTTTTGGGTGATGAGACTTAGAAAATAATCCTGGAAGGCTTTTGCAATACGGCTTATCATGGCAACCGAAATGGAAGCTATTAAAAGCCACACAACCCCATAAATAACTTTCGTATGCTCTGTTTTAATAACAGCACCTGCTGCATCCATCTGTACTCCGCTGTCAACATATTCTTTTTTGGTAAAAAAGAATTCATGTTGTGTTAATGGGGCTACTTTTTGGTGATAGCTGCCAAGGTTTACCAATTTCCCAAATATAATCGGGTCAACTAATGAGAAACCAATATTGATTGCTGCAAGAAGCAATACAAGGCCAACAACCCATTTATATGGTTTCAGGTATTTTAAAAGTATTTTCATAATTGCTGAATAGAATTACCACAGTATCCCGAATGCTTTCGGGATGTGACCCTTCGTTACCTCAGGGTAAACTCCAGGGACGATGACCGGAGTTACTGCAGTTGGTTACCAAAAATTTATTCTGTTTTTGCAAAAACCATGGCAAAGTTTATTTTGCTAATCTGGCATTTATTTGTGGCAGAATGATTAACGAATATACGAATCTTTGGGGGTGCCATCGGGCAAACTGTCATGCAGGAATACCATGGGAAAAGTAATGTAACCGTTTATCACCCCGGTAGTGGCGGCATAGGCAAGCAGGTTGTCTGCTATGTATTGCAAAGGGGTTTGCATTTGCAATAATTTTTTTGCGCCAGCCCTGTTAATGGCATAAGCATAAGTATAATCATGAAAGCCGGCTTTTTTTATGTTTTTTGAAAATGGCTTAGCATACATATTACTGATTATTTTATGGTTCCATTTGAGCAGCCCGGTGCTGTGTTGTAAATGATATAAAGCTTTTTTGAGCGGGGCTATTGCAGGGGCTGTTCCGTTTTTGCCCCAGCCCCACATTAGCAGTTCACAATCACCGGGAATTTGTTGTATAATTTCGGGTATTTGCTTTGCCATCATTTCATCTGGCACGGCATCGTCTTCAAAAATTAATATCTGCTTGTAGTTTTTTGCAAGCATATCCTCATAGATCATTCTATGACTGAGGGAACAGGCCAGTTCGCCATGCTTCATTGCTTTGCTGTAGCGGTGGTTTTTTTTGGTAAGTGGTTCGCTATAAGTGCCGTTCTGTTTCATTTCTTCTATGGTGAATTTATTTTTATCTGCACCAAAGAAAAATTCGTATTGAAGCCCATCGAAAAGAGTTGTAAACTGTTGCCTTCTGGCAAAGGCTGATTGCACACTCAGCACATAAATTTTGTCGTAATAATTATTAAGGTATTTAAAATATTGCTGCATACTGTTTGTAAATATACAGGGCTGCAATTAAATAGTACTAATTCAGGCTGATACAGGAATGCTTGTATTTTTTATGTATTGAGTGGGCAGGGGCGGCATCAATTTTTAGTACATTATTTCCAGGTGCATCCTTTGATACTTCTACAATAAAGCCGTACAACAGATAGATATTTATTAACTCCCTTTTAGAGGGAACAGAATATAGGTAAGTACCGAGGCCAGTTACCATTTGGTACTTAGCCCCGGTACTATACCGGGCAAATTGATGTAAGGTCAGCATCTATGGGCCGAAATAATTTTCTGAATAGGAATTAGTCCGGCACAAAAATAATGTTTTACATCATATCAGGATACAGAGCTTTTATAATTTGTTATGTACTCTGCATTGTAACTATCTACCATGTGTACAAAAGAAAATGTTTCAACAGGGTTGCAATTTAATTTCCTTTTTTCCATGGATGCACCAAACCCCATTTGCAGTTTTTTGCAGCCCAATGTTATCCCCCTTTCTAATAAGCGGAACAATGTTTGCTTATAAATTTTATGTGTCAGCAGATATTTATAATCAAGCCCGATAACTGTGGGTATATATGTATCGCTGTTTTTATATGAGAAAACTACTGATACTGTTTCGCCGGTTTCTTTAAGTGTAAGTACGGTTATATCCCAACCCGGGCAGAACTTGCCTGCTCAAAAAATTTTAAAGGAAGCGGAAAAGCATTTATATCAAGGTTTCTTTCCCTTACCTGGTTGTACATATTATACCAATTTCTCACTTCTTCTGGCGAAGGGTTTTTAATTTGCACAAATTCAAAATCGTTATACAATCTTCTTACATCGGTTCTGAAGTGCATTTTATTTTTCCTGCTAAGGGTTTCAAAAAAGCTTTCATGTGTTGCCCAGGAAATATTCTCTGCAACATGGGCATCAGGCATGGCATTTTTAAAATATCCATTTCCGGTAATTACAGAAATTAATTCAGCATCTGCTTTTGCAAAATCCCGCAGCACCACACTGTTTGATTTGGTTTGCTGGTGTATCTCATTTACTTTATCCAATAAATTTATTAAAGCCTCTTTACATAGCGGGTTGTTTCTGTCGATATAAATATGCTCACCTTCGGTAATAAGCGACCCGGCGGAGGTAACTTTCGATACCAGGTAGTAAGGGGTTTCTTTTCTCAGCTCTTCAATTTTTGCTGAAACATCTGCCGGTGAAAGCATATCATCTTTCCAAAGGGCTGTAGTAATAAAAGTAGCAGCTACAGGGTTGTTATTGTTGTCAGAAACTATAATGTAATTAAAATCCCAGTTGTCTTCCGGCTTTTCATTTTCAGAAAAAACATTTTCTAGCAGTGCCAGGCCATTCCAGTCGAATGCACCGCGGCCAACAAATAATTTATTCCACTTTTCTTTTTTAACATCTAAGTATTGAATTATAACACTCTGTTTTTAATTGAAGCGATTGAATAATAACCGAAGCCGCCAGCATTTTTGCTTTAGCTTCATCTGGCATATCTTTTTTAAATGCTTTAAAAATTTGTTCAATACTGATATTTTCTTCAATCACTGCTTTTTCAAATTCTTCTTTTAGTGCAGCTGTCATATCATTTATCTGCTTATAGGTGTGTAGTGCTGTAATAGTAAACCGTATACCAGTATTTTTTATCGGCACAGCCGGAAATATGCCAAGATTTACCAGGAAGCCCCTGTCGAGCATTTTCTTAACTATGCGGTAGCCCAATTTTGGCACCGATACACCAACAAAAAATATCGCAGCCCCGCTTTCAGAAATAAGCGGCAACCCGTAGTTAAGCAACAGGTCTTTTGTAAATTGTATTTTATCATGCAGGTTGGCCTGCAGGTCATAAATCTCATCACTTAAATGCAGGTGTGCAGCCGCAATGCCTGCACCGAGGTTGGCAGGTTGCAGAGGGCCTGAGGTAATAAGTGGTGAGCCGCAGGTTCTTACCTTTTTATGCAATTCTTTATCTGTAAATATCAATGCACCCCCACCGGAGGCAAATGCTTTATTTAGGGAAGTGGCTAATACCATTTGCGGATGAATAGTTATCTGACTGCATACATACCCGCTGCCATGTTTTCCAAAATAGCTCATACCATGTGCATCATCAAGGTATGCCCAAAACTGTTCGTATTTATTTAGCAAGGCTGTTAATTCCTGTAGTTTACAGAAATCGCCATACATAGAATAAATACCATCTGCGAGATACCAGATTTTCTTATGCTTTGTTTTTAGTTCAACTATTTTTTCTTCAATCCTAAACATATCATTATGCCGCACCATTTCGATATGAATATTTTTTGAACGTAAAAGACCAGCTGCTGTTTGTACAGAATGATGCACCTGGTGATCTAGCAGCACAGCATCGCCATCTTCAACCAACACAGGTATTGCAGCAATATGGCCAAGTGTGGTGGTTGGTGAAACGATAACTTTAGTATCCTGAAAAATTTTACCAAGCAATGTTTCTAAACTTTCATACAACCCCAATGAAAGATATGCCCTGGATGATGAGAACTGCGTACCATATGCATCAATAGCAGCTTTAGCACCTTCTTTCAGAAGATGATGATGTTCCAACCCAAGATAGCTGCAAGAACTGAAGCTCACCACTTCTTTTTTGTTAATACTGATTTTGTTGTTGCTGATTTTTTCTCCATCTGTATTCAAATGAAGAATGCCTTTGCTTACCCCTTCTTGAATAATATCAAGAATAATCTGTGTTGTGTTTGATTTTGTTGACATTTTTTATGTTTTTATGTAAGTTTGTCTAATCTAATTACTTAGCATTACGTCTTAATACTTATTAGAAAGCCTTATTAACCATTTGTACATAAGTTAAAAATCGTACCATGTCTTCCGCCAGGCAAATTGCGAACGAATACATTACGTATTCAATCGAAAATGAAATACTGTATGCTACGTTTTTAAATAATGTTGCTATAGATTTGTTGGTAGCAAAAAAAATTCTGCAAGAGAGAATATTATTTATTAACGGAAAAAATTTTGCAACTCTGGTTGATTCAACAGCAGTAAAATCAACTACTAAAGAAGCAAGGGATTTTTTATCGTCAGAAGAAGCTAGGGTAGGGGTAAAGGCCACAGCTCTTCTGATTTCAGGGTACCTCAGCAGTACCATTGCAAATTTCTTTTTGAAAGTAACAGTAAAGAAACCACTTGTTCCCACCAGGATTTTTTCTGATAGACAAAAAGCTATTAACTGGCTGAAGCAATACAAATGATAATAATTGAGAGATGTTTTTACGGAAAGAATTTGAACAGGTACAGAAGCTGATTGTAAAATTTTCTAAAAGAGAATTTAAGCAACTGCCCTTAGATGAAAAAACTAAAGAGACCTTGCCGGCTTTTATGGAAAGCCTTGCCATGCTTGGTGAGGAATTAAATGAAACCACTGTATCGAAGGAATACTTTCAGGATATTTTTAACTCAGTCCCCGATATATTACTGATAACAGATGCAAAAGGAAAAATTATTACAGCAAACACTGCAATGGACAGGTTAAAAACAACCCTTGCAGAAAGTAGCCCTGCTGAAAAATTTAATAACTATTTTTTTTCCGCAGATAGTAAGAATGTATTTGCTACTTTGAAAAAAGGAATAATTACGGATGAAGTAAAAATGAATGTACGGTTAGGGTTAAATGGAAACGATGCCAGGGTGTACCAATGCAATTTCGGCAGGTTGCAATCTGAACTCCGCTCAGTTAAATACCTTGCTTTAATAAAAGATATTACAGAGCTTGATGGCTATCAGCAACTGGTACAGGAGACAGCCCGTAAATTCAGGCAAATATTTGAAAACACCAGCGATGGTATTTTGCTCATTGATAAGAAGGGTTTTATAACTGAGATGAACGAAGCCGCACGGCGGCTCTTTTTCGCTGAAGGGCAAAGTAACCGGCAGTTAAATGTAAAAGATGTATTTAAAGTAGGTGGGCAGAAAAGAGCTGATCTTACAGGCTTTGCCTGTGCAGCCAAAAACCTTGCGAATATAGAAGTTGAGGTACATGCCGTTAATGGAAGAGTTACTGATTGCCTTTTATCGAGTACACCAATTTTTGAGAAAAAGAAAGTTAGCGGGCACCAGGCAGTTATAAAAAATATATCGCTTTATAAAGAGTATAACCTGAAGCTTTTGCATTCCATCGAAGAGTCGCAGGAGAGGGAACGGAAAAGAATTGCCACCGATTTGCATGATAGTATCGGGCAGCAGCTATCGGGGATAAAATTTATGGTTAACTCACTAATTGCAGTGGAAGATGGCAAAACAAGCCACACAAAACTGCTGACACAAATGGATACAGATATTTTTAGGGTGCTGGATGAGCTGAGGCAAATTTGCTTTGACCTGATGCCCCGCAGCCTGGAAAAATTTGGGCTGATAAAAACACTTGAAGAGCATTTCGAAAAAATACGCAGGGTTAAACCCAAAATTAGTATTAACTTTAAACACCCCAAAGCAATCCCTGCAATCGCAGGAAAATTAGAATTGAGCATATACAGGATGGTGCAGGAGTTTGTAAATAACTCGTTGAAGTATTCTAAATGCTCGCAGATAGATATCTCTTTATTTTTTGAAAAGCGAAGAACATTAAGAATTGTTCTGAAAGACAATGGTATTGGATTTAACCACAATTTGCCAAAGAACCAGAAAGGCATGGGTGTAAGTAATATCCAGTCAAGGGTAAGGGCTTTTAAAGGAATAATAGAGATTAACAGTAACACCGGCACAGGAACCATTTTTAAAATAGAAATACCCTTTAACAATTATGACTACCACCACTGATGTAAACGTACTTATCGCAGACGACCATAAAATGATACGGGACGGTCTGCGCCTTATGCTTTCCCTTCAAAATAAAAAAATGAATTTTTTTATTTCTGAAGCTACCGATGGAGCCGAAGCTATTTCGATGGCAATAAGAAAAGACTTTGATGTTATACTTATGGATTACAAAATGCCAAAGTTTAGCGGCGACAATGCAGCCCAACGGATACTTATGCATAAACCGGGCAGTAAAGTAATAATGCTTTCAAACTATGATGAAAGGGCATTTGTACAAAACTCTGTACGCAGCGGTGCCATGGGCTATTTGCTGAAAGATGTAACCACAGACGAACTGGTAACAGCAATCAATACTGTTATTCATGGCGAAACATATTTTGCCACAGCAATACATGATAAACTTCCCGGGAGCCCCTCAAAAGAAAACGAAGTTGATTTTAAAAGGCTAAGTAAGCAGTTAGGCATATCTGAAAGAGAAGTAGAAGTATTGCTGCTTATTTCTGACGAAATGACCAACGAAGAAATTGGGCTAAAACTGAAAATAAGCAAACGTACTGTTGATACACACCGGCAGAACCTGCTGTTTAAACTTAGAGTAAAAAATACTGCAGGCCTTGTAAAGTATGTTTATTCAAACAGGCTGATGAATTAGGGGTTGTGTTATCCTGCCCAGCCTTCTCTGTCCAAACTTCTGTATTGAATAGCTTCTGCTAAATGCTCAGGCTTTATATCCTCACTTGCAGATAAGATCGGCAATGGTTCGGCTTACTTTTAAAATCCTGTCATAAGCCCTTGCAGAAAGATTTAATTTTTCCATTGCGGCTTTCAAAAGATTTGCACCTACCTGGCTGATAACACAAATTTCTTTCAGCATCTTGGTGCTTATTTGTGCGTTGCAATAAATACCGGGATTGTTTTTATATCGCTCTGCTTGTATTTCTCTTGCAGCTAATCACCCTGTCACTGATATGCTGGCAGAATTTTCCTGTTGTTTTGTTGCAGAAATTCACTGAAAGCAACAGGTGTTACTTCCACATGCAAATCAATTCTATCGAGCAATGGCCCTGATATTTTATTCAAATATTTCTGTACTGTTCCCGGCGGGCAGGTACATTCTCTTTCCGGATGATTATAAAAACCACAAGGGCATGGGTTCATAGATGCCATCAGCATGAATGATGCCGGAAAATCAACCGCTACTTTTGCTCTTGATATGGTTACTCTTCGTTCTTCCATCGGCTGGCGCATTACTTCCAGAACTGTTCTTTTAAATTCCGGCAATTCATCTAAAAATAAAACACCGTTATGTGCCAATGAAATTTCTCCAGGTTGTGGAATGCCACCACCGCCTACTAAAGCCACATCAGTAATAGTATGGTGCGGTGAACGAAACGGACGTTTAGAAACCAATGTAGAATTCTCCGGCAACTTTCCAGCTACAGAATGGATTTTTGTTGTTTCCAATGCTTCCTGCAATGTGAGTGGCGGAAGTATAGTGGGTAATCTTTTTGCCAGCATTGTTTTACCTGCACCGGGCGGGCCAATCAAAATTGCATTATGTCCGCCGGCTGCAGCAATCTCCAATGCCCTTTTAATATTCTCCTGTCCTTTTACATCTGCAAAATCAATTTCAAAATCATATTGCGAATGAAAAAATTCTTCTCTTGTATTTACTACAGTTGGCTCAAGCCCGGTTTCTTCATTTTCAAAAAAATCAATCACTTCTTTAATATGTGTAACACCATATACATTCAGGTTGTTTACCATGCCAGCTTCTTTTGCATTCACTTTCGGAACTATCAATCCTTTAAAGCCTTCTTTTCTTGCCTGTATAGCAATGGGTAATGCGCCTTTAATAGAACGGATCTCACCATCCAGCGCTAGCTCACCCATAATGACATAGTTGACAAGCGCTTCCCGGTTTTCTAATTGTTCCGATGCACCAAGTATACCAAGTGCAATGGGCAAGTCAAAAGCTGTTCCGCTTTTTTTAATATCAGCAGGTGCCATATTCACCACCACTTTGGTGCGGGGCACTAAAACCATTTGTTTTAAAAGTGCTTTCAATCCGTTGCAAGCTTTCTTTCACCGCATTATCCGGCAGACCCACAATCATCGGGTCTTTACCGGATTGGTTCAGCCAGTTTACTTCAATAGTTATGGTAATAGCTTCCACACCATACACAGCACTGCCAAATGTTTTTACAAGCATAGGTGGAAGATAGGGAAATATTTAATGTTACCAGCTGTAGTTACCACTGGGTATTGCCTCTTGCGTCGCATCACTTGTACTGTAGGATTTCTATTCAGCAAAAAGCTATTTTACTTCGTTTAAAGTGTATTCGTTCAAAGCAGTAAGTAAATGGATCAAGTCCGGTTGATAATCAATATGGTTTTCGGCCAACAGGAATGATGAAATGTTTCGACTTTTGTGGTAATTTGCAATTCTTTTATTTGAGGCTTTCTGGTTCCTGCACTAAGTCACTATTGCAATTTGCAAGGGGAAATTGAAATACAGTTTTCTGTAATTGCTTAACAGTAACATTTAGCTGCTTTCCTTTTTCGACATACTTCCAGGTAATTTCCAATTTTGGGTTTTCGCCAGTAAACAACCATTGTTTAAAAAACTGCTCCAAATTTTTTCCTGAAACATTTTCAAAAACTTTTTGTAAATCTTTTGTGTCGGCATTTTTACCTGCATAGGTTGCATAGTATTCTCGGATACTCTTTTTAAAAACAGAATCACCCAATTGTCGGCGCAGCATGTGCAATACCCAGCCGCCTTTTTGATAGCTGTTGGCATTCAGCAAGCTCATGTAATCTTTGGTGGAGTCAACCACCGGTTTTTTTTCTGTTTTTACAAAATCAATTACCTCTCCCTGTCCTTCTCATCTTTTTATTTAAACTGTCTGTTCCATATTTTGATTCAATGATAAACATGGGTGAGGTAAGTGGCAAAACCTTCACTTAACCAGAGGTGGGCAAAACTTTTTTCGGTAGCCATATCGCCAAACCATTGGTGCACTATTTCATGTGCAATAATTCTTCTTCCTGCCGTTGACCGTGTTACAGAATTTTCATCATAAAAAATTGCACTGGCATTTTCCATACCACCAAATGTGGTTTTGGATTGTACGTTGGCTAATTTTTTATACGGCATAAGGGCCAATATAATTAATATGACAAGCAAGTATATCTTTGGCGGGTGCATAATCATAAAACCCTTCTGTTTTATTTTCAGGGTACACCCAGCTTACACGGTACGCAGTTTACATCACCAATATTATTAACGGCAAAATCGGCAACACCTATCACCATTACTTTAGTGGGCAATGGCACATCTTCTTTCCAATGTGTTAGTTTTTTGTTATCCGGCAAATTTGTTTCTTCTATTTGTACGCCGTTTGATATTACCTGGTAATGTGATGGAGCGGTAACAATAAATTCAACTGTTGCTTTATCAGCAGGATCATCCACACAGGGTATCCAGTTATGTGCCCTGTTGGGCCAGTTGTCAGAAAAGAAAGTTCGGTGGCCGTATTTGTTTTTGGAAATGATAAGGCCATCGGCGGGAATGCCTTTGTAGTTTATGATAACTTCTGCTGTTTCTCCTTTGTTTAGCTGGGTAGAAGCGAATTATTAGTTTGTCATTCTCTTGTTTGAATTTTTCAGTACCAGTATGATCTGGATTTTATATCCGACCATAGAAACTAGACATGCCTTTCCAGTCCTTTTCATTACATTAGTCAAATCAAGCTGAAGAAAATAGTTTTTGTTTCTTTATATAAATTTTATTATTGATACTCCAATATATCGTATCATTTTTATCAGTTAAGTTCAATTTCATATTTATAATGCAGTACATCAATATTTCTTTGTCGCAACCGAACAAAGTGAAATAGTAAAGAATACCAATAAAGGGTAAACAGTTTTTTCATAGTTCAAATTATGCAAATGATATTTCTTGCAATCCAACTAATCCTGTTAATCTAGGTTCTGGCTTTTACAATTTCTCCAGCATCTCCACCACCTTTTCCCTTTTCAATATCACATATCCAATCCTGTCGTTGCTGATGCCTTCTTTTAACTGGTAGCTGAATTCCAATTGTTCATCTGTTACATTTGTTTCAAAATAACGGAAAGAAATATTGGGGTAGTTTTTTAATTCATCTCCAATTTCATACAGATGGGTGGAAAGGATGAATAACGAGTTTTTAATTTTTATCAGCCCTTTTATAACGGCCAGCGAACACTTCATAGCATCCTGCACATTGGTGCCTTTAAACAACTCATCAATCAGCACCAGCCATTTTTTACCGTTGTTAATTTTCTCAATGGTATTTTTTATCCGTTGCACTTCATTAAAGAAAAAACTTTCACCCTTTGCTATATTATCCACTACATTAATATTGCTGAGCAACCCATCGAACAAAGTAAGTTTCATTTTTGCAGCAGGTACACCCATACCTATATGCGCCAGAAAAACAGATGAGCCCAACTGCTTTTATCAAAGTGCTTTTACCAGCCATATTTGCCCCGGTAAAGAATAAAAAATTATGCTCCGGGTTCATTTGTAAATCATAAGCCACTGGTTGCGGCAGCAGGATATGGTAAAGCCCTTTTGCATCTACCAGGGGTGTGCTTTGTTCAGCAAACTCAGGAAAGCACAGTTTATACGTTTTTACAGCAACGGCCATAGAGTACCAGGCATCTAAGCGGCTAAAAATATCTATCAGTTCAAGTGTATTCGATTTGTACCTGCCCCGGAGATGATAACCAAAATATAAATTCTGTCTTACTGTAAACCGTTGTCTTGTTTCGATTGCTGAAAGTCTTTGTAGTGGTTGTTCTTTCAGGATGCCATTAATCCTGTCAATGTATAGTTTTATTGCAGGAGGTAAATCCAAATCATCAAGAAGCTCTGCAATCTTTTTAATACCCCTGTAGAAATCTGCAAAGTGCGGCATCGAATATTTTACCATGGAATAATCCCCACTGTGCAGCACTTTATAAAATAAATTATTGAGTGATGCTGGGCTTTCACTAATGTCATCCAGCGGATAATCTAAAAATTTGTCTATTACCAGCACGGTGCCGTTGCTTATATCGGTAGGCCAGTTGTTGATATGCTCGATGAAAGTGCGGATAACTTTTTGTGTGCCGAGTATTTTTTTTAAATCACTATGAGGTTCACTGAAAAACTTTTTGAGCCATTCTCTGCCGCCAATTGTTCGGGTAAAATTGAGTTTATGAAAAATAGAAAACTCTTCTTCGTTGTGGAAGATGGAGATGTCGGAAAAGAGGTTTGGTCTATTTGCATGCCCCTATCCCCTAAAGGGGAATATTTATAATTTAAATAATTTTGCCTTGCTCCCCCCTTCAGGGGATGGGGGTTTATCTGTCAAATTTAAGCCGTTGCCCCTTAATAGACTCATCCCACACACCGTTTCCATAAACTAAATTACCATTTACAAAAGTATGGGTAATGCTGGCCGGGAATTCAAAACCTTCCAATGGACTCCAACCGCATTTGTATAAAATATTTTCTTTGGTTACTGTTGCAGGCTTATTCATATCCACTATTACCAAATCAGCAAAATAGCCTTCACGGATATAGCCTCTTTTTTCTATTTGAAAACAATCAGCCACAGCATGGCTCATTTTTTCTGCAATCTTCTCCAGAGTAATTTTTCCTTTTTTATAATAATACAGCATCAACGATAAGGGATGTTGCACAAGGGGCAAACCTGCATGTGCTTTTTCATACGGCACATTCTTTTCCTCCCATGTATGCGGTGCATGGTCGGTGGCAATTACATCAAGCCTGTCATCCAGCAATGCGTTCCATAAGGCTTCTTTATTAGTAGCGGCTTTTATGGCCGGGTTACATTTTATCTTATTTCCCAATGTGGCATAATCATCAGAGGTAAAATGCAGGTGATGCACACATACTTCGGCAGTAATGCGTTTATCTTTTAAAGGAAATAAATTGGTAAACAACTGCAATTCTTTTTCTGTGCTGATATGCAGGATATGCAGGCGGGTATTATATTTTTTAGCAATCTGAATAGCATATAAAGAAGATTCGTAACAAGCTTCTTCATCTCTTATAATGGGGTGGTCGGCAGCAGTTAATCCTCTGCCTGTTACTTTTATCTTTTCTAAATTTCTTTTAATGATGCTTTCATCTTCGCAGTGGGTGGCAATTAGTACTTCAGCTTCGCTGAAAATTTTATCTAATGTATTGGGGTTATCTACCAGCATATTGCCGGTACTGCTGCCCATAAAAATTTTTATACCACAAATATTTTTTCGTTTTGCATTTGTTTTTAATACTTCATCAGCATTATTATTACCCGTACCCATAAAAAAAGAGTAGTTGGCTAATGCTGTTTGCGATGCAATGGTGTATTTATCTTCAAGCAACCCTTGTGTTAATGCATTTGGAATTGTATTCGGCATTTCCATAAAACTGGTAACACCACCAGCTACCGCTGCTTTTGATTCGGTATAAATAGTTGCCTTATGCGTTAACCCCGGCTCCCGGAAATGCACCTGGTCATCTATACAGCCGGGGAATAAATATTTTCCTTCCCCATCTATTTCTATATGTGCTTCTGCGGTGCCAGGAATTTGCGGCGCAATTAATTCTATCCTGCCATTTTTTATAAAAATATCAGCCACTTTAATTGTGCGTTCATTTACTATTTGTATATTCTTAATCAGGTAATTTTGCATATCTTGTTGGCTGAATTTTATCCAAATAACCAATACCCATGCAATTTAAACAAACCCTTTTAAGACTTGCACTTATCCTTCTCCCATTTTCTGTATTTTCCCAATACACTTATTTGCAGCAGGGCGATAAAGCTTCCGTTTTACTGGAAAGGCTGGAGATAAAAGGCCGTACCGACTCCTTTTCAAATTTTTCTAAACTAAAACCAATGAACAGGAGGCAGGTTGTAGCGGCCACAAATTTGTACACCAATAAATACGGCAGCAGCCTGCTTTCAAAAACAGACATTTATAATATTAACAGCCTCCACCTTAACAATATTGAATACTTTACTGATGCTGAGAAGGCAAAATTCAAATCTAAAAAACCAATTGGTAAGCGGTTTTATCAAACCCCCGCTAATCTTTACGAAGTACATATAAAAGATTTTGACCTCATCATTAACCCGATGATTAATGTACAGGTTTCTAAGGAAAGTAATAACAGCGAAATGCTGTACCAAAATACCAGGGGCTTGTATGTTAGGGGTAAAATAGCCAATAAGATTGGTTTTTATGCAAGCATTACCGATAACCAGGAAAAAGACCCGTTGTATGTAAGGAATTTTGTATCGGCAAGAAAAGCGGTACCGGGCTCTGGTTTTTACAAAGATTTTAAAACAACCGGCTACGATTTTTTTGATGCAAGGGGCTATTTTACTTTTAATGCCACAAAATATATTGACATAACATTTGGTTACGACAGAAATTTTATTGGTAACGGTCACCGCAGTTTATTCCTGAGTGATTTTGGTAACAGCAACCTTTTTCTCCGCCTTAATACAAGGATATGGAAGTTTAATTACCAGAACCTGTTTATGGAACTGCATGATGCTGACAGAACAGTGGGGGATAAACTGATTGCAAAAAAATATACAGTAATGCACCATCTGGACATCAATATTACCAAATGGCTGAATGTTGGTTTGTTTGAAGGGGTGGTGTTTGGCAGAAAAGACCGTTTTGATTTTGGGTATCTTAACCCGGTTATTTTTTACCGTTCTATTGAGCAACAAAATGGCAGCTTTGATAACTCTGTTATAGGATTGGATGCAAAAGCAAACCTTGCAAAGAAATTTCAGGTGTACGGACAGCTATTAGTGGATGAATTTAATTTGGCACAGGTAAAAGCCAACACAGGATGGTGGGCTAATAAATGGGGCATACAATTAGGGGCAAAATATATTGATGCTTTTGGTGTTAAAAATCTCGATTTGCAATTAGAACATAACCGGGTAAGGCCATTTACTTATTCCCATAATGATTCGGTTGCCAACTACACACATTATAATTTACCAATGGCACATCCATTAATGGCAAACTTTAGCGAAATGATTGGTATTGCCCGTTACCAACCGGCACCAAAATGGATGGCAACTGCAAAAATTATTTATTATACACAAGGCAGGGACAGCAGCAGCCAAAGCTATGGAAGCAATATTTTTCTACCCAATATTCCCCCGTACAGAAATGGCGACTTTGGTTATTCGATTGGCAGCGGCTGGAAGACAAATTTTTTCTATGCATCTTTTCTTCTTTCGTATGAAGTAAAAGAAAACCTGTTTGCAGAATTTAATGCTGTGTATAGAAAGCAGGATACAAAAACTGCCCCCATTGTTTCTTCTAATTCCTCCATCATCAGTTTTGGTATAAGATGGAATGTACACCGAAGGGAATTTGATTTTTAATCACTGATTCAGGAAAATAGATAAGCCCCATACCGGTGAAATCGGGACGGGGCTTATCAGCTAAGGAGGATCTATTAATAATTTGAAACTTCGCTTACAAGGGTTTCTCTTGAATAATTGTACTTGTCCTCAATTTTGTAAACAATTGCCTTGTTGTTGTTACGGCAGGTTACTGTTAACAAAAGCTTGTTACCATTAAGCTCTTCAGTAAAAATGAATTTTTTGATGAACAACTGATTGGCTTTAATATTCTCCCTGTAATAAGTGCTGCCAAACTCATCAGTAATAGTGATGGTATAATCACTGGCTGATTCATCGGCGGCCACTTTTAATTCAAACACTGCCTGCTCATTTACAAGGCCGATAAATTTGAATTCCACAGGAGTGGATTCTTTGTCTTTTCCAAAGCTGTTATTACCTGCAAATGCAGTTGCAGAAAACAATGTTAACAATGCGATGGCGATGATGCGGTTACCTCTCATGATTTTTTTCATAATAAAAGTTTTAAAGGTTATAAATACGTATCAAAAAAAAGTTCAGGCAATTAACCGGGCAGGCAGTGTTGGAGGCAAGTGAGGTTAGGGTAGCTGCGGTTGTATGTGCAGTATCAAAGACTGTTATTTGCTTTGATGATGTAAAAATAGAAGGGATAATTTCTGTCTGCAAGTAAGCTTTTAAAGGAATTTGGCATAGCCACTGTTTTTTAGAATGATATACACCCTTTGCTGTCAATAGGTTAAAGACCTTTTGATTATGATGCCCAACACTAAAAAAGACATAACAGTTAATGATTTACTGTAGTAAAATCTTATTTCTAAAACCGTTTAATAGAAAGTAAAGCCTGCCGGGTAATTAATTTAATGATGTAAAGGAGTGATTTTTAGTGCTTTAATAACTGTTTGTAAATTCGGAATAAACAGATTTGGCCGGGTAGTAAAATATATTATCTTCAACCGCTTTCTATAGCTGACTGATTGGCATAAATACCTTTCTTTCAACCAAATGGCAGTTTTTTTGTTATTAAAATGGTTTGAACTAAAGATTGGCAATAAAATAAAAGGAGTAACTAAAATGGCGTTTAAAAAAGACGATATAATTATCATTGAACCGAGGGAAATGTTTGTGGGGAATAAAGATGCATCCGTTACATTAATGGAGTTTGGTGAGTATGAAAGTGAAGAATGTGCAAAGGCGAATGAAATTGTAAAGCAATTGCTGGAAGAGTATGATGGCAAAATAAGGTTTCAATTCCGTCACTTTCCGTTAACATTAATACATCAGCGCAGCCTTAAGGCCAGCGAATCTGCAGTTGCAGCCGGGCAAGAAGGAAAATTCTGGGAAATGCACAATGTGCTTTTTGCCAACAGAAGAACCCTTGGTACTACCAGCCTCAAACTGCATAGCAAAGAAGCCGGTGTAAAAAGTAAAAAATTCCTGGAAGATCTTGTAAACGGAATGTTTGGCTGGCAGGTGCAGGATGATATAAAAACGGGAAGGAACATGGGTGTAAAAGAAATACCTGCATTTTTTGTAAATGATGTAATGGTTACTGGTAAAGCCAACTATGCCAATATTAGTGCAGCCATAGAAGCAGCATTGAAGAAAAGTAAAAAAGCACCAGCAAAAAAAGCTGCAACTAAATCGAAGCAGAAAGTCTGATAGTTATTTCTTACGGCTTTTCTGTTTTTACTTTAATTACTATTGATGTTTTGGAGGTTACCGGCAATGTGCCGAACGATACCTCGGTATTTCCGGTTGATTCGGTAGTTATGGTTTTTTCTATTAATATACCTGTGAGTTTATCTGCAATTATTTTCCCGGTTGATTTATTGTTTAAGGTGGTGGTGGTGGTATTGCCCATCATTTCGGCAGTAGTAACAGTAACGGAGCTGGCAGTAAAATCTATAACAAAAGTAGAATCGGTAATATCGGCAAGTGTATAGTTGGTAAAATCTTTTTCGGGGTTTGCATCATTTGTTTCCGTCCATGTACTTCCTTTGGCTGCGCCGGATGAGGGAAGCAGTTTGAAAAAACTGGCGGAGCCTTTTTTAGGGGGCTGTACTATGGCCGTTACATCTTTTATCAGGTTAAATATAATAGCCATCCGGCTGTCGCCTTCTTTCAACTGTATGGTTTCGGGGATAGCCATCAGTGTATTGCCGGTGCTGTCAATAATAATATCATATTTCTTTTCAAGCAATTCTTTTACCGGTTTTCCAAACTGGCCGTTAATATCTTTTTCTTTACCAGAGTCAAACTTCATTTTTTGCCCCATACCATCAAAGGCAAAACCGATATGCTGTACCCGGTGGTTGAGTGTTATATTCTCATAAGTGGTATTAGTTACTTTATAAGAATGGTTGCTGCTGGCATCAATAGTAAAATCGATGGTTTGCCCCATGGCCTGCTGTGCGATGGTGGATTTAACTTCCATTGTAATACCAATAGTTTCACCTTTTACAAAAACCAACTTTGCCGGTACTGTTTGTGCAACTATAATACGGGGTAAAAAAATAAATGGGAGCAGGGCAAGGCGGATAAACTTCATGATATTTATAATATTGCCCAAAATTGACGATTACTTAGCACAATAGTTGCAGTTTGGGGAAAATTATTATTACAGCAGCAATAAACCCGGTTTGTATTTCATCGTATACCAATTATAAATATTAAAAGCACAACAGTTTTGTGGTATAATGCTGAGAGCCAGGAATTGAGTTTTTCTATTGGGTTATTATATGGCGATTCGGTATTAACTTCCTATTTTTAAGTAACAATAAAATTTTTTGTTATGCCTATAAGAATGACTGACGATCCGGTTGACCAGAATGAACAGAACTATGATGATGGTGGTGGTGGTAACCGGCCAAACTTTCCCGGTGGTGGCGGTGGTGGTGGATTACTATCGCTGTTGCCAATGCTTCTTGGGTTATTTAAAGGAAAGAAAGGGATTTTTGTTTTGTTATTGCTTGGTGTTGGGGCCTATTTTTTATTGGGTAAAGGCGGATGCAATGCATCAAAAGCAATTGAACAGTTAATGACCTCAAGTGGTTACCGGTTTAACAGTGGTGAGTACAACAAATCAAAAGTATATGAGGGGCTTGAAGCTGATAACAGTAAAAATCCATTGCCAGAGGCTGTATCATTATTAAAATTTGCACCAGACAGGCTTAACCAGGGGCAGCAGGGAAGTTGTGTGGCTTGGAGCTGTGCTTATGCTTCACAAACAATTCTTACAGCGGCAGCAACGGGAGCAAATCCTAATTCAATTCGTTTCAGCCCATCTTATTTATATAACCAGATTAAGCTTGAAGGTTGCCAGGGGTCATATCTTCAAAAGGCTATGGAAGCAATGAGCCGCAATGGTGGTGTACCATTAAGCCAATATGCTTACCGGGATGATGATTGCGATAGATCGCCATCCTCTTCTGATGTGCAGGCAGGAAGGCAAAATGTAATTCATGGTTTTCAGCGGTTAACCGATGGTGATAATATTAGTCAGGGCAGTGTAAGTGTAAGGGCAGTAAAAGAACATTTAGCAAAGGATGCACCTGTGGCTATTGGTATGATGGTGGGGCAAAGTTTTATGCAAGGTATGATGGGCGAAGAATTATGGGAGCCTCAGCAGATGGATGCATCGCAAATGGGTATGGGCGGCCATGCCATGAGTGTAATTGGGTATGATGACAGAAAATTTGGCGGGTCATTTCAAATTATGAACAGTTGGGGGCCGGAGTGGGGCAAGAATGGTGTGGCATGGGTTCGCTACGGCGATTTTAAAGAATATGTACGGGAAGCTTATGGTATTGACCCGTTGCCCAAGAGAAACAATGTAGCTGCTGTTCCGCTGGAGTGTAATATTGGTTTGGTAAGAAATGATAATAAACAAAACATTGCATTAAGGGTAACAGGCGGCAATATGTTTCAAACCACTGCGCCAATAGCAAAAGGTACAAGGTTTAAAATGTCAATTGATAATGCCACGGAATGTTACATTTATGTTTTTGCGTTAGATGAGAATAATAAAAGCGGCGTATTGTTCCCCTATATGAAACCTGGAGAAACAGTTTCAAAGCATTCACCTTATTGTGGCATCACCGGGTATCGCTTATTTCCCAAAGCACAATCAATGGAAGCCGATGCTATTGGCAATAAAGATTTTATTGCGATTGTAGTAAGCAAAGAGGAATTGAATTATAACGAACTAAATAATGCTATTAACCGCAGCAACCGGGCAGACTACCTTGGCAAAGTAAATGAAGCATTAAACAGTATAATGATTGGTTCGGCAAAGTTTAATAACACCAGTGATGGAAGGATTTATTTTAAGGTGGATGCCAATAATAACAAGGCAGTAGCCTGTGTGGTGGCGATAGATAAACAATAATTATGAAAAGAAAATATTCCCTGTTTTTTTTGCTTTTTATCTGCCTGGGGGCAGCAAGCCAGGAGTTTAAAAGTTTTAACCTGTATAAGCCCGGCGAAAATGCAAATGAGGCTTTGCAAGAAGCTGTGAAAGAAGCAAAAGAAAAAAACAAACATGTATTGGTGCAGGTTGGCGGTAACTGGTGTATATGGTGCTACCGGTTTAATGATGTGGTAACGAAGGATAAGGCACTCGACTCTGCCATGATGGCCAACTATGTTGTGTTTCATCTTAACTACAGCCCTGAAAATAAAAATACCGAACTGTTTACAAAATATAAATTTCCGCAGCGGTTTGGTTTTCCCGTATTTCTTATATTGAATGAAAAAGGGGAACTGCTGCATACACAAAACTCCTGGTACCTGGAAGCAGATAAAACCTATGATAAAGAAAAAACAATGGCTTTTTTCAATGACTGGGGTAAGAAGGCTTTTAATCCTGCCAATTATAAAGAAGATTAAATGAATACCAACACACCGGCATTTTTAAAAATGATGAAGCATCCTGTTAAGTTCAGGATGTTTCTGTTTACTAAATTACCAGCCGCTTATTTTTCGGGAGTAAGGGTAAGGTATCTTGATGAAAAAAAATGTGTGGCAACAGTGCCATATAAATGGCTTTCGCAAAACCCTTTTCGGTCTACTTATTTTGCCTGCCTTAGTATGGCTGCTGAAATGAGTACAGGTGCATTAGCAATGGCCCATCTGTATAAAATAAACCCGGCGGTAAGTATGCTGGTGGTAAAAGTAGAATCAGAATATTTTAAAAAAGCAACAGGCGGCACCAGTTTTGTTTGTGAAGATGGCGGATTGTTTGAAAAAGCAATAGAAGAAACCATTGCTACCGGCGAAGCCAGGATAGTAAAAGCAAAATCAATTGGTACCAATAAAGAGGGTGAAATGGTCGCTGAGTTTTACATCACCTGGTCTTTTAAAGCCAGGAAGAAGTAATTCAATTATTATAAAAACCTTTTTCTAAAAGAAAGGTTTAATTGAAAACCGCTGCCACCGGATGCGGAGTATGAACAATATTTAATCTCCGGCTCAGCTATCATTGTTTTATTCAACCGGAAACTTTTTGATATACTGGCAGCAGTCAATATTTCCATGCTGTTGTTTTCCCAGTCAGTTTTATCCGCAGTACTTATATGTTCCAGTTTATTTTTATTGATTAAAAAATTTAAGCCTGTACCTGCTGAAATGTTTATTAACCGGGATCCAAATCTGTATGCAAGGGGTATAAGTATTGTTCTTTCATTTTGGGCAAGCGATGAAAAGAATGGCAGGCTTACTGGGGTTGGGGCATGAAAAGCTAAATATTTCTTCGGGTTAATTTTATAGCTAATCCCAGTTTCTAAACCGCTATGTTTTGTAAATTTATAAATAGCCTGTAAACCAAAACCTGTGCCATCATTTTTTCCACTCGTAAATTCACTTGTTATTTTTACGCCTAATTCAAATACAGGGGCCTGAGCAATAATTTTTTGAACGGGAAATAATAGCAATGTAAGCAAGGAGAGGTAAATCTTCTTCATAGGGTGGATTTGGATTTACAACGTTTATCTTTTATTAATATTGTTTTTACTACATTTAATAATATTTATAACTAATAATATATAGATTTTATGAAAATAGCATTTCACGGTGCAGCCAGAACAGTAACAGGATCAAAGCATCTGCTTACATTAAAGAGCGGAAAAAAAGTATTGCTTGATTGCGGTATGTTTCAGGGTATGGGTAAAGAAACGGATGCGATGAACAGGGATTTTGGTTTTGATGCAAAAGATGTAGATGTAATGGTACTATCCCATGCACATATAGACCACAGCGGCCTTATACCTAAGTTGGTGAAAGATGGTTTTACCGGAACAATCTTTTGCACCCCTGCAACAAAGGACCTAACGACTGTGCTGATGAAAGATTCTGGTCAGATACAGGAAAGCGACATAAAATATATTAACAAACGCAGGGCTTCTGAAGGCCTTCCATATCTTAAACCATTATATACAGTTGATGATGCAGAAAGAGCAGCGCAGCATTTGCAAGAAAAAAAATATGGCGAATGGTTTGATGTAATTGATGGTGTGCAGGCCATGTACACCGATGCAGGCCATATTATTGGCAGTACCTGTGTACATATACGGGTAAATGAAGGCGGCAAACAAACCCGCCTTACTTTTAGTGGTGATGTGGGCCGCTACAGGGATGCAATTTTAAAATCACCTGAAACATTTCCGCAGGCAGATTATATTGTAATGGAATCAACCTATGGCAACAGCCTGCATGATAATAATGTAACCACACCGGATATGATATTGCGGTGGATTGAAAAAGCCTGTGTGCAAAAAAAAGGTAAACTAATATTGCCAACCTTTAGCGTAGGGAGGACACAGGAAGTTTTGTTTGCACTTAACCAGTTAGAAATTGAAAACAGGTTACCCGATTTAGAGTATTATGTGGACAGCCCCTTAAGTATTGAAGCTACTGAGATAGTAAAAAAATACCCAGAGTACTTTAATAAGACAATTCAAAACATAATGAAAAGCGATAAAGACCCTTTTGCTTTTAAAGGGCTTCGTTATATACAAACAGTAGAGCAGTCAAAAGACCTTAACTTCCGTAACGGGCCAATGGTTATTATTTCGGCTAGCGGTATGGCCGATGCAGGCAGGGTAAAGCACCACATTAGTAATAATATTGAAAATAGCCGAAACACTATTTTAATGACAGGTTATTGCGAACCCCGTTCACTTGGGGGAAGATTAATGAATGGCGATAAAGAAGTAAACATTTTTGGTGTGTTGCATGAAGTGCATGCCGAAATAGGTTCTATCCGCAGCATGAGTGCCCATGGCGATTATGAGGATATGTGCCAGTGGCTTGCCTGCCAGGATCCAAAACAAGTAAAGAAACTTTTTTTAGTGCATGGCGAATATGAGGTACAACAGGATTTTAAACAGAAGCTTTTGAAGAAAGGTTTTGCCGATGTAGAAATACCTGCACAACATTCTGAAATTGGCTTGCCATAAAATCATTAAAGATTTAATACAAACAATGTTGCTTTATTAATTATGTCTGCTGCCATTTCGACTATCTTATCTTTTGTTCCTGTAATTGCAAACTTAGATTTTACTGTTTTATTTTGTTTAATGTTCACCGACACCGTAATTGTATTATCCTTTACTGTGTATCGTCCGGTGAGTGAGTAAGCATCTGGTGAGGTGCTTGCTGTTGCATATACAATTTTGCTTTCTGCATTTCTTGCAGACATATCACCAAGTTTAAGATTAAGTGTATTGCTGAAGTCAAGGTCATCATCAGCAACCGTCTCATCGCTGTTTTGAAAATTGCTTGCTGTAAATAATGGCTTTTCCTGCGGTAAAATAATTTTTGCCATTACTTCGTTGTCTACGATACCTACATTAAAATTGGTATTGCTTACCACCTGTGGCTCCTGCCTTGCACCACTTTCCCGGGATAATTCAGTTACATTTTTTTCTGCGGCATTAAACCACCTGCTGATATTCAGGAATTTTCCATCCTCTAAAATATCTGGTTGCATTTTAATGGCCCTTAATAAAGAATAAGTAAGTAACCCCTGTGAAAAGCGGCCCATTTCATAAGCACTTTGGTTACTGGCCGATGCTGACAGTATAAACAGGCCAGATTTTTCATTGAGTTTATCAATTGCTTTTATTAACTGGGCATTCTCATCATTTCTTGCGGCAAGATAACCTTTGTCGCCCCCGCCTAATTTTACAAAATCCTTTATTGCCTGTCCGCTGTTGCAGGCATCAAATATTAAAATCCTTTTTTGTGCTTTTATATTTTCAGGTTTCATCCATTCAGTTAGCTCTGCTGTGCTTATACCAACTGCAGCGGCATTGCTGCCGGCAAGCTCCGGGGAGGCATCTGCGGTTAGAAAATAAAATTGCTTCTGTGTTTCAGGTCCGGCCATTACACCATGCCCGGCAAAAAAGAGCAACAGGATATCATTGGGCAATGCTTTTTTACCAATTTCCTCAAGAGCTTTTTTTATAGCATTTTTTTCAGGTAGCTGGTATCGGTCTTTTTCAGTGGTAAAATTGTAAACAAATACATGTTCCTTTTTATCTGCATTCAAAAGTTTCCTAGCAGATACTGAAATGGCTGCTGAAATATCAGTGGCATCTTTACCTGCATATTTTAAATCTAATTGCTCGCCTTTGTAGTCGCTTACACCTACTATTACTGCATAAAGGCTCGGTGGTGTATTGTCAGTGGTCAGGCTTTCTTCGGTAACAATTATACTGCGGGAGGTAATTGTATTGTTTGCAGTAAATGATTTGAGTGACACCAGGTTTTCTGAACCAGAGGTGAAATATTTTTTTACATCAGTTTTCTTAATAGTAAGTTTATAGTTATTGCCTGCTTTGGTTAGTTGTTGTATTTTATATCTCTTTGCTTCAATGCCATTTATATAAAATACCGTTTCGCCCAGGCCGCCTTTGCGGGGGCTGATGTTGAAATTATATTCATCCTGTTTGCCAGTGGTTTCTTCCACTACAGGTGTAAGGCTGCAAATACCCAATGCATCAATACCAGGTGTATTGATGGCTTCTTTTTTCATTATCCGCTGGGTAAGATTGGGAACCCAAAGCAAATCTTTTACCTGGTTCATTTCAATAATTTCTTTGCCGCACACAAAGTATATTTCTTTCCGGGCAGCATCCGTACCGTCATATCGACCCTTAGCATCCTGCACTAAATAGTCATTATCCCTAATGGAATAATGGCTGTATAGTAAATCCCAATTTTTAGTGTCATAAACTTCTGTTACATCATTTTTGAGGAGAAAGATATATTTTAAAGAGGTTCCGATTGCATATTCATTACCGGTTAGTTCCTTAAGTATTTTGCCAGTTGCTAATGAGAATATCCTTACTATATCCCCGCCTTTGGTAATAAGCCAATTCCTATCGGCAATGTATTGATAGTATTTCGCATATTTCACAGTTTCTACCACTTGCCATGTTTGCAGTACACTCTCATCTTTCAATGAAATTAATTTTGCAATTCCGTTATTGAATAGAACAAATAGAATAGTCGGGTTGGTCGTAAATGTAGCAAACCTGGTATTTGTAAATCTGTTCATTTTTTTACCTGTTCCCATCTGCCAAACAATTGCTTCTCCAATATTCTTATCACAATACATATAGAAGCTTGAGTTATTATTTATTTCAATAAAATCTGGATATTCACTGTCTATAACAGATTCTGTAACTAGTACTTCTTTTTCAAGCGACCATACTTTTATTTTTTTCTTTGCACCTGCAATTATGTATTTACTGTCGGGGCTAAAATTGTGATTAGTAAAAGCACTCAAGCTATCTTCATTTATTATTGCTTTGTTTTCATCTACCTGTATTACCTGCAAATTAAAATTTGAGGTATGTAAAATATACTTCCCATCAGGGCTAAATGTGTTAAATGATTCATAGGTGGTAGTAAAATCATTTAAAATAGTTTGTTTTTTCCCTTCGCTGTTTATTAATAATGAACTGTTGCCCCCGCCAGATACGGCAATTATATCATCATCTTTATTAATATTTACACTGGTTGCCCAATTGCCATCTGTAAAGGCAGGGAAAGTAAAGTTTATATGCCCTGTTTCAACATCAATACTTCTTACATTTCCATCCCTGCTTGTTGTAAGTATTGTTTTTTCATCATTTGATAAAGCAATATTTGTAAACCGTTCGTTGTGGTTACCGTAGCTTAATTTCTTTTTACGGGTTGAAATATCCCATTTGCTAAGAACAGGGTCGTAATTGCCAGCAAGAATTTGTTTGCCATTATTAAGGTAATTTAAAAAATACAGGGTTTGGTTACCGGAGCGAAACATAAAAAGCATACTATCATTTTTTGCATCCCATACACTGCAATAACCTTTACTATCACTAGCCGCAAACGTTCTATTGTCTGGCGATACTTTTACCTGATAAACCCAATCTTTATGTTTTGTTATTGTTTTAATTGCTTTCCCTGTTTTTTTATCCCAAATAATTACATTGTTATCGGAAGCCCCTGAGATTATATTTTTCCCATTGGGATGAAATTGTGCCATCCAAACAGCTTTATTGTGCCCTTTAAAGACCAATAGTTGTTTGCTGGTTGCTACATCCCAAAGTATTGCAGTTTTGTCGTATGATGAGGTTACCGCTTCTTTTCCTGTTTTTGAAAAATTAATATCAACTACCTTTTTAGTATGGCCTTTAAGCATTTTATAAGGGGCAAGTTTTTGTACACTAAACAATTGAACATCTTCACCTCCATACGAAACCAAAAACTTGCTATCGGGGGTAAATTTTAATTCAGTGTTATCTAAACTTCCTGCAATACTGTCTGTTAACTGAAAACCCAATTCAAATTTCCATAAATAAATTATTGGTAGCTCGTTGTACTCATAGTAACAAGCTGCAGCTATCAATTTGCCATCCGGGCTTACTCCTAAACCCAATGGCTCGATATGTGGGATTAGATATTGCGTATTTCCGGTGTTTATATTGTAAACCTGCAAGCCCTTACCGGCCGTTATCATAAGTGTATTATTGTCTGGTGCAAATACAAGTTCTCCCACCATATTCTTTTCTTGTATAGTTTTAATAAGCAGGCCACTTGAGGCTTCCCAAATTTTTACCTGATCGTCCAGATCTGCAGTAGCATAATATTTCTCGTTTCGGCTAATGGCAACTTTATACAACTGATTGCTGTTTGCAGAAGGAAGGATTAACTCCGGCCGCTGGGCTGATAGTTCTGTATTTAGAAGGATAAGAGAAAAATATACCAGTATTAACCTCATAGTAACTAAATTTTGTGAAAAGTTAATTACAATCTGCCAATTGCCAATACCCTGCATTGGGTATCGTTAAAAGATTTAAGCAGCTTATCTTTATGCAAGCCATCATTTTAGGATATGAAAAAAATTGTATCATTTATCGTATCAGCTTTTATTTTGCAACAGGCCCCTGCCCAGGAAAAAAGGGCCTTGCTTATTGGCATTAACCAATACAATGTACCTAAAGGTTACAAATCACCGATACAAACACTACGATCAGGCTTTAAGGATTTAAACGGGGCGGTTAATGATGTACGGGCAGTTTACTCTGTTATTGTTTCTAAATTTTATTTTAAAAAAGAAAATACAGATACACTGATGAACAGGGCGGCAACAAGGGATGCCATCCTGAAAGGGATGAATGATTTGCTGGAGAAAAGTAAAGCAGGAGATTTTGCATTTATCTTTTATGCAGGGCATGGCAGCCAGGTTGTCAATACAGCTTCACAAGAGCCGGATAAAAAAGATGAGTCAATTGTGCCTGCCGATACCTATAAATTGGGTGTACCGGATATAAGGGATAAAGAATTAGCGGCTATTTATAATAAATTTTTAGGCAAAGGCATTAAGCTTACTGTGTTTATGGATTGCTGCCATAGCGGATCTGGTTCAAGGGGGCCGGTAGATAAAATGCAGGACAGGTTTTTACCCGATGCAGGGTATGATGTAAAAGATGCCTCTAACCCAACCCCGCCCGAAACAAGAACGGATGCTTCTTTTCTGATTATTTCTTCTGCACAGGATGTGCAAAGGGCAAAAGAAAAATTGAATGATGAAAAGCAAATGCATGGCGCATTTACAACAGCCTTTTTACAGGCACTAAACCAGCAATCTGTAAATACTTCTGTGCAAACAATATTTAACAGTGCAAGGGCTATTTTAAAATCAGACGCATTGATGTTGCAGGAACCTGTCTTAGCAGGGTCACCTGAACGGTTACAACAAACTTTTTTAGGATTTGAGAAAGGAACAATTGAAGACAGGGTGATAGTACCTGTAATAAGCAGGGAAGGCAGGCAGGCAATAGTGCAGGGCGGTTTTGCATTGGGTATTTTTGCAGAAAATGAATTAGCAAAAATTAATGGTACCGATACGGTAGCAGTTATTAAAATAGATACAGTGCTTGGTGTAAACCGGGCTTATGCAACTGTTATTAAAGGAAGTGAGAAAGACCTGAAGCCGGGTGATATGCTGCAGGTAATTAACTGGGTATCATCACAAGCTCCTTTGCTGAAAGTATATGTACCTGCAACGGGTGTTTCTTACGAGCAGACGATAAAAATGGCAAGGGTAGCTAATGAAATCAAAAACTCCCGCAAAGTAAAATGGGTAAGCAGCCTGGAAAAGGCAGACCCTTATACAACTATTTATACCGATGGCAATGTTTATAAAGTAAACATAAATGGTAAAGAAGTGGCTGCACCCAAAACAATTACTTCTTCTTCTCTATTACAATTTGGCAAGCCAGATTCCACCTTCTATTTTGAAGTGCCTGCTACCACGGCTATTAACGAAGATTTAAAAAAGAAATTCCTGGTTAATAAAAGTCTGTTGATAGTCAACAACCCGGCAGAAGCACACTATACGCTGTTCGGTACTATTGATGAAAAAGGCAATCCTGCCTATGGCTTACGGCTTATACAAACAAATGCGGCAGATAGTCTTGGCTCTATGCCTGTGCAAACCAAAACATTTCCACTTTTATCTACTGATGCCAAAGCAATAGCATCTGTAACAGACAGCCTTTACGAATTATCAATGAAGCTTTCTAAAATAAGGGGATGGATGCACCTGGCACCCCCTGCTGGCAGTTCAGAAAAATTTCCTTTTCATTTAGAAGTATTTCAAAACGGTACTAAACTTAATAACCCGGAAGTAATGCTTGGCTCAAAAATGGAAATACACCTTGCAGTAAATGAGGGGGCGGAACCGGCAATGGAATTCAAAAAATATGTCTATGTTTTTCTGATTGATAAAGATGGCAATATGATACTTGGTTATCCTAACATAAGGGATGGCAACCAGCTAAACCAGTTTCCCAAGCAGGATAACAGCAAACAAATTGTAAAAGATATAAAACTTTTTGGTGGAACAGTATCAACCCCTTTGGGAACAGATAATTATTTTCTGCTGGCTACCGATGAAAGCATTCCCAATTTTGGGGCAGTGTTTAAGCAGGTTGGTGTAAGGGGCAACGACAGAAACAACCCCAACCCTTTATCCAACCTGATGAATATGGGAAATGCCGGGGGAACAAGAAGCCTTACCAAGACAATTTCTAACTGGACGTTGATAAAGCTGCAGGTAAAATCGACCCGTTGATTTTTATTGCAAAAATTAGCCGTAAAACTATTATTTTTGCCGCCCGCCTACGCTAAAAAGCTATGGTGCAAAAACCCCAATGCGGGGGTAGCTCAGCTGGTTAGAGCATCGGATTCATAACCCGAAGGTCGGCAGTTCAAGTCTGCTCTCCCGTACAATTTAAAGCCCCATAGGGGCTTTTTTGGTTTTTAAAACAGAAATTTGAATTATGAATTTTATTCGTTTAGCCACACCTGAAGATGCCCTGGTATTTTAGCAATTTATGCCCCATATATTGAAAACACTTCTTTACTTTTGAAACAGAAGTGCCGTCTGCTGAAGAATTTGCCAAACGAATAGAAGATTATCTTATTAACTGGCCCTGGTTAGTTTATGAAGTTGATGGAAAAATTGCAGGCTATGCCTATGGTTCCCGCTACCGGGAAAGAACAGCTTACCAATGGAGTGTGGAAGCATCGGTGTATATACATGATGATTTTCATGAAGGCCGGTATGGCACAGGCATTATACAATGCACTTTTTGAAATATTAAAAATACAGGGCTTTAGAAATGTGTATGCCGTTATCAATCTGCCAAATGAAAAAAGTGTGGCCTTTCATGAAAAAATGGGCTTCAGGTAGTTTGCTACTTATGAAAAGGTTGGTTATAAATTAGGTAAATGGAAAAATGTGGGCTGGTGGAGATTGATCATAAATGAATTTGGCGATGAACCGGCTGCGCCAATCCCATTTACGGAACTGGATAAAACTTTCTTGATAGCATTGTTTAATAAGCAGTGAATAAATAAATCAATTAAGTAAAAATGATTTTGTTCCAGCTACATATTTTCATGGCATCTTCGTTGCGTCGCACTTTTCATCGTCCCGTTCTCTGGGCATCACAAACAATTAAATAGTTATTCATTAGTAACTTTTAAATTTATTAGATGAAAAAAAAAATCAAAATTCTTATTCTGTTGCTTCTTGCTATCCTTAACTACTGTAGCACAAAAAAACATATTGGTTTTTCAAACTGATTTTGGTGTGAAGGATGGGGCAGTTTCTGCTATGAAAGGTGTGGCAATGGGGGTTTCTCCGGATTTAAAAATATTTGACCTTACCCATGAAATTCCTGCTTATAATATCTGGGAAGCCGCATACCGGCTTGGAACAAACAGCACAATACTGGCCTGCGGGTACTGTTTTTGTTTCTGTTGTTGATCCGGGTGTGGGCTCGGAAAGAAAATCAATTGTATTAAAAACAAAAAGCGGGCATTATTTTGTTGGACCCGATAATGGGCAGTTTACATTGATGGCGCAAAGCCTTGGCATTGCCGAAATACATGAAATTGATGAAGCACTTAACCGCCGTAAAAATTCCGGTGCATCTTATACCTTTCATGGCCGTGATGTATATGCATATACCGGGGCAAGACTGGCTGCAGGAATAATAACACTGGATAAAGTGGGTAAACGGTTACCGGCATCAGTTGTAACAATTGATTTTCAAAAACCGGTATTTGAAAACGGAACGGTAAAAGGCAATATCCCCATTCTTGATATTCAATATGGAAATGTATGGACGAATATTGATGGCGATACTTTTAAAAAACTGGGCTTGAAATATGGCGATAATTTCAAGTTGAAATTTATCATGGCAAACGAAAAAATATATGAAGGAACTATGCCTTATGAAACTACTTTTTCTGCAGTGGAAAAAGGCAAGCCCCTTTGTTACTTAAACAGTTTGCTCAATGTATCTTTTGCATTGAACATGGATAATTTTTCTGAAAAGAATAAAGTTTTTAGCGGCGCAGACTGGAATGTGGTTGTTAAAAAAGAGTAATCAATAAATATTTGTACTGCTGAAAACAATAAAGGCTGCCTGTTTAATAGCAGCCTTTATTGTTTGATAATATTTTCCTTAGAAATTAAAAGACAATTTGGCAAATAACCTTAAACCGTTAAAACCCATTTGCACAGAATCCCATGGGCCGCCGGATTCATTATCACCTGCCCATCCTTTTGCCAGCGGATTTACACCAAGGTCAGGATGTACATTAAATAAATTATCTGCACCAATAAACAAGCTTATTTTCTTGCTTAATTTATAAGAGCCATAAATATCTGTTGTTATTTTACCATTGTAATTAAATACTTCAGGTACATACACACTGCCGTCTGCATCAGTTGGTACCTGTGGATTAATGCCTGAATAATTAGGGTTATCACCACTTGGGGATGCACCATCACCAAAGCCTATTAATACAATTTTTCCATAAGAAGTAAAGTGGGCGCCAAAGCCAAATTTATCATGGGTATAATCAATGCCGAATGAGAATTTGCTTTTAGGTGCAGATGCTTTTAGGAATGCCTCTTCCCTGTCGCTGTAAAAAGTTTTTTGGTGAAGCTTGGTGTCATTCAAGCGCTGTTGGTACATGAATGGCATCTATCTCAAGTTTCTGAATATTGCCGGCTAGTAATATTTTCAAACTGTTCTTCCCCCATCTTTTAGTAGTAATCTGCCACAATATCAAGCCCGGTATTAGTAGTATTTACTGCATTGGCAAAAAATTGTGCCGTTGATACATCTGCAGGAAATTGTGAACGAATGAAGGCAGGTAAATGTAGGATCATCTTTACTGAACAAACCGGAAAGCACCACCCTGTCTTTTACTTTTACCATATAACCATCAACAGTTAATGTAAATCCTTTTGCAGGTTTCCATGAAAACCCAAGACTACCGTTAACAGATGTTTCTTCTTTTAATTCAGGAATGCCCGCAGCCCTTGTAATGGCACTGGTATTGGGTGCTACAAGTGACTGAACCAACTGCGCCACTACTAAAAGAAGTAAGTGTATTGCTGAAATGTATCTGCGCTAAGGAAGGAGCCCTGAAACCTGTACTTACAGAACCCCTGATATTAAAATTGCCGGCAACTTTATAACGGCTAGCTAATTTGCCGGTAAAGACAGAGCCAAAATCAGAATAATTTTCAAACCGTACTGCAGCATCTACTAACCATTCTTTGGTAACATCAATTGCTGCATCTAGCATAAGCAGCCACATTTGGCCGGTTTGCTTTTACTGCATCGGTATTGCTAAAACCGGGAAAGCCCTGCGAGCCGGAAGCGGTGCCTGAACTCATTAATGTTGGGATAAAATACATCAGTTGCCGAATAACTTTTATAAGAAAGTTCTTCACCGCTGTAAATGGTATATCGTTCATACCTGAACTCTGCGCCGAATCCCAGCTTAATCCCTGAGCGACTGATTGAATTGTTTATTGAAATCTGCATTCAATGTGTTTTGTAAAAAATTAAATCCACCATCATCAAAATGAGTAGGTGTTGACTTGCCAATTTGCGAAGCATTAAAAGTTTTATCACCATAATAATGGAAATTATTATAGCCAATATTATTACTTACATCCCAGTTCCAGTTTGCTGGCTGTTGTTACCCTTTATACCGACATGCAAATGAAACATCAGCGATATGTGTTTGTATATGCGGGTTATAATAAATTTCGCCGTCATTGGTGGTACGCATGATATCAGGTACATCAATAAGGTGCCGCCGGTATTTACCGGAAAACGGTTTGGTCTTGCACTCCAGTTTCTTGTATAGGCAAAAGCATCAGATGATTTATAATTATATCCGCCAAAAGAATAGAAAGTTGTTTTACCGTTACTGCCGACCGGTACTTCCAGGTTATACATCCCACCAGCGGTTGTTACAGAACCATCACCAAATGCCCGGCGGCCAGTAGTTTATATATGGCAATGCATATTTTTCTGTTTGCCAGTTTGCAGTATCTAACTGCCGGTAGGTTTTACCCTGTGTAAGATAACTTAAGGTGAAATTTATAAAGCCTCCTTTTTTTCCTAAGGCAACTCCATTATTTACAGATAAAGAAAAAGTACCACCATCAATAGCATTACCTGAATAGTATTGATTACCTGGATTGAATTTTCTTGAATTAAACTTGCTATCACTAGTATCCACTCCAGCCGGTATTGATGCGTCCAATGGTTAATATCTTTTTTCAAAATGATATTGATAACACCTGCTATGGCATCCGAACCATATTGTGCAGAAGCACCATCCCGCAATATTTCAATCCTGTCAACAGATGCCTGGGGAAAACCATTCATATCCACACCGGAATTACCCCTGCCCCTGGTACCAAACAAACCAACAAAAGCAGTTGAATGCCTTCTTTTACCATTTATTAAAACCAATGTATGATCAGGGCCAAGGCCTCTTAATGTGCCGAGGTCTATATGGTCTGCACCATCTGCACCGCTTTGTTTGTTATAATTGAAAGAAGGAGCGGCCATATTTAAAACAGAAGTAAGATCCATTTTAGCAGTAGGCATACCTACCTGGTTAATGCGGATGATATCCACCGGTACAGGTGTTTCTGTTTTGGCCCGGCCTGTGCTACGGGTACCTACCAGTACAATCTGGCTAAGTTCGCCGGTTGCAATTTGCATGGTTATATTAATAACCGGACTGTTGGCTTTTATAGTTTGTGGTTCATATCCTACAGATGAAAATTCTAAGTCATCATTTGCAGATGCGGTGATGTTGAATGCACCATCAGCACCAGTTACAGTTCCCTTGCCGGTTTGCTTAACTTTTACTGATACACCTGCTATTGGTAACCCATTGGCATCAGTAATTTTTCCGGTAATGGTTTGCTGTGCAAATGCTGCAGTACCTAACAGGATAAAGCTGATAAAAAAGTAAAGGGCCTTTTTCATTTTATATTGATGTTTGATAAATAGTACAATAAAAATAGGTAAAAGAACAAGTTTAAAAAAAGCTGTGCGTTAATAGTGAAGAAGTAGTGGAATGGGTATTATTTATTTTACACTTTATTGACAATAATCAATAAAAAAAACCGCCCTGTTTAAAAAGGGCGGGTTTTTTAATAAGGATTGAAAAATTTATTCACCATCCAAACGGAAAGAGACTTTGCAGATAACACCGTAGGATTTTATTTTTCCATCTTTTACATGCACCTTCATATCTTTTACCCATACAGAGTCAACATTACGAAGGGTTTTTGAAGCTTCTTTTACAGCTACTTTTACAGCATCATCAAAACTTTTATCAGATGAGGCTATTAATTCAATTACTTTAACTACAGACATAATTATGGTTTTTGATTAACGAATCTTTTTGACCACATTAAGGTAGTATTTTTTTTTGAGGGGAAAGATTTTTTATGGCGACAGGCCTTTATTCTGCCATCATTTCAATAATAACAGCAGTTATTTCTTCTGCATTGGGTTTGCTGAAATAATCACCATCGCTGCCGTAAGCAGGGCGGTGGGCCTTGCCGGTAATGGTACGGGGAGATACATCTAAGTATTTATAACCACCCTGTTCTTCCATTACTTTATTAAACATATATGCAGCAGCCCCACCCGGCACATCCTCATCTACAAATACAATGCGGTTGGTTTTCTTTAATGATTCAAGAATAGAATGATTGATATCAAAAGGTAAAAGTGTTTGCACATCAATTATCTCGCAGCTAACATTATTTGCTTCCAGCACAGTTGCTGCATCCTGTATAATGCGGAGTGTGGAGCCATAAGAAACGAGGGTAACATCTGTTCCTTCTTTTATTACTTCAGGTATGCCTAATGGCACTGTAAACTCCATTAAGTTATTGGGCAGTTTTTCTTTTAACCTGTAACCATTCAGGCATTCGATAACAATAGCGGGGTCGTTACTTTTTAACAGGGTGTTATACATTCCTGCCGCCTGCACCATATTTCTTGGTACACATATATACATACCACGAAGGGTATTTATTATCATCCCCATTGGAGAGCCGCTATGCCAGATACCTTCTAACCGATGCCCCCTTGTACGAACTATCAGCGGGACACATTGCTGACCTGCTGTGCGGTAATGAAGGGTGGCTACATCATCACTTAATGTTTGCAATCCATATAGCAGGTAATCCAAATATTGTATTTCAGCAATAGGCCTCAAACCCCGGAATGCAAGACCTGTTCCCTGCCCCATGATGGTTAACTCTCTTATGCCACAATCAAATATTCTTTGTTCACCATGTTTTTGTTGCAATCCTGCAAAGCCCTGGTTTACATCACCAATAAAACCCACATCTTCTCCAAAGGCGATTACTTTTGGATTATTAGTAAATAACTGGTCAAAGTAATTATTCAATACTTCAAACCCATTTATAAGATTAGTGTCGTTTGCATAAGCAGCCTTTACCTCCTGCACTTTTAATGCACTCTTTGGGCCTTCGTTATATAAGTGTGAATTAAACAGATTTTTATTTTCAGCTAATAAATCGTTGTAATAATCTTTTATCCAGAAAGCAGCATCATGGTTGCCTGCAATTGTAATGGCCGAGTAAATGGCTTTCATCACATCCCGGCGTAAAGGCTCCCTGTTAGCAGATAAATCCATTGCCAGTTTTTGTAAGTCGGCCGAATTTCCAGGAATGGCTTTTGCCATACTATGTATTAAATCGGTAACCTTTGCCACCTGGTTTTTTATTGGGTTAATGAATTTTTCCCAGGCCATCATTTTACTGTCCCTTACTAATTCTTTTGCTTCGGAACTGATATTACCAAGTTCGTCTTCCGTTGCCAGTTCATTTTCTATCAACCACTCTTTCATCTTCTTAATACAATCATATTCCCTTTCCCAATCCAATCTTTCACGGCTTTTATACCTTTCATGGCTGCCGGATGTGGAATGTCCCTGCGGCTGTGTAATTTCTTCTACATGAAAAAGTACAGGGGTATGCGTTTCCCTTGCAATACGAATACCTTCTTCAAACACTTCACACATACCTGCATAATCCCATCCTTTTGCTTTAAGAATAATGATACCGTTGGTGCCTTCTTCTTTTTCCATTCCTTTCAACGCAACAGAAATAGATTCTTTTGTTGTCTGGTATTTTTTGGGAACAGAAATTCCATATCCATCATCCCATACAAAAAGAGCCATCGGTACCTGCATTACACCCGCAGCATTTACTGTTTCCCAAAAAGCACCTTCGCTGGTAGATGCATCACCAATAGTGGTAAAGCAAACTTCGTTGCCGTTGTTTGAAAGGTTCTTGAACTTTTTGAGTTCTTCACTGTTCCTGAAAATTTTTGAAGCCAGTGCCAAACCTAACGACCGGGGCATTTGAGATGCTGTAGGTGCCATATCGCTGGCATTATTTTTTATAGAAGCAAGGGGCATCCATTCGCCATTTTCATCAACCGTTCTGTTGGCAAAATGGCTGTTCATCTGCCTGCCTGCACTAAAGGGTTCATTATTTATATCCGGGTCGGCAAAAAGTTGTGCAAAAACCTGCTCCACAGTGGCCATATCTGCGGCCAGGGAAAAAGTAAGGTCACGGTAATAGCCACTTCGGAAATCCCCGGGTTGAAAGTACTTGGCCATGGCAATCTGGGCTACTTCTTTTCCATCTCCAAAAATGCCAAATTTGGCCTTGCCGCTCAATACTTCTTTACGGCCTAAAAGGCTGGTTTCCCTGCTGATACAGGCCATGCGAAAATCATTCAACACTTCATCCCTGAACTTGTCAAATGATAGTTTGGCAGCATCGGTTAGCACATCTGTGGCGATGGTTTCCATATAGCAAAAATAGGGAGTTACACTTCCATCCGTTAGCCTGTGCAAAAAATCCTGTTATCCTTGCAACCTCTCTATGTAATGTGGCATCTTTTTTCTACTTTTGACTTCCTCAAATCCGGTTTATGAAGAAAATTACAATCCTTTTTATTGCTCTTGCCTTTTTTAACGGAGTAAATGGTCAAACAACATCACATGAGGGGCATAACCATGGCATCCCGCCACAGGTAGCTCAACAAACTGAAGTAAAAGAGGATGTGTTGATGCTGAAAGAAACAGAGCATAATTTTGGAAAAATACCACAGGGTAAACCTGTTTTTTATGTTTTCTCAATTATTAATACTGGTAAAACAGAATTGAAGCTTGATAATGTGCAGGCAAGTTGTGGTTGCACAACACCTGAGTGGAGCAGGGATGCGATAGCCCCTGGAGCAAAAGCCGAAATTAAAGTAGGGTATAATGCTGCTGCCGAAGGGCAATTTGATAAACCGGTTACTATTACCTACAATGGTAGCCAGACAAGACAATTATTCATAAGAGGTATTGTATGGAAAGCACCGGAAGGGGCTGCACCAGCAAACACAGCTGTTGATATGCTGAAGAAGCAAACATTTTAAAAATTTATAAATAAAAATTAAACCATGAAGAAGATTTTTTTATTAGCAACTGCTTTCGCTATTACAATGGGTGCTATGTCTCAGGCTCTTACCCCTGATGCTGTTATTAAAATGAATACTGAAAAGTATGATTTTGGAAAAATTAAACAAGGGGTACCTGTTACTTACACTTTTGAAATTAAAAACATAAGTGATAAGCCTGTAGTGGTAGAAAGCACCAGTGCTTCATGCGGATGCACTACACCGGAAAAACCTACAGAACCTATTATGCCTGGTGAAACTGGTAAAATAAAAGTTCAGTACAGCGGAGCTGGCTCTGGTGTAATAACTAAAGATGTTTATATTAAACTGGCTGGTATTGAGCAGCAAAAAATTGTTCATATTACTGCTGATGTGGTAGCTCCTGAGCAAGCACCTGCTGAAACAGTGCCAGTTCCTGCAAAACCTGCAAGCCCTGTAAAATCCGGTAATTAAATTTCAGGATTTATATTATTATAATCAATCTCCCATCAATTTTCTTGGTGGGAGATTTTTTATTCCAACATTGGGCTTATCTCCGTCATGAAAAAAATTGACTGGTTAATTGGCTGATGTTTGATTGTCTAGCCCACACTTGCATAAAACCCAATCCCAATGTTAACTGCTGGTATATTTTTCACGGTTGTAATTGTTTTGTTTTCCAATGCCCGTCTATTAATTCAAATAATGTTCTTTCGTGGAATCGAGTTGGTTTAAACTCTAAAAATTCAATTCTTAGTGGTTCGATTCTATAGCCACCCCAACTTACCGGCCTTTCAATTTCTTTGTTGTTTGGTGATATTTCTATTTCGTCATATTTTTTTGAGAGTGTTTCTTTGTCTTTAAGTTCTTGTCCTTGTAAACTTGTTACAGAAACAATTTGACTATCTCTGCTTCGTTCTGAAAAATATTTGTCTGCAAGTTGTTCTGATAATTTATTGGCATTTCCTTGCACCCTAATTTGTTTTTCGGTCTCTGTCCACCAAAAAGTTAGAGAAACCTTTTCGGAACTTTCAATTTCAATACCTTTTCTTGAAGTAAGTGTTCCTGTAATAATGAAATTGTTATTTAAAATATCTTTTAATGAGACAAATCTTGAATTTGGAAATCCGTCAATGCCATTCGTTGACAGGCAACAAGCAGATGGAATCCTAATAGTTGTTAATTTTTGCTCTTGCTCATACCACTGTTTAAAAATTTCTATTGGCGAATTGTTCATTGTTTAAAATTGATTAATTCTGTTTCGATTTTATCATTGCTAATATCTATTATTCGATATCCAAAATTTAAATTATCAACTTCAATCTCTGTTACATTCTTTACAAGTTGAAAAGACATAGATTGAGTTGTGTATTGTTTTATGTTTTTAAATTCTTGTTGATCGTTCATATGGTAGTGCCCACAAAAAATTGTCACATTATTTTTATAATCAACTAAAACAGATTTCAGTTCTTCCCTATTTTTTAGAGGATAAACTTTGTCAACTTGTGTTTCAATTTCTAAAACAGGGTGGTGGATAAACAAAATCAATTCTTTCTTTTCCACTAGTTCATTTTGAAGCCATTCTATTTGCGTTTTACTCAATTCGTCTGCCGATGTGTCCAAAAATATGTATTGATAATTTTCGTCTTCGGTTTTATAATAAAGTTCTTCTTTATTTCTGTCTTTGATAAAATGCTTTTTTACTTTCTCAAACTTGTCGTGGTTGCCTAAAATCAGACTTACAGAGAGGTTTTGTATTTTTTCAAAAAAGTAGTTGTGAGCAGTCGCCTCGCCAATGTCGCCACCAAAAACTACTTCGCTTATTTTCCGATTTTCAATATCTAAAAGAACAGTTTCAAAATTTTTGGTTGGATTAATATTATTTTCAATTGGAAATTGTTCGTCTAAATGTATGTCTGTGATAAATGCAAATCGTTTCATTTTTTATTCTGATTATTTCAAATACTTTCTAATTGTTATGGTGTCCGGAATGCTTGCAGGTAACAAACAGGGCTTTATGCAGGTTGGGAAATAGAATTCCGTCTGCCAGGGCCGCTGCTGATTGAAAATATGACTCGTCCTGAAAAAAGTTGACACTTGTGGTTACTAATCCTGTTATTGGTTTACAAATGTAGTAATCCTGAGCAGGGTTTACAAAGTGAGTGGGCAAAAAATAGTTTAGTAGCCCTTCACAGCTAACGAAACTATTTTTTGTGCGATGGCTAATCAGGGTTCATTCATGGCTTGTTGTTTTAGTTTTTTGGTTTTATAATAGTTCTTCCACTTCTTTATTTGCGGCCCCTGTTGAGTATGCACCTTGTCTGGTATCTGCCAGTTAAGACTGCTGTGTACTCTTCTGTAATTGTAGATGGTGATACATCTGGCAATATGCTGCATAGCTGCTTTAAGGTCAGGATAGCTATCGCTGATTAATTCTGATTTCAATATTCCGTTCACTCTTTCTGCCATTGCGTTTTCATAGGGGTCACCGTTTTGTGTCATGCTGATGCGGGCATGATGAGCTTTCAACAGTGCGACATAACTGTTGCTGCAATATTGCAATCCTCTGTCGGAATGATGTATGACAATGGCATCTGCCGGTTTTTGGTCGATTGCTTTTTGCAAAGCAACGATAGCACTGCTTACCCGCATATCATCACTAACATGGAAGCCGACAATTTTGCGGCTGTAGGCATCGGTGATTAAATACAGGTAAGCAAACCTTTCTTTCATCGGTATGTAAGTGATATCAGCCACCCAGAGTTCATGAGCATGCAATGGCGTAAAATGCGCCACCAGATTGGGATAGCGGTAAAAAAAGTGTTTGGAATTAGTAGTGTGTGTACTTCTTTTTCGTTTCCGTATCAGCAGTTTATTTTTAGCCAGCAATTGAAAGAAAGCATCTCTGCCTATATGAATTTCCTGTTTTTTAAAAAAGGGTTGAAGCATTACTACAAGTTTTCTGGTACCGCAACGGGGTTGTTCATTACGGATATTGAACACCTGTTGCAGTATCAACCCATCTCTTGATTGTTCAATAAGTTGTAATCGTTGTTGTTTATAAAAAGCCTGTCTTGAATACCCAAACAGTCCGCAGAGCGACTGCAGCCGATAGCATCGGTTGTTTTGTTTCATTTGTTGGACAGTTGGGTGCCAGGCTTTTTTCTGATAGGAATGTTCAGCTCCTTCTCTGCAATGTTTATCATCGTATCCAATGCATCAGCTCTCATTTTCTCCCAGGCGAGTTGTTTCTCGAGCAATGCAATTTTCTGTTCTGCATCAGAAATGGCAACTTGTTTTTGAGTTGATTTTTTGCCTTGTTTCATTTGCTGAAGGTCGTAAGAATTTTGTCGTTTGCTACGGGGCAAATCATGAATACCCTGGTGAACGAGCACCCAGGTGTTGATGGTAGAACGGCTGACACCGTACTTGTTGGCGAGCTGCCGGTAAGTGAATCCCTGGGTCAGGTATTCCAGAACGGCTTGTTTTTTAATGTCCATAAGTTTACTTTTTTGTGTAAACCTATTTCAGGACGAGACAATATTTTGTTGAAGTTAAGAATAAATGCCCAGCGATGTTTGTCCGGCCCGAACCAATGTTTTTTAAATTGCTCTAAGTTTACAATAGATATTTGTTAGTCAGTTGGTCCTCGCTTCGGTTGCATTACTGCCAACACATAAATATACGCAACATCTTGTACTGGTTTCAATTGGTTAGCAAAACAAAACTGTGTAAAATATTTTTACATCAACTGTCTTTTATATAACTGCACGGCGTTTTCAAACCCTAGATACAGTGTATCGCAGATAAGGGCATGGCCAATGCTTACTTCTAATGCCCAGGGAATATTTTGTTTAAAGTATTTCAGGTTCTGCAAATCCAGGTCATGCCCGGCATTGATATCAAGCCCCAGTTCTTTTGCTTTTAATGCAGCTGCAATAAATGGGGCAATGGCTTTCTCTTTATCAGTATAATAATGATGGGCATAAGATTCGGTGTATAATTCAATCCTGTCTGTACCTGTGGCAGCAGCACCTTCCACCATTTTTTCATCAGGGTCAACAAAAATAGAAGTGCGGATGCCAGCATTTTTAAAAAGGCTTATCATTTCAATTAAATAATCTTTGTTTTTAATTGTATCCCAGCCATGGTCGCTGGTAAGCTGACCCAGGGCATCAGGTACAAGGGTTACCTGTGTGGGTTTTGTTTCCAGTACCAAATCCACAAATTTTTGCTCACGGCAATTGCCTTCAATATTATATTCTGTTTTAATTATTTTTTTTATTTCCCTTACATCATCATACCGTATATGCCTTTCATCCGGCCGGGGATGAACGGTGATACCATCAGCACCGAAACGTTGGGCATCAACAGCCGCTTTTACAACATCAGGATTATTACCACCCCTTGCATTGCGGAGTGTGGCAAATTTGTTGAGGTTAATAGAGAGTTTAGTCATGTAACAAAATTACATTTTCTACAACTCTTTCCATGTATGGTCGGCGAGTAATTGAACTGTGGCAACAAATTTTTTAAAAGGGCCGTTCTTGCCCCATTCTTTTGGAGAAATCAGCGAAAGCATAAAACTGTCATCGTTCTTTTCGTACATATAATATGTTTGCCCTATGTTGGGCTTAAATGAAAGCCTGGCACTATAAATCATCATGGAAAGTTCTTTCCGCTTTTGTATTTCATGTGCCTGCAAAGCCAGCAATTCAATTTGTTTTCTTATTTGGTCCAACTGCATATTGGTTTGCTCTTCCATTGCAGTAAGGGCTTTGTGTTTTATAATCCCCTCCTCATTGGCTTTAATAACTGCTCCGGACACAGATGCAGAGTAGGGCAGCACACTTAGTTGTTTGTGATAAACTTCGGTGTTGGTATATGCAGCGCCATCTTCTTTGTTTCCCTGCTGTGTAATTTTTAAATAGCCATTGGGCATAATTTCATGCACAATATGCAGTGCCACTTCCCCCTTTTTATAAAAATGGATTTCAAATGTAATGCCATCTGGAAAAGCCACCTGTACCTTATCAGCTAATTCGGTGTTTGCAAAATCGTTTAAATCGCCATCGGCATTTATTCTATAATCAGATGAAAAGGCCCGGCTTTCCAACGTAACCCAGTTATGAAAAACAGCCAGTTCTTTTGTATCAGGAACGGCTTCTATTTTATAAATGCCACTCTTGGGTCTTTCGCCCAGCTCATAAGTGCCCTTTTCAGGAAACAATTGCCATGATGCCAAAAAGTTATATGCTTGTACCATTATTGATTAAGAAGTGTGCAAAGGTTTTGTTTTCCTGGCAATTAACAAAGTATAATATCTTTTATTCTTTATTTAAAAAGGAAATTGTAGTTATTTTGCTTTTCGAAACTATAACAAATGAAGAGCTATTTTGGTTCATATACTTTTTCGCCGGGTGCAGAACCTGTTGAAGCTACTGTTTTGGTATTTGATAAGAATCTCAACATTGGCTTTAAAAATACCGATGGCAGCAATGCAATGGTAAACTGGATGATTAAAGATGTAGAAGTTGGTTTTAATTTTTCATCGCAGCAAACAAAGTTGAAGAACAGTAAATTTTATGGTGCCGAATTACTGATAAAAGGAAACGATGCCGCCACATGTATAAAGGAAATACAGACAGAGCAGCAAAAGCCATGGCATAAAAAAGGCGGTGGTAAAGAGTGGATACGAAACAGCCTTTTGTTGCTGGGTATTTTGGGTTTATTGTTTCTGCTTTATTTGCTGATAGTTCCATGGCTTTCCGAAAAATTAGCTTCAAGGGTATCTGTAAAAAAAGAACAGCAATTAGGCGATGCTGTTTATAATGCAATGAATTTGGATGCGCAGGAAGACACTGCAGCAAGTAAGGTGCTCAATGAATTTTTCAGGCAAATGGAAGTCGCAACACCTTACGATATCCGCATATCAGTTATTAAAGGGGAGGTTGTAAATGCGTTTGCATTGCCCGGGGGCAGAATAGTTGTTTATTCGGCTTTGCTGAAACAGATAAATTCTTATCCTGAACTGGCAGCATTGTTAAGCCATGAGTTTACCCATGTAAACAATAAACATTCAACCAAATCAATATTCAGGCGGTTGGGATCAAAAGTTTTTATTGGTTTATTATTTGGCCGCATGGGTAGTGTGGCATCTGTACTTATTAATAATGCAGATGATATAAAATCACTTAAATACTCCAGGGGGTTGGAGAAAGAAGCTGATAAAGAAGGCCTTGCTTTGCTGATGCAGCGAAAAATTGATCCCGCAGGGTTTGAATCGTTGTTTACCCATTTAAAACAATCGGCTCCCGGCAATGTAATGCCGGAGTTTTTGGGCAGCCACCCGGATATTGATAAACGTATTTCTTATATAAAAGAATCAGCAAAAGGTGCAGCAATTGCTATAGATCCAGAATTGAAAGCTATTTTTGAACAACTAAAATAAAAATCACATGTTAGTCACTACTACAAGCACAGTTGATGGAAGGCCGGTACAGGAATACCTTGGTGTTATAAATGCACAAAGCATTATAGGAGCCAATATTTTTAAAGACATTTTTGCCGGGCTGCGGGATGTATTTGGCGGCAGGAGCAAAACATACGAAAAGGTATTGGAGCAGGCCAAGGAAGATGCCCTCCGTGAGTTAACACAAAAAGCACAGGCAATAGGCGCCAATGGTATATTGGGTGTTGACCTCGATTTTGAAACAGTTGGCAGCGGCGGCAGCATGCTGATGGTAATTGCCACTGGTACGGCAGTACGGCTTTAATTGCATTATTAATTTAAGCAGCAGGTGTAATTATATGCCTGCTGTTTTTTTATGGCATGTGCTTATCTAACTTATTTGGCAGCAGGTATAGTATTGGGGTTATAGCATAAATAATAATACTTATTACCGGGGCAAAAAAAGATATGCCTATTGCCATGGCATAAACCAATGGGGATAGCAGGAACAAAACATTTGCTTCTTTTCTTACTTCTTCCGGCAGTGCTATTTCCATCAGCGATTTTCTTTTAACTCCATACAGCCATTGTGCATATAAGGTAAGGTTGCACAGGCTAAGGTTAATGCCATACACCATTATAGCATACCATTTAAGCATATTGCCTGCCAGAAACCTGGTACTAAAGGGTACAAGGCAGACTATCATATAAAACAATACACCCAAAAAAATAAAATAGCGGTTGGTGCGGGCAATGTATTCAAACATCATGCGGTGGCCAAACCACATAATGCCCAGCACTATAAAGCTGATGGCATAGCAAAAAAGATGTGGCTTTAATTGCCTTATTGCCCCGGCAAAGTCGGCCCAGCTATCGCCTTTTAAAACAGGTAGTGCCAGTTCAAGTACCAAAATGGTCATGGCAATGCTGAAGATGCCATCCCCCAATGCTTCTAACCTGCCGGAGGCCATTCGGAGAACAGATTGCTGGTGGTTCATAAGCGTAAGCTAAAATATTTTTGGGAACTAAAAAAACGAGGCCTGGCTGCAACCCGGGGCAATTTTTAGCAATCTTGTTACAGCCATTATTTTGTGCGAATGTTACAAGACCGACAACAAAAAAATATCGTTTAATATTTTGTTAATTTAAACATTATGGCATTTTCCCAACTTGTTATAATTCTACTTTTATCCTCGCTGCTCTTAACTACTTAGACAATTTCAACTTTCGCTTATGAGAAGTAAAATAAAAATTTTATTGACAGTACTTGGGTTCTTAATCTGTCAAACCCAAGCTTTTTCACAAAGACCAAATTATTCAGGGACTTGGATACTTAATTTGCAAAAAAGCAAATTAGAAGCTAATTGGGCAAAAGGGTTGACAGAGGGTGTATTTACCATAACGCAAGACGGAGATAAGTTTAAATTGTCCAGATATTTTATAGTTAATGGCAAGAAACAGAAATTGGGTATGAAAATGATTGCTGACGGAAAAGTCAGGAGAAAGAAAATATTATTTAAAGGCAAATTAGAATGGGAAGTGAATAATCTAAAAGCAAAAATTTACAGAAACGGGTTCTCAAATGTTGTCAATTATAAGTTTGGTGACAATCAAAATGAATTTATAGCTGACGAAGTTTTTATAGGCAGGCCACAGGACTACCATAACCATTGGGTGTTTGACAAACAACAATAATAACACACAATCAATTTAAGACTATAACCATTGAATTGCTTTAAATTTTTTAAGTAAAGACATTCCCGGTGGACACTACGCACAACAAAAGTATTGCTGCAAGGTGGGGCTGGACTTTATAAAATAACCCACCTACAGCCATTACGGCGGCATCTATTTATTTTCGCTAAAAGATTCAGATGAAAAAACTACTTCTTGCTTTCTTATTAGTACCAGTACTGGCTTCGGCCCAGGATTGTAAACTGATTAGTGAAGTTGATCCCTTTACAAAGCAGACCAGGCTCTCCACGGGGTTTATTTATGTGGATGTAGGCTCCATAAATGTGGATGCCGACAATAAAGAAATCATTGTGCTTTTTTCGATAGATGCTTCCGACAAATGTTTTGATGATAATACCACTATGGAAATATTTTTTGAAGGATTAAAATCTAAAACAACTGCCCGCACCCAAAGCACTATGAACTGTGAAGGTTCTGGTACAACTGGTATTCCGCAATACACCGGGTACACCCACCATGCTGCAACGGATGTGTACCAAAAAAATTACGCAGATAAATTTTATAAGGGAAAAGAAAAAAGCAGTAACCTTTAACCTTGGCCCAAGGAACAGGAGCAAATGATGTTATTGACGAATTGCTTGGTAACAGAAGGGAAGAAGTTGATTAAATAGCAAGGAAGTGGGAAGGAAGGAACGATTGAAGTAGCTGTTTTTTATCTTTCTAATACTTAAGTAAGAGTCAATAAAGAAACTCGTTGGGGAGTTGATTTCCTTAGCCCCGCAATATCATAAATAAAAACACCAGCAGCCACTAAGAGCCTGTTTTACATGGCCCTCTGCTTCTTCTTTAGTAGCATAATCTATAATAAATAGTCCCCGCCGGGTAAAATCATTTTTGCAAAAAGGCCTGCGGCTTTTAAAATTTCTTCGCCGTGCAGCCTGCCCATATTGGAGAAGTGTCCGGCAAATATTTTGCTGCGTTCCGCAGAGTCTTTTATTTTTTTATCAGCAGGATCGGTTTTTAATTTCTGGTTACTATATATCCGCCAAGCAACGTACATGGAATAGTTAGCAATAAGCCCAGCCAGTCAACAGTACTTAAACTGTTCCAGTCAAAATCTGCAATACCAAGCATAACCAGTAAAAGAACAATGCCTGTAAGCAGCACATGAATAAATGTACTGCGGGTAGAAATTTTAGCGGTTATAAAACCGGCTGCCAAACAGCTTGCAACAATAATAGTTACAGCAAGTATCTTAAACAGGCTGTTATTTTCCAGGCTTACACTGTCCCTCGAAGAGGAGGCCATCGTCAGTAACAAAAAAATATTCAGAAGAAAAACAAGCAGAAAGCCAGCAGATACACCTGCCATAACGGACATAACATTTTGTACTTTCTCTTTAGTTGGATATTGCTTCATAAACCAAATATCACCCTTTTCCACCAATCAATTACCTTTGTGAAGGCTTGGTATTAAATCAACAATCCTAAAATAATAAATAACGATGGCGGCCCGTACAGACAATTTTCAAAGCCCTGATTATTTTAATGTAGATGAATTACTAACGGAAGAACATAAACTCATCCGTGAGTCTGTTCGCAGTTATGTAAAGAAAGAAATTTCTCCGATTATAGAAGATTATGCACAACGGGCAGAATTTCCACAACAAATAGTAAAACAATTAGGTGATTTGGGTTGCTTTGGCCCAACTGTACCCACAGAATATGGCGGCGGCGGGCTTGATTATATTTCTTATGGATTAATGATGCAGGAACTTGAAAGGGGCGATAGCGGTGTTCGTTCTACTGCATCAGTACAAGGTTCGTTGGTCATGTTTCCAATTTATCAATATGGAAGCGAAGAACAACGCAAAAAATATTTACCAAAATTAGCAAGCGGTGAATGGCTTGGTTGTTTTGGATTAACAGAACCCAATCATGGCAGCGACCCATCCAGTATGCTAACCAATATCAAAGATGCCGGCGACCATGTAATTCTGAATGGCGCCAAAATGTGGATTAGCAATGCACCGTTTTCACATGTGGCTGTAGTGTGGGCAAAAAATGAAGCAGGTGAAATACAAGGAGTGATTGTAGAAAGGGGAATGGAAGGTTTTACCACGCCAACAACACATGGTAAATGGAGTTTAAGAGCATCTGCTACCGGCGAATTGGTTTTTGATAATGTAAAAGTTCCGAAAGAAAATATTTTTCCTAACGTAAAAGGATTGAAAGGCCCGTTGGGTTGTTTAACCAAAGCAAGATATGGCATTGCCTGGGGTGCAATTGGCGCAGCCATGGATTGTTATGATACAGCTTTGCGTTATTCAAAAGAAAGAGAACAGTTTGGAAGACCAATCGGTGGTTTTCAATTGCAACAAAAGAAATTAGCGGAAATGGTAACCGAAATTACCAAGGCACAATTACTAAACTGGCGGTTGGGTGTGTTAATGAATGAAGGAAAAGTAACACCGCAGCAAGTAAGTATGGCGAAACGAAATGATGTGAAGTAGCTACCAATATTTGCCGTGATGCAAGACAAATGCTCGGTGGCATGGGTATTACTGGTGAGTATCCGGTTATGCGCCACATGATGAATTTAGAAAGTGTAATTACTTACGAAGGCACACATGATATTCATTTGTTGATAACGGGGATGGATGTAACAGGGTTTAATGCGTTTAAGTAAACCCCCTGTCCTCTAAAGGGGAGACTTGGGTCGATGAATCATTCAAGTAACAGTAATGTTAAGAATAAATAATTTTCAGAGTTTCCGCTTTAGTAAATTTCCAAATCCCCCTTTAGGGAAAAGGAAAAGTAAACTTTCAAAATATAACAGGGTTTTTTATGCGCATCTTCCTCATTGGCTTTATGGGTTCTGGTAAATCACACTGGGGTCGCTTGTTGAGTGAAAAACTCGGCATACGTTTTTTTGACCTGGATGAGCAAATAGTAATTCAGGCAGGTAAGCCCATTACCGGAATATTTGCAGAAGATGGCGAAGAATGCTTTCGTATAATGGAGAAAGAATTATTGCACATCATTTCAGAAGGCATGAAAGTTTGGTGATGGCTTGCGGGGGCGGCACACCCTGTTATTTTAATAATATAGAATATATGAAGCAGGCAGGTACAGTTATATGGATTAATACCCCACTGAATGTTTTGTTTGAGAGGTTGGTGAAAGAAAAAGAAAAAAGACCATTGATTAAATCATTAACAGATGAGCAATTAAAAGGCTTTATCAATAAAAAATATGCCGACCGTAAGATTTATTACGAACAAGCAGGTATAAAAGTGGATGAAGAGCCAGTATTATTAGATTCGTTGATTGAAAAAATATTTCATGCATAAAATTTGTAGGAATGGTTACATATTTATGAATTGAATGATGCACTTACAGAGTTGTTGTTTATATATACCTATTTTCATAAAGGAATAATAAATAAGTTTTTATTAGACAAATCAATGGAGATTCTATATTTGTAAAAAATATATTGTATGCGAACTATTATTAACAAAAATGGATGTTTTGTTTTTTGTTTTTTTATTTTTTCGGTGTTAGTAAGTTGTCACACTACCAAGAATGCTTTTTATGAATCTCTGGCATGGTATCGATATCAGGATAGCCCTTTTCGAAATGAGTTTCAAAAAAATTATATAGAATTAAAGAACGGAGAGAGGGTCTTTGGGGATAAGATTTCTTGGAGTGCAGGACTTTTAAGAAGCGATACAAAAATCGACAAACAAAAATTTAAGACTAAAAATTTGAAGTGTATGGTTGTAGGTAATTCTTATTATCGTCCTGTTAGAGGGCAATATGCTGAACTGATTATAAGTGGCAAGCTAAACGTCTACAGAATGGTTTCACCATCTTCCTATTTTGGTGCTGGGGGATACTTCTTGCAAAAGGGTGAAAATGGGGATTTGATTATATGGAAGGATTTAAAAGGCTTGTCATCATTTATTAAAGATTGCCCTCTTGCGTTGAAAACGCTAAACGATATCAAAATGAAAAGCATTGAGGAATGGGTACACAGTCTTGCTTTGCCAAATATTGTTATAGCTTATAATAATTGTAGTAACTAAATAGCCTTTCATTTTAAAATATTTCATGCATAAAAGATATATTAGTGTTGCCGCCTTATTTGGTGCATTGGCTGTTGTGCTGGGTGCATTTGGTGCACATAGTTTGCAAAAAGCAACCAGTGATGCGGCAATTCTTCACAGCTATCAAACCGGGGTGCAATACCAGATGTACCATGCCCTGGCATTACTGATGGTGGGTATATTGTTCGGTAAATTTTCATCACCGTTGTTGCATTTGTGTGCAAGGTTTTTTGTTGCAGGTATCGTTTTATTTTCTGGCTCACTTTATCTGCTTACCTATTTAAAACTGCAAGGTGCAGATACAAAATGGGTAGGTCTAATAACCCCGTTAGGTGGCTTGCTTTTTATTTTAGGATGGGTGTTTTTATTAGTATCAGTAACAAGAAAATCTTAAGTGGATTATCGTTTAAAAAATATGCCGTCTTTTAACAAAGTAATCAGCGAAATCCCCGCAGAAAGATTTAACTGGTTTACAGTATAATCCTGCCATCCGTGTTTTATCTTTGTCCCTATGGCTAATAAGCTAAAAAAGAAAACGAACAAGACTCCTGACAAAAAACCTGCACCATCCGACTTAAAACCCTTTCAGGCCGAGAAGGAAGAAACGATAAATCTGAAAGCTATCGCAAAAGACGAACGGACATGGAAAATCATTGGCGCAGTTTCAATTCTCCTGTCTATATTCCTTTTTATTTCATTTGTCTCCTACCTCTTTACCTGGAAACAGGATCAGGCTATTGCACAGCAGGGCATGGGCGCATTACTGGGCAGCGATAAGCCTGCGGCTAACCTGCTGGGCAACTTTGGTGCAGTAATGTCGCACTTTTTTATTTTCAAAGCATTTGGTATTGCTGCGTTTTTAATTTGCACTTTCTTTTTTGTGGTAGGGGTGAATTTGTTGTTTCGCAGAAAAGTTTTTTCTATCTGGAGAAACTTAAAGTATGTAACGGTTGGCTTACTGGTGCTTTCTGTTTCTATGTCTTTTTTGTTTGGGGGCAATGCCTTTGCATTTGGCGGCGGGGTGGGCAATATGCTGAATGCAAAACTTACAGGGGTGTTAGGTACCATTGGTGCTGCGGCAGTTTTATTATTGCTGGCATTGGGTTATTTTATCTGGCAATTTAATCCCTCATTTAATTTACCTAAAAAGAAAAGTAGTGAGGTGGGTAATGAAGATGGGCAACAAGAAACAGCAATAGTTCCTACTGTGGCACAATCTGTAAATGATTTGTATGCGGAGCAGCCGCTGGCCACTAATACAATCGGAGGGAACAATTTAAAAAAAGATGGCCCGGTGGTTATTAATTTTCCGGAAGAAGAACCACAGGCCCTGCATGAGTTTAAAGTAATTGAGAAAAACGAGCCGGAAGAAGAACCTGTGAAAATTGAATTACAAGAATCAACACCAATTGCAGAAAAAGAAATTGTGGAAGAAATAATGCACCAGCATGATTTTGATTTCAAAGGTGAACCGGAGGAAGAATTTATTATTCCCCCAAAAGAAAAAACAACGGCGAAGAAAACAGATGAACCACTTGAGCTTGAAATAAAAACAGTACCTGACCCAATTCCGGAAGATGAAGCAGAAGATATAAAAGAAGTGGAGAACCTGCCACCGTATGAACCCACATTAGATTTAAGGGATTATAAATATCCAACACTAAGTTTATTGGAGACACATGGCAGCGAAAAAATTATTCAGGATGCCAATGAACTGGAGAATAATAAAAACCAGATTATTGCTACACTCCGCAATTATTCAATCGAGATACAAAAGATAAGTGCAACAGTAGGGCCTACGGTTACGTTGTATGAAATAGTACCGGCACCCGGTGTCCGTATTTCTAAAATAAAAAACCTGGAGGATGATATTGCCCTTAGTCTTGCTGCATTGGGCATCCGCATTATTGCACCCATACCAGGTAAGGGAACTATTGGTATAGAAGTACCTAATGTGCGGAAGACGGTGGTGAGTATGAAAACACTGCTGGCATCTGAGAAATTTCAAAACAATAATTTCAGTTTGCCTATTGCCATTGGTAAAAAAATCGATAATGAAAATTTCATTGTCGATTTAGCCAGTATGCCCCACTTGTTAATGGCTGGCGCAACGGGTCAGGGTAAGTCAGTTGGGTTGAATGCTATTCTTGTTTCGTTGTTATACAAGAAACATCCATCACAAATGAAGTTTGTGCTGATTGACCCAAAGAAGGTGGAGTTGAGTATTTACAGGCAGATAGAAAAGCATTTCTTAGCTAAGTTACCTGGAGAGGAAGATGCCATCATCACCGATACAAAAAAAGTAGTGCATACATTGAATGCCCTTTGTATTGAAATGGATAACCGGTACGATTTATTAAAAGAAGCGGGGGCTAGAAATATAAAGGAGTACAACGAGAAATTTATTAAACGTAAACTAAACCCTCAGAAGGGGCACCAATATCTCCCTTTCATCGTATTGGTAATAGATGAGTTTGCAGATTTAATAATGACTGCAGGTAAAGAAGTGGAAATGCCGATTGCCCGTTTGGCGCAGTTGGCAAGGGCTATTGGTATCCACTTAATAATTGCAACGCAACGGCCTTCTGTAAATATTATTACTGGTACAATTAAAGCCAACTTTCCTGCAAGGATTGCTTTTAAAGTGTCGAGTAAAATAGATTCAAGGACAATTTTAGATACTGGTGGTGCAGAGCAACTGATTGGAAAAGGCGATATGCTTATTTCTTACAGTGGAGAAGTAACCCGCCTGCAATGTGCATTTGTTGATACACCGGAGGTGGAACAAATAGTGGAATATATCGGCGACCAAAGAGGTTATGCCCAGGCATTTTTATTGCCGGAATATGTGGATGAAAAAGAACTGGAAGGAAAGGATTTCGATATGAACGACCGGGACTCGTTGTTTGAAGATGCAGCAAGATTGATAGTGCAAAACCAGGTTGGCTCTACTTCGTTGTTGCAAAGAAGGATGAAATTGGGTTATAACAGGGCTGGCCGCCTGATGGATCAGTTAGAAGCTGCCGGTATTGTGGGGCCTAACCAGGGCAGTAAAGCCAGGGATGTTTTAATAAAAACAGAAATGGAATTGCAGCAGCATTTTGATGCGCTTGGTTAGCTGTTAGCGCCTTGTTAAGAAAAAAGACCGTAAGCAACCCGGTACGGCAATTGCCTGTCTCTTATACGCTTATTTAATTATCTTTGCCCGCCTTTAAAAAGGTGCCACCAAACACAAAAACGATGATGAAAAAAATTTATTTTTCCCTTTTAGCATCCCTTTTTTCACTCTCTTTATTTGCACAGAAAAGTGATCCTGCTGCAAAAGCAGTGCTTGATGGAGTAAGTGCAAAGTTTAAAACCTTTACTTCTGTTAATGCCTCTTTTTCTTATAAAGTTGAAAATGCTGCCGGCAAGGCACTTTCTGCCAAAAACGGAACTATTTTGATGAAGGGTACAAAATACCGCATAAGCTTTAGTGGGCAGGAAATATTTTGTAACGGCATCACGGTATGGAATTATGATAAAGCGGCAAACGAAGTTACCATTAGCAACCTCGATGCTTCAAGCGGTATGATTACCCCACAAAAATTATTTACAAACTTCTACGATAGCGACTTTCGTTATATATTGAATGGCGAGAAAAAAGTTGGCACTAAAACAGTGCAGGAAATAGAGATGACACCCATTGATAAAAGCAAACCTTTTCATAAAGTGTATGTGCAGGTGGATAAAGCTGCTAAAACTATTTACAGTACCAGGGTGCTGGAAAATGCAGGCAACCGTTATACTTATACTGTAACAAGTATGAAAACGAATGCTGCTATGGCAGATGCACAGTTTACATTTGATGCAAAAAAATATCCGGGGGTGGAACCGGTTGATTTAAGATAAGCTAGGAGATAAAGAGAAGACCCGGTAATCAACCGGGTCTTCTCTTTTATAAAATTGCCCTGCGGAGTTTTATTAATTGTTGCAATAGCCCTTCCAACAAATCTAATTTCAGCATATTCGACCCATCACTTAATGCTTTGGGTGGATTGGGATGTGTTTCAATAAACAACCCATCTGCACCAGCCGCAATAGCAGCTTTGGCAATAGTATCAATCAGTTCCGGGTTGCCACCGGTTACACCACTTGTTTGATTGGGTTGTTGTAAGGAGTGTGTAACATCCATTACTACAGGGGCATATTTTTTCATAGCAGGTATGTTACGGTAATCAACTACTAAATCCTGGTAACCGAAAGTAGTTCCTCTTTCAGTCAATAGTATTTTATCATTACCTGCATTTCGTATTTTATCTACCGCAAATTTCATTGCTTCGCCACTTACAAACTGCCCTTTTTTTACATTTACAATTTTACCTGTTTCGGCAGCTGCAATTAATAAATCAGTTTGCCTGCATAAAAAGGCTGGTATCTGTAACACATCTACAAACTGTGCAGCTTTTGCAGCTTCCTCCGGTGAGTGTATATCTGTAACAACAGGGAGAGAATATTTTTTGCCGGTATTTTGCAGCATTTGCATGGCGGTATCATCACCTAAACCTGTAAAGGAATTGCCGCTGGTGCGGTTTGCTTTTCTGTAAGATGATTTAAAAACATAGGGGATACCCAAATTTTTACAAATGCGGGAAACTTTTTCTGCTACTTCCATAATCAGGTCTTCACTTTCTACCACACAGGGGCCAGCAAAAAGGAAGAAATTGTTTTCATCATATTGCTGATTGGCAAATAAATTTTTAAGGAATTTTTCCATGGAGCAAAGATAAGGTGTAAGGATAAGGCCTTGAAGCATCTGCTTTGATTCTTGTATATTGTGCCTTTAATTTTGCTTTCTATGGTAAAAGAAAAGATACTTGTCATTGGCGCATCCGGCCAGATAGGGGTGGAGCTTACCCTTGCCCTTCGTAAAATGTATGGTAATGCCAATGTAGTGGCTTCTGATTTACGGGAGCAAAACCCATTACTGGAAGGGACAGGGCCTTACGTCCCTTTGGATGTAATGAATAAGGGTATGCTGCATGTGCAGGTGATACGGCAAAACATTACACAGATTTATTTACTTGCCGCCATCCTTTCTGCCACCGGAGAAAAAAATCCCAACCTTGCCTGGAACTTAAATATGACCGGCCTGCTGAATGTATTGGACATTGCAAAGGAGGAAAAAATAAAAAAGGTTTACTGGCCTTCATCGATTGCCGTGTTTGGCCCCACAAGTCCTAAACAAAACTGCCCGCAGCAAACTATTATAGAACCTATTACGGTATATGGCATTAGCAAATATGCGGGAGAGTTTTGGTGCAATTATTATCATCAGCGGTTCGGTGTGGATGTAAGGAGTATCCGTTATCCGGGATTGATTTCTTACAAATCATCACCTGGTGGCGGTACTACTGATTATGCAGTAGAAATTTTTCATGAAGCGTTAGAGGAAAAAAAATATGAATGCTTTTTGCAACCCGATACTTACCTGCCAATGATGTATATGCCTGATGCTATCCGGGCAACGATAGAGTTGATGGAAGCCCCGGCAGAGAAAATAAAAATACGGACATCATATAATGTATCTGGTATGAGTTTTTCACCTGCTGAAATTTCTGCAGAGATAAAAAGACATATTCCTGATTTTAGTATTTCATACAAACAAGATTACCGGCAGGCAATTGCCAACAGCTGGCCGCAAAGTATTGATGATACTGTAGCAAGAAATGACTGGGGCTGGAAGGAGGATTACAATTTGCCCGCAATGACAAAGGATATGCTGCTGAACCTGCAACAGGGGTAAAATTTTATTCTTTGTTTATTACATTATAAACCATCTGCCTTATTTCATCAGGCTCGGCATTTTTCAGAAGGTAGCCATCAGCCCCGCATTCATTAAAGCTGGTAACAAATTTTTCATCTTCATACATGCTTATTATCACCACTTTTACGGATGGGTATAGCTCCTTTATTTTTCTAGTTGCCTTCATGCCGTCCATTATGGGCATTTTAAAATCCATTATTACCACATCGGGTAACCCGGTTTTCATTTTAGTAAGCAGCTCTTCACCGTTTTCAGCCTCCATTATTACTTCCATATCATCATTAAAACAAAGGGTGATGGCTAAGCCCTCCCTGAAAACCTGGTAATCATCTGCAATGGCAACTTTAATCTTGTTCATGGCTTTACTATTTAGCTGAATAAGGAATGTTTATATGGATACGGTATCCATCAGTATCCTTAGAGAAAAATATGGTGCCTTTAATCAGTAACAGCCTGTTGCGGATATTTTTTAATCCTAACCCTTCTTTCTTAAAACTTAATTCTTCAAATTGTTTCTGATCTAACCCATCGCCATTATGAAAAATGGTTAACTGCATCTGCCCGTCTTTTACCACAGATGATAGATGCAGTTGTTGCGGATGGGCATATTTGATAATATTATTGATTAACTCCTGTACGGTACGATAAAGGCTTATATCGTTATCGGGATTTTCGTTTACATAGTTGTCATCAAGTCCGGTAGCAGCATCAGTAATACTTTCGCCGGAAACCTGGTGGAGAAAATGCCGTACTGCTTCATTAAAGCCAAACTCTTTGAGGATATTGCTATGCAGGTTATGCGAAATGCCCCTTACTTTTTTTATCACATCATTCAGCAGGCTCCCCCCCTTTCATAAAGTTTTTTATCTTTTTCGCTAAGTGTATCGCCTTTGATACCGAGCAGGTGCAGCTTGGCAGATGAAAGGATGGCACCCACTTCATCATGCAGTGTTTCGGATATGCGGTGCCTCTCCGTTTCTTCGCTGCGGATGGCTGCTTCTATTAACTGGTTTTGCTGCTCTTCTTTTAACTTGCGCAAATTTTCGAGGTACTTGTTTTTTTTCTTTTGGCTGAAAATAAGGGCTATAAGGAAGCTGGCAAAAAGCAGGAACATAACTGCTATGCCCAATGAAATAAAGTATTTTATATCACTTATATTATTCATTTAAACCAGTATTGTTGATTACTGTATCAGCCAAAGCCCTTGAAGTTTTCTTTATTGTAACAGCTAAAACGATGCAAAGCAAAAAATACGAAAAAGAAAAAGCAATGAGTAAAGCAGAGAAATATTTATCCCCGACTGATTTTTCCACATTTATGTAGTCGAAAAACAGGAAAACAAAAAAGTTTAATGCGGCATAAAAATTTATAATTGCACATAGAGTGAAGACTGGTTTATTCATCCAGATTGTATCGCTGTTATCTATTATTGTAGAAATAAAGAACGAGGAACAAATAATCAGCAGGCAAATCCCCTCTATTGTTGCTGTTCTTGTACTAAAGAGGGTTATTGGTTCAAAGAAAAGGAAGTTTACTATATAAAAGAGAACAAAGGCAATTGCTGTTATTCTGATAAGGTTGCTTGATTTTAAATTACGGAAAGAAAATAAATACCACCCAAAAAAAATAACCTTAACAAATGAATGCAGGTTGTAATAAATATGGTTGCTTGCAGGCAGGAAAGAAAAAAAGCCATGGTTCTTGGCAATTGCAGTCATCATAAAGTTTAGAAGAAAAGCTATCAATACATATAAAACCAAAGGGCGGCTTTCGCTACCCTTTGGTTTGTAAATAAGAATAACAATCAGCGGTATTATAATCCCCGCAATTTCTGCCCAATCACTTATAGTGGATAAAAAACTAAGCATTTTAATTAACTACACCACACAGGGCATGGTTTTGTACCTCCTCCACCTGATTCAACCTGGCCTCTTGTAACTATTTCTACTTTAAAATTAATATAGGGGGGGTATTGCTGTTCTGGTGTAAACCTGATGGTATCAAAATTTTTCAAGCTCCCGTCAGCATTAAAAATTTTCAGATCCGCCAATTTTAAAATGTTATTCCCTAAAATAATATCTCCAGTAAAGGGTTTTACGGAGCAGGTAGTGTCGGCAGACAATGACACTTTACCGTTATCCTTTACATTGATTGCAGATGAACCCGGATAACCTATCAGTTGCAGTGAGCTGCCCCCGTTTGCCCCCATAAACTGTAAAACAACATCATTGATTTGCCCTTGTACCCCGGGCTTTGTCCATCCACTATCTACCCAGGCCTGTATTTGTGCCCTTGAAAGCATTACACAATTTATTTTTGGTGGTTCTGCCCCATGGCTGTGTTCACCTTTATCATCATTGCAGGAAATAAAGAAAATGGATGATGCAATTAGTACAATTGCAGATAAACAAAGGAGGCTGATACTCCTTATCAGAGCGGTTTTTTTCATAATGTTTAAGTTTTTGTGTTTAAAGGAAAAGTTGGTGACTTTCTTGAAGCATTAGGTTACTAAAGTAATTCACCTTATGGTTTTTTCAAAACCATTTTCGTCATTTTGATCAAAATACCATAAAAAGGGTATGTGATGCCTAATGGGTAATGATAAAACCAGTAAAAAATGAAGTGGGGAGTTCTTCAATTAGTAAATCAGTTACTATCGTATTTGATGAGCCTGCTTTGCACCACAGTATTAATTTGTTTAGCTGTTCTGTACTTCCTGTGGCTATTACATGCACGGAACCATCCGGCATATTCTTTACTTTTCCAGTAAAGCCAAATTCAATAGCTTGCTTCTTTGTACTTTGCCTGTAATATACACCCTGCACCATCCCTTTTATAATAATAGAAATTGTTTGAAGCATTATCAGAAATTTATCAGCCTTACAATTTCTTCGAGGTATTTTTTATCGGTATTGTCAAATTGATTATAGTCACTGCTGTCTGCATCAAGTATAGCAACTACTTCATAGTTTTTTATAACCGGCACTACAATTTCAGATTTTGATAAACTGCTGCAGGCAATATGCCCCGGAAATTTTTCTACATCGGCAACAATAAGTGTGGCTGCCTGCGCCCAGCTTGTTCCGCAAACACCCCTTCCTTTTTTTATTCTTGTACAGGCAACGGGTCCCTGAAATGGCCCCAGGACTAATTCACCTTTCTTTACAATATAAAAACCAACCCACAACCAGCCGAATTGCTCCTTCAGTGCGGCTGCTGCGTTGGCCATATTGGCTATTAAATCATTTTCGCCGTCCAGTAAAGCTTTTATTTGCGGAATAAGGGATTCGTATTGTTCTTGTTTTTCACCAGTTATTATTTGAAGGTCTTCTGCCATTTTTTTACACTTATGTACCTGTTAAGAATTGGTTGCTGATGTACTCAGCTACCTTCCCCAGGTTTTTTGATTCGTCATAAACTTTTAATTGCCTGTCTGCACCTGTGCCACCCTCTAGAATTTTATGAACATTTGCGAGCCTGTGCCTGCTGCCAAGATGATCCAGTACGGGATCAAGAAAATCGAGCAGCTCATATATCAATGCCCTTGTGTTTACTTCTTCTTCTTTACCAAAATCAATAAGATGCCCATCTACTCCATAGCGGCTGGCCCGCCATTTATTTTCGTTTAGTAATGCTCTTGAGTATTGAATGAAGTTCAGGTTTTTTGAACGCAGCATATATATCCTTGCACAGATGGCCTGAAAAAGTGCTGCAATAGTAATGGTTTCATCCACTGTCATTGGAATATCACACACCCGGAACTCAACTGTATTAAAGAATGGGTGCACCCTTAAATCCCACCATATTTTTTTTGCATTATCAATACAGTTAGTTTTAATAAGCAGCTTTACATAATTGTCGTATGCTTCAATACTTTCAAAAGAATCGGGTATACCGGTACGGGGAAATTTATCAAAGACTTTTGTACGGAATGATTTATAACCGGTCATTCTTCCTTCCCAAAAAGGGGAGTTGGTGCTTAATGCAAATACATGCGGTAGAAAATACCTCGTACTGTTCGCAATATGGTTAGCCATTTCCCGGGTTTCCATGCCTACATGCACATGCAGGCCAAAGATTAAATTGCTGCGGGCAGCTTCCTGTAATTCGTTTACTAATTCGTTATAGCGGATATGGTCAGTAATCAACTGGCTTTCCCAATGGCTGAAGGGATGTGTACCCGATGCACCCATTGCAAACCCCAACCCACCAGCTATACCCGAAATAGTTTTTCGAAGGGTGGATACATCCTCATAAGCTTCATCTATATCGGCGCAGATATCTGTACCCACTTCCACTACTGCCTGGTGCATTTCAGCTTTTACTTTGTCTTTAATTGCTTTTTGCCCTTCCTGTACAATTTTTTGTTCATGGCTTTTTAACTCAAAAGTTTTTGGGTCAAGTACCATGTACTCTTCTTCCACACCAAGTGTAAAGCTTTTATAATTTAGTGCAGCCATTGCTATTTTTTAATTATAAATTATTAATTAAGGAATCTGAAAAGATTTAAACTAAGGATGTTTTATTCGCACCTCTTCTTACATACTCACCCCAGGTAAGATTATCTGCGTCATCTTTTTGTTCCAATGCTTTTTCTATAGCATAGGTGGCCGCTGTTTCCACCACCCATTCAAAATTTTCTTCGCCAACACTTGTTATTTCAGCATCTGGTGCGGGATTACAAAAATCAATGGCATAAGGCACACCATCTCTTACAGCCAGTTCTACAGTATTAAAATCATAACCCAGGTATTTATTGATTTTTAAAACAATATCTGTCATTTGCTGCAAACGTTCAGCGGATGGTTTAAAATCTGCCACATAACGAAGGTGGTGCGGGTTTCTTGGTTCGTAAGACATTATCCTTACATACTTTCCACCAATGCAATAGCAACGATAATATTCAGTAAATACTATTTCTTCCTGCAATAGCATTACCAACTGGCCTGTTTCACTGTGCTTGGTAAAAAAATCATCAATACTATCAAGCCTGTACACATGTTTCCAGCCGCCGCCAGCAAATGGTTTCATGTATGCGGGGAAGCCTACATATTTAAATATAGTATCCCAATCAAGCGGGTAGGCAAGATTGCTGAATGATTCATTAGTGGTATCATCAGGTAAATCTCTTGAAGGTATAATGGCTGTTTTAGGAACAGGCACATCTATTTTTGTCATCAGGCAATTATTAAAATACTTATCATCTGCACTCCACCAGAAAGGGTTATTAATAACTGCTGTGCCGGTTACTGCTGCATTTTTAAGCCAGGTACGGTAAAAAGGCACATCCTGGGATATTCGATCAATAATAACTGCATAGCCGCTGTTATGCCCCTGCATGGCTTTATTAATATGTACAGGTTCGGCAGTAATGCCAGGTACATTTTTGCTGTTTACCCTTGCAACAAATGCATCAGGAAAGGAACGTTCCTTTCCATGGAGAATACCAATTTTCTTCATAAATAAGTTTTGGGTTGATTTATTAAATGTTATTAGCGATGATTTCCTGATTGATACTTCAAGTTATAAATTTTCAATACAATATAAGCAAATTACAATTGCTTTTTTAGGCATTAATAAAAAAGCATAGGATGAAATGCCTGTAAAGAAAGTTTACCAGCAGGGGGTGATTATCATCAGGCATAACATGTGACAAAAACATTAGCCGCCGAAGGCGGGAAACTAAAAAATAAACACATGAAATCATTATTTTTGAAGCCATGCAAACAGAGAATGTTTCCGGCATACATATGGAGAACGCAGTTATTGAATCTGCCTTTCTTAACAGGGAGGTAAAGGTGGATTTTTATCTCCCCAAAAATGTGGCAGACCCATCCCAAATGAATTTATTACTTATTAATGATGGGCAGGATATGGAGAAAATGGGCTTTGAAGAAATTCTCGAAAACCTTTTTTCTGAAAAAGATGCGGCTGCACCCATTTTATGTGCGGCAATCCATTGCAATGCAGAAAGGAAATTGGAGTATGGGGTGGCTGGGGTGCCCGACTATCTTGGCCGGGGTAGTAAGGCCGGGCTTTACAGCGCATTTATAATAAAAGAACTGCTGCCTTATATAAAAGAGACTTATTTTATATCATCTTTTAAGGAAAAAGCATTTGCTGGTTTCTCGTTGGGTGGCTTGAGTGCCTTGGATATTGTATGGGCAAATACCGGCTTGTTTCAAAAGGTGGGAATTTTTTCCGGTTCATTATGGTGGCGAAGTTTGAATCAGGATGATGAATTGTATGATGAGGATAAACACCGTATTATTCATCAGCAAATAAGAAAAGGGGGTTATGTGCCCGGCTTAAAGTTCTTTTTTCAATGTGGAAACCTTGATGAAACAAAGGACAGGAATAAGAATGGCATTATTGATTCTATTGATGATACACTTGATCTTATAAAAGAACTAAAGGAAAAAGGATATAAAGAAGATGATATCCGGTATCTGGAATTGCCAGACGGCAAACATGATGTACCTACATGGGGCAGGGCTATGCCCGGGTTTTTAAAATGGTGCTGGGGAAGATAAGATATCTAAACAGATAGTATAAAATCTAAAAGAAAAACCCTGTCTCGTTTTATTGAGACAGGGTTTTTTAATTGAAACCAATCCTGTATTATTAGTTAAAGATATATCTTAAACCAAACTGTATAGAATAAGTAGAAGCAATAGTAAGAACATCCCTGAATGTTCTTGTAATTATCTGCCCCCTGTCTGTAGCTAACCTGAATGTTGGAACTACAGTACCACCAGCAACAAGTGCTGCCTGGTTTTGAGGTATTAGTATAGAAGCTGCATTTAAAGCCTTAAACTTACCCCATGCTGGGTTCAGCAGATTGCCTGCATTAAATATATCAACACTGAATTGTATTGTATTTCTGCTTTTACCTACTTTAACAAATAAGTCCTGCATAAATTCTTACATCAGCCTGATTGCGCCATGGAAACTGGCCGCCATTACGTTCTGCATACTGGCCCCTGTGTGCTTTCAGATATTTATCCTGGTTGATATAATCTTCAAATAACTGGGCTTGCTGGGCTGCAGAATAAATTATACCATTAATTGATGCCGTAGGAACAAATGTAATTTCACTTGTATTTCTTGCATCCTTTGGTATATAAATAAGATCATTTCCGTTAACACCATCCCTGTTAAAATCTCACTATAAACGTAAGAGAACCTGCCAGCATAGAACCCTGGTAAATAACAGAAAAAGTTGTTGCAAGATGTTTTAAATATTCCCTACGATAAGAAAATGTAGCTACTAGACTGTCTGGAACCACATAGTCTGCATAAGCACATGTAAGGGTTATTTACACCATTTACATGTTTGTGTGCCCTGCCATGCTCAAAGGGGCTGGTCACCACCGCCATCATATAGGTTTCCAGCCATTGATTTTGTGTAAGCAACAGATGCAAAGAACCCTTTACTGAATTGTTTTTCAAATTTAGCAGTAAGTGAGAAATAATATCCCCTTGTGCCATTGTAATATTAATAACATTAAATGCAGTTGTTCCGGCTGGGCTGGCAAGTCCGGCAGCAGTTAATGGGTTAATATATTTCTGGGTATTACTGCTTGGATAAATCATCCTGCTATCCGGATAGCCATTAACAGCTAAGGGTGAGGGGCTTGCCAGTTTACGATTCTGGAATAAGCAGTTTTAAAATCTTTATTTAAAATGCTTCTAATGACATTACGATACCACCAGGCAATTTGGTATCCATTGCTAAAGACTTGATTTCCAAGTCTGTGGATTTTTAAATTCAGGGTCAACTATTTCAATAGTACCTGGTATAACAGTTCCTGCAGGTGGAACTGCATGCAGGGATGAGTATGCAGCAGGGTTTGGGATTAAACCCACCAGGAATATGTTGAAGCGTGGAAGTATGAAGTTCATGCTGGTTACCTGTAGCATACCAGCATCGCCTGATTGGCTTACTATCCATACAAAAGGAACTCTTCCTGTAAAGATGCCTGTACCACCACGGATTTGTAATGAACGGTCGCCATATAAATCCCAGTTAAAGCCAATTCGGGGAGATACTGTTATTCTTGTAGCAGGTAATGCACCGGTGTTTACTTTCTCGCCATTGGCAAAAGTGAGTGCACAATAAGGGGATGTGTTTTTATTTGAGGAACATCCGGATAGCCGGATCTGTCTAAGACGAACACCAAAGGTTAAGCCTGAAATTTTTATTTACAGCTATTTCATCCTGGGCATAACAGAGAAACTAGTTGAATTTAAAACTAGAAAAAGCCTGTGCAAAGTTTTTAGATAAAGAATAAGTATAAGCAAAAGCCAATTGGCTTCTAGAGCCTGTGCAAAATCATTCCAGGTTGCAAACTGATAATAACTGGTACCGAAACGCTGAAAACCGTTAATGGTTTTGCTGAAATCAGCCTGTACACCCACAGTCCAGTTGTGTTTATTTGTTCTCCAGCTAATGTTATCAACAAATAGAATAGACTTTACACTTTACGAAGGTTGCCAAAAGCTAAATGGCTCATAACCGAATGATGTATAAAGCTCCGCAGGTGGCTGGGAGTAACACCACCACTGGTACTCATTATATCAACAAAAGGGAATATTGTACTTTCCGATTGTGCGGGATTCATTCTGGTAAGTATAAGTAGCCCTTAATGTATTTGAAAACCTTTTAAGTTAGAATTCAATTCTCCTGAAAATGAATAAAAATTGGCTCCCTGGAAATAATTGGAATTCTTAAACCAAAGAGCAGTAATATCCTGACGGCCTAACCCTGTGGTACACTTGTACCTGTACCAGCTAAATGAGGCACTTGGTCCGTTAGGGGTACCACCTTCAACCTGGCTGTAACGGATGTTGAATCTGTTCTTTGCATTGATATTCCAGTCAATACGAGCCATAATTTTTTTCATGTTCTATCAGGGGTATATTTATCAAAAACACCCGGTATCTAACCATAATTTGTTATAGAGGTACTGACTGATGAAATTCAATGAATCAGCAGTTGGGCGGGCAATATTAGTGGCACTACCAAAAGGTGCAGCAGCAGTAGCTGCAAATCTTGTTTGCAATTGTCTTGGGGTGTGTTTCATTTTCATAGTTCAAGAAGAAGAATAATTTGTTTTTGATGATTGGGCCGCCAATACTTACACCAGTTTGTTTAAACTCTTCAGGGGCTTTTGCAAACATATGTTTTTTCAACCCTGTGTCCTCGCTGTTTTTCATTTCTGAAATATTGATACACTGAACCGGAAAACGTATTAGTTCCTGAACGGGTTACTGCATTAATAGCACTGCCGATAAAACCCGACTGGCGAACATCAAAAGGAGTAATGTTAACAGATATTTCATCAATGGCATCAATTGAAATTGGCGAACCGCCTGCAGGCAAATTTCCTGCACCGGTAGAAATACCAAAGTTGTTATTAAAATCTGCGCCATCAATGGTAAAATTGTTTTGCCGGTAATTTCCACCACCAATTGCATACACCATTTGCCTGCGGGGTAGCACTGGTATAGTCATTTATACTTCTCGGCTGATACTTGGTAGTGAGGTAATCTGGCGCAACACCGATATTGGTAACCAGCTCCCGTCCTGTTCGGATTTAAAATACATTCCTCCTTGCTGTAGTTACCACAACATTTTCCAATGTAGCATCATGTTTTTTTCAATACAAGGCTTAAAAAAAATGACTTCTGCCAGTTGCAGATAAATGTCATCGGTTTTTTCAATTTCATAACCTATAAATGTTACTTCAATTGAATATGGGCCGCCAACTCTCATATTTTGGATACTGTAAGCTCCTCCTCCCCGGGTAACAGTTGAATACTTGGTACCTGTTGGTAAGTGGGTGGCAACTACTGTAGCACCAACAAGTGGCTCATCAGTTGCATTTTTAACCGCACCACTGATGGAAGATGTTGTAATCTGCGCAATAACGAAACGGACTAGCCATAAAGGCCAAAGAAAACAAGAAGAGTATTCTCTTAAGCATAATTATTAGTTTTCGGTTGCAAAGAAAAGGAATATTTCCAAATTAAATATAGGCAAATATTAACAAATGCCTATTGAGAAATAATGTTTATACATGACAATTTTTCATCTAATTTGCTGCCTCCCGATTATCTGCCTCCACCACCACTGCTTTATTTTACTTTTGCACAAAAAATACCACATGTTTCACTCTATTGAGAGTGCTATTCAGGATATTAAACGGGGAAAATTCGTTGTGGTTGCCGATGATGAAGACCGGGAAAATGAAGGGGATTTTATTTGCGCCGCCGACAATGACGACCCCCGAAGTAATCAATTTTATGAGTAAATATGGGAGGGGGCTTATTTGTGCGGCTATTGCCCGAAGAACGTTGTGATGAACTGAGATCTGGAATTGATGGTGAATAATAATACCGCTTTGCATGAAACTGCCTTTACGGTTTCTGTTGATTTACTTGGACATGGGTGTACAACCGGCATTTCTGCACAGGACAGGAGCAAAACCATACATGGCTCTGATTGATCCCGTTACTAAGCCGGCAGATTTGGGCAGACCCGGACATATTTTCCCCTTGCGGGCAAAAAATGGCGGGGTGCTAAGAAGGGCTGGCCATACCGAAGCAGCTGTGGACCTGGCCCGACTGGCTGGTTTTAAGCCAGGCGGGGTACTGGTGGAAATTATGAATGATGATGGCACAATGGCCAGGCTGCCACAATTAATTGAAGTTGCCAGAAAATTTGACTTTAAAGATCATTTCAATAAAAGACCTGATCGAATACAGGATAAAAAGTGATTCACTGATTGAAGAAGTGGTTAGGGTGGACATGCCAACCCAATATGGCAATTTTCAATTAGTGGCGTTTAAAGATAAAGAATGTCGGATGATGAACACCTTGCACTGGTAAAAGGCAACTGGGAAAAAGATGAACCAGTATTGGTAAGGGTGCATTCATCTTGTTTTACCGGGGATATTCTTGGTCACTCCGTTGCGATTGTGGCGACCAATTGCACAAAGCCATGCAGATGGTGGAGAAAGAAGGCAAAGGTGCCATTTTATATATGAACCAGGAGGGTCGGGGTATTGGGTTGATGAATAAATTAAAAGCTTACCGCCTGCAGGAGCAGGGGATGGATACTGTAGAAGCCAACCTGCATCTTAGGCTTTCAAATGGATCAAAGGGATTATGGTATTGGTGCACAAATGCTGCGCCATCTTGGTATTACAAAACTGCGGTTAATGAGCAATAACCCTAAAAAAAGAGTAGGCCTTGTTGGATATGGATTGGAGATTGTAGAAAACATTCCAATTGAAATAGTATCTAATCCGCATAACGAAAAATATTTGCAAACAAAAAGGGATAAAATGGGGCATGAAATATTAGATGATAGAGAATAGGTATTAATAATAGACGAGGGAGATTAATTAGTTTTTAATTCTTCTTCTTTTTTAGATTCGGTTGGTGGTGGCGTTGGTAATAGAGGTGTTTTATCTTTTTTCTTTGGGGAAAATAAATCCCAGAATTTGTTGGCTTCTTTTCTGTAAGAAATACTTCCACCAACCCGCCTTGCCCGGCCAGCAATTCCTGATGAACTCGCAGTTAGAAAATTGTTGTTTTCCCTGTAAAAAATAGAAGCTCTTAATGTACCTTTTGCATTAATCATCCACTCTAGTGTAACATCGGGTAACAATCTTAACGCATCTGTGGATGTAGTGGCTGTACTTCCCTGAAAGCCGAGGTCAATTTTACTGCCTACATTAATATTAAACCTGTCAGTAATTGAAATAGGGATATTAATATCCAGCTTTGGGGTAAGCCCCCCACTGCCGGATTCAAGTAGGTTTCTGTTGTAAAGCGAACTGGTAACATTAAATCCAACCCTGTTATTAAATATTTTTGCGAAGGCACTGCTTATGGCTTTATTAATTTCATTAAACAATAAGCCGGATATACTTGAATAAGCACTTTGTGTAACACCATCCCGCAAAGTATTTGTCCAATAATCATTATTGCCTTGTGATGAAGGTGCAAAGCTGTTAAGCACAATCAGGAAAGCCACTTGTTTATTTATTTCATTTATATCACTTTCTAATTGTTGCACACTTAGTAATAGTGAGGGGTCATTTTTGATACGGTTATTTTCAGGAAAATCCAGTTTAAAAGTAAACTCAGGTTTAAATAGTTCGCCCCGCATATTAGCAACAACATATACATTTCCTCTATCACCTGATAAATCATTGTTGCTTATACTCAACGCATCAGCCAAAGGGGCAAAGCTTACGTTGGTAGCTTCATAATATGCATCAATATTTACCTGGGCTTTGTAAGGGTCGCCATCCCATGCTATATAATTGTTTCCGCCTTTTCTTAGCTTAAATGGTTTTTTAAATAATGACTGGAAAGTGAAAAGATAATCGCCTTCGTCTATATCAAACCTTCCGCGGAGGCTAAGTGGTTCTGCTGTACCAGACCGGATATTAAGGGTGCCCTTACCTTTCCCTTTTACCTGGTCACCTGTTAACTCATCAATTTGTACAGTGGCTGTTACAGCAGGGTTTGCAGTTATCCGTACATCATACGTAATGTTAGTTGAGTTTTTTACCACATCACTATCATTCATTTCACGGCCATACTTTCTTTCTACTAAAAAATCTGCTATGCCTGTTTCTCTGCCAGTAGCTGGTGGCAGCGTAATAAAACTACTGTCTTTTTCAGATGCTGCTGCGTCAATAATCATATACATATCCTGCTGTGCACCTGCTAACGACATGCTGCCTGTGCCATAAACCTTTCCATAAAATTGTTTATTGTCTTTATACTTTGTATTCAGCAGCAAAACTGATTTATTATTCGCATCTCCCGTTGTTCCTGGTTTTTGTGTGGTGATATCCAGGTTGTAAAACATATTTCTAAACGAATTATGTTCTATACCGCCGCGGAGATAAATAGGATTTTTTGTGGCTGTATCAGTAAGTATTATTCCATCAAGGTTTATTTCTTCGGGGGTTAAACTTATTTCGGTATCTTTTATTTTATAAAAACATTGAGTAAAATTTACTTTCAACCCCGCATCTTCTAATCTTCCTTTACCCGTTACAGCTAATCGGTTAAACGCACCTTGCAAATCCACATCACCTGTAAGGTAGCCCTGCATATTGGAAAAAAGGTTTCCCAAGAAACGTTCCAGCACTTTTATTTCAAACTTCTTTGCTTTTAATTCAATGATGTTTTCTTTTTCTTTTGCCTTATCACCAATAAAAATATGACCATCAAATGCAAGATTGTGTTGCTGGTCTGCAGTGCTCCCTTTAAAAATTAATTCTTTCGTAAGTTTATCATAAGCGAGGGTGCTGTTTATTTCTCCCAACGAATCATTGTCAAGCCGAAGATATTGTGTTCGTAGGTTATTTGAAGTAATCTTCATATCGCCTCCGGGGTCTTCTACTAAAATATTTCCTGATAATAATCCCTCAAGCCGGTTCTTTGGCAGTATAAATGGCGCAATATCATTCAGGTTTATATTTGTAAGTGCTGCTTTCAGGCTGCTCCAGTTGCCGCCTGATGATTTTTCTGTAATCAGTTCAATTTTTTGTTCGCCCTCTGTAAGTACAAGCTTTCCATCGGCAGGGCTGTTTTTTCTGAACCGCAGTACACCGTCTTTATTCACCGTCCATACTTTTCCATTTACTGTAAAGTCAGAAGGGTCGAAGTTTATTTCAACTCCATCAGAAAATGTTTGTACCAATACGTTAATGTTTGCTTTTTCCACTGCCTGGTTTGCACCGCTTTGTATGGATACTATTGATGAATCATTTCTTGCATTGATATGAAACTGTGCAAGGGGAATGTTAAGGCTGTCGTTAATTTTTATATTTCTTGTATCTCCCACTATTACCAGGCTGTCGCCATTTCCTGTTGCGGTAATATTTATATCATCAAAGTTATACCGGCCATAATTGAACTGGGGCATATAGGCCGTTAATTTCAGATTGGAAGTATAGGTATTAAGCCTTCCATCAAAATGACTGTTGTTAAACCCGGATAATTTTTTATTAATGAGCTGAAGGTATTCGTCAATATTGTAAGTCGTTACATCGAATGCAAAATCCTGCCCTGCAGGAAATTTCTTAGGTGCTTTTATATACGATGGATAATACCTGTTTAATAAGTATGATACAGCAGCAGGCAGTTCTTTTATTTTAAAATCACCTTCAATTTTTGCATCAAATTCATTAGCAACGGCTGTTACTTTTTTTACTCCATTTTCATAAGCAGAATTCAACACCAGTGAATCAAACGGTAACCGCTGGCTCCCATTTACCAATTCTGCATTGCTGATGCTTAATCTTCCCAGAAAATTTTCAATAGTGGCACCATCAAAGTTTAAATCTGCATTGCCGCGGAATAAAATACTGTCTTTGGTAAAGCCTAATTTTCTCAAATCTATTGTTGCAATATTTGAGCGAAGATTGAAGCGGGGGATTTTCTGATTGAAGTCTATTGTGCCATTCATTTCTAAATCTGCATTGGGATCATGAATAGATGCAATGCCTTCAAACATTTTTTTATCTAATTTCCCTTTTATAGCAATATCATTATAGCGATACCCTTTATAATCTGCATGGCCAATATTTCCATCAATCAGCACATTGCGGTTATTTTCGGTAAAGCCCATGCCTTTTAAAGTGGCACTCACTGAGACAGAGCCAATATTCCTGTCGCCTAAAAATTCACCCAGCCTGAAGTTTTCTGTTTCTATTTTACCTGAGTAAACAGGCTGTTGCCCCTTTGGCAACTTCATATTTAAGTCTGTTTTTACAGTGCCAAGGCTTGTTTGTATGGTACCAAAGGTTACAAAGTCCCTTATAAAACCAGTAAAGCTGCCTTTAAAATTTACATATTGTATTTTTCTTAAATCAGGGTTTGTAATTTTTCGTAACGAAGGAACAACGGATACAGCATCGGCATAAGTAGTTTTAAAATCATTGGCTTTAAAATCAATAAAAGTTTGATTAATATCTGGCAGGCCAGTAAGTGTAATATCGCCGCTTAATACTGTGCTGTTACCTGCCTGCACCAGCATCTCCCGGCCAACAAGATCATCTATCTGCCCACGGATTTTTCCTTTCAATGATATTTTTTTCTTCCATGTTCTTAATGCAGGGGCAAAGAAGGCAATATCGTCGCTATCTACATATGAGTCATCAAGAACCGCAGCCAGTTTTACTTTATGAATAAAATTTCCCAAATCGGCCATATCATCATAATTCATAGAAAAATAATGGCGCAATGTGCTGCGGTTGGTTTGTAGTTGCAGATTATCGAAGGCCATTCCCTGCGGCGTCATCTTTACATCCGCAGAAAGATTTTTTATTTCGAGTCCACTTCTTTCTTTTGCAGTCAGGTGAAGTTTTGAATAAACAGTATCGCCAATAAAATTGGCATCCCCCATATCGGCATTTATTTCAGTAAATAAAATATGTTTTCCATCAAAATAGTCAAAAGGCTGCCGGTCTGTTTGTTTATCTGTTTTTAAGGTACCATTAATTATTTTAAGGGTACCGATTTTTAGAATGGTTTGCCCTTTATTCCAACTTGCAGCTTTATTTACTTCAGTTATGACTTCTTTTAAAGTAAGGGGATCATCATGTTTTATTTTTTTGTAATTGTTTAATGCAACTACCGGGTCTTTTATTATAAGCGAATTTATCTCAAACTTGTTTCCAGAAAGATCTAGTTTATCCGCATCAAGATTTAAACTGGTCACCTGCACCGTCATATCATCACCCAGCCATTTATCTTTTTTAATAAATGTTACATTTTTAAGTTCTGCTTTTTTCAGATTGAATTTTATACCGCCTTTTTTCTTGCTGCTGGTATCCGATGAGCCGAAGTAATCAAAAAGGAACTGTTGCCTCCATCCTGAACTATCTAATCTTTGAAATTTTATAACTGCATTTTCAAGACCGATGTATTTTAATTCGGCTTCTTTTTTAAAAACAAACCAGTCGGTTATCCGCACTTTTGCGTCTCCTGCATACAAAATAGTATCGCCGAAACGGTCTTCTACCAGCAGCCCTTCAAAGTGCATTTTATTTAACAAGGAAAAATCAACATGCTTCACCGTAACTTTTGTATCAAGGCTTTTAGAAAGACGCTTGGTTACTTGTTTGCCAATCCAGTTTTGCCCGAAAGGCGTTTGTATAAAAATATAGACCCCCGCTATTATTAAAAACAGCAGCAGAAAAAACCATTTCAATATTTTTTTAAATCTTTTCAGTGCCGGTGGGGTTAAGCTTGCCTGTTCGGTAGGCAGGCTTTGTAAAAATAGTTAAATCAATGGCTTAGGGCAAATACAATACCAATAATAGGCAGGAATGGAAGAATAAAGGTAAGAATGGCGGAATTAGTAAATTGGGGTAAAAATTTGCGATGAGAAAAGCTATAATTGTATTTATTCTTTTATGTCTTAACAAATGTTTAGTTTAAGCAACTGGTGAAAGACTTGACGATAAATGTAATCGGGAATGAGGGATTAAGGCTTATAAGAAATAAAACTGAATAAACATGCTTGAAAAGAAAACTCCTGACTCGGTTTATCGAGTCAGGAGTTTAAAAACATAATTTATTTGAGACTTTTATTGGATATTAAGCGGTAGTCTACGAGTATATTTCATTGATAAATTGGATTAGAAAGTAATTAGTTGGCATTTACAAGCTTCATTTTAGGATTAATTACTCGGTCAAATGGACTATTTAATTCTTGCAATTCTAAAAAGATAAAACTGTGTCGCTCCTTTTTACTTTCATTGCCAATCAAAAATATTTCTAGCTGGTCTGCATCCACAAGATTATTTTTTGAATCTCCATTTTTTTGTAAGGTAAACCTAAATGGAAGTACAAACCATTCAGATACTTCTTTAAATGTCCAAAATCCACTTGTGGCTTCTATTGTTGACTTTAGGAATGAAGAGAAAGCTGGCGGGGTGTTTGGACTTACTTCCAAATCTTTAAGTAACCCATTGGGTGAAACTTTAAATTTTACCCAGCAAAAGCCATGTACTCCTATTGTATCTAAGTTTTTATAATAACTTTTCCTGAATGATTCATCTATAAATAACGACAAAGGCTTGCCATTAATAGTCGGCAAACTATAATGATTCTGTGAGAAACATATTTTTGTACAAACACATAGAATGAGTAAGAATAAATATTTCATAAAAACAATTTAAAAACATTTCACTCCTTTCGTACCAGCCAAATATTGATTAAACACGGTATTAGAAGCAGGTATACTTACACCATAGTTTAATATTGCAAATGAATTGTAGTCAGTATTATAAGATGCTAATGTGCCAGCAGCAGTATATTCTTTTTTTAGCACATCATCCAGTCCTTGTATCGCCAATGCCTTAGCATCGGATGGCGTCATTCCAAAAGAATTTTGTAGTGCCCCGCTCATAGCGTTAATACAATTTTTAAATATAACTTCATGGGTGGTAACATTATTCAAGACAGTCAAATTAAAATGATCCTTATAAACTCTTATAAACCCATGTACAATCTCATGCAAAATATTTAAGCCTGCTATTTCTTGTGTTGCATTTGGTTGAGTTGGCTGTTCCCAAAATAACGGATTAAGAACTACATGCCATTCTTTATTTGGCGTAACTGCAAATGATTCAGCAGGAATAGGAGTCCCGTTGATATTGAGAGCGGCGTTTTCTTCAAAAATGATTTTCCAATTGTATGATTGACTAAGAGGTGCAAAATACAAGCTCTTAGCAAAAATATTTAAATTAAAATTAGGGATTTTGTTTTTGGCAGCAACTATACATGGGTTTGTAAAATTATTTATAATTGAATCAATTTTGAATAAAGCAATTGGAGCTGTGATACTAGGAGTGTACCCAGGTGTACAACCCGGTAATACATAACCTCTTGCTCCATTTCCCCCACATGGTGAGTTTGGTGATGAAGGTGGTGTCCACCCACCACCACTTGCACCACTACCAGCAGCAGGTGTTGTAGAAGTCCATTGAACTGTAGAATATATAGTGCTGCCCCCACCACTGCTACCAAAAAAATAGGTAATACAATCCCAATGGGTTACATACGGGTTGCAAGGGTCGCCGGGAGGGCATCCTGTTAACCAACCATATTGTGGAGCCTGAGATTCGGTGCAAATTTCGACCCATTCACTTAATAAAGAACGACCAGCAGTTGTTGCTTGCCGGGCTGACATGGATGTTAAATGAAAATTGATTCTCTTCATACCGAATATAGTCGAGTCAGTAATCTCATAATTTCTATTCCCAAAAACTTCATAGTCTGACCGTAACATCAATCCTACAGATTGCTTTTTAGAAATGCCCCAATAAGTTGTATCGTAATATTGCCAATCACATTGCCATTTAAAGACAGTGTCTTCTGGACTTACCTTAAACACAAGCAACGCATTTACCACATTGGCGGAATCCCTGACAAAAGGAATATAGCAATATTCTGTACTGTCTCCTGTATTGCCTCTGCCAGTGGCTGCTGATGTTTTATACACTAGAGTTTTATCCCAATAGGGATAACCCACTTTTTCAATTATTCCATCAACAAAATTATCCTTCTTGTTTTCCCTTACGATAATGTCCATAATTTTTTTAACGGTAGGGTTTGAGGGGCTATGTTCGCCAAAGAATTTTGATAGAGATGCTTCAGCTTTCTCAACAGGCTTTTCCGGAGAAGTATCTGTTTTTCTGCAAGCCACATAAATAAGCCCAATTGCCATTACCAATAAATAGATTTTAGTTTTTAAATTTAGCATAAGTGGTTCGTTTTAGAAAGTTAAAAAATGGTAATTTGTATCAGACCACTATTTCATCAAAAACGGTGTGTCCTTTACACTTATATGCAGCTTTCTGAGGCTCTAGCAAAGCCTAGTACAACTGATACAGCAAAAGGAACACACCGTTACCGGTGCGTTCACAGTGCCATACCTCGTTGTACCAAAGAAATTGCTAGATTTCAGAAAACGAAGTATCTACTGTTAAACGCAATAAGAACTAACTATAATTGCTTTAAAAAATTAAATCATACTGCAAGTAATTGCTTTTTTCTTGCATCTGCAATACCCTTTTTATGGTATTTTATACAAAAGGCTGCTCTTTTCAGAACAGCCTTGTATAAAAACTTAGTATTATCAATTATGCACTCACCTTCCCTTTCACCTTCGCTATTACTTCTTCAGCAATATTGTTTGGTGCAGGATTGTAGTGAGAGAACTCCATGGTAGATGAGGCACGGCCAGAACTTAATGAACGAAGCTGGGTTACATAACCAAACATTTCGCTCAATGGTACTTTAGCTTTAATAACCTCGGCACCAGCCCTGTTATCCATACCTTCTAATATAGCACGGCGGCGGTTAAGGTCACCAGTTACATCACCCATGTATAGTGCCGGTGTAATTACTTCCACTTTCATAATTGGCTCCAGCAATACTGGTTTAGCTTTTCTTGCAGCCTCACGGAAACCAGCTTTGGCACACAATTCAAAACTCATAGAGTCAGAGTCAACTGCGTGGAAGCTGCCATCAAACACACGGATTTTCATATTGTCAACCGGATAGTTAGCTAATACACCTGTAGTCATCGAAGATTCAAAACCTTTTTGAATAGCCGGAACAAATTCCTTAGGAATAGATCCACCAAACAATCCGTTTACAAACTGGTAATGTTTATCAGGGTTTTCTGCTTTCCATTCTGCATCAACCGGCCCTAAATCAAACTGAATGTCGGCGAATTTACCACGGCCACCTGTTTGCTTCTTCAATGTTTCCCTGTGTGTAACAGTTATATGGAATGCTTCTTTATAAGCTACCTGCGGTGCACCCTGGTTTACTTCTACTTTAAACTCACGGCGCATACGGTCAATGATAATTTCAAGGTGAAGTTCACCCATACCACGAAGAATGGTTTGGCCAGTTTCTTCATCTGTATGTACCCGCAATGTCGGGTCTTCTTCCACCAATTTAGAAATTGCCATACCCATCTTATCAACGTCAGCCTGTGTCTTAGGTTCTATTGCCACAGCAATAACCGGCTCAGGAATAAACATGTTCTCCAAGGTAATAGGATGGTTTTCATCACACAATGTATCACCGGTTTTTATCTCTTTAAAACCAACTGCTGCACCAATATCACCAGCTTCAATAAAGTCAATTGGGTTTTGCTTGTTCGCAAACATCTTCATAATGCGGCTTATCCTTTCTTTCTTTCCGCTTCTTACGTTCAACACATAAGAACCAGCATCGAGGTGACCAGAATAACACCTGAAGAATGCCAGGCGACCAACAAACGGGTCAGTCATAATTTTAAATGCAAGGGCAGCAAATGGTGCTTTGGGATCTGCCTTACGGGTAATCTCCTCACCGGTATCTGGGTCAGTTCCTACTGTATCAGGAATGTCAATTGGTGAAGGCAGGTAACGGCATACCCCATCCAATGCAGTCTGCACACCTTTGTTTTTAAAAGATGAACCACACATCATTGGCACAATGCTAAGGTCAACCGTAGCTTTACGAACAGCCTCATGTATTTCATCTTCACTGATGCTATCAGGATTATCAAAAAATTTCTCCATTAATTTATCATCATATTCTGCCACCGCTTCTACCAGGTTGGCTCTCCATTCTTTTGCTTCTTCCAGCATATCGGCAGGAATTTCTATTTCATCAAAAGTCATACCTTCTGTTTCCATATGCCAGATGATACCTTTCATTTTAATAAGGTCAACCACCCCTTTAAAGTCATCTTCGGCACCAATTGGTAACTGAAGAGGAACTGCTTTTGAACCAAGCATATCTTTTACCTGCTTAACCACCATAAGGAAGTCGGCACCTGCACGGTCCATTTTATTTACAAAACCAATACGGGGAACACCATAGCGGTTAGCCTGGCGCCATACAGTTTCAGACTGCGGCTCCACACCATCCACTGCACTAAATAATGCAATCAGGCCATCAAGAACCCTCATACTACGTTCTACCTCTACGGTAAAGTCAACGTGGCCGGGAGTATCAATAATATTGAAAGCATATTTTTTAGTATCCGCAAATTCTTTGCCTTTGTTTGTTGGAAAATTCCATTGACAGCTTACGGCTGCAGAAGTAATGGTAATACCTCTTTCTTTTTCCTGCTCCATCCAGTCGGTGGTAGCAGCACCATCATGTACTTCACCAATACGGTGAATCATACCAGTGTAACGGAGAATACGTTCCGTCGTAGTGGTTTTACCCGCATCAATGTGAGCGGCGATACCAAAGTTTCTTTGAAATTTTAAATCAGCCATGACTATTGTTTATTTTAAATTTTAGATTTAAGAATGAATATTTAATTTTTGTTATCAGGGTTCTGTTCCCTGGTCATCTTTCTTTGCGTCGCACTCTTCAACTGTTGGAATTCTAATCGGCATAAGAGGGTTAATTGCAGTGTTCCGTTTGGCGGAATTGCATATTGCCGATTGTATATTTGATTAGACTCTCATAGACTGCCACTTGAAGAAAAACCCCGAACCTCATTTTCAACCCCACCTTTGGTTTTCCTAATGGCGGCGCAAAGGTAGGGATATTTTGCAAAAATTTCAGGCAAAAAAGAAGATATTTTGAAACCTCTATCTATCTGATAATCGTAAGTTTAGGTATGCAAAGGACTATTTATAACCCCATTCAAAAAGACACTGTTACCTTCTTAAAAACTTACGCCGATACAAATGGCGAATGCACCCTGGTGGAAGTTGATTTGGCAAATGGTGGCGGCGTTGGCCTGCATTATCACAAAACCTATTCTGAAACATTTGATTGTTTGCAGGGTGAAGTGCAGGTACGTCTTGGAAAAACAATACATAACTTAAAGTCCGGTGATTCTGTGACCGCAGATCCCAATATCAATCATTTATTTCGCAACCGCAGCGGTAAGCCTTGTAAGTTTCAGGTAGAACTTCGTCCCGCAAGCCGTGGTTTTGAGCAATCATTACAAATAGGTTATGGTCTGGCAACAGATGGAGAATGTAAGCCCAATGGTTTTCCAAAAGATAAACTGGCTTTGGCCTGGCTATTTGATATTAGTGAAAGCAATCTGCCCGGATGGATGAGTATTTTTGAATTTATTTTGAAAAAGCAGGCAAGGAAAGCGAGAAAAAAAGGAGTTGATAAAATGCTGATTGAAAAATATGTAAAGTTCTGATGGCCTCTTTTATTTGGGATATTCAACAGCAATTAAGAAAAGCCCATGAGCCGGCACATCAAAACTTGCTTTGGTACAATCTTTTGCTTCAATGATTTGCCTGAATTCACCAATGCTTATTTTTTCTCTCGCCACCTTAAGCATTGTTGCTGTTAATGCCCTTACCATACCCCGTAAAAAACGGTTGCCTTTTACATTATAAATCAAACAACCATCTTCTTCTGTCCATTTACTTTCAGCAATCTTGCATTCAAACGTTTTTACCTGGGTATTTCTTTTGCAGAAAGAAGTAAAATCATGTGTATTCTTTAAGGATTTCAGCACATTGATGAAGCATGCTTATATCAAGCTTGTAAGGGTAATAATAAGCCCTGTCGGCAAGAAATGGGTTTTTATCCCTGTAAATAAAATATTTATACTCCCTGCTTATCGCATCAAAGCGGCAGTGTGCATCATCATTTACTTTTTGTATATTTTTTATAACTATATCGCCGGGAAGTATTGCATTCATTTTGTAAACAAGCTGCTCATGAATAGGAGCATCAAAATCAAAATGGAAAAAATTCTGACAGGCATGTACACCAGTATCTGTTCTGGAGGAGCCAGTCATACTAACACTTTCTTTCTGGAGGACTGAAAAAGCTTTTTCTATTTCAGCTTGAATGGAATTGGCATTTATCTGCGACTGAAAACCGCTGTATCCAGTGCCTTTATATGAAACTTCTAAGAAATAACGGGGCATAGTCAGTTAGTTGCGGAGCATAGCCTTAAAGCGGTTTACATAGTATTCATCCTTTAACTCAGATTGGAGAGATGAAAAATTAGCGGAGTCGGATGTGTAATTATAAATGGCATCAAAAAATTTATACTTGCCTTCATCAGTTAAAAATAAACTGCCAAGGTTCTTATACTGTGTGGTGGTAAAACATTTTTCTTTGCAATTTTTTTTAGCCTCCATAATCATTGCATCATCACTTTCAGCAGCAGCCATCAATTTTCGTAATTGAAAAAAGTCGGCTTCAGTTGCAGTATTTTCACAACCAGCTTTTGCAGGTATTTCAGCAGGCATCGGTTCTGTCTTTACAACAGCCTGTGGTGTTTTAGGTTCTGGTATCAGCAGTTTTATGGTATCGGTTGAGCCATCAGCATGTGTGTCAGTATAAGTTAATCCAAAACCTTCAGTAGTTGAGCTTTCTGATTTTTTAGCAACGACCGACATTTTATAACCTTCAGCAGGGGCTTCAGATATCGGTTCAATTTTTGTTGCTGACTGTTCTTTAACAGGCTCAATTTTTGGTTCTTCTTTCTTTTCAACTGGGGATGTCTGTTACTACTACCGTTTTTATTTCAGGTTGTACTATTGGCTCAGTTGCTTTTGGTTTTTCAACCATAACCTCTGGTTTCTTTTCTTCAGAAACAGGGAGTTATTTTTTTTTCTTCAACAACAATAGGCTGTATAATAGGTTCCTGTGCCTTGGGTTTTTCAATTACAAAAGCTGGTTTCTTTTCCTCAGGTATTGTTTTTATTTCTTCAATAACAACAGGTTGAGACAGGTCTTTCCTTTAATGAAGGATCACCGGCAGCTTTCGACAGGCCCTCAGTAAATGCAGGCACATCTTTGTTATCAGGAATTTTTGCTTCACCTGCTTTAGCAGTTGCCCCGCTACTCATCTTTACTTCTAATGTCTGTAAATCAAAAAGCCCCCAGCCTTTGTCTCCAAAATTCTTCAATAAATAACCATGGTCTTTTTTATTAATTGGGATTGAAAAATTTTTTGGTAGTTCAGCATTTTGCGCAAGCCCAATGCCAAATGAATAAGTAGTATCAAGCAATTTGGACATAATTATATATCCGGATGCTGAAGAGCTATATATCTTTTCTTTCAGCTTAACATAAAACGGCTGCTTATTTTCCGACTGTATATAAACGAAATAAATTTTTTGCGAAGAAGCTGCTAATGTGGCAAACAAAAGGAGCAAAACGAGGTGGACTTTTTTCATGGGAAATTATTGTTTGGCAAATTTAACCCAAATTGTGTTTACATGCCTGTTTATGGCACAAGAAGTTGTTAAATACTGTAACCGTTCATATAGGCTAAGCGTATATACACAGACAAGTTTTATACATTTGCAGCACTAAATTATAAATATGAAGAAAGTAGTTTTTTTGTTTCTAGCAATTGCTTTTACCGCTATTTCAAAAGCACAGACACATACCAAAGACACAGCCTGGAAAAAAGTGTACAGAGAAACCCCAGCCAAAATCAATAACCTGGTGCATACACGGTTAGAAGTAAAGCCGGATTTCAGCAAATCACATCTCTATGGTAAGGCATGGATTACATTAAGGCCACATTTTTATGCTACGGATACACTTACACTCGATGCTAAAGGTCTGGAGCTAAAAAAAGTGGCACTTATAAAAGGTGTGCAGCAAATGCCACTAAAATATGAGTACAACGGCCTTGAAATAAGGATTAAGCTGGATAAAACGTATAAAGCCAGCGAAACTTATACAATTTATATTGATTACACCGCTAAGCCCGATGAGTTTGAAGAAAAATATTCAGAAGGAGCCATGCTTGGTATTAAGGGTATGTATTTTATCAACCCGAAGGGTGAAGAAAAGAATAAACCCACACAAATATGGACACAGGGAGAAACAGAATCCAACTCGGCCTGGTTTCCTACCATTGATAAGACAAATCAAAAATCAACAGAAGAACTTACTGTTACTGTTGATAGTAAATACATAACCTTAAGCAATGGCAAACTGATGAGCCAGAAAAAAAACGCAGATGGTACAAGAACAGATTACTGGAAAATGGATTTGCCCCATGCCCCGTATCTTTTCTTTTTAGGTGTGGGTGAGTATGCAGTGATAAAAGATAAATGGAGAGATAAAGAAGTAAACTATTATGTAGAACCGGAGTATGCTTCTGTTGCAAAAAAAATTTTTGGCAATACACCAGAAATGATGTCGCTGTTTTCAAAAATAACAGGGGTTGATTATCCATGGGTTAAATACTCACAAATAACCGGGAGGGATTTTGTTGCAGGGGCAATGGAAAATACAACAGCCACCCTGCACCAGGAAAGTGCTCAGCAGGATGCAAGGGAGCTGGTGGATGGCAATAACTGGGAAAGCACTATTGCACATGAACTTTTTCACCAATGGTTTGGTGATTATGTAACAACTGAAAGCTGGAGCAACCTTACAGTAAACGAATCGTTCGCTAACTTCAGCGAAGTACTCTGGGATGAATACAAATATGGTAAAGATGCCGGTGATGCACATAACTATGATAATATGCAGGGCTACCTGAATAGCGGAAGCGAAAAGAAAGACCTGGTACGGTTTAACTATGCGGATAAGGAAGATATGTTTGATGCAGTAAGTTACAATAAGGGCGGCCGTATATTAAATATGCTGAGAAACTTTGTTGGCGACAGTGCATTTTCAAAATCACTAAACAATTATCTCACTACCAATAAATTCAAATCAGCCGAGGCACACCAGTTGCGCCTGGCATTTGAAGAAGTAACTGGTAAAGATTTAAACTGGTTCTTTAACCAATGGTATTTTGGGAGCGGCCACCCAACCGCTGAGATTGACTATAACTATATTGATTCCCTGGGAAAAGTGAATGTGATTGTAAAGCAAACGCAAAAAACGGGTAAGGTATTCAGGTTGCCATTGGCAATTGATGTATATAATGGGGCAAATAAAGTAAGGTATAATGTATGGACTGGTAATGCGGTTGATACATTTACTTTCAGCTATACTCAAAAACCTGACCTGATTAATGTGGATGCTGATAAAATAATGTTGTGGTCAAAGAAGGATAATAAAACACCCGATAACTATATCCACCAGTATAAATATGCCGGGAATTATGTAGACAGAAGGGAAGCAATAGATTTTGCAGGTAAGAAAACAGATGACCTCAAAGCAACTGAAATTTTAAAAACTGCACTTTTAGATAAATATGCCGGGTTAAGGGGGCTTGCGATAAGTAAAATTGATTTGAAAAAGGAAACAGTAAAAATTTCTTTTGAACCGCTATTGGAGCATCTGGTAAAAAATGAGAGGAAACCAACGGTAAAAGCTGCCGCTATTCAGAAATTGGGTGAGTATAAGAAAACTGAATATGCTTCGTTGTTTAAATCAGCGGTTAATGATTCCTCATATACTGTTGCGGGCAATGCGTTGGCAGCTTTAGGTAAAGTTGATTCAGAAGCAACTGCGGCTATTGTAAAACAAATGGCTGATAAGCCAATGAAAGGGGTATTAAGAGAAGTGGTGATGGATGAAATATTAAAGTCGGGTGATGAAAGCATGGCTGATAAAATTATCGGGGGCTTTGCCGAAATGCCAATGAGCCAGGCCAAGTTTGAGGCATTGAATAACCTAAGTACTTATTTAGCAGCGATAAAAGATCCTGCTAAAGTTAAATGGGGTGTAGATGAAATTGCAAAATTCAGGGATGGTGTACCTGAAGCATACCGCAGCCAGACAGACCCATTTATTAACGGTATAATATTAAAAGGGATTCTTGCAAAAAAAGATAAAGAAGCAAAAGAAAATGCGGCCAATACTGCTTTGCAGGAATTGGTAAATCATATTAAATCAAAATTGCCCGAAGCTGATAAAAAAGGGTTTTAAAGAATGGGATTAAATTTTTTAGAAACAACCCCGTCCCATTATAAAAAAGGGACGGGGTTCTCTCATTTATAATTCGATTTTCTTATTGCTGTATTTTCTCCATTTATCAATTACCTGTGCAATATCTTCTGGTAGCTCTGCTTCAAAGAAAACATTTTCTCCTGTAACAGGGTGAACAAAGCCCAATGTTTTTGCATGCAACGCCTGCCGCTTACAAACATCAAAGCAATTATCTACAAACTGTTTGTATTTTGAATACACCGTTCCTTTTACAATTTTATCGCCTCCATAAAAGTCATCATTAAACAATGGGTGGCCAATGTGTTTCATGTGTACCCTTATCTGATGCGTACGGCCGGTTTCCAATATACATTGCACCATTGTTACATAGCCAAATCTTTCCAATACTTTATAATGGGTAATAGCTTCTTTACCATGATCACCTTCGGGATAGGCTTCAAATAATTTTCTAAAACGCTGGTGTCTGCCCACATGAGCTATTATTGTACCACTTTCATTTTCCATATCGCCCCAAACCAATGCCACATATTTTCTGCTGATGGTGTGGTCGAAAAATTGTTTGGCTAAATGTTTTACTGCTTTGTCAGATTTAGCAAGTACAAGCAAGCCACTTGTATTTTTATCAATGCGGTGTACAAGTCCAAACCGGGGCAACACATCTTCGGATATTGTTGGATTTTGCTGTTGCAAATAATACGAAACACCATTTAGCAAAGTGCCTGAATAATTACCGCTGCCCGGGTGAACCACCATTCCGGCGGGTTTATTTATAAGCATTAGGTCGGCATCTTCATACACAATATTCAAATCCATTTTCTCCGGCACCACATCTGTTTGTTCGGGACTCATGTCAGAAAATATAATAATAGCATCCTCCGGTTTTACTTTATAGTTTGGCTTTACTTCCTTTCCGTTTACTGTTACCATTCCCAAATTCATCGCCTGCTGCAATTTGTTCCGGGTAGCTCTTTCTATCCGTTGCATCAAAAACTTATCAATCCTTAGTGGCTCCTGCCCATTATCTATTGTAAGCGAAAACCGTTCAAACAATTCATCATTGCTCTCAATAGTATTCTGCGGCTCTGTATTTAACTCTTCCTGCATTTGGCAAAGGTAAGCGGATGGTTTTTTGTTTCTACATTTGTAATCTAAATGGAAAAACAAAAAGTATTTTTTGAAGATTTGGGTTTAATGGAGTATCAGGCCGCATGGGACTACCAGGAAAAACTTCTGAAAGAAAACGTACAGGTGAAAACTGAAGCCAGAAGCATTATGACAGCAGAAGCAGAAAGTAACACCGGACTTAAAACTATAAACTCAAAACCCGAAACCCAGAACTACCTTCTCTTTACTGAGCACCCCCCTGTTTACACATTAGGAAAAAGCGGTGATAAAAGCAATGTGTTGATGAGTGATGATGAGTTGGCGGCTAATGATATTTCATTTTATCAAACCAACAGGGGCGGGGATATTACATTTCATGGCCCTGGGCAAATAGTTGGTTATCCAATTCTGGATCTGGAAAAATTTTATACAGATATCGGTAAATACCTGCGGAATATAGAAGAAGTGATTATTAAAACAATGTCTGGGTATGGATTAAAGGGCGAACGTTCAGCCGGGGAAACCGGGGTGTGGCTTGAACCAAATGTACCGGGAAAGGAAAGAAAAATTTGTGCTATCGGTGTGCGGTGCAGCCGATGGATTACCATGCATGGCTTTGCATTGAATGTAAACACTAATCTTTCATATTTCAATAATATTATTCCCTGCGGGATAGCAAACAAGCAGGTTACATCATTAGCCAAAGAATTGGGAAAGCAAATGGATATGGATGAAGTAAAAGAAAAATTGAAAAAAAATTTTGAAGAAATATTTAATTCAGAGTTGATTGACACAGATAGTTAAAAATCTTTTTCTAAATAAAATTTGTGCTTTTCTATCAGTTTGTTTTCTTCATACAATTCAAACTTAAACCAGCCGGCATGGTAGAAGTTGGTCTTGTCTAATTTGAATGTTTTCTCTTTTATCTCCTTTAGTTCAAATAAGAAATTGTCATTCTCCTCAAAAAATTTTATTGAATATTTCTTAGGTTTGTCCTCATCTGGTAAAATGATGCGTACATAGCCGTCCCTTTCTGTATAAACATATAAGGATGGTGTAAATGCATTTGGCTTTATCTTATTAATATTCCCGGGATTTGGTGTCTTTACCGAATCTGTTGCCGGTATTTTTTCCAGCCTTACTGTAAAGGGAACTACTTTTTTTATAATTATCGTATCGCCATTCTTTACAACCTTTTCAAAAACAGTATCCATTCTTATAATGGTTGCGCCTTTGATTCCAGCAGTATCTTTTTTTGGCCGCTGTGCTTTGCTAAAAAGATAATTTCCCTTATCCCTCAAAATATAAAGCCTGTAAAACATGTGGTCGTTGGTGGCTTTGCTATCAACATAGCCATTTTCTTTAGTGGTGGGGTCGGCAACGGTAAGAATAGTTTTATATCCGGTAAGGCTGTCGAATGACCGCTGGATGCTGATTTGTTTTACATCCTCAAAATTATTTACCCAACCAATGATTATTTTATCGTTCCCTGCATTTCTTACATTAAACCGGGGAAGTGTATCCTGCGCCGATACACGGAGAAATAATACGAGAAAAGAAAAAAATGCTAAGAAGTGTTTTTTATTCATGTTTATTCAACGGGAAAAGGATAATCTTGTTTTATTAGCTATTACAAAGATAGGCGGGCAGCCGTTAATTCTTAAAATATTAACGTTCCATTGTTCAGAGATGTGTTGCCCTGAAAACCGCCACTATGAATTATTAATAACCTGCTCCCTCCGGGGAAATAATCTTTTTCTACCAAATCATTTATGGCAAAAAACAATTTTGCAGTGTAAACAAAATCGGTGGGTATGCCCGTTTGTAAATAAAAATCGTTCATAAACTTCAGCAATGTCGGTGTGTGTTTGGCATATCCACCAAAGTGGTAGTCATGTATAATTGAAAAATCCGGAGAACTATTATTCAGCAATGATTGGATGGAATTATTAAGCCCGGTATTATTTTTCAATGCACTTATGGCAATAACTTTTTGTCCGATAGAAATTGCATTAATAAACCCTGCTGCCATAGTACCTGTGCCTGCTGCACAGCTGATATGGGTATAGTTTTCTTTTTTGCAATAATCAAGAATGGTGGCTGCACCTCTGGCACCTTCTTCACCATAGCCGCCTTCATTTATTAGTAAGGCTTCGCCTGCTGAAATAAAAGAAGGGATGGTTTTATCCCTGTATTGTTCCCGACTTATAAAATGAAATTGCATGCCCATTTTTTTTGCCTTTTGCAAAGTGGCAGAATAGTTTGCCGGTTCTTCTCCCCGGATAATACCAATAGAAGAAAGGTTAAATAATTTACAAGCTGCTGCTGTTGCCATAATATGGTTTGACCATGCCCCGCCAAAAGTTATAACCGTTTTCTTTTGTCGTTGAAGGGCTTCATCAAGATAGAATCGTAGTTTAAACCATTTATTGCCGGAAACAACCGGATGTATTTTATCAAGCCGTAGAACTTCAGCCTGTATATTTCTTTTTTGCAAAGCTGGCAGGCTTATTTTATCTATGGTAATATTGCAGGGATTAATTGTTAGCATAAAAGAATAACGGCTTACTGAATTTACTTTATTTTCGCCCCGCAATTTTAAACCATATATATGAAATGCCCACAAGTAAATCTTACCAGCAGGTGATGGCTGTTATGGCATAACATGTGGCAAAAACTAGAAATAAAAATTCACAGATGAAACCAACTTTAGTAATATTAGCAGCAGGCATGGCATCCCGTTATGGAAGCATGAAGCAGGTAGAAGGATTTGGCCCGGCCGGGGAAACAATAATGGATTATTCCATCTTTGATGCAATAAGGGCAGGATATGGAAAAGTAGTTTTCATTATCAGAAAAGAGTATGAAGAAAATTTTAAAAATATTTTCGAACCTAAATTAAAAGGAAGAATAGAGGTAGCTTATGTACATCAGGAGTTGAATTTGTTTACGGATGGATACTCCTTTCCTGCCGAAAGAACAAAACCATGGGGAACTGCCCATGCTGTATTGTGTGCAAAGGGTGCAGTTGATGGACCATTTGCAGTTATTAATGCCGATGATTTTTATGGCCGCAATGCTTTTGAAAACTCCGCTGCCTTTTTAAATGTTGGTTGCAACAGAAAAACCTATGCCATTGTTGGATATGATTTATTAAAAACATTATCGGAGCATGGAACGGTAAACAGGGGTGTGTGTGGCCTTAACCATGATGGCAGATTAGCAACCGTTACCGAAAGAATTAATATTGCCAGGACTGATGGAAAAATAATCTGTGGAGATGGTCTTGAACCTGCCGAACTTTCTTTGAATACAAAAGTATCTATGAACTTCTGGTGCTTTGATAGATCTTACTTTGATTATACACAAGCTATGTTTACAGGGTTTCTCCAGCAATCGGGGCAGGAGTTAAAATCAGAATTTTTTATACCAATTGTAGCTGATAAATTTATAAGTGAAGGTGGTGATATTGAAGTGATAGCAACATCCTCCTCCTGGTTTGGGGTTACGTATAAAGAAGATGCACCGTTTGTGCAGCAAAGTTTAGACAAGCTAATTAAAGTCGGGGAATACCCGGATAATCTTTGGGCATAAAATAAAAAAGCGGCCTCGTTTTGAACGGGTCGCTTGCTTTTATAGGGAGTAATATTTAATTCACTTTTACCATGAAGATGTAATCTTCAACTTTGTTTACCTGATTGGTTCTTTCCATACCGGCGATAGAGATTTTGTAGTCAAGCTTCACTCTCTGGTAAGCGGTATCAGTTTTTTTAATTCCTCTAATGCTTTATAGATATACTTGCCTTGTATGGCGAAAGTAAAACCTTCGGTACTAGTCTGTCTGGCATTTAAAATGCCAACCACTTCACCATTCTTATTTAAAATCGGGCTTCCGCTGTTTCCATGGTTGGCAGATATTTCAATCTGGCAACTAAGGGTATCACCGTTGAAGCCTGTCAGGGAGCTTAGATATCCCTCGCCATACACAATATCATTTTTAGGATATCCCAGTGTAAAAATTGGTTCGGCCAATCTTGCAGAAGATTTGCTTATTGCATAAGGAACAGAAGCATAAGGTTTAAAATTTTCATCTTCTATTTTAAGTATTGCAATATCTTTTGCTTTATCAGCATAAACTAATAGTAGCAATAAATTCACCTTTTTCGTTCTGGACTGCAATGTTTTTCCTTGCTATCAACCACATGGAAATTGGTAACCAGGTATCCTTTTGCATCAATAATAAAACCTGTGCCACCGGTTGTATAGAACAATTTAGTTGCGTTTATCGTCTAATGATAGTATTTTTACCCTATTAATTTCATTCCCTGCTTTGCTAGTAACGTCTTTTATATTCTTTATCTCACTCTGTAGTTAATCTTCGTAATTTTCCAGAATTTCCTTTTGGTGCAAATGCCCAAACCAATGCAGAGATACTTAATGCTGTAATACCAGCAATTGAAGCAGCTATCGCCGTTATTCTTTTATACCTGTTCCACAAATAAACCACTTTGGCTTTGCCTTTCAGTTTCATTGAGTCAATCTTGCCTTGCTCGGCCAAATCGGTATGTACATCATGCAGGGCAGATTTGAATTGCTTCATTTCTCCCAGGTTATTCATTTGCTGAAGGAACAATGTATGCTCTACCACAAATTGATCAACCTCGGCATTTGCTTTGCGAAGATTTTCAAATTGCATCATTTCATCCGGGGTCATTTCGTCCCGGATATACCGCTCTGCTGCATCCATTATATTAATATCTTCCATCACTGTCCATTTTTATATTGTGCAAAAAATATCTTTTTCAATCTTACTAAACATTTGTACTTCTGGGTTTTTGCATTGTCTGAATTGGTATATCCAAAATCGGTTGCTATTTTTTGCATCGATTTCTTTTGCAGGTAGTAGGCCTCAATCAGGCTCTTGCAGGGTTCCCCCAAATTGCCGATGGCCTTTTCCATCATATCCAGTTCCAGGTCTTTTTTCTCATGCACTTCCAGATCTTCATCCACATCTACCACCGATTCCATACTATCGCCGGGAGAAGAATAGCGGTTTTGTTGTTGCAACCGCTTTAACCAAAGCCTCCTGGCTACGGAATACATAAAAGTTTTTATCTGGCAGTGCAGCTCAAAACCCTCTGTCCGCACTTTTTCGTAAAGAACTATCATGGCTTCCTGAAAGATGTCCTTAGCATCATCTGAAGAGCCGTTGTTGTTGATTATCAGGGCCTGAATAGTATTAAAATTTTCCTGATATATGGTCTCAACGGCCTTTTTGTCGTTAGTTGCCAGTCCTGATAATAATGCCTTTTCGTCTGTTGGAGCTTTCACAATCCGTTATTTATACATTTTTATAAAAATAGTAACCCTGTTTCAGCTAAAAAAAAATATAAAAAACCGGGTTACCTTTTTTCCATGCCGGTATTAATCCTTGAAATATTTCATAACAAACAAAAAAATCGAAAATGAAAAAATTTATTGCAATTGCAATCGTAGCTGCTTCTTTAGTAGCTTGTGGTGGTTCTGGTGAAAAGAAAGATGGTGCTGATACAGCGAAAGTTGCTGCACCTGATACAACTGTTGTAGCTCCTGTAATTGATACTACAGTTAAAGCTGCTATTGATACTGCGGTTAAAGCTGCTATGGATACTGCAGTTAAAGCTGTTACAAAGTAATTTTTGGCAAGCAATCTAATAGAAGCCCCGCCTTTTAGCGGGGCTTTCTTATTTTAATAGAGATAAGTATACCCCTTCGGTTTTTTTAAGCTACCTTTAAGCCCCGGTTATCCCCGCCTGATTGGCTCAGCCGGGCAATCGGTTAAACGAGCCGATTTTATTACAATTAAATTTTTATTAAGTGAACACATTTGAAGCCCTCGGTATCGAGGAAGGCTTACTCCAATCCATTAAAATATTAGGATTTACTGAGCCTACACCCATCCAGGAAAAAGCAATTCCCGTACTGTTACAGGGAACAAAAGATTTTATAGGCCTGGCACAAACCGGCACCGGCAAAACGGCTGCTTTTGGTTTACCTCTTTTGCAATTAATCAAAAAAGAAGACCGCCACCCACAGGCATTAATAGTTTGCCCAACAAGGGAACTTTGTTTGCAAATAACCAGCGACCTGGAAAAATTTAAAAATAAAAAAGCAATATTATCTGTAACTGCAGTTTATGGTGGTACTTCCATTACCATGCAAATAAGGGATTTAAGAAAAGGTACACATATTGTAGTAGCTACTCCCGGCCGTTTGATTGACCTTATTGAAAGAAAAGCTATCAACCTGGAGAAAATCCATTATGTAGTATTGGATGAGGCGGATGAAATGCTTAATATGGGTTTTAAAGATGATATTGAATTCATTCTTAAAAATACACCAAACAGGCAAAGCACCTGGCTATTCAGTGCTACCATGCCAGCCAGAAATACGGCAGGTTAGCAAAAAGTACATGAATACGCCTTTTGAAATTACCATTGGTAAAACAAACGCAGGCGCTGCTAATATTGACCACCAGTATTATGCTACACAGCATCATAACCGGTACGAAGTATTAAAACGTATCATCGATTTTAATCCGGGAATATATGGAATTGTATTTGCCCGTACTAAATTAGATACACAAGACATAGCAGAAAGCTTAACAAGGGAAGGATATGATATTGATGCCATACATGGCGACCTTACGCAACAGCAAAGGGATAAAGTGATGGGATTGTTCCGGGATAAAAGTATTCAGTTATTAATTGCAACCGATGTAGCTGCAAGGGGTATTGATGTAAAAGGAATCACCCATGTAATTAATTATGAATTACCGGATGATGTGGAAGTTTATACACATCGAAGTGGTCGTACAGGCCGTGCTGGTAAAAGTGGTGTTTCTGTTTCTATTGTAACACCAAAAGAAGTATATCGCCTTCGCCAGATAGAAAGAATATTAAATGCAAAAGTTCATAAAATGGATATTCCAACCGGTAAAGATGTTTGCCGTAAACAATTTTTCCATTTTATTGATAAAATGCTAAGTGCAGATATAAGTCATGGACAGTATGAAACATATTTGCCAACATTAAGGAAAAATTTGGTGATATAGAAAAAGAAGAAATTATGCAAAGGGTTGCAGCATTAGAGTTTGACCGCTTTCTTAAATATTATGAAAATGCTGCCGACCTTAATATGCGAGGTGATGACAGAAGAAGCAGACAGAAGAGGTGATAGCAGAACTGAAAGACCAACAAGAGACAGAGATACAAGTGGAAGAAATGGTTTTGGCGGTAGCGGAAATTATCAACGACTGTTTGTAAACCTTGGAACGAAAGATGGTTTTTATAAAGCCAGTTTCTTACAGTTCATCTTCGATATGAGTGATTTGAAAAAAGAAGTGCTGGGTAAAATAGATATGAAGGAAATGACAAGCTGGATAGAAATTGAACCATCAGCGGGTAAAAAAATGATAAAAGCAATTGATGGTAAAAATTACCGGGGACGAAAAATCCGGATGAATGATGCGGAAAGTGGTGGTGGCAGACGTTAAAATCATAAAATAAGTTGTTGGATTTTACTATTGGGAAAACTACATTTGTAACATGAACTCAGCGAAAGCATATTGTGGTTTCTATTTTAGTTACTTCTTTTTTAGAAAGAGGCCGGGAATGCTTTTGTTGAAAACAAACTAGAACAACTAAAAATCAACATAAAGAATCCCGGCCAATCTGGCCGGGATTTTTATTTATAAGGGATGTAAATGAAAGAAATGACAAGAAACGATTATGCAGAGTACAAGGGGTTTATACGTAAGGCAGCTTTCACCAGGTGGCCGCACAATTGTTTTTTGGTAAAAATGTGGAAGTAATTCCCTGCGACACATTTAAGAGAAGTAGTAAAGATTGCAGCGTAATAAAAAAGAAAGTGATGGTGGTGTGATGGCTATTGAAAATTCTATAGCCGGAAGCATTTTACCCAATTACAACCTGCTGCAAAAAAGTAATTTGAAAATTGTTGGGGAAATTTATTTGCAGATAAGACAAAACCTGTTGGTAAATCCCGGGGTAAAACTGGAAGATATAAGGGAAGTACATTCTCATACGATGGCCTTACAGCAGTGTTATGATTTTTTGGATAAGCATAAATGGAAATTGGTGGAAACAGATGATACGGCACTGAGTGCAAAACATATTCATCAGCATAAAAGTAAACATATAGCGGCTATTGCCAGTAAGCTGGCAGCAGAGTTATATGAATTGGAAATGATTGCTCCGAATATTCATACGATGAAAAATAATTACACCAGGTTTTTAATGCTGCAAAGAGAAGATATTGCAGCACCGGTAGAAGAATGCCGATAAAGCATCGGTTACTTTTCACACAGACCATTCGAAAGGGAGTTTAGCAAAAGTGCTGACAGAAATTTCTGATGGAGGAATTAACTTAAGCAAGTTGCAAAGCTTTCCTATTCCGGGAGTCAGATTTTAAATATGCTTTTCATGCAGATATGGAATTTGATAGTACAGAACAATTTGATAAAGTGATAGGGAAAATAAAACCATTTACAGAATCAGTAAAAATTTATGGAATTTATAAAAGGGGATTGTGGAAGTAAAGAACTAAACCCCGAAGGGATTAAATATGAATAGCTCCGGGTGAAATCCGGAGAACGAAAAATAGAAAATGAATCAGAGCCCCGTAGGGGCGAAATATAAAAGATGAAAACAAGTAAAAGATTAGACGGCATCGGCGAATATTATTTCTCTCAAAAACTGAGAGAAATAGAAGCATTGAATAAAGCAGGAAAGAATATCATCAACCTTGGTATTGGCAGCCCTGATTTGCCGCCACATCCTGAAGTGATAAAAGTATTGCAGGAAGAAAGTGCAAAACCGAATGTTCATGCTTATCAATCGTATAAAGGTTCACCAATTTTAAGAAAAGCAATAAGTGAGTGGTATAAAAAATGGTATCAGTTGAATTGAATCCTGATACAGAAATATTACCATTGATAGGAAGTAAAGAAGGCATCATGCATATCTGTATGACCTATCTCGATAAAGGGGATGAAGTGCTGGTGCCCAATCCCGGTTATCCAACTTACAGCAGTGCTGTAAAACTGGCGGGAGGAAAATGTGTGGAGTATAAATTAAAAGAAAAAAATAATTACGAACCAGATTTTGATGAACTGGAAAAGAAGAAACCTGAAGAAAGTAAAACTGATGTTTGTCAACTATCCGCAAATGCCAACGGGTCAATTGCCTTCAAAAGAATTATTTGAAAAGCTGGTAGCATTTGGAAAGAAGCATAACATTCTGATCATTCATGATAACCCTTATTCATTTATTCTGAATGATTCGCCGATGAGTTTGTTAAGTGTAGAAGGTGCAAAAGACTGTGTGATTGAATTAAACTCATTAAGTAAAAGTCATAACATGGCCGGCTGGAGAGTAGGTATGCTTTGCGGGGCCAAAGAAAGAATAGAGGAAGTGCTGCGCTTTAAAAGTAATATGGATAGTGGAATGTTTTTTCCCTGCAATTGGCAGCAGCCAAAGCATTGTCACTCGGAAAAGAATGGCAGGATGAAGTAAATGCCGTATACAGAAAGCGGAGAGAAAAAGTATTTGAACTGCTGGCATTTACTTGGATTGCAGTTTCTCTAAAGAACAAGCAGGCATGTTTGTGTGGGCAACAATACCGAAGCAATATAAAGATGGGTATGAATTGAGCGATGAAGTGTTATATAACTAAATGTATTTATTACACCCGGTGGAATATTCGGCAGTGCCGGTGAAAAATATGTAAGGGTGAGTTTGTGCAGTACGGAAGAAAAATTAGAAGAAGCTATACAAAGGCTAAGAGGATAAAGGAGAAAAAGAGAGAAGGAGAAAATTCTCTTTATCTCCTTCTCTCTTTTTTACTCTTAGTTTAAAAATTACAATATGGTACGTAAACGAATTGCATTGTCGGTGTTGGTTTAATCGGAGGCTCACTTGCCATTCAGCTGCATGAAAAAAAATTTCATCAAGACTAATTGGGGTGGATGCGAATGCGGAACATGCAAAGCAGGCAGTAGAACTGGAACTGGTGGATGAAACAATGCCATTGGATGAAGCCATTGAAAACTCTGATGTAATTATACTGGCTATACCGGTAGATTTAATGGTTAAGTTGCTGCCATCTATTTTAGATAAAATAGAAAAGCAGATTGTGATTGACCTTGGCTCTACCAAATCACAATTAATAGAAGCAATAAAAAATCATCCCAAGCGGGGAAGATATGTAGCTACACACCCTATGTGGGGTACTGAATACAGCGGCCCGCAGGCAGCAGTAAAAGGTGCTTTTGAAAATAAAGCTGTTATTATTTGTAATGCGGGAGAAAGTGATACCGATGCATTAGAATGGACAAAGCTTATGTTTAAAAAAATAGGTATGCACCTGCTTGCCATGGAAGCCCATGCCCATGACCTGCATGCTGCCTATGTAAGTCATATATCGCATATTACTTCTTTTGCATTAGCCAACACAGTATTGGAAAAGGAAAAAGAAGACAATGCCATTTTTGAAATGGCCAGTGCCGGTTTTGAAAGTACCGTTCGTTTGGCAAAAAGTAATGCAGCCATGTGGGTGCCGATACTTCTGCAGAATAAAGTAAATGTGCTGGATGTATTAAATGAGCATATAGAGCAGCTAAAAAAGTTCAAACATAGCTTGAGAAGGGAGATGAGAAAGAACTGACGGAGTTGATTGAAGAGGCGAATAAGATAAAGAGAATAATTAAATAGGAAGACGGATGACACAGATATAACGGATGAGAACGGATTTTTTCGCCCAGCCCCGTAGGGGCTGAATGTGAATAGCCCCGGATTTAATCCGGGGAACAAAAGCGAAGATTAAGGGAACCCCCGAAAGGGTTCAACGTGAAAAGGATTTTGATAAAAAAGTTTTTGAGAAGCAATTGTAATAATTGCAAATGCTTAGTAGCGAACAGAACGTACAAGAGTGCGACGCAACAAAAGCTGATAGTAGTACAGACGATGACAACATAAAAATTTATCTTTACAAATAATGAGTATGCAAACACAAGAACAAACAACAAACGAAACAGTGCAAGCTGCATGGAATAAACGTCCGCTGATAATTAGTGGCCCTTGCAGTGCAGAAACAGAAGAACAAGTATTAGCAACTGCGCAGCGTTTAGCTGCCACAGGCAAAATAGATATGCTCCGTGCTGGCATCTGGAAACCCCGTACTAAACCCGGAATGTTTGAAGGAGTAGGTGCAAAAGGATTACCCTGGTTGCAGCAGGCAAAAAAAATAACCGGCTTACCTACAACAGTAGAAGTAGCAACCGGCAAACAAGTGCAGGATGCACTAACCTTTGATGTAGATGTATTGTGGATTGGAGCCAGAACAACCGTAAACCCTTTTAGTGTGCAGGAAGTAGCCGATGCCCTAAGAGGTGTGGATGTACCGGTAATGATAAAAAATCCAATCAACCCCGATTTAGAATTGTGGGGCGGTGCTGTGGAACGAATAGCAAGAGCCGGCATTAAACAAATTGGGTTGATACACCGTGGCTTTTCTTCTTATGGCAATACAGAATTCCGCAATGCACCGATGTGGCATCTGGCTATTGATATGAAGTTGAAATATCCAAACATGCCCATCATCAACGACCCTTCGCATATTTGTGGTCGCAGAGATATTTTGCAGGAGACGATGCAAAAAGCAATTGACCTTGACTATGATGGATTGATGATTGAAAGCCATATAGACCCCGATAATGCCTGGAGCGATGCCAAGCAACAGGTAACACCAGAACGGTTGGCCGAAATGCTCGATGCAATCATCTGGAGAAAAGAAGATGTGAGTAACGAAGAATATCATGCAGCGTTGGAAAAATTGCGTCAACAAATAAACCAGTTGGATGATGAGTTGATGCAGATACTCAGCCAGCGGATGAAAATTGCAGAAGGCATTGGTAAATACAAAAAAGAAAACAACATTACCATTTTGCAAACCAACCGCTGGAATGAAATCATAGAAAGAGCAACAAAAAAAGGTGATAAAATAGGATTGAGCAAAGAATTCATCACTAAGTATTTTGATGCGGTGCATATGGAAAGTATTAATCATCAGAAGAAGGTGTTGGATAGTTAAGACCCTGTCCCTAAAGGGAACTTAGGTTTGAAGAAACGTTGATACTTTCGTATAGTAAAAGTTGCGGAGAGGAAACATCCCCCTCCTTGGAGGGGCGAACTTAGTGAGTTAGTTACTTTGGTAAAATGGGGTGGGTGATTTTGTACCCAGCAGCAGTACTACTATCATCTTCGTTGCGTCGCACTCTTGTACTGTAGTAACGCAGATGGGCATTTGCGAATAGCATGTATTTCTTTGCGCCGTTGAGTCTTTGCGAGAAAAAAATAATTGAATGAAAGGAAAACTTCATAACACCTCTTTAGGGGATGGGGGCACAACATTTAAATTCTCATCTGCCTCTACCGAAATACATTTCGCCTCCGGCATCAGTCATCTTAAAAAAATAACTGATCAGAAGGCTACTGTATTAATCACAGATGAAAATGTGTACAATGCCCACACCAAACGATTTAAAGGGTGGAATACGATTGTATTAAAACCTGGCGAAGAATTTAAAATACAGGCAACGGTAGATACAATAATAGAAACACTGATAGAAATGGAAGCCGACCGAAAAACCACATTGGTAGGCATTGGCGGTGGTGTTATTACAGACCTTACCGGCTATGTAGCATCAGTGTATATGCGGGGCTTGCGATTCGGTTTTATACCCACTTCCATATTAGCATTAGTAGATGCATCCATCGGAGGTAAAAACGGCATTGATGTAGGCTTGTATAAAAACATAGTCGGCATCATCCGCCAGCCAGCTTTTATACTGCATGATATGGTTTTTTTAAATTCGCTGCCACAGCCCGAATGGGAAAATGGGTTCGCAGAAATAATTAAACATGGCTGTATAAAAGACTCAGCTATGTTTACAACACTGGAAAATAATTCGCTGAAAACATATATGGGTAAACAAACAGCTATCTGTGAATTAATACAACGTAATGCTTTGATAAAAACAAAAGTGGTACAGAAAGATGAGTTTGAAAACGGCGACAGAAGGTTATTAAACTTTGGTCATACACTCGGTCATGCATTGGAAACGCAATACGAATTATTACACGGCCAGGCTATTTCCATTGGCATGACCTATGCCTGCCATATCTCCGAACAGCTTTGTGGATTTAAGCAAACTGAAAAAGTAGTGAATGTATTAGAAAAATACAATCTACCTACCTATGCCGCCTTCGATAAACAAAAAGTATTTGAGGTGCTGAGGATGGATAAGAAACGGGAAAGAAAAGAAATGAATTATGTGCTACTGGAAAAAATAGGGAAGGGAGTAGTGAAATCAATTTCATTGAAACAATTAAAAAAAATAATAGGAGGATTATAAGTGCAGGTAACAATACATCCATCAAAGTTAAAAGGGGCGATACAAGCACCGGCATCAAAAAGCTCCATGCAAAGGGCTTGTGCCGCAGCATTGTTGAGTAATGGACAAACAACAATACTAAACCCTGGACATTCTAATGATGATAAAGTAGCAATTGATATTATTAAAGCTTTGGGAGCTGAAGTGGTTGTTAACCAGAACGAGGTAATTATAAATAGTTACGGAGTACTTCCAAGAACAAATGAAATTAATTGCGGCGAGTCAGGACTTTCTATACGAATGTTTACGCCTATTGTTGCATTAAGCGATAAAGAGATTACTATTAAAGGGGAAGGAAGTCTTACATCAAGGCCGATGGATTTTTTTGATAAAGTGTTGCCCCAACTTGGAGTGAAAATAACAAGCAATGAGGGGAAATTGCCAATGACCATTCAAGGTCCCTTGCAACCAAAAAATATTGAGGTAGATGGTTCTTTAAGTTCTCAGTTTTTAACAGGACTTTTAATGGCTTATGCTGCATCTCCAACACCTCCGGAGTATGAAGAAGATTTGATGAATAATGTTATCCATGAACCTGTTTCGATAACTGTTCGTAACTTAAAAAGTAAACCCTACATTGCTCTTACGCTGGATGTAATGAAAAGATTTGGATTGGCAGATACTATTACAAATGATAACTATGAAAAATTTTCTTTTAATAGAGATCCTATAAATGTTCCACCTTCAGGAGGTGGGGGTATCTACACTGTAGAAGGCGACTGGAGCGGCGGTGCATTTCTTCTGGTAGCCGGTGCAATTGCTGGCCCAATACATGTAAGAGGTTTGGACTTATCTTCCACACAAGCAGATAAAGCAATCATAGATGCACTAATGGCCGCCAATGCCGGAATAGCCATGGATGCAAAAGGTATTCAACTACACCCAACAGAAATGAATGGGTTTTATTTTGATGCAACTGATTGTCCTGATTTATTTCCACCACTCGTAGCACTGGCAGCCTATTGCAAGGGCAAAACAACCATTAAAGGCGTATCAAGATTAGCGCATAAAGAAAGTAACCGTGGGCTTACACTGCAGAATGAGTTTGATAAAATGGGGGTGACCATTGACCTGGAAGGTGATATTATGATTGTGCATGGCACCGGTAAAGTAAAAGGTGCCGATGTTCATTCGCACCACGACCATCGCATTGCTATGGCTTGTGCTATTGCGGGTTTAAAAGCCGATAGCGAAATGGTAATAGAAGAAGCACAGGCGGTAAAAAAATCATATCCTGATTTTTGGGAAGATTTGAAATCATTGGGAGCATCTGTATCTTTACCTAATAGCTCAATTAACTATTTAACTAATTAATTTGAATTCATTCGGCCGCCTTTTCCGGATTTTTATTTTTGGTGAATCACATGGTGAGTGTGTGGGCATTACTATTGATGGTTGCCCGGCAGGTTTATCATTAACCGCCGAAGATTTATTACCCGACTTAGAAAGAAGAAAAGGCGGACAGGGAAAAGGAACTACGCCAAGAAAAGAAGATGATTATCCCATTATTAAAAGTGGTCTATTTAATAATAAAACAACCGGCTTCCCCATTACCATTTTATTTGAAAATAAAAATACCCGCAGCGAAGATTATAATAAACAACGTAGCATTCCCCGCCCAGGACATGCAGACTGGGTGGCACACCAGAAATTTGGTGGTAATGAAGACTTTAGAGGTGGCGGTCATTTCAGTGCAAGATTAACAACAGGATTGGTAGCGGCAGGGGCAATTGCAAAAATGCTGATGAAAGAAGTAAGCATTCATGCAGCCGTAACAGAAGTTGGCGGCGAAAAAGATGTAGAAAAAGGTTTACAAAATGCCATTGATGCAAAAGATTCTGTCGGTGGGATTCTAGAATGTAAAGTAAGTGGTCTGCCTGTAGGATTAGGCGAACCTTATTTCGATTCAATCGAATCAGTACTATCGCATATGCTATTTGCTATACCCGCAGTAAGAGGTGTAGAGTTTGGAACCGGCTTTGCTGCTGCTAAAATGTTCGGTAGCGAACATAATGATGCGATTGAAAACACCGCAGGCAAAACAAGAACCAATCATGCAGGTGGAGTAGTTGGTGGCATCAGCAATGGAAATGAATTAGTATTTCGATTGGCCGTAAAACCAACCTCATCAACCCCCAAAGAACAAAACAGTTTGAATTGGGATACAGGAAAAACAGAGGACTTCTCTATCAAGGGCCGACATGATTTATGTGTAGCTTTGAGAGCTCCGGTAATTGTAGAAGCTGTTACTGCAACCGTTTTAGCAGATTTTATGTTATTGGAACAAAAAATAAAAAGAATTTTATAATGCCCATTATTTATCATGTAACTACTACTAAAGATTGGGAGGATGCAAAAACAAAAGGCTTCTATGAGCATCCCTCATTAACTGCCGAAGGCTTTATCCATTGCTCACAAGACCATCAGGTAGCTGGTGTATTAGAAAGATATTTCGCCGGACAAACTGATTTATTAAAACTGGTAATTGATACAGATAATCTAACCAGCAAGTTTGTTTTTGATTGGTCGCCATCTACGGCAGATACGTTTCCGCATGTTTATGGAACAATAAATATTGATGCAGTTGTTGATGTTGTTGCTTTATAAATCTTTCTTCAATTTCTTAAAATCAATATCTAATATTTCAAACTTCGCTGCATCCGGCCAGGAGTAATGCCACCATTCATCTGCATATGGCTTAAAGCCATATTTTTCCATCGTAGTTTTTAATAATTTTCTATTTTCCAAAACATCTTGCGGAAGCTTCGCAAAATTCTGATGTGCCGTATCCGAAAAATTATCAAAACCTGTTCCCATATTCAGTTCAGCTTTTGTTTTATTATTGATGATGGTAAGGTCAATGGCGACTCCTCTGTTATGTCCGCTACCATTTTTAGGATTTGCCACATATCGTTCATCATGTACCAGCTCCCAAAACTTTACCGTGACAGCATAAGGCCGATACGCATCGAACACCTTTAACCCAAGACCTTTTAAAGAAAGCTCATCTTGCACTTTTTGCAGTGCAATAGTCGCAGGCTGCCTCAAAAAAGTAACATTCGTTCCGGCAGGATACATCAGCCGCTTCATAAAATTGTTCAGGGTTGCATATCGTAAATCATATACAATACCCGGAATGGCAGTTTTCAGCTCAATCATTTCCTTAGCCGGGTCTTTCTTTACCTGTTTTTTGTAGTCCTCGTATTTCTCCGTAACGGGTGGGCGGGCATCCTGCGCAGCAGAAACTACAGTAAGTCCGCAAAATGTTAAAAAAATAACAGCAGGCAGCACCGGAAAACAAAAACGATTCTTTATTTTGTACAGCATATCAGTTGGCTTCAGATATTCTAAGTTAGTACAAAACTAACTGTTGCAGGCAGCCACCACACCATTATGAACCTACACCGGTTATCTTCATTGCTTTTGTGCTGCATGGCTGTTCAGCTATTTCTTTCCTGTAAAAACAAAACAGTGGGTACTTCAACAATTGCCGCAACACCTGGAGAGATGCAGAAAAAATCAGTTAGTATTATTCAGCAATACCTCGATGCTTCACTGGTGAATGGTAGTTTGGATTCAGGCATTCTTTTAAAGCAAGCGGCAATAGCAAAATACCTGTACCAGGAAAATGAGTTTGAACCACTCTGGTGTAAAAAGCAACAATGGTTACCTGCGGGAGATTCATTATTTTCTTTTATAACCAATTCAAAATTATATGGTCTTTTTCCTGTGGATTATCATTTAGAATTTATTGATACTATAAGAAAACAGTTTGTAGCAGACAGTTTAGTACAGGGCAGTAAGAAAGATGTAACGCTGTGGGCAAAGGCCGATATAATGCTTACGGATGCATTTATACAGATGACGAATGATATTAAATTAGGCCGTCTTCCCAATGATAGCATTTCAGCAAGAAAAGATTCGGTACTACAGCAGGTGTTTTATAAAGAGCAACTTGACAAAATAAAAGAAACTGCACAGGTGGCAACCGCCTTTGGGGCATTGGAGCCACAGCACAATGGCTACCAGCTTTTAAAACAGGGTATCAAAATTTTTTTAGGCAACTATGATGGGCAGTCTTACACTTTTGTACCCACTAAAAAAGATTCATTGAAGTTTGTAAAAGCCCTGCAAAAAAGATTATTTGAGGGCGGCTATATTTCATTTAGTGACAGACGGCCAGATTCTGCAACACTCGCCACTGCCGTTAAAAAATTTCAGAAAGAAAAAGGAATAACTGCAGATGGCAGGGCTGGTGATGGAACAGTTCGTATACTTAACGGTTCTGATAAAGAGAAATTTATCCGCATTGCTATTAGTATGGACAGGTATAAATTACTGCCAGAAAAAATGCCCAACCGGTATGTATGGGTAAATACCGCAGCTAATAGTATGGATGTTATAGATGATGGTAAGTTGGCATTCTCTTCAAAAGTTATTTGCGGTAAACCTAATACAAGAACACCACTATTAACAAGCGATATAAAAGAGCTGATTACTTATCCGCAATGGGTCCCCCCGCCCAGTATCGTAATTAAAGAAATACTTCCGGCTTTAAAAAGAAACCCCGGTTACCTTGCCCGCAGGGGCTTTTCATTAGAAACCTGGGGAGGAAAAAAAATGGATCCCTACTCGGTTAACTGGTCAAAATTTTCCAAAGCTGTCCCATATAAAATCGTTCAGGGCAGCAGCGATGGTAATGCACTTGGTGTAATGAAATTTGTTTTTGACAACCAATATTCGGTTTACCTGCATGATACCAATCAGCGGTACCTTTTTAACAGCAATAACCGGTCGTTGAGCCATGGGTGTGTGAGGGTGCAGGAGTGGAACAGGCTGGCAAAATATATCTTGTCCTCTGACAGTACTTCTGCTCTTAATGGAAAATTTACCAGTACCGACTCTTTAAACACCTGGCTGGTCGAAAAGAAAAAAAAGTCAATTCCCGTAAAAAACAAGTTGGCTGTGTACATCCGTTATATTACCTGCGAAGGCAAAAACGGGGGTATCGTTTTCTACGACGATGTGTATGAGGAAGATAGGTGGATACGGGAAAAATACTTTGCCGGAAAATGATTAGGTGACCCCATATCTCACAAAGAAGTTTATGAATATCCCAAAAGCCTGAAAAAACCTTTCAAAACGGTGAATATTAGGTAAATAATTTATTTTCAGATATAGAACATACCAGTTATTTTTGTCGGGATTAAAACCAAACTATCTCTTTATGAAGAAGATACTAATTGCATTTTTTGCCCTATACATATTTGTATCCGGCGCACAGGCTCAGGTAGATGAAATAAGGCCTAAAGCCCTTGGCGTCAGTTTTTTTCTTAATGATTTTGTAACAGCAAACAAAATCCGCACCACATCTTTCAACAATGTAATCAGCAACAAACAGTGGGGCAGGCTTAGGGAAATGATTCCCGGCATGGCGGTGACTTACTTTAAAGGCGTTAGTAAGCATGTAGACATTGCAGCCACTGTTGGAGGTTCGTTTTTAAATTATCCCATGCCCAATAAGGTTTTTACTGCTAATAATTTTTTACTGGAAGCCAATGGAGCAGTTAACCTGAAAATGACCACAGAAAAATTTTGGGTGCAGCCATATATCACCCTTGGGGTAGGCGGACATAAATACAAGTCTTACTATGGAGCATTTATGCCATTAGGTTTGGGAATGAAAGTAAATATTTTTGATGATGCACATCTTTTCGTAACCTCTACTTACAGGGTTCCGCTTACAACAGAAACAGCTAACTATCATTTTCAGCATAGCATTGGCCTTGCGGGAAGATTAGGTAAGAAGAAAGAAGTTGTTCCTCCGCCACCACCACCGCCCCCGCCACCACCGAGTGACAGGGATGGGGATGGTATTATTGATGAGGTAGATAAATGTCCGGATGTAAAAGGATTTAGTAAATACCAGGGTTGCCCTGTGCCAGATACAGATAAAGACGGTATTAATGATGAAGATGATAAATGTCCGGATGTTCCGGGAGTTGCCCGTTACCAGGGTTGTCCGATACCAGATACAGATAAAGATGGTATTAATGATGAAGAAGATAAATGTGTAACTGTTCCGGGAGTTGCCCGTTATCAGGGTTGCCTGATACCAGATTCTGATGGCGATGGCATTAATGATGAAGAAGACAAATGCCCTAACCTGGCAGGTGTACCAGAAAACCAGGGTTGCCCTGCAATTTCTGAGGCCATTATGAAGAGGGTTGAATTTGCTGCTAAAAATATCCTGTTCGTAACTGGAAGTGCAAAACTGCAAAGCAAATCATTTAAAGGATTAAATGATGTTGCCAAGATAATGCAGGAAAACCCTAACATGAAGATTGCTATTGATGGGCATACTGATAATGTAGGCAGTGATGAGCTAAACCAGAAGCTGAGCGATAACCGTTCAAATTCAGTAATGAATTACCTGGTTAGCAAAGGGGTGGATGCAAGCCGCATTACCGCTGCGGGCCATGGTGAAACAATGCCTATTGCAGATAACAAAACAGCTGCCGGCAAACAACAAAACCGCAGGGTGGAGTTGAAGCTTAGCTATTATTCTAAAGAAATGTAATTTGACTAAATAGATTTTTGAAAGGCCTCCGCAATTCTGCGGAGGCCTTTTTCTTCTGGTTCATTTCTGCTTATCACCGTATTTAATCGTAAGTCTACATTGAGGATTGTACAATGTATCTCTCAATTTAATATCTTTATGTAATATAAATAAGCTGTTGCACTCCGTAACGGCCGATAGCCCCAGTTAAGCCCAAAATCTGGAGTAGTAGATCTTGGGTGAATTTTTTATGAGGTATGAAACTATCAATTAAAATATTTGCAGTTATCGCCTGTTCGATTATAGTTACAGGATGTTCCTCTCAGACAAAAGAATTTACCGAAAAGAAATTGGTAATAGCAAGCAAAGAAACAGCAAAAATAAGGGAGCTGGATTTGTCTATTACCAACAATGGTTGTGGAAGAATGTGGGAGTCAGGCGGTGAAAGACCATACTGTGATCTTGTAATAAAACATAATGATTCCACCATTCATGCCGGTAGCGATTTTAAGCCAATTCGTATTGGAAATATCGAAATAACAGTTGATAAGATGAACCCCTGGAGTAGAAAAGAAGACAGTATACCTCCGGGTGGTTGTCTGGTGACTATTACCCGTCTTACCGGGTTGCAAATAAAACCAAACCGTTAATGAAGTTTTTCTTTCTTGTGCGAGTGTCCAATCATAGCACTTCCAAGGGCGATGTGTCAGATGGCTTTGTGTGCTGGGGCTGTGGCACTCGCCGCACTACAGTAACAAAATTTCTGCATACAGAAAGACCTTACAACAAAAAGCCCCGCTAAATGCGGGGCTTGTAAATATTTGTAAAGAGAGTTATTACTCAGCTACTACTTCAAATTCAAGTTCGGTATTGTGTCCGCCACCAAATTCAATAGTTGCTTTGTAAGTACCCAGTTCTTTTACTTCATCAGTAATAGAAATTTTCTTACGGTCAATTTCATATCCCCTTTGCTCACGGATGGCACGGCTAAGCTGCAATGAAGTAATGCTTCCGAAAATTTTGCCACTGGTACCGGTTTTGGCACCCAGCTTTAACGGAGCTTCTTTCAGCTTTGCAATTACATTGTTGATTTCGGCAAGCATTTTCGCTTCTTTCTTATGCACCTGCTTCATCCTTTCTTCCAATTGCTTTTTATTGCTGGAATTGCTTTCCACAGCCAGCTGGCGGGGCAATAAGTAATTGCGGGCATAGCCGTTTTTTACTTTTACCACCTCGTTTTTTGCACCGAGGTTATCTACGTCCTGAATTAAAATGATATTCATTTTGTTCTTTGTTTTTTTCCCAATGAATTACAGGCTTCATTGTCCCCCGTATGTACGGGGTTAGGGATTGCCTATTTTAAAAGATCTGTTACGTATGGCAACAATGCCATCTGGCGGGCCTTCTTTACCGCATCAGAAACTTTACGCTGATACTTCAGGCTGTTTCCGCTAAGGCGGCGGGGCAATAATTTGCCCTGCTCGTTTAAGAATTTTTTTAAGAACTCCACATCTTTATAGTCAATATAGCGGATGCGGTACTTTTTAAAGCGACAGAATTTTTTTACTCTTTTGTCTGCTTTAATAGCGGTCAGGTATTTTATTTCATTTTTTGCCATGGTAATTATGCCTCCACTATTTTTTCGGTTCCTGTTTTAACACCACTTTTCTTTCTGGCATTGTACTCGACGGCGTATTTATCGAGTTTAGTGCAAAGCATCCGGAGTACTGCTTCGTCCCGTAGCATCTGGATTTTCATTTTTTCATTAAAATCCGGTGCGGCAGTGTACTCAAGCACCCAATACAATCCTGTTGTTTTTTTCTGAACAGGATAGGCTAATGATTTTAATCCCCAGGCATTTTCAGCTACGATAGAGCCACCAGCATCAGTAACCATTTTGGCATACTTCTTTTGCTCGGCTTTAAACTCATCATCGCTGAGTACCGGAGTAAAAATCAACATCAATTCGTAATTGTTCATTTTACTTTTTTAAATTTTTAAATTCGGTTATCCCAATGGACAGTCCCGCTTCAGCGGAAAAGAATCTGCGAATTCAGATTTGGGGCGGCGAAGATACAGCTAAATGCCTTACCGAAGGAGTAAAAGGCCAATGATTTTATTAGCAGTTTGAAGCATATGAATGCAGTCGCCTAATATGATAAATAGATTGTTTATCAGTAAGTTAGACAGTAAACAGTTGTGCCTAATGTAAAGAATCTCCCGTCATCGATAAAAAAATAATCCTTTACTTTGAGGCATGACAGATTTCCCTAAACTCTTTCAGTCTTTTTCATCATTAAAAATATGTGTGCTGGGTGATGTAATGCTGGATACTTATATGTGGGGCAAGGTAGACCGCATATCACCCGAAGCACCAGTGCCTGTGGTGGCTTTGCAGAAAAAGGAATACCGTATCGGCGGTGCTGGTAATGTGGCGTTGAATGCACAATCGCTGGGTGCAAATGTTTCTGTTGTTTCTGTAACAGGGAATGATGAAGATGCGGTTACACTGAAAAAATTATTGGAAGTAAATAAAATTGACACATCTTTTTTGAGTGCTAGTAATAAAAGGGTTACCACCAATAAAACCCGCATCATCAGCCGCAACCAGCAAATGATGCGGTTAGATGCTGAAGCGGTAAACGATCTGGATGAAGCAGAAGAAAATTTATTGCTGGAGAAACTGAAATTATTTTTTAAAACCGACAAACCTGATGTATTAATCCTGGAAGATTATAACAAAGGGGTGTTGACAGAAAGGGTGATTAAAGAATCGATAGCATTATGTAAGGAAGCAGGTGTGATAACGGCGGTTGACCCAAAACGAAAAAACTTTCTTGCTTATCAGCATACAGATATTTTTAAACCGAACCTGCATGAAGTAAGAGAAGCCTTAAACCTGCTGCCCGAAGAAGCAAGTTTATCAACCATGCAAAAAATACATGGCGAACTATCAAAACAATTGCACCATAAAGTTTCTTTAATAACACTATCAGAAAAAGGGGTTTTTTATCAGCAGGGTGAAGAAGCAAAAATCATCCCCACACATATACGCAGCATAGCAGATGTTTCCGGCGCAGGTGATACTGTTATTGCCATTGCTTCATTGGTATATGCAGCTACAAAAAACACTTCATTAAGTGCAGAAATGGCAAATATTGCCGGTGGATTGGTGTGTGAAGAAGTAGGTACCGTTGCTATTGATAAAGAAAAGCTGTTAAAAGAATGCCAGCTACTCCTTGGTTGATTTATTTTTCATTTCATCAGCCGCCTTTTTTAATATCCCCCCATAATTTATAAACAGTTCAAAAAAGATTTTGGCAAGTGCAAATATTAAAATGAAAGCTTTGCCAACTCCCAAGGTGAGAAACATACTACCAAGTATCACCGTAAACTGCTGAATAAAAATCCTTCCATAGGGCTGAAACATCATCAGCATCATCGGTACAGTTTTATATTCGCCTTTCTGAATGAACGGAATAAAGCTCCCAACGGTGTAACTAAAAATGAAAGCAAATAACGAGTAGGCTATATTTCTATTTATGTAGTCCTGCGGATTAAAGAAGAAATGAAAGAAGCCCCGGTTAGGTGGAATCAGATGGGCCGCATGTGCAAACAGGGTTGTCTGGATTAATGCAAAAAAACCATAGTGTGCAATAAAGAAGAAAATAAAAAAGAAACCGCTTTGATAGCTTATTCCGCCATTGTTATGCCACTCGTCTTTTTTTCTTACAATCGTTGCAAGCAGCAATTTTAAAACAGTAAAGGCACCGGCAATCATTGTCTCCATGGCATAAACAATAAAAGCCTCAGTAGGGTGCCAGTCCAGGAACCATACTCCATACACAGGTATCAGGTTGGCAATTATCAGCAACCAATCATATTTCGACAGGCTTCTTTTTATCATTAAGAGGAATTAATACCGAATGAAAAAATTGTTTAATGCAATTGTAACTCTTAAAAATTTCATGTTTGTATTATGCCGCCAGTAAGGAAAAATTGAATTTTATAATTCTCCAAAGCGGTATAATTCGGCGGCAAAATACCTAATTTCGGTTGTTATTAAATACCCACTTACCCGTATGTCAAAATACACAATCGTAATTCACGGCGGCGCCGGTACTATTCTTAAGCAGGATATGACGGATGAAAAAGAAGCGGCGTATAAAACTGCTTTGCAGGATGCATTGAATGCAGGATACAATTTATTGCAGAAAGGCCAATCTGCTATTGATGCCGTAAGGGCCGCAGTTGTTTCTTTAGAAGATAATATTTTGTTTAATGCAGGCCGTGGCTCTGTGTTTGGTAAAGATGGTAGTCAGGAAATGGATGCTTCTATAATGGATGGAAAAAACTTAATGGCCGGTGCGGTATCCGCTGTAAGGAATATCCGCAACCCGGTAGAACTGGCTTATACTATTATGACCCAAAGCCAGCATGTAATGCTGAACGGACAAGGTGCTTATGAATTTGCAAAATTGCATGGATTAAATACAGAACCGGACGGATATTTTTATTCTGCCTTTCGCCATGAGCAATGGAAACAAATGCAGGGTAGTGATGAAGCAGTATTAGACCATAACGTAGTTATAAAAGAGAATAAATTTGGAACTGTAGGTGCGGCGGCGTTGGATATACATGGCAATATTGCTGCTGCAACAAGCACCGGCGGTATGACGAATAAACAATTTGGCCGGGTGGGGGATAGCCCTATTATCGGTGCTGGTACTTATGCTAATAATAAAACCTGTGCCATTAGTTGTACCGGGCATGGCGAACCTTTTATAAGGGCTGTAACGGCTTACGATGTTAGTTGTCTGATGGAATACAAAGGTCTTTCTTTAGAAGAAGCCATGGATATTGTAGTGCATGATAAGCTGATGAAGATAGATGGCGAAGGCGGAATGGTTGGTGTGGATGCAAAAGGAAATGCTGCTATGGTTTTTAATAGCGAAGGAATGTATAGGGGTATGATGGGGAGTGATGGAAAGAGTGAGGTGGCGATTTATAAATAAGCAACAAAGCTTAAGTTTTACTTATTTCAATAAATGAGAAGAATAATTTTATTTGTTTTATTTATTCCGATAACCACAGTATTTATTTTTTGGTTTGCTGCCAGTAAAGTAACCAATAACTTAGATACTTACATTTACGATTTACCTTATAAAAAAGGGGCAAGCTATAAAGTAGTACAGGGATACGGAGGTTTGTTCTCTCATTACAAAACTGCGGCTATTGACTTTGGCATGCCGGTTGGCACACCCATTTACGCAGCAAGAGAAGGTGAAGTTTACAGCTATAAGGATAATAGCAAGAAAGGCGGCTCTTCTAAAAAATATAAAAATGAAGCTAATTATATAATGATAAAACACCCGGATGGAAGCTATGGTTGTTATTGGCACTTACAGTATAAAGGGGTAGTGGTGAAAAAAGGGTTTGTAAAAAAAGAAGATTTAATTGGCTATAGCGGTGAAACCGGATATGTACTCAGGCCACATCTTCATTTTTCTGTTAAGAGAGTGTTGAACTATAAGAAAGAGTCTTATGTAAGAACTAAGTTTCGTACCGTAAAAGGAGATATCCTTTTAAAAAGAGGGAACAGTTTTGAGAACCCGCAATAACAGGAAAGATGATTAGCTTTTATAACAACTGCATAATGTTGAATAGAATTACAGAGCGATGAAGAGTGTTCCAAAGGAGTGCCTTTGGCACGACGCAACAGACGATGATACCTGTCCCGACCTAATTCGGGAGTAGTAACGAAGACCGGTAAAAATTATTTTTTCTTCTTCAAAAATTCTTCAAACTCCCTCAACCCAAAACTGCTTAAATTATTTTCTTTGGTTAATCCGCCTTTTTGTGCGGCTAGCACACCATATTTTATATCATTAAAACCATCAAGTGCATGAGCATCGGGGTTAATGGAAAGCAAAACTTTTTTGTTTAAGCAATAATCAATCCATTTCCAGTCAATATCTAACCGGCGGGGGTGGGCATTTATTTCTATTACCACACTGTTGGCGGCACAGGCATCAATTATTTTTTTATGGTCAACCGGATAACCATTGCGGCTTAACAACAAACGACCCGTCATGTGGCCGAGAATAGTGGTGTAAGGATTCTCAATCGCTTTAATCAATCTTGCATTGGCTTTTTCTTCCGGCATGCGGAGGTTGCTGTGTACGGAGGCAATAACAAGGTCGAATGTTTTTAAAACATCAGTTGGATAATCTAAACTGCCATCATTGAGTATATCGCTTTCAATACTTTTGAATATTTTGAAAGAAGAAAACTTGCTGTTTAATTCATCAACATATTTATGTTGCGCAACTATGCGGTCTTCTTTTAACCCATTGGCATAAAAAGCAGTTTGTGAGTGGTCGGAGATAACCATGTATTCTAATCCCCTGCTTATACATTCCTTTGCCATTTCTTCAATGGTATTGCTGCCATCACTCCAGTTACTATGACTGTGGATGATGGAACGTATATCTTCTGGCTCAATTAAAACAGGTAATTGATTTTTTCTTGCTTTCTCAATAACGGATGCCGTTTCCCTCATACCTGGTGCTATGTATGCAATACCCGCGGCAGCAAAAATATTTTCATCATTTGTGCTGCTGTTTACTTTTAGTGAGGGAAATGATTTATCAAATGCTTCCAAAAATTCTGTGTTGCCCGTAGTGCGGAATAATTCTTCTGTAAGATTTGTACCACCAGTGTACAACCGCAGCTTTAATCCGTTTTTTAATTTGTATAAAATGCTGCTTTCTGTTTCTTCTAACAATTCTGGCGGCTGTGCCGATTGAAACTTTGGTTTAACGGTTTCATTATTTTCAAGTACCACAAACTCCAATTCTTCAATGGTTAGTTCCTGCCTTCTGTATCTTCCAGTTATATGTGTTTTGTTTTCGCCAAATAATTTCTTCAAATATCCATCTACCTGCGGAACTATTTCTTCTAACTGTGCATATAAAAAATGACCCTGGTTAGAAAAATAAAATTCAATATTCTCCTGTACGTTCTGTTGTGTTTTTGCCCCAAAGCCTTTGTAAAGGGTGAGGCGGTTTTCATTGCAGGCATAAAGTAACTCACCGAGTGATTCTACACCCATCTCTTTCCAGATGGTACTTATCTTTTTAGGGCCAATGCCTTTTATATTCAGCATTTCAATAACACCCGGCGGTGTTTTAAGAATGTATTCATTCAATGCTTCCAGCTTGCCGGTGTCGAGCATTTCGGCTACTTTTTTGCCGATGCTGTCACCAATGCCTTTAATGGCTGCGAGTTTTTCCCTGGGGGTATCGCTTAATCTGCATCGGCAGCTTTTCAATATTAAAAGCCGCAATAGAATATGTTTTGCTTTTAAAAGAATTTTCGCCGTTTATATCCATCAGCTTGGAGAGCAGCGAAAAATTTTCTGCAATGGTGTAGTTATCCATCATTTATTTTTTTTGCCTGCCCACCGAAACAAAGTGTAGGTGGGCCATCGTTCCGTTCAGTGGGCATCTTATACCCACCCCTTTCAATGTTTTCTTTATTGTTAGCAACTTATGCCCCTCCACGGAGGGGATGGAGCCTCGCTAACATTTAGTTTTACTTTCTCTCAAAAACCTTCTCCCCACCCAAAAAAGTTTTAAGCACATTTATATTCAATAGCTCAGTAGCTGCGGCTTTCATCATGTCTTTATCCAGAATAATAAAATCAGCAAACTTTCCTTTTTCCAAACTTCCTTTTTCTTTTTCTTCAAAGTTGGCTTTGGCAGCCCAGATAGTCATGCCCCTCAATGCTTCTTCTCTTGTTAATGCATTTTCCATTTGATAACCAGTCATCCGGCCATCCTTTTGCATCTTTTCTTACTACGGCTGCATAAAATGTTTTAAAAGGGGAAATATCTTCTACCGGGAAATCAGTGCCCAAGGGTATCCATCCGTTTTGTTGCAGTAATTGTTTGTATGCATAAGCACCTTTCACTCTTTCTGTTCCCAGCCTGTCGCCGGCCCAATACATATCGCTGGTGGCATGTGTAGGTTGAACAGAAGGAATGATTGAATTGGTTCCGAATAAATTAAAATCATTCTGATTCACTACCTGTGCATGTTCAATTCGCCAGCGCAGATCATTTTTGCCTTTTAAATATTTTGCATAAATATTCAATATCGTTCTGTTACCACTATCGCCAATGGCATGGGTACACATCTGCCATCCTTTTTTAGAAATGTAATTAGCTACCGAATCAAAATGCTGCTGGTGACTTAACAGGAAACCCGACCAGCCTGGTTTATCCGTATAGGGTTGCAGTAAACAGGCACCCCTTGAACCCAATGCACCATCGGCATATACTTTAAAACTTCTTACATTCAAGCGATCGGTTTTTATGATGCCGTTCTTTTCCAGGTATAATCATAATTTGCTTTTATCATCACTCAGCATTACATACAATCTCATTTTCAGATCGCCTTTTGTCCTGCAGTGCTTTTATCTTATCAACTGATCCAAAATCAAGCCCGCAATCATCAATGGTAGTAAGGCCAACTGCAAAACAATTTTTCTCTGCATCCTGCAATAGCTTTTTTGAATTGTTCATCTGTTGTGCCGGGAATTTTTGAAGAAACAGATCAACAGCATTATCAATTAATATTCCTGTAAGCGTACCTTCCATTTCTTCTAATTTCACCACCGGTTAATGTATCTCCGGCTTTTATGCCTGCCATATCCAATGCTTTCTGATTGGCAATAGCAGCATGACCATCGATTCTTGTCAATAATACAGGACGGTCAGGAAATAGTTCATTCAGTTGTTCATTGGTAGGAAAATCTTTTGCAGTCCAGTCATTCTGATCCCAGCCTCTGCCTATCAACCATCCATCCTGGGATTTTCTTCTGGCAAATTTTTTTGTTCTTTCAATTACTTCCTCCCAGCTTTTGGTATCCACAAGATTCACTCTTTGCAAACTATTTCCATATCCAACAAAATGTGCATGGGCATCTATAAAACCGGGATAAATGAATTTACCCCCGGCATCTATTTTTTCTTTTACATCATAGTTCTTTTCCAAATCAGCTGTTTTGCCAGTTGCAACTATCTTTCCATCTTTCATCACCATTGCTTCAGCAGTAGAGAAAGAAGAATCAACAGTATAAATAGTGGCATTATAAACCAGCAGGTCTGCTTTTTCTTTTGCATGAACACGAAGTAATACGAAAAGGAGCTATTGCTGCTATGCAGATAATTCTTCATTATTATATTTTTAATTATTAATTGCATAAATATTTTCCGGATGTTTTTTATTATGATCCGTTTTATCCTGGAAAGCTTTGGCGGCCGCTAAGATAGTAGCTTCATCATATAAATTTCCAATGAGTGTGATGCTTAGTGGTGAACCGTTTTGATTAAAGCCAATAGGCATACAAACTACAGGATGGCCGGTAAGATTTGTCATGGATAATTGCCTGCCGGAAAAAGATGGGAACAATCAATACATCATAATTTTTCATAAAATCATTCATCCTTTACAAAGAACAGAACGGTAGCGGTTGGCATTAATGTATTCAACTGCCGGAATTGTTCTTGCAGCTCTAAAACTGTTTGGCCAGAAATCCTTGTCCTGCCGTTCGATCAGATCATCCCGGTTGGTTCTTGTCAGTTCATCAAAAGCCGCGGCACTTTCTGCATTTAATATAATGCTGATAAAATTGATTGGATACATAGCAGAATCAGGAAAATTAATTGCTTTAACATTTGCGCCAAGTGAACGGTAAACATCCAGCACTTTCCTTTCAGGAGCATTTGCATCTAATCTGTTTAAAATAATTTTCCGGATAGGCAATGCGGAGTTTTGCTAAAATCCGTTTTGCCGGTATAATTAAATGTATGCCGGATAGCGACTGGATCATTCCCATCTGTTCCATGAATAAATGCATAAACAATGGCAGCATCTTCTGCACTGCGGCAGATGGGTCCGGCTTTATCCAGACTCCAGCAAAGTACCATGGCACCATAGCGGCTTACGGTTCCAAATGTTGGTCGCAGACCTGTTGCCCCACAACGGGTGGATGGCGATACAATTGAACCCAATGTTTCTGTACCAATCGCAAATGGCAATAATCCTGCGCCGTTGCAGCGATGCAGAACCGGCTGATGAACCGCTGGATCCTTGTTTCAGGTTCCAGGGATTTTTTGTTTCGCCGCCAAACCATTTATTATTATTGGCCAATGCACCCATTGAAAGTTTGGCACATAAAACAGCACCGGCTTTTTTTAATTGCTGGTAAACATAAGAATCCACATCAAGCACCTGGTCTTTGTAAGGTGTGCTGCCCCAGGTTGTTTTATATCCTTTTACAGCAAACAAATCTTTTAATCCGTAAGGAATGCCATGCAACGGCCCCCGGTAAATACCCTGCTTTCAATTCTTCATCGGCCTGCCTTGCCTGTTGCATGGCAAGGTCTTCAGTTAAGAGTGATGACAGCATTCCAGTGTATCGCCCCATTTTTTTAATCGGTCAATAAAAAATTTTGTGAGTTCAACAGAGCTTATTTTTTTATTTTATCAATGAAGCTAATTGCGGAATAGAATAAAAAGCAAGTTCATTTTTATTGGCAGGCATTTCTGTTCTTAATGGAATATCCCAGTATATCTTTTCTCTTTTAGTGGATACTTTCATTCCTGCCGGTGCAGGATTAAAATGCAAAAGGATAGGGAATATCGTTTGCCGGTAATGTTTTATGCATGCCTTTATACAACTAGCAGGTAATTGTTCAGGTTGCCAATCATAGAATCGGCTTCAGCATCTGTAAAGTCAAGATCGTAGAGTTTTACGGTATTTTGTATCAGTTGTAAAGAGTCAGCCTTAGTCTGTGCTTTTAATATAAAGAATGCAACGCAGGAAATGGCTGTTAAAGAAAATTTCATACAGTTTGGTTTTTTGCTGACCTTGAAATTAACGAAATCATTCATTACTACGTAACTTTCAAAAAAATCCACCGCCATGCGGAAACTATTATTTATTCCCTTATTGGTTTTTACTTCAGCAGTTACAAAAGCACAAATTTTTGGTGGCACACCACCACAGCAAAAGTGGAAACAGATTAATACGGATACTGCCCGCATCATTTTTGCGCCGGGTATGGAAGCAAGGGCAAGCCGTGTGGCATCCATTGTGCATTATATGGCGCAGCAGCAACCCATATCGCTGGGTAATCAATTAAAGAAAATAAATATTGTATTGCAAAGCCAGACTACTGTTGCAAATGGCTATGTTGGCCTTGGGCCTTTTCGCAGCGAATTTTTTATGACATCAGAACCTAATAGCCTTGCACAAGGAAGCATTAAATGGGAATGACCAGTTAGCTACTCATGAGTACAGGCATGTGCAGCAGTTCAACAATTTTCGTACATGGCTTAAGTAAATCGATGTAAACATTATTTGGCCAGGAAGGATATTCCCTGGCAATCAATGCATCGGTGCCTGATTGGTTTTATGAAGGAGATGCTGTGTATAGCGAAACAATTTTGTCCAAACAGGGCAGGGGCAGGCTGCCACTTTTTTGAATGCTTATCCATCCCTCTGGATGGCGGATAAAAAATACTCCTGGATGAAACTGCGAAATGGTTCTTTAAAAGATTATGTGCCCAATCATTATTATCTTGGTTACCTGCTGGTAAATTACGGAAGAAAAAATATGGCGATGACTTTTGGACAAAGGTTACAAAAGATGCGAGCTGCATTTAAAGGGTTGTTTTATCCATTTCAGAACAGCAGTAAAGAAATATGCCGGTATTAATTACAAAACATTTTATACCGAAGCTTTTGATTTTTATAAAAAGATGAGTAGCGATATGCAGTTGAAGAGTGCGACGCAACCACAGCACAATCAAGGCACTGAAGCCCACCTTCATAATAATTCCGGTGGGCAGGCTGGCTTACAAAATATCTTTAAAATAAATAAGAATTATATAGCAAACCATCGATTTCCTTATGTGATGGATGATAGATTCGTTGCTTTATCTGAAAAGCAGTTACCGCCACAGGCCGGGTTTTTATATTAAAGATAAAAGCGGCGAGCATTTGCTGCGGGTAAAAGATATCTCTATTGATGAGCAATACAGCTATCGTAACGGAAAGATTGTGTATGCGGCGTACGAAAATGATGCAAGATGGGGCTGGAGGGATTATAGTGTGATTAAACTATTGGATGTGCAAACGAAGCAGCAAAGGGCTGTTACCACAAAGTCAAAATATTTCACCCCTGATATTTCGGATGATGGCAAAAAAATAGCAGCAGTGCAAATTGCGGAGAACGGTAAAAGTGAAATCCATATACTTGATGCGGCAAATAGTGAAGTATTGAAAAAAATAGAGTCGGCAGAAATAAATTTATTTACCGATCCCAAATTTGTAAATGATGATTTATTGGTAACGGCTGTAAGGTTGAATGACGGAAAGATGGCATTGGCTCTCTGCTGAAATTAGTACAGGGAATACGAAGAGGCTTACACCACCATCATACAATGTACTGGGCTATCCCAGTATAAAAAATGATGTTGTTTACTTTACTGCATCGTATGGAGGTAATGATGATGTGTATGCGTTGAAAATGAGTGAGGGGAAAATATATAAAATTACCAACGGCCCACTGGGAAATTATTTTGTAAACGCAGGTAATGATAAAATTACCTGGAGCAGTTTTACCAGCGAAGGTTACCAGCTAATGCAGTTGAATGAAAAGGATATTGTATGGCAGGAAGTTACTACAGCATCAACAGAAAAGCTGGAAGAAAAAATGGAGTTGGCTAAAAGTGATGCGGTAAGTGACATACTGGTAAATAAACTACCACAGAGAAATTTTGAAACAGCTGATTATAAAAAAAGCACAAAGCTGCTGAACCTGCATAGCTGGCGGCCATATTATGAAGACCCGATTTTTACTTTCTCACTCTATGGACAAAATGTATTAAACACTTTACAAACCGAATTGTATTATATCTATAACCAAAACGAAAAAACAAACGGCGCAGGGTTCAATACAACGTTCGGAGGATTGTTCCCTTATCTAAGTCATGGGACAGAATACACTTTTAACAGGGAGGCGGCAATTGGTAACAGGTTGAACCAATGGGACCAGCTTGATCGCAGGATTGGATTAAGCATTCCGTTAAACAGAATAAGCGGACAAACATTCAAGAATTTAACTTCGGCAGTTTTTATGTGTTGCGGAATGAATTTAATAAAGGCTTTTATAAAGACTCCATTGGTAATACTCTTTCAGTTATCTCATCCATTTTCATTTCATTTGGGCAACAAGTGCAAAGGGCTGTGCAGCATATTTTTCCGAGGCTTGGGTATAATTTATCTGTTGCAATTACCGGCATGCGATTACAAAATATGACAGCTGGCAACCAATTATACGGAAGTGCGACATTGTATCTGCCGGGGGCTTTGCCAACACATAGTTTAGTACTTAACGGGCAATGGCAGGAAAGGATACGTTGGGGCAGTTTCATTTGGTAACCGCTTTGCCTATTCAAGGGGATATACCGGAAGAATATTTTTCGAGAATGTGGAAGCTGTCTGCCAATTACCATTTTCCATTGTGGCATCCTGATTTTGGCGTTGCCAATATTTTATACATACAACGCATAAGGGCCAATGCTTTTTATGATTTTACAAAAGTTTATTCAAGGGATAAAACAATAACCAGGGATCAACGCAGTGCAGGGGGCGAAATTTATTTTGATACCAAATGGTGGAACCAGTATCCCTTAACTTTTGGCATTCGTATAAGCCAGTTGCTGGATCAGGATCAGTTTAATGGTTTTAAAGGAACTATTTTTGAATTTGTATTGCCGGTGAGTATATTCCCAAATTAATTTTTATTTACCCAGATGAGGTACTACTATCAGCCCAGTTGTAACCCAAAGAGTTGGGATTTTTTATTCTTCCGGTGGAAGAATGAAAAAGACTCACTCTTCATCGTTCTGTTCGCTATTGGGCTTATACAACATCAGAAATTATTCAATATCAATTTATGTCATACCTGAATGTGGAGATAAAAGCAAAATGTGTAGATGCTGGCTTCGTAAGGAACTATCTCTTAACCAACAATGCATCATTTAAAGGCATTGATGAGCAAACAGATACTTATTTTAATGTACCCAATGGCAGATTGAAATTGCGGGAGGGTAATATTGAAAACAATTTGATTTACTATGAAAGGACAAACCAGGCCGGGCCCAAGCAATCGCATTTTCAGTTGGTAAAAGTGGAAGATGCTGTGGGGTTAAAAGAAGTGCTTGCGAAATCTAACGGCATTAAAGTGGTGGTACAAAAGAAACGGGAAATTTATTACATTAAAAATGTAAAGTTCCATATTGATGAAGTGCCGGGGCTTGGTTCTTTTGTGGAAATAGAAGCTGGGAATATATTGGCCGATTTGTCGAAAGAAGAATTACAGCAGCAATGCGATTTTTATTTAAAGCAATTTAGAGTTGAAGAGAAAGATTTAGTTGAAGTTTCTTATAGTGATATGCTATTGCAGAAAACATAAAATAGCTGTAATTTTATGATATGGAAGTAAACGAACCAGCAGTTGCCTACGGCAAAAATAAATACACAGAGCAGGAATATCTGGAGATGGAGAGGCTTGCTACTGAACGGCATGAGTATTATAAAGGCGAAATATTTGATATGTATGGACATGGGGAACTACTTGCAATGTCGGGTGCCGGGGATAACCATAATGTGATTTTTTCAAACCTGTTTGGAGAACTGGCCATTCAGTTAAAAGGGGGTAAATGCAGGCCATTCGGCCCGGATATGCGTATGTATATACCAGAAAACACCCTTTATACATACCCCGATATTTCCATTTATTGTAAAAACCCGGTAGATGGTTATGATGATGATATTGCTACCAACCCAACTGTAATTATTGAGATACTTTCTCCTTCTACAAGGAACTACGATATGGGCGGCAAATTTGCACTTTACAGGGATATACCAACATTGAAAGAGTACATATTAGTTGATGCAAAGTCTTTGCATGTAAGTGCCTTTCGCCTGAATGATGCTAAACATTGGGAATTGGAGGAGTATAAGAATTTTGCAGACACCTTAGTTATAAAACCTATCGGTGTCAGCATCTCTCTACAGGAAATATATGCTGAAATAAAAGCTAACGGATAATTACAGCCCCCATTTTTTTACTCAATTCCATTTCCATTTTTTTCAGGTGATCATGGGTTTGATAGAGCATAGTGTATTCTTCAGGAGTATGGGGTTTTTCAAGATCCGCCTGATTTTCTAAGCAACATTCTTTTTATTTTTCGGAGCTTAAGATAGTTGATGGCAGAATCCACTTCTTCATTGGTGCTGTCTTCATCTATTTTTAGAAATTTCATTAGCTTATCATCATTGCCCACTGCCAAACTTTCAATAAAATCTTCATAGCTCTGTTTAAATAATTTATTCTGGTACCCGGTTGACTGGCTGGATTCTTTTTTCCAATGGTCGCTTTCTTCATAAGGAAAATTAAGCAACGAAACAGCAAATGCACTCAGTTTTGTATCAGGGTGATAAATAAAATAATTTCTTCTGGCTGTTTCCGGGACTGTTTGCAAAAGTTCTTTAAAGGCGGCAATCAGCCTTAAAACATCTGTATTGTCAATCAGGCTTTCATCAACCATTTCTTCCAGCATATATTCGGCTACTAGTTTTGTCTCATCGTATTTTCTTATGCCATACTCTAATAGTACCCTTGCTACTTCCCGTTCCTGCAAATCATCTTTAAACAATAAATTGAAAGTGGCTTCATCATAGTTTGTTTGCTTCAGCTTGCTTTGCATTTTCTTCGGCCAGTTTTGCTTCTTCAAAGGGTAGCCTCCTCTCCTGTGTGACAATCCTGTCACTGATAAATTTATTAACTAATGAATGCATGCCTGCTTCATCAATCTTTAATATTTCGGCGCATTGCTTAATATAATCCTGTTGTTTGGTAAAATCTTCTGCTTTATTTATTCTTGGAAATGGTTTCAGCCATCCGGTTTACCACTTCAGATTTTTTTACCGAGTCATTGCCGGCATCTTTTAATGCCACTTCCAATTGAAAAAGGATTAAATCTTTTTTATTCTTCTGAATAAACTCCTTGAAATGCGATGCACCAACTTTATTTACATAACTGTCCGGGTCTTCTTTATCAGGTATTAATACCAGTTTTACATTCAACCCTTCTTCCAATGCCAGATCCAATCCACGAAGTGCTGCTTTTATACCGGCACGCATCACCATCATAAATAATAGTAAGGTTGTTGGTATATTTTCTTATCTAAACGTAATTGATCTGGTGTTAAGGAAGTACCCCCGACTTGCCACTACATTTTCTATACCTGCCTGGTGCAGGGAAACAACATCGGTATAACCTTCTACCAGCAAACATTCATCAGCCTTATCAATAGCCTGCCTTGCAAAATAGGAGCCATAAAGAATTTTGCTTTTTACATAAATCTCATTCTCCGGTGTATTAATATATTTTGGCGCTTTATCATTGCTCTTTAAAATTCTTGCACCAAAGCCCAAAATTTTTCCACTATGGTTATGTATAGGAAAAATAACACGGCCACGGTAGTTGTCCGTAAGCTGGTCATTTCGGTTGGCAACCAAGTCCTGCTTTTAGCAGCACTTCAGTATTGTATTGTTTGGCAATAGCTTCTTTGGTAAACGCATCTCTTTGCTCTGGCGAATAACCCAATTGAAATTTTTTGATAATATCTTCTCTAAACCCCCGTTCTTTTAAATAGCTGAGTCCAATATCCCGTCCTTCTTCGGTTTCAAAAAGCTGTGCTGCTAAAAAATTGCTTGTGCAAAATGGTTGATGATGTACAAGCTATCCGCCGCCTGATTGTGCCTGCCGCTGCTCATCGTTTTGAAAAGTTTCTTCAATTTCGATGCCATATCTGTTTGCCAGCCATTTTAATGAATCTACATAACTGTACTTTTCATGCTCCATCATGAAGCTGATAGTATTACCAGCTTTGCCGCAGCCAAAACATTTATAAAATTCTTTGGCAGGAGATACAGTAAATGAAGGGGTTTTTTCGTTATGAAAAGGGCAGAGGCCAAGATAATTACTGCCTCTCTTTTTTAGCTTTACGAAGCTGCCCACCACATCAATAATATCAATGCGACCAAGAATTTGCTGTATGGTGTTGGGAGAAATCATTGTTCATTTTATCCGGATTGCGAATATAAGCCATCGGTGGTTTTGAAACAGCAAAATCACCTAACGGGGTGATAACTGAATACTATACAGTTCTAATTTTACAGGAAACTAAAGTACATTAGCTTTCTGATGCGCATCATTTTAATCATATTATCGGCCTTGTTATTATTAGAAACCGATATCGTTTGTCAGGATGGTAATGCTTTACTTAACAGTAATTTATCAGATAAAGTAAAAGCAGATACAATTTTTTCCATTGCCCGGAAAATATTTCGGAAAGCTAAATTTGATAGTGCCGATTATTGGCTAAACAGGGGATATGGCTTTGCTCAAAAAACACAGGACGCAGAAATAATTGTAAAGTATAACGTAGAATGGGCCAACTCGCAATATATGCAGGGAAAGTATGCAAAAGGCCTCGAATACATTTATGCCGGCTTGCCTTTTTTGCAAAACAGGGTTTCGTATGATGTGCATAACAGTTTGTTGTTGATCGCTGGCAATTGCCATAGCGGGTTACAAAAAAAAGATTCAGCTTTAAAATATTTTTTTGAATGTGTGGAATATAATAATCTCAATTTGCCCTATCGAAACTGGCTGCCTTATACTGCTATTGGAGATGTTTTTTTGCACACAGATAATTATAACGAATCGGAAAAATATTACAGAAAGGCATATGAAATCACCATCGCTAAGGATGGAAAACCAGATCATGGATATGCTATTACAATGTTTGCCAATTTATATTATGTGTGGGAAAAGCCTGCGGAGTTTGCTAAACTAATAGATGAGTACAATCAGCTAATAGTTGATAAAAAAATGAAAGAAGGGAAAGACCCTTCTCATAACCTGATAATGATACAATGGCAAACCGATAAACTGGAAGATCGGGTTGGGTTTATTACAAAAGTAAAAGAATCATGCCTGGCTTCGGGTGCAATACTCAGTGTTTATTTAGCCAATAGCTACCTTATCAATCTCTATGAAAGAAATAAACAATATGATAAGGCATTGCAGTATGCAGCCGAAAATGAGACACTTGCCATAGGTCAAAAAAATATTTATAGTGAATATATCAGCAACAAAATAAAATATGGGCTTTACAAGAAAATGGCTAATCACTCAGAAGCAGAGAAAACAGCCGACCGCCTTTTTTTATTAAAGGATAGTCTGTCAAATATCCAGAACAAAAGAATAGCATTAGATCTGGAAAGTAAATATGAATCTGAAAAAAAGCAAAAAGAGATTGTGTTACTACAGGCGCAAGGTAAATTAGATGCTATAACTATTACAACCGAAACAGAAAAAAGAAAAGCTCTATTCAGGGAAAATGAATTAAAAGAAACGGCTATTGTTGAGCAACAAAAAAATTATGTTTTGCTCGCCAGGCAAAATGTTCTGATGGACTCAATAGTTGAAAGTGAAAAAGCATACAGCACTTTATTGCAAAGTGAGAATGATTTTAAAACAGCAAAACTGGATAAGGAAAAAGAACTGATGCAATCGCTGACAAGAGAAAATATATTGCAGGCAAAACAGGTTAAAAAAGAGAGACAAAATAAAACAGTTTGGGCAATTGGAGCCGGGTTATTGTTATTATCAGGGATTTCAATCTTAGCTTTATACCGCAGGCAGAGAAAGAAGAGTTTAATTATTCAAAAACAATCAACAGATCTTGAAGTGCTGATGAAAGAAATACACCATCGGGTAAAAAATAACCTGCAGGTAATAAGCAGCCTGCTTGATTTACAAAGCATGTCTATTACGGATAGCCAGGCCAGCGAAGCAGTAAAGGAAGGAAAGAACAGGGTGCAGAGCATGGCCTTAATCCATCAAAATTTGTATAGCGAGGGAAATATTAAAGGCATACGGACAAAAGAGTACATCAGTAACCTGCTTCAAAGTCTTTGCGACTCTTATAATATTACCAATGATAAAGTAAAGGTGCATACACAGATAGATGACCTCAATTTAGATGTGGACACTATGATTCCGTTGGGATTAGTATTGAATGAATTAGTAAGCAATTCCCTGAAATATGCCTTTAAAGACGGCCGACAGGGTGAATTAAATATCCTGCTTGAAGAAAAAACAGAACACCTGCTGCTGCGGGTAAGTGATAATGGGGCTGGCTATCCCGAAGGTATGAATGCAAAAGAAGGCAAATCATTTGGCATGAAAATGATAAGGGCATTTGCACAGAAGCTAAAAGCAAAGCTTGACATTTATAACAATAACGGAGCTGTAGTGGAAATGCAAATAACCAAATACAGTTTTGCATGAGTAAGCTACGGATACTGATAGTGGAAGATGAACCGGTGATAGCTGAGAATATTTCTATGTACCTTGACAATAATGATTTTGAAGTAAGTGGCATTGCTTACGACAGTACCGAAGCCAATGAGCAATTGCAAAACAATACTCCCGATGCTGCCATATTAGATGTAAACCTAGAAAGCGAAGAGGATGGGATAGATATCGCCAACCGCATCAATGAAAAATACCAGATACCTTTTTTATTTCTTACTTCTTATTCTGATAAAGACACACTGCAACGGGCAAAGGCAGTAAAACCCAGCGGCTATATTGTAAAACCGTTTAATGAAAAAACATTGCTGGCTTCTTTAGAAATTGCCATCAGCAACCATGCCGCCGAAAAAAACCATGACCTGCCTAAACTGAACTTTGAAAAACTCAACCGTCATTTGCTTTCACCCCTTAGCGACAGGGAGTTTGACCTTGCACAACTGATATATGATGGCATTACCAACACACAAATTGCTGAAAAACTTTTCATCTCCATAAATACGGTAAAAACCCACCTGAAAAACATTTACCTGAAGATGGATGCCACCAACCGGATAGAAGTAATAAAACATCTTCGGAAGCTGATGCTGAAATAAAATCACCCGGCCGGGTGATAGGTTGTTTAGTAATACTTCAGAATTTTATTTATCAATTTTAGTTCAGTAGTAGCCATTTATTATTAGTCCTATTTTAAGAAGTGTTACATCAATTTATTTCAGCGGTTAAGAATTGTTAAAAAAATGCTATGAAACAAAGACCTGCTATCCTGCTTCTGATTGTTGTACTTTTTTCTATTTCATCAGTTGCACAAACAAATTATTATAAAGGAGAGTGGAGGGAGCAAAGCAATACAACCACACTTTTTACTTGCATGGCTAGACTAGATTTTATTAATGATACTACCATTTCAGGAAAAATAGTATGGACTTATCATGCTATTGACAGCACCGATGCAGATGCCATAGATTTTTATAAAGATAAAAATGGCTACCAGGCCATTGAGTATGTAAGTGGCATTTATCATCCGGCTACAGGGGATGTGCTGTTGAAGGCAGACAGTATTGATGATAAGCATGAAATCATAGCTCCAACAATTTATTATCTGAAGTTAGGTACAGATAAAGCCACTCTGTTTGGTACCACCACTACAACGGATGGTACCGGTGCCGGCTTACAATATCTGCATCGTATGGAAAGAAAAGGGCGGCGGGATTTTATAAGACAAATGGGCAACCTGTAATAAAAAAAAATCACCCAGTCGGGTGAATGAACAACACCTAAAATCAATAACCTTTAATTATTAAATTTTAAGATTATGAAAATCAAATTTTTTATTACCGGATTTTACATTTTTTTATTTTCTGTAATGGCAAATGCACAAATTAAAAGCCAGCAGGAATGTGTATTTGACGCCAAAATTACCAATGTTGACCTGCTGGATAATATGTATCCTGACCAAAAGGACGCCGTCTACATTACAGTTGAAAACATGGGTACTTGCATCTGGAAGGGAAATGAAGTGGAATTAAGGGTAACCATTTATAAAGGCCCAAGCGGTTCAAAAATACAACGGGATGAGTTGGTTCCTTCTTCACCGCTATATGCACCCACAACAGGCTACAGAGAAACCTGCAAGTTTGCTTATAATGTAGAAGCCCCATATTACCTGGGTGCTTATACTATGGAATACCAGATGATGTACAAAGGACAAAAATTTGGCCCTTCGGTTAAAGAAATTATTACTGTAGTTCCTAAAAAATAACCTATAAAACTTTATTACAATGAAAAAAATACTTTTTTCCAGTCTGTTGCTTATAACCACTTCTTATTATTCATACAGCCAGGGCTGGCCGGCAAGTGTTACCATTATTAATATGGATGAAAAAGATTCTGTAACCGTACAGGGAGATTTAGCAAAAGGCTCTTTAATGCAAGACCTTAGTTGGGCATGGAACAGTGCTAATGCCTGCTTTCCCGGCACCCAGTCAAATAAATTTAAAGGCAATCATGTATTTTTTGCCCTTACCATGCCTAAGCAATGCGAACTGTTTATCAGCGTTACACCAACAGATGCAAACGGCGATTTAAGTATCTATGCGTATCGTATTGGCGCATCAGATTATAATCTGGTACCGGAGTTGGGTGGCTGCATTACCTGCGAAGCAGATCATAAATGGGATGGAAACTGGAAAAACAAAGTGCAAACCAGTGAAAGAAAAATAAGTTTTCAAAATCCCGGACAGGAAAACTATAATATTTTAATCGGAGTGTCTGCACCAAAAGGAGTAATTGCAGGTCAGTTTAACCTCAATGTTAAATTGACACAATAATTCTTTAATAAAGCCAGCATATTTAATGTACTACCCACTAAACCTTTTTGCCCGGTCATTGTCTCACTTCAAATAAATTTTATGAAAATAATCAAGTACCTCTTTAGCCTGGCAGTTGTTTCGTTACTTACAGTATCTACAGCCAAGGCACAAAGCCAGTCCGGAATAGATTCTACCGGATTGCCCGGCGATAATTTCAGCTTGCAGGGCGCTTTGCAAATGTTTCAAGATGCAGCTTCTCCCGAAGCCTTTGAAGAAGCTGTTAATAAAGAAGGAAACCATATAAACAACCTGGACCTGGATGAAGATGGAAATACAGACTATGTACAAGTGGTGAGTAAAATGGATAAGGGTGCTCATGTATTTATTTTACAAGTGGCCGTTTCAGAAAAAGAAACACAGGATATTGCTGTTATTGAACTTGAAAAAACAGGGAATGAAACAGCAATGATTCAAATAGTAGGAGATGAAGATATTTATGGCGAGCAGATAATAGTAGAACCGGATAGTGGAGATGATGCAGCTTCTATTGATTTTATTAATAACGGTAACTTGAGCGGCCCCAACGCCTCATTTGAATACGATGCACCCGGCATAATTATAAATGTATGGTTATGGCCATCCGTTCGGTTTGTATTTGCGCCAGTTTATCGTCCCTGGATTTCTCCATGGCGTTGGCATCATCATCCAGCCTGGTGGAAACCATGGAAACCTTACGGCTGGAATGTATGGCACCCATACAGGGTGAATCATCATCGATCATTTGTAGTGGTGCATACACATAGAGCTGTTAATGCACACCGGGTTTACACCCCTTACCGGTCATCTTCCACTGTAGTAAGAACTAGGCATTCTGCATCCGTAAATAATTATAGGGTTACCCGTACAAAAACAGCTGTTACAGGGCCAAGGGGAAACACAACAACAGTAAAGAAAACAACCTTAACAGGCCCCAGGGGCAACAAGGCATCAAAAACGAAAGTGAAAAGGCACAGATAGCTAACTAAATGTGATTTTTTAAGAAATGCACAGGCAACCCCCGCCTGTGCATTTCTTTTTTATAAAAATTCTGCTGCTTTATTTGCAATTTTACAAAATCAGAGTATCTTACTTGCAGATACACCCCGAGCCTAATCCAACACCCCAGGGAAAATTTAAGCCTCTTTATTTTTAACCCGTTTGCCGATTTATCTGCCGAAGCTTTGCGTAGGTATGAAAGGCAGGCTCTTAAATTTTGAATCCCATGGTACAGGTAGACATCTCACAGCTCTCGGCGGAGTGCAACGCCTTGAGGGAAAAACTTCGCAATTACCGTGAAGAATTGACTCAGGACGAAACCAAACTCCGCCAGGTGGCAGGCAAGGAACTTACAAAAGAACAATTACAAGACGTAGAACACCTCCACAACCAGTTTCACATCCAGCTTATCAACATCCACGACCTTAAGCAGTCAATCAAAGCCCACGACAGAAAAATTAATTTTGAAAAAGCAGCTTTCAACGGCCATGCCAATGAAGACAGCCTTTCAAAACATGAGCAGTTGCTTGGGGAGTATCAGCAGCTTGAACAAACATTAGAGGGTCTCCGTTCTGAATTCAGCAACTTTCTTCAGCGAACGAAATAAAGGTTAATACCGTATAAGTTAATTTGTTGACAGGGTTCATTACCTTATCAACCCATCAACTCTTTACTTTTCATTTTCCTGCCCCTATTAAATTCTACGCAACTCAATTCTTAATTTTTAAAAAGATTGTTATGCCAGAATTTGATACATCACATGTAAAAAACATTGTCTTGCTCGGCCATGCAGGCTCCGGCAAGACATCATTAGCGGAATGTATGCTCTTTGAAGCAGGTATTATTAATCGCCGCGGCAATATTGCCGAAAGAAATACCACCGGTGATTACCATGAATTAGAACAGGAAAGGGGCAATTCCATCTTCAGCAAACTATTACACACAAAATGGCGGGGCTATAAAATAAATATACTCGACACCCCCGGTTATGATGATTTTGTTGGCGAAGTAATTTCTGCATTACGGGTGGCCGATACCGGTGTAATGTTATTAAATGCAGTAATAGGGGTGGAGGTTGGTACTGATATTATCTGGGAGTATACAGAAAAGTTTAAAACCCCGATGATTTTTGCAGTGAATAAATTAGATGATGATAGTGCAGATTTTGATAAAACAGTAAGGGAAGCCAAAGCACATTTTGGAAATAAAGTAGTGGTAGTGCAGTATCCATACCAAACAGGTGCCGGCTTTCATGAAATAATTGATGTGCTGCGGATGGTGATGTATAAATTTAAAGATGCGGGGGGTAAACCGGAAAAACTGCCTATACCCGATGGGGAGAAAGCAAAAGCAGATGAATTGCATAAAGAACTGATTGAAGCTATTGCCAGCAATGACGAAACATTAATGGAAATATATTTTGATAAAGGGGAGTTGATGGAGGATGAAATGAAAGAGGGGTTAAAGAAAGCAATGATAAACCATGATTTGTTTCCGCTGTTTTGTTTATCAGCCGAAAGAAATATGGGCAGCGGCCGTCTGATGGGTTTTATTGATAATGTATGCCCCAGTGCCAACGAAATGCCGCCGCAGGTAACAAAGAAAGGGGAGAAGCTTGCCTGTAATGCAGAAGGCCCGGCCTGTATGTTTATCTACAAAACAATTTCTGAACCGCATGTTGGCGAAATGTCTTTCTTTAAAGTGTATTCAGGTGTAATAAAAGTGGGAATGGAATTGGAAAATGAAAGCACAGGTGTAACAGAAAAAATAAATCAGCTTTTTTTAGTGGAGGGAAATAAAAGAACGTCTATACATGAATTAGTGGCGGGAGATATAGGTGCTACATTGAAATTGAGAAACACCCATGTAAACAACACCCTCCATGCAAAGGGTAAAAATTATGAATTGCCTCCTATTGAATTTCCTTCTTATAATATGACGGTGGCAATTGAAACATTAAAGAAAGGGGAAGAAGAAAAACTATCGCAGGCACTGCATCAACTGCGGGAAGAAGATCCGACACTGTTAGTAGAAGTTTCTTCTGAATTAAAACAAACACTTATCCATTGCCAGGGGGATATGCACCTGGCAGTTGCCAAATGGAAAATTGAAAAGCAACACCGACTGGAAGTAAAATTTGTAAAACCAAAAATTGCTTACAGGGAAACAATACGTAAAATGGCCGATGCCAATTACCGGCATAAAAAACAAAGTGGCGGAAACGGACAATTTGGGGAAGTGTATCTGCGGATAGAACCCTGGTATGAAGGTATGCCTGAGCCAACTGATTTTAATGTAAGGGGAAGGGATATACATGATTTAGAATGGGGTGGAAAATTGGTTTTCTATAACTGTATAGTTGGTGGTGCAATAGAAGCAAGGTTTCTGCCTTCTGTATTAAAAGGGGTGATGGAGAAAATGCACAATGGCCCACTCACTGGTTCTTATGCAAGGGATATACGGGTATGTGTATATGATGGAAAAATGCACCCGGTGGATAGTAATGATATATCATTTAAAATTGCAGGCTTACAGGCATTTCGCCAGGCATTTCAGCAGGCAGACCCGCAGATACTGGAACCTGTTTATCATGTGGAAGTGCTTTGTCCCGATGATTTAACTGGGGCGGTGATGGGAGATTTGCAAAGCCGCCGTGCCATAGTGGAGGGCATAGACAGTGAAGGTCATTTTCAAAAAATAATTGCTAATGTACCATTGGCAGAAATGGATGGATATTCATCATCCCTTCGTTCCATAACACAGGGCCGGGCAAAATTCAAGATGCAGCTTAAAGCTTATGAAGCGGTACCATTTGATTTACAAAGAAAATTAATTGATGATTATAGTAAGGTGTCGAAGGAGGAGTATGCGTAAGCAATAAAATTCGCAAACATAGAATGGCTGTAACAAATCGTTCCGGCCATTTTTTTGAATCCAGATGTAGTGCTACTATTAGCCCGGTTGCGCCTGTCACGCCATATGCGGACGTCGCACCATTCATCTTTCTATCCGCTATTGGGTTTTTGCAGAAAATATTTTTATCAAAACCGTGTTATATTAATTCCTGAATACTTTAACAGATGAGGCTCTGTCGTTCCAGTTGGAAAAAGAAAAACCACTTTTTGATGCAGTTATAGTATATGATTTACCACCAAAATTTTCCTGCTCATACAAAATAACGGTAAACCCCGCTGGCACTTGCAATGAACTAAGTGCTTTATCAGGAAAGCCACCAGCCTGTGCCATAGTAGCATAAGTGCCGGGCAATAATGTGGAAGATTGCCCACGGTAATTGCCATCACTATAAATGATAACATTGCCAATTGCAGTTGGGTTAGTACCGCCGCCGTTGTTATAGTTATTGGTTCTTTCTTCAATTACTAATGAACCTATTTTATCTTTTAAATTATAATCGAGGCAGCTTATGTTTTCTGTAAGGGTGGTTGATTGTCCGTACAGGTTATCATTACTAAATGCTTTTACCTGCAGGTTGTTTGGTATTTGTGCAGATTCAATGGCATACTTTAATACACCTAATTTTTCCCCTGAATAGTAACCAGGCATCAGCCGCAGCGCATTGCCATCATAATTACAGGCAGAATAAAAAGTGGCAAAATTAGTATTGCCGTATCCGCCGCCGTTGTTTACCGGGGTTGCAGGTTTATATTCTATAACCAATGAACCAGTTTTGTCGTTCAGGTTATTGGAAAGATAACTGCGGTTTTCCTCAAATGTTTCTGAATAGCCGGATAGATCTTCGGTATTTGCATACATCCTTACCCGCAGGTTGCCACTTATGGTAAATGATGAAATGCTGTATTTTAAATTGCCCAGTTGCACACCGGTATAACTGCCTGGCCTTAAACTTTGTGAATAACCTTTTTGATAAGCATCTGTGTAAAAGGTAACATAATCATTTTGCGAATTACCATTACCGTTGATATAAATACTCTCCACAACTATGGATGAAGCCATTTCATTCCAGTCACTATCTAAGCAGCTTACATTAGCAGAGAAAGTTTTGGAACGACCTGTAAAGCCATCGTTTTCATATACAGATACTTTAAAACCATAAGGTATTTTTATTGCGGAGAGCTTATCGTTACTAACCTTCATCTGGTAGTAGCGGTAGTTACCTGCTTCAAGGGTGTAGCTGCGGCCTGTGTAGTTGCAATCCTCGTAAAGAGTGATATAATTCTGGCTTTGTACAGTACTAAAGAAAATAAATGCTAACGCAGAAGTAAAGAGGTATTTAAACATCAGAATAAGTTTAAGGTTTCAGTAAAGTTACATAAATTTTTAGTGCAATCTTATTCCTCTGGAGGATGGTTATAAACAAAAAGACCGGCAAAAATGCCGGGCTCTTCAGTTTACAACACGATAGTTTTTATTTAGGCATCAGCACATGGTCTATTACATGTATTACACCATTGCTCTGGTATACATTTGAAATAGTTATTTGGGCTGTACCACCTTTTTCATCTTTCACCCACCACTTGCCATTCTTTTTCATTACCCATAATTTTCCACCAGCCACCGTGGTTAATTCGGCAGTACCATTGCCCATCTTTGTTTTTTCTTTCAGCATTTCAGCATCTAATTTACCAGCTACCACATGGTAAGTAAGTATACCGGTAAGTGCCGCTTTGTTTTCTGGTTTTACTAGCATTTCCACTGTTCCTTTTGGCAGCATATCAAATGCAGCATTGGTTGGTGCAAATACGGTGAAGGGGCCAGCACTCATTAAGGTTTCTACTAGACCTGCTGCCTTAACGGCTGCTACCAATGTGGTATGGTCGTTGGAGTTTACGGCATTTTCCACAATGTTTTTAGAAGGGTACATTTGTGCGCCACCCACTTCTGTTGTTTTTTCTTTTGTCATTGTTTGCCCGAATGATACATTTATTACTAATGCTGCCACAAGCATAAGACAAATTGATTTAAGCTGTTTCATAACTTTAATTTGATTGTTTTTAATTAGATTGAATGTTTACAGATACGGCAGATGGTAACTTTTCAGATTTAGAAATTAAAAATATTTTTTACTGCACATACCTGTAAATTTGAAATCTGTAAATAAAATTTTTTCGTATGGCATATTGGTTAGCAAAATCAGAACCCTCAACCTATAGTTGGGATGAATTAGTAAAAGAAAAGCAAACCTGCTGGAGTGGTGTCCGCAATTATGCTGCCCGCCTGCATTTGCGCAGTATGAAGAAGGGGGACGAGGTATTTTTCTATCACAGTAATGAAGGAACAGATATTGTGGGCATAGCCAAAGTGACAAAAGAGTTTTATCAGGATCCCACTACACGGGATGAGAGGTGGGTGGCAGTTGATTTAAAACCGGTGAAAAAATTAAAACACTCCGTTTCACTTTCTCAAATAAAAGCAGAGAAAAAATTAACCAACATGGCGTTGGTTCGCTTAGGCCGTTTATCTGTGCAGCCTGTTACAGATGAGGAATGGGAGATTGTGATGAAGATGGCAGGAGAGAAATAGAATTGTTGATTACAGGTTACAAATAATCCCACTCATTATTTCCTTTTAACAAATTTGCTTGGGTTACTTTTTTAAGGTGTGCGGTATAAATTACTGTCCTCACATTTTAACCTTTAAAAAGTATAGCCATGAAAAAATTATTTATCGGGCTGCTTGTAATAGCAGCCGGGGTGGGAGCTTATTTTTATTTCAACAGTAAAAAAGGCGATAAGTCATCTTCTCAAGAATTAATTGTTGGCAAATGGAAAAATGTACAGCCTGTTATAGACACTGTATTGCCAAACTACCATTATGATTTTAAAAAAGAAGGAATTGCGTTGCGTTCAGTAAGTGATGCTGTAAAAGCCGACACCATCCATTATGAGTGGAGCAAAGCAGGGCAGTTACAGCTAAAAGAAAAAGCAAGTGATTCAACGGCTAAGGTTTATGCAGTTACCAAACTTACAGCGGACACATTGCAGTTGCAATCTGCGGATAAAGTAACTACTTCCACATTTGTTAAAACAAAGTGATACTAGAAGCCCCCGGAATTTTCGGGGGCTATTATGTAAATGTTTGATTGCTGCATCTCAATTATTTTTATAATAAAAAGTAAAGCCATGAAATTAATAACCACTGCTATTGCAAGTATTGTTTTATTTATTGCCTGTAACAACAATGCAAAGAACCAGAATTTAAACTCATCAGAGATTAAAGTAGTAGAAACTGCTATTACTGATAATAAATTTAAAGTAGAAGAGGATAAGAACGGTTTCTTTGCTGATTCAACGGCAAAGCCGGAACAAAAAAAAGACCCGCAAAAGAAAAATGAGCCTTCACAACCCCAGCAAGCACCTAACCCTGATTGGGATAAAAAAATTATTAAAACCGCTACACTGAATGTTGAAGTAAAGGATTTTAAAACATATTACACCTCACTCCGGGAAAAAGTTAAAAGCTTTGGCGGCTATGTTGCACAGGAAGATCAAAATGAGTCTGATTATAAAATTGAAAATACAGTAACAATAAAAGTACCTGTTGACCAGTTTGACAATGCCGTAACACAATTCGGCATTGATGTAGAAAAGGTGAACGAAAAGAAAATATCATCACAGGATGTTACAGCCGAATATGTTGATACTCGTTCAAGAATGGAATCTAAAAAGCAAGTAAGGCTCCGTTATCTTGATTTGCTGAAACAGGCAAAGAATATGGAGGAAATACTAAATGTGCAATCAGAAATTGATGGCATACAGGAGCAGATTGAATCTGCAACAGGCCGAATAGAATACCTTGGCCATTCATCTGCATTCAGTACAATCAACCTAACTTATTACCAGGTATTAAATTCATCGGCAAAAAATAGTGATAACCCCGGGTTTGCTTCAAAAATCAGCAGTGCCTTTAAAGCAGGGTGGGGCTGGATAGTTGAACTGTTTATCGGGTTGGTTTCAATCTGGCCTTTGTTGCTGGCAATATTTTTTGGGATTGTTTTTTATAAAAAAACAAAAGTTAAGAAAGCAGGGCCTATTGAAGTAAAGGGTTAAAACACTATTTATAAAGTAGCTTAAAAAATAAGTGCTTCTGTAGTTGAATAATACAGAAGCACTTACTTACGGGTTACTATTCTTAATCGGTTTCTTTCTTCTCGGTTTTTTTCTCTTTTTCTTTTTTCTTCTTCATCCACTCAGCATCCTGTTTCAGCATTTGCACATCCTCTAATTTGGCTATATATAAACTGCGGCCATGTGTACCCAATACAATTTCATTATCCCGTTGCTGAATGGCAATATCATGCACCGGAACAGATTTTGGCAAACCTGTATTCCATATCATAAATGAATTACCCTTGTCAAAACTTACATACAAGCCCCCATCTGTACCCACATACATAATACTGTCGTTTTTTGGGTCTTCTTTTATTACATTAATTGGTTCATTTGGTAAGTCTTTTCCAATTTGCTCCCAGCTTACACCATAGTTATTACTTATATACAAATAAGGGGAAAAATTATCGAAGCGATAGCCATTTAAGGAAGCATAAACCCTTTCTTCTTTATGTTGGGATGCAGTAACACGGCTAACCCATAAATTATTGGTTTGTAATTTACTGTTAGCTGCTTGCGGCTTTGTTCCTTTCTTTACCGGCGTAAGAACATCTGCTGAATTTAATTTTTCCCAGCTAGTGCCAGCATCTTTAGAAACATGTATGTTGCCATCATCTGTTCCGGCATAAACAAGGCCAAAACGTTTTGGCGATTCTGAAATAGTAGTTAATGTGCCATAAGGTACATTACCAGTTTTTCCGCCATTGGTTAAGTCAGCTGTCATTCGTATCATCGTATCAGCTTTATTCATACTGCGGTGAAAATGGTTGCTGCCGAAGTAAACAATATCCGGGTTGTGCGAACTGATAAGAATAGGGGACTGCCAGTTAAAACGAAAAGGGAAATCACCCAACTCATGCCTTGGTGTTATCCTTTTGGTGCCTTCTTTTGTCATCCTGTTTGTTCTTGCATAGCTGCCGAATTGAGAACCATAATAAGTTGTGGTGTTATCCCTAACATCTACCTGCACCTGCATACCATCACCACCACCCAGGTTTGTTTCGGTTCCTACGGTTTGCCCTAAGCCAGAACCACCAAATGGGTTGCGGCCACCCTGCGAGGGAACATACCAAACACCATTATCCTGTAAACCTCCATAAACATTATACGGTTTTGCATTGTCTGTTGTTATTGCATAAAACTGCCCAACAGCAGGTGTATTGGCTTTAAACCAAACATCGCCATCATCATAGGTAATATTTAAACCGCCATCATTCCCATTTATTAAGTGAGAATCTTTCTTTGGGTTTATCCATAGTGCATGGTGGTCTGCATGCACATTATTTTTATCCATGTTCTTCCAGGTTTTACCGCCATCTGTTGATACCTGTGATGAAAAGCCAAGTGCATACACTTTGTTTTCATTATAAGGCGACACATAAATTTTAGCAAAATAATATCCGTAAGTAAAAAAAATAGGGATTTCTTTTTCATTTACTTTCTTCCAGCTTTGCCCGCCATTATCGCTTCTGTAAATTTCGCAGCCAATCGGGTTTGCTTCAAACCCGGTATTAACATTCAGATAATCATAAAGCACAGTTGGCTTGTACTTATCAGCTGCTATCCATTCTTTCAACTTGCTTGCAGAATATCTTGGGAAGAGCCTGTTGCGTAAAAGTAGTGTATCTATTTTTTTATTATTCAATGCAGCAAATTGTTCTTTTGATAGGCCCTTCAATTCATCTAACCGATAAATAGTTGTATCTTTTTTTGCTGTATCAGGTTTGTTGTTTTGGTTATCAAGAATAGCATAAACAAGCTGCGGGTTTTTAGGATATACTGTAAGCCCAATCCTTCCAAGGCCATCACCAGTTGGAAAACCAGAGCCTGCTGCTGTCACCAGTTTCCATGTTTCGCCACCATCATTACTTTTATAAATGCCGCTTGTACTGCCACCTTCCTCAAAATTCCAAGCCCTTCTGGTGCGGTACCATGCCGCGGCATAAAGTTCATTTGGGTTTTGCGGATTAATTTCCATTTCAACCACACCTGTATTATCATCTATTTGCAAAGTATGCTTCCATGTTTTGCCGCTATCTGTTGTTTTAAAAACACCTCTTTCTTTATTGGGGGAATATAAATGGCCGAGTGCAGCTACCCATGCAGTATTTTCATCTGTTGGATGCAATTGTATTTTACCAATATGATGAGATTCAGGCAAGCCGGCATACTCCCATGTTTTACCATTGTTATTACTTTTATAAACACCAATACCGGCGTAAGAAGATCGGCTGCTGTTAACCTCACCAGTGCCAACCCATATAATTTTTTTTGACCAGTTAATGGCAATATCCCCAATGGTAATTACATCTTCGGAATCAAAAATTGGTTTAAAAGAAAGGCCGTTGTTTTTGGTATACCAGAGGCCACCAGAAGAATAGGCTACATAAAATTCGGTGGGGTCTTCGGGATTGGCTTCAATATCAGAAACCCGGCCACTCATTGTTACCGGGCCAATATTGCGAAAAGGAATTTCTTTAAGCAACGATTTCTGCTCCAGCAACCGTCTTTGTTCCGTTACTTTCATTCTTTCGCTGGCGGGTGTGGGGTTTACTTGCGAATGTGCAGATACACAGATTAGTAAATATGCAAATGCGGTGGCTATTGAAAACTGGCTTCCCAGGGGAGACAATTTTTTTAACAGGTAAAACATAAAAGCAGGTAATTTTCGTTAGTAAATTGCAATACTTAAAACTTTCTTCTCAAACTTACTAAACTATGCGGTTAATATTAATACTTACCTTGTTTATTTCCATCAGCGGTTTTGGCCAATGGAAAACTTATATCCTTAGCCCAAAAGGTGATACGCTGAACCGGGTGGATACAAAAGGCCGAAAGCAGGGCCCTGGGTGGTAAATGTGCCGGACCTCCGTGGCGAAAGGGGCTATGAAGAAGAGGGTTATTTTGAAAATGATTTAAAAGAAGGGGAGTGGAAGAAATTTTCTTTAGAAGGGGTGAAGATTGCCGAGGAAAATTACCGATGGGGAAAACTGAATGGCAAGCAGCAATATTTTACTTACAACGGCGGGTTGATGCGTATTGAAAACTGGCGGACAATTGACCCGGCAAATGCCTTTGATACTGTTTCTATCTACGATTTAAAAGACCCTACTAAAGAAATAAGCAGGGTGGTTGTAAAGAATGATGGCTATGCGATGAAACATGGTAAATGGATTTATTACGACCCGAGAGAAGGAACAGTAGAGGCTACTGAAACCTATGCAATGAATAAACTGCAAACCGATGATGGCGGCCTGATGGGTGATGAAGATATACGGCCGATTGATGTAAGCAAAGGCAAGCCAGTATCTGATTCGCTAAGAAGGGCAACCGACCCAACATTACTAAAGATAAAAGAGTACGAAAAGGAAAACTCCGGAAAGAAGAAAATAAAAGTTAGGGATGGAAGGACGGGTGGTTAATAATACCCCTAACCCTAAAGGGGTTTAATTGCAAGGTTTGGTAACGGTGTATTCGATGTTTGTTTCAATGATTTCCGCTTTCCCTGTTATTTTATTGAGTAAAGGATAATTTTAACAGGAACTTTATATTTACCTGGTTTATACTGGAACTTTTATTTTCGATACTCGCAAAGTCTTCCTCATCCTAATGAATGGTATATCCCACTATTTTAATTTTTTGATTTGCTACTCTGCTATAATGAGCCTACTCCAGCAAATATCTTTAATTTTTCACCTACCTGAAGTATACGTTCTACTTTGTCCTACAATACTTTCAAAAACACGGAACATATTATATCATACGGGTCTGTCTTGTTCATTGCAATAAATAATGTTTTATTTTCAATCGATGTTACTCCATTTTGAATATTTGTAAGGAACAGCTGAAAAATGGTTTGTATTTATGAGTGGCAATTATTACAGAATCTTTTCCTCTTAACGATCAATCGATCGATTCCTTTGGAATTTTCGAGAACTCATATTATTCGGTTCAACTTTCAGAAACCTGTAATATTCAATTAATAGTCCATAAATCTTCTCCTTATTGGCATGGTCGACTTTTTTTATGCCTCAAGTTCTGTAATTATTTTCTGGCTCTTGCTTAAGATACTTTCAGCAATTGGGAGCCAAATCACTTGCCCTCTCAGCAGTTTCAGGTTTTGTTGTTTTATCCTGAAGGTTATGTATAGTCTGTATTGCTTGAAGAGAGATTGCCAAATTTGATTGTGTAAGACTTTTTTCTAATTTCTTCAACCAGCATCCATTTTTATTCTGTCTTGATGAACAACCAGATCAAAACAGAACTATACCTAAATACAAATGTATTTTGCGAAAGCTACAAGATAGCATGGTTGTGGAGTTTTAAGCTTAACGCTTAAAGAGGTAATTTATTTCGATTTACTTGATGTTGCGAAGTTCTTCCAGCCGGGCAATATCCCAAAGGTCTTTTTGCCCGGAGGGCCGGAGTTTAATATCTTTTAGGAAACCGTATGATACAAGGTTCATATTTATGCCTGCTTCTGTCATGTGTACCACTTTGTTCTTTTCAGCTTCATCAAAAGAAATATTTTTATTGACAATCGTTAATACATCAATAACATGTGGCCGGATGCCAAGGGGACACATAAAATAAGTGCTGAAATCTTCGTCTTTTATATAATCAGTTTCCGGTTCGGTATAACCCATGCAGTGCAGGGTGTTTAGAAAAGCTATTTTGTTTTCGTTTGAAGGCGCAATCCAAATATCCATATCTTCTCTGTAACCCGATGGTAGCCGTAATAGTTCACCGGATATCCTCCAATACAAATATAACGGAGCTTATGTTGTGATGCACAACCCAAAAAAAGTAAAAATTCTGGATGTTCAATATCCATTGGCGAAATAGTTTTTCCGGATTGTTATTTTTTTTGGTGAGGGGCCAAGGAAGGTTTTAAAATTCCTTTTTTGTAAATCAGCCAATGCCCTTAGCCTCTCTGTTGGGGTTAGTGCATTAAAAATATTCAAGGAAATACATTTCCTGCTCCTCCAGCGATTTAAAATTTTTTATTTCCCGTTTCATAACTTAAAGATAGATATAAATTAAAAAGCCATCCTTTATTATCCGGATGACTTTTTATTATATAAAATATTTATATGCTTTAAGAATCTAAAACCCCTCCAGAGCCTGTTCCGATTATTTCGGGAGGTTGGGGTTTTAAAACCCTTTCTTCTCCTGTGCTTTTTGCATAGGGTTGCTGCCTTGGCCAGCTCCGCCCCTTCTGCCACCACCCTGGGTTTGTTTAAAAATGGTGAACTTAGATGGCTCTGCTATTGTATTCCAATTGTTGTTGGCTTCGTTAATATCAGCCGTTTCCCTGAAGGGGTCTAACTTAACAGAGGCAACTTCTTTATCTTTTACAAAAGTTTTGATAATCTTATTTTCATTTAGCCGCCATACCTGTGCAGGTATCCGGTCAACTTCTTTGGTGCCATCTTTAAATGTCCATTCAAGGATGATAGGCATTACCAGGCCGCCTTTGTTGCTGAAAGTAAGTTCATACATATTTTTGCCGCCATACTTTTCCATTTCAGTGTCAGTCAATGTTTCGGGTTTGTTACCGGGAACTTTTGCTTCATACTTTGCAGTATCATATGGTTCTATAGCCCTTGCATATCGCCAGTAAAAATCACGGAGGGATGTATCTGCATCAGTTTGAAATGTAATTTTTTCATCCCTGTTCCTCACTTTAGAAATATCATCATAAACGGGCATTGATGGTTTGTCAATACTGCGTTTTACTGTCATTTCTGAGGTAGCAGTTGGTTGGGCAGCCAAATCAGGCTTTGCATATTTTACTGTATCCAATGATATATCGCATACTTCGGTACTATAAAACCATCCTCTCCAGAACCAGTCAAGGTCTTCACCGCTTGCATCTTCTAATGTGCGGAATAAATCTGCCGGTTCAGGATGTTTGAAAGCCCATCTTCTTGCATATTCTTTAAAAGCATAATCAAATAATTTTCTTCCCATTACTGTTTCCCTTAAAATATTTAAACCAGTTGCCGGTTTTGAATAGGCATTTGGCCCAAACTGCACAATGTTTTCACTGTTGGTCATAATCGGCTCCAATTGTTCTTTTGGCAACTTCATGTAATCTGTAATTAAACCAGCAGGGCCACGGCGGCTGGGGAATTTATTATCCCATAATTCTTCTGCGAGGTATTCAACAAAAGTATTCAGGCCTTCATCCATCCAGCTCCATTGACGTTCGTCGCTGTTAATAATCATTGGAAAAAAATTGTGGCCTACTTCATGTATCACCACACCAAGCATACCATTTTTAGTTCCTTCACTATAAGTCCCATCTTTTTCAGTTCTTCCAAAGTTGAAGCATATCATAGGGTATTCCATTCCATTGGCGGCTTCAATACTTTGAGCAACAGGGTAGGGATAAGGGATGGTGAATTTGGAATAAGTCTGAACAGTATGCTCTACGGCTTTGCTCGAAAATTTTCTATACAAAGCATAGGCTTCTTTTGCATAGCCACTCATGCACATTATTTTTTTACCTTCTATTTTTGTAGCCAAAGCATCCCATACAAATTTGCGGGATGAACCCCATGCAAAGTCCCTTACATTATCTGCTTTAAATATCCATGTTTCCTTTTTCTCACTCTTTTGCTTTTCTGCAGCTTTGGCTTCCTCTAATGTTACAATTTCTATTGGCTCTTTTGATGTTTGCGCCTGTTGCCATCTTTTTAATTGTGCAGGTGTAAGTACTGCTGCAAAATTTTGTCCTTCCCCTGTACTCATTACCACATGGTCAGCAGGAACCGTCATAGCAACTTTAAAATTTCCAAAGGTTAATGCAAATTCACCACGGCCGGTGAACTGGTGGTTTTGCCAGCCTTGAAAATCGCTGTACACACACAGGCGGGGATACCACTGCGACATTGTAAAAATATGGTTGCCATCTTCTGGAAAGTATTCGTAACCACCGCGGCCACCACGGCTCATGCGGTCTGCTATTTTGTAATTCCAGTCTAATTTAAAAACAAACCGCTGGCCAGGTTTTAATGGTGCTGGCAATTCAACCCGCATCATAGTTTTATTAACGGTGTGCTCCAGGGGTTTGCCTGTTGCATCTGTAAGTTTTGTTATGTTGAAACCAAAGCCATTATCCGAGTTTCCTTCCTGTGCCCTGTCAATTTGCTGTGGGCTTTGTTGTTTATTCATTGTGCTGCTTCCCTGGTAGTTGGCATTATTTACACTGCTGTGCTGGTTTTCATCCAACTGTAGCCACAAGTATGTAAGTACATCTGGTGAATTGTTAAAGTAAGTAACCGTTTCGCTGCCGGTAAGTTTTGTATTCTTTTCATCCAGCTCACATTTAATATCATAATCACAACGCTGCTGCCAGTACTTTGGGCCGGGTGCGCCACTTGCAGTACGGTATTCATTTGGCGTTGGAAAGTTTGCACCCATCTGCTCAAACTTGTTACCATGGTTGCTGTTTGGGTTATTGCTGATGTTTTGTGCGATAACGGCCAGGTTAATTGCGAATACCAGGAAGAGAGCTACTAATAATTTTTTCATTTGTGATGTGTTTTACTTTTCAAATCTAAGCAAATCGTATTGGTTGCAAACAGCATGGCCAAAGAAAAAAGCCGCTTTTTGATGGGCGGCTTTAAAGAACATAAAAAACAGGTTAAAACCCTTTCTTCTCCTGTGCTTTCTGCATCGGGTTAATACCGGGGACAGGTGTTACGTTTTGTTTTTGCTTGAATACTTTCAGGCGGCTTGGTTCTTTAATATCGCCATAGGTATTATTGGTTTCATCTATATCTGCTGTTTCCCTGTAAGGGTCAAGTTTTACAGAAGCCACTTCCTTATCTTTTACGAATGACTTTATAACTTTCTTTTCGTCTTTGCGCCATACCTGTGCAGGTATCCTTTCCACCTCTTTTGTACCATCTTTGTAAGTCCATTCTATAATGATGGGCATTGGCAAACCACCCTTATTAGATAAGGTAACTTCGTAAAAATGTTTACTGCTGTATTTTTGTTTTCCTGCTTCATCTAATGCTTCGGTTTGCGGCCTCATTGTTACTGCATATTTATTTGTATCATATCTTTCCATATCCCTTGCATACTCCCAGTAAAAGTCACGGAGTGAAGTATCTTTATCTGTTTCAAAAGCAATTTTTTTGTCTTGCTTGTTTCTGATTTTAGAAATGTCTTCATAATCATTTACAAAAGGCCTGGCTAATGGCCTGTACACTGTGCTATCTTTTGTTAATGCGGGAATGGCACTAACATCAGGTACGGCATGTTTTACAGTATCAATAGCAATATCGCAGGCATCCGTGCCATAAAACCATCCCCTCCAGAACCAGTCTAAATCTTCTCCCGTTGCATCTTCTATAGTGCGGAAAAAATCTGCGGGTGTTGGAGATTTGAAAGCCCATCTTTTAGCATACTCTCTAAAAGCATTGTCAAATAACTCACGGCCAACAATAGTTTCCCTTAATATATTTAAACCAGTAGCTACTTTATCATACGCATTTGCGCCAAAGTTGTTGATGTTTTCACTATTGGTCATTATCGGCTCCAACTGGTCTTTTGGCAATTTCATATAATCGGTAATGGTATAAGCCGGTCCGGCATCCGAAGGAAATTTATCATCCCACAGCTCTTGTGTTAAGTATTGCAGGTAAGAATTCAACCCTTCGTCCATCCATGTCCATTGGCGTTCATCACTGTTTACAATCATGGGGAAGAAGGTATGGCCTACTTCATGTATGATGACTAATATAGCTGCATTCTTTGCTCCTTCAGAATAAGAGCCGTCTTTTTCAGCACGGCCGGGATTAAAAGAAATCATTGGATACTCCATCCCCTGGTTGCCTTCTACACTTATAGCAACGGGGTAAGGGTAGGGGAAGGAAAACTTAGAGTATGTTTTTAATGTATGTGCTACTGCTTTAGTAGAATATTTGCTGTAAATAGGGTAGGCTTCTTTAGCATAATAACTCATGGCCATTGCTTTTTTCCCTTCAACCATTGTTGCCATTGCATCCCAAACAAAACGTCGGGATGATGTCCAGGCAAAGTCCCTTACATTATCAGCTTTGTAAATCCATGTTTTTTTAGCATTGCTTTTATTTTTAGATGTATTCAATGCTTCATCTAGTGTAACAATCTGTACAGGCTCTTTGGCCGTTTGAGCTTTTTGCCAACGGGCTATTTGTGTAGGCGATAATGTTTGTGCATAGTTCTGGCATTCACCGGTACCGCCAACAATATGGTCTGCAGGAACTGTGATCTGTACTTTAAAATTTCCAAAGCTTAGTGTAAACTCACCTGTGCCTGTAAACTGGTGGTTTTGCCAACCCTGGTCATCGCTGTACCGGCATAGGCGGGGATACCACTGTGTCATAGTGTAATTATTGTTGCCATCTTCTGCAAAATGTTCATAACCACCCCTGGCACTGCCAAAACGCATAAAGTCGCCACGATTTGCAATTTTATAATTCCAATCTACTTTTAAAACAAATTTCTGTCCGGGTTTTAACGGCATAGGCAGATCCACCTTCATCATGGTTTTGTTGATGGTGTATTTGAGTGGCTTACCGGCGGCATCTGTCATCTTTAAAATGTTTACACCATAGCCATTATCGCTTCTCTTTTCTTCAAACCGGTCTAGTACTTTATCTGTTACCTGCTGTTGCGGCATTCTATTGCTGTTTTGATAATCAGCATTGTTTACTGTGCTATGCTGGTTTTCATCCAACTGCATCCAGAAGTAACTTAATACATCAGGCGAGTTATTTGAGTAAGTAATTGTTTCACTTCCTGATAGTTTGTTATTGGCTTCGTCTAACTCGCATTTAATATCATAATCTACTTTTTGCTGCCAATATTTTGGGCCCGGCGCACCACTGGCTGTTCGCTGCTCATTAGGTGTGGGCAATGTTGTACCTAATTGTTCAAACTTGTTGCCGTGATTAGAGGCAGCATTGTTTTGAATATTCTGCGACTGAGCAACTGAAATGCCCATGATGATGCAAGTAAAGAGAATCAACTTCTTCATATTTGTTTTTTTATGTTGGTATTCGTTCTATTGCCATTTTTATCGAAAAGCCAAGGGCTATAAGTGATAAAGCAATAACCCATTGCCTTCTATTTACTCTTAAAACATTTACAACAAGATAGGATAACAACAATAAAACTACTACTATTGCTATTTGTCCCACCTCCAATCCCAGGTTAAAACCAAGCAGACCCCACCCGAGACTTTGCCCATCCACCATACTAAAGCGGATGTAGTTAGAAAAGGCCATTCCATGTATTAACCCAAAAAAAAGTGCCAGAAAATAATTAATGCGGATTGATTTTTGAGAGAAACCTTTCTGAAATAAATTACTTACTGCTGTTATTGCAATGGTGAGGGGTATTAAAAATTCCACCCAATTACTATTAAACCGGATAACGTCCATAGCACTAAGTGCCAATGTAAGTGAATGCCCAATGGTGAAGGCTGTTACTAATATCAAAACCTGTTTCCAGTCTTTTAAAAGATATATAGCGGCCAGTGCAACTATAAACAGCTGATGGTCTAATGCGTTTTTACCAATTATGTGCTTCCAGCCAGGTCCAAAATAAAATTCAAAGTCCTGCATCTTATCAATTATTAAATCCGTCTATTGTTCAAAATATTACACTATCAGTTCTAATCGGCATCAAAATAATCCAGACTTTTGTAATTATGAAAATTATTGTGTCAATGGCAGCATGGGTAAATAAATGGTCTTGTTTTTCAGTATTGCCAGTTTTATTTTTTTTAAATGGGAAAAATGTGTTGCCTATATCCGGCTCCATTCAAATTGCAACCGGGGTACCCCATCCATTTCATGTTAGTGTAATAGAAATAAATCACAACAGCAGTGATAAATCACTTGAAATAAGCTCTAAAATTTTCACTGATGATTTTGAAAAGATACTGGCCAAAAATTATAAAACAAAAGTTGACCTCATAAACCCGCCAAATAAACCGGCGATGGATTCATTAATTAAAAAATACCTGTTTGGGCACTTATCAATAAGGGTCAACAATAAGCCTGTGTCATTTTCTTATCTCGGGTTTGAACATGAAGGGGAAGCTGTTTATGGATATATTGAAGTAATGGACATCCCATCTGTAAGCCGTATGGATTTAAGCACCAATATTATGTACGATCAGTTTGATGACCAGATGAATATTATACATGTAACAGTTGGTGGAAACAGGAAGAGCAGCAAACTGAATTATCCTGACAAGGAAACTTCAGTTAGTTTTTAAAAGGAAAGGAGGGGTTAACTCTGAATATAGCTTTGTAACTGGCTAATAGTTTCTTTTTGTGCCAAAATTGTTTCTTTCACCACATCACTCATTGAGATAATACCTGTAAGCCTTCCACCTTCCATTACAGGAAGATAACGGACATTTTTATCTGACATCAGTTGCATGCAATATTCTATTTTATCTGCTGATTTTATCACAGGCAGGTCTGTAGACATGATGTCCGCTACTTTTGTTTCTGCAGAATGTTTTCCACGAAGGATAACTTTTCTTGAATAATCTCTTTCGGTAACAATGCCTAGGTACTGTTCGCCGCTCATTATAACCAATGATCCGATGTTTTTTTCTGCCATAATAGTTAGTGCATCAAGTACTGAAGTTTCTGGCGAAGTGGAAACCGGGAGGGTGTTTTTTCTTGAAAGAACAGCAGCAACGTTATTCATACAGCAGTTTTTAGTTTTTGTAAAATACAATAAATAAATAACTGCTCAAAAACTATTTAATTCAGCTTCATTCACAACGGGTTGAAAAATAAATGCCTTTCACAATTTTGCAGATAGCCGCTTCAAACCTATTTTTGCCGTGGAGAGCTGGCAGAGTGGTCGATTGCGGCAGTCTTGAAAACTGTTGACTGTAACAGGTCCTGGGGTTCGAATCCCTAGCTCTCCGCAAAAAAAACCTGCATTAACACTAATGCAGGTTTTTTATTTCCGGATACGTTCCTTGTGCTTGCAAAGCAAGTAACAAAAAAAGTCCCCCGTTTTGCGGAGGACTTTCTTATCTCGTTTAAGCTGTACTTAAACTTATTTCTTTTTCTTAGCGGCTTTCTTCTTAGGAGCTGCTTTCTTTTTAGGAGCTGCTTTTTTAGCTGCTTTTTTCTTAGTTGCCATTTTGTTTAGAATTTAATGTTAGTAAAAATGGATTAACGGTAGTAAAAATAAGGATTATTTTGTACTACCCAAATTTTTTTTCCACAAAATTCCGGGGCAACAATATTATTAAGCTTCTGCAAGAGCAACTGAAACAATAGTTTTGTCGTTTTTTGTCTTACGGAATTCAACAATACCATCACTTAAAGCAAATAATGTGAAGTCTCTTCCAACTCCAACATTCTTACCAGGATGATAAACTGTTCCTCTTTGACGGATGATAATGTTACCGGAAATCGCAGGCTGACCACCAAAGATTTTTACTCCAAGGCGTTTACTATGCGAGTCACGGCCATTCTTTACACTACCTTCACCTTTCTTATGTGCCATTGTAATTAAATTTATTTATTACGTAGTAGATTAAGTTAATAGTTCGCTTAAGCTATGCTTGTTACTTTAATTTTTGTATAAGCAGTTCTGTGGCCTTTCTTTTTGTGAAAGCCTTTTCTTCTTTTTTGCTTGTAAGCAATAACTGTATCACCTTTTACTTGGTCTACAATTTCTGCCTGTACTTTGTTGCTTACAGATGATCCAACAGAAAGTTTTCCGTCAGCATCAACCAATAAAACTTCAAGGTCAATTTTATCGCCGGCGTTTCCTGCTACATGAGGAACGTACAAAGTCTGGTCTTTTTCCACTTTATATTGTTGTCCGGCTACTTTTACTACAGCTATCATACTATGAAAATTAGGACGGCAAAGGTAGGGGTAAATTCTGAAGCGGCAAACAGTGCATCAAAGATTTACTTGGACTTTGTAGCCAGACGGCGAAGAAGTTTAAACATTAAATGACCGGGTTTTGCCCACGCATCTGCTATATTTGTAGCCCCCAAACCGGGGATTTCCTACAGATAGTATGAAAATCAAGTCTTTCTTAGCCAAACCGTTTGCGGCTTATATTCATAAAGGTATCCGAAAAGGGATGGCAAATGCCATCTCCGACCAGGAAAATATCTTTAAATCGCTGCTTAAAACAGGCCGTAACACAGATATTGGCAAAGAAGCCGGGCTGGCCAACGTTAATAATTATAACGAGTTCCGGCAGGCAATGCCTGTAAGGGACTATGAACAATTAAAGCCCTGGATTGAAAAAATTAAGCAGGGCAAACATAATGTACTGTGGAAAGGCAGACCTATTTATTTTGCCAAAACTTCGGGAACCACCAGCGGCACTAAGTATATTCCTATCTCAAAAGACTCAATTCCTAATCACATAAATACTGCCCGCAATGCACTGCTTTGTTATATGGCAGAAACAGGCAACACTAAATTTGCTGACGGTAAACTGATTTTTCTTTCCGGCTCACCAGAGTTGGAGAGAGTAGGGAATATACCTACCGGAAGGCTTAGCGGAATTGTAAATCACCATGTGCCAAAATATCTGCGAACAAACCAAATGCCTTCTTACGAAACCAATTGTATAGAAGATTGGGAAACCAAGCTGGCAAAAATTGTAGAAGAGACGATTAATAAAGATATGACCCTCATTAGCGGCATACCACCGTGGATGCAGATGTATTTTGATGAATTGATAAAAAAGAGCGGTAAGAAAGTAGGTGAATTATTTCCCAACTTCTCTGTAATGGTGCAGGGCGGTGTAAACTTTGAGCCGTACAAAGCAAAGTTGTTTGAAAGTATTGGTAGAAAAATTGATTCAATTGAACTCTTTCCGGCAAGTGAAGGTTTCTTTGCCTTTCAGGATTCGCAGGATGCAGAAGGTTTATTGCTGAATACCAACAGCGGCATCTTTTTTGAGTTTGTACCTGCCGGAGAAATTTTTAATGAAAATCCAACGAGGCTTTCATTAAAAGATGTAAAAGTGGGAGAAAATTATGCTTTAATTATTAATAGCAATGCAGGTCTTTGGGGTTATAATTTGGGGGATACGGTAAAATTTGTTTCAACAGAACCTTACCGGCTGGTAGTTACCGGAAGAACAAAACATTTTATTTCTGCCTTTGGCGAACATGTAATTGGCGAAGAAGTAGAGGCAAGTATGAAAAACGCATCAGAAGAAATGAACATATATACTACCGAGTTTACGGTAGCACCGTTTGTTAGCAGCGATGCAGGTAAGTCATACCACGAATGGTTTGTGGAGTTTGAGAACCAACCTGCTGATATTAATTTATTGGCTGAAAAATTAGATGCTGCCCTAAGACAAAAAAATGTATATTATGATGACTTAATAGCTGGAAATATTTTGCAGCCATTAAAATTAACATCCATCCGCAAAAATGGATTTATTGATTACATGAAATCTATTGGTAAATTAGGCGGGCAAAACAAAGTGCCAAGGCTAAGTAACGATAGGAAGATAGCTGACGAGTTGTACCAATTCCGTCAATAGTAAATTATTAATTATTATTAATTAATAATTAAAACAACATTCATGAGTGCAGAAACTTTAAGCAAACGAATTGCCATATTCGGCTCCACCGGTTCTATCGGAACGCAGGCATTAGATGTTATTGCCGCAAACCCCGAAATTTTTTCTGCTGAAATTCTTACAGCACAAAGCAATGATGAACTGCTGGTACAGCAGGCTTTAAAATTCAATCCCAATGTTGTGGTTATTGGCGATGAAAAAAAATATGCGAAAGTAAAAGAAGCACTTGCCTCAACTGATGTAAAAGTTTTTACCGGTGAAAATGCGTTGGTGGAAGCCGCTGCAATGGATTGTTATGATATGATGCTGGCAGCTATTGTTGGTTATGCGGGATTAAAACCGACACTAAAAGCAATTGAAAATGGTAAGGCAATTGCCTTAGCCAATAAAGAAACATTAGTAGTGGCAGGTGATATTGTAATGAGAAAAGCAGTGGAGAACCGGGTGCCTGTTATTCCTGTTGATTCTGAGCACTCCGCCATCTTTCAATGCCTTGTTGGCGAAACGAGAAACAGGATTGAAAAAATAATCCTCACTGCCTCTGGCGGGCCTTTTATTGGCCGCAAGCCAAACTACCTGGTTAATGTAAAAAGGGAACATGCCCTGCAACATCCCAATTGGAATATGGGTGCTAAAATATCTATTGACTCTGCCACATTAATGAACAAGGGTTTGGAGATGATAGAAGCTAAATGGTTGTTTAGCTTAAAGCCGGAACAAATACAGGTGGTTGTTCATCAGCAAAGTATTATACACAGCATGGTGCAGTTTGAAGATGGGAGCATAAAAGCACAAATGGGCTTGCCGGATATGAAGTTGCCCATTCAGTATGCTTTAACATTTCCTAAGAGACTAAAAACCGATTTTCCCCGGTATGATTTCAAGAAAATAAGTAACCTTTCTTTTGAAGAGCCGGATATAAAAACATTCCGTAATCTGGCATTGGCGCAAGAGGCATTAAACAAAGGTGGTAACCTGCCATGCGTAATGAATGCAGCTAATGAAATTGCGGTCTTTGCTTTTCTGCGCAACCGCATCAACTTTTTGGATATGACAAATGTGATAGAAAAAACAATGGAACAAATCCCTTTCATCGAAAACCCAACACTACAGGAATATTTTGACAGCGATGGGGAGGCCCGTAACTTCGCTGCCGATATTATTAAACTGTAATTAATCAAAATTCTGAACCATTAAAAGTGGTTTGGTCCCGATGACTATCGGGATTTTATTTTAACATACATCATGAACTTATTAGCAATAAATTGGCCTAACGTAATGCTGCAGGCAGGGCAATTAATTCTTGCCCTTTCAATACTGGTTGTATTGCATGAGTTTGGACATTACATAACTGCCCGTTGGTTTAAATGCCGGGTAGAAAAATTTTTTCTATTCTTCGACCCCTGGTTTGCATTATTTAAAAAGAAAATAGGGGATACCGTATATGGTATTGGCTGGCTACCATTGGGCGGATACGTAAAAATATCCGGGATGATTGATGAGAGCATGGATAAAGATGCAATGAAGCTGCCACCACAACCTTGGGAGTTTAGAAGTAAACCAGCATGGCAAAGGTTAATCGTAATGCTCGGCGGGGTTATTATGAACATACTTACTGCTTTTGTTATTTATGCTTTTATTTTAATGGTTTGGGGAGAAAGCAAAACACCAATTGCCAGTGTAAAAAATGGAATATGGGTAACAGATTCCGTAATGCATAAGCTGGGTTTTCAGAGCGGCGATAAAATAATATCAGTTAATGGGGACTCAATTAAATATTTTGAAGATATACAGGCAAAAGTTTTAATTGGTGGAAGAAAAGTTCTTTTGGAAAGAAACGGGCAGGTTAAAGAATTAGACTTGCCAATCAATCTAATCGGAAAAGTAATTACCCGCAAAGACAAGAAAAGAATTTTGATTACTGAAAGGCTCCCTGCTATTATTGGGCAATACCGTGAAAAGGATACAGCATTAGGAAAACAAGCCGGTTTAAAACCGTTTGATAAAATAATTGCAGTGAATGATAAACAAGTTACTTTTTTTGATGAAATTAATACCATAGCTGCTGGTTATAAAAAAGGAACTGTTACAACTACTGTGTTAAGAGGAACTGATACTTTAAAGTTAACCAATAAAGTAAACGATGATGGCCGCCTTGAACTTGCTTTCTTAACTGATAAACAATATGACAGCCTCGGTGTTTACCATGTTGATACAAAGAAGTATGGTTTCTTTGCTGCTTTCCCGGCCGGCGTTAGAAAGTCTGGTGAAAAACTTCAGGCATATATTGATCAGTTTAAAGTTATTTTAAACCCAAAAACAGAAGGTTATAAAGGAGTGGGTGGATTTAAATCAATGGGATCAATATTTCCTACTTCCTGGAGTTGGGAAGCTTTTTGGAATATCACAGCATTTCTGTCAATCATACTTGCATTCATGAATATGCTGCCTATTCCTGCATTAGATGGGGGCCATGTAATGTTTACATTGTATGAAATGATTACCGGCAGAAAACCAAATGAGAAATTCTTAGAGTATGCACAGGTTGCAGGGATGATAATCTTGTTGGCATTGATGTTGTATGCAAATGGCAACGACTGGTTTGGCTGGGGAAAATAATTAAATATCAATCCCAATCTTCTTCATCAATATAGAGGCATTCATACTTTGGCAGATGCCTCTTTTTAATTTGTAGTCGAAATACAATTCGTCATCAGCTACCTGTACATCAAAGTGATAGTTGTGGATAAGACCGGGGGATTCATCAGCCAGTTTTGCCAGTTCCAAATCATGGGTGGCAATCATTCCAGCAGCATTATGCTGTACCAGTTGTTTTATCAATGCTTTTGAACCGGTGTGCCTGTCGGCAGAATTAGTCCCCCTTAAAATTTCATCTAACAAAAGAAAAACTTTCTCATTGTTGTAAACCGCATCAATCACTTCTTTTAATTTTTTCAGTTCGGCATAAAAAGTGGATGTGCTTTCTTCAAGGTTATCACTCACTCTCATACTGCTTAATACTTGCATGGGTGAAAGAGAAAGTTTAGTTGCACAAACCGGCGCACCCATCATGGCTAAAACAATATTTACACCAGTGCTTCTAAGGAATGTACTCTTGCCTGCCATATTAGAACCGGTAATCAAATTCATTTGATTTAATCCTTCGGTTGAAAACGAATTCAACACAGATTTTTCTTTTGGTATCAGCGGATGTCCCAAATTTTCTGCAATAAAAACCCCTTCTTGTTTTGATAAAACAGGAAAGCTCCAATCCGGGTTATTATAATACAGGCTGCCAAGAGAGGAAATAGTTTCTGCTTCTGCCAATGCAGCAAACCAATTGCTGATGTTTTGTTTATTATCGGCTTTCCATTTTTCTAAAGCAAATACCTGTTGCAGGTCCCAGAATAAAAAAGTATTTAATGGAATAAATACAACCGGGTTAAGCCGGATATCGAGCCGGTCGAGTATTTTCTTTAACTGTTTTATTTTGTCAGAAGAAAATTGTGATTGGCTGATGAATTTATTTTTTAGCTTTTGCAGCAGGCTGCTTTTAAATTCTTTTTTCTCTATCCAGCGGATGCTATCAGAAAGTGTTGCCAGTTCAGGTGCCAGTTTGGCCAGTTGCATATACGCAGGCATTACCATTTTTGAAATAGCAAATGAACCGGCAAGACATAAAAGTATCAACGGATAAAAACGACTGGCAGCCAATACATCAGTTATATGAAGGATTAGAAGAGTAAGGCTGATAGCTGGCAATAGAAACCGTAAAACTTTCCAATGCGGCTTATGTATAAACTGCCGGGGTTGCTGCAACCATCCTTCAATTCTCTTTTGCGTTGAAATATTTACTGGTGTAACAACACCATAAGCCTGTAATTGCTGCCGCCATTCCAATTCTCCGCTTAATTCTTTTACCGCTTGCTGCCGTTCAATAATTATTTCGATTGATGAAGGATGAAGTAGCCAATCAGCAATTAAACTATTTCCTTGCTCACTATTTGTGCGGTTGATATATTGGTATAATGATGCTTTGCCAAAAATATCAAGGTCGTTTGCATAGGCATGATTGGCGGGTTTAAAATGGCTGCCATCGGGCAAATGTGTAAACCGGTGATTTAGCACTTCAATCTCTGTAAGGTTAACCTGCTGTAGCCGTTTCAGGTTTTCAATAGCTGCATTGTTATCTAAATCTTTTGCAAGCAAATAAAGAAATAAGGCAACAAAAGCTACTATTAAGGGAACGAATAAAGGCTGGTTTTCAGCAATTGCCCACCAGGCTGTTGCGAAAACAAACACCATGGCGATAAACCGCAGCCAACCAAGCAGGGTTTTACGTTTTGCGAGCAGGTTAAGCCTATCGCTTAGTGCAGAAAGGGTTTGCTGATATGTTTCCAACGGGTTTGCCATGCCCTAAAAGTATGGCATAAAGCTGTTTTACAGGAAAACAAGGCAAAGAATAAAAAATTTTCTGCAGGCCTTATGCAATGTTTAACATTCCTGCATCCCGAAGAAAGTAACTAATCATTTAACAGCCGGTTAGTGATAACGGGGCTGGTTTTTACCAGCCCTTCTTTTATAATCATTCAATAAATCTCTTTTATGAGCAAGAAACTCCAGCTAACCATCCCGAAACCCTGCCATGAAAACTGGGATGCCATGACCGATGTACAAAAAGGTAAGTTTTGTGGAAGCTGCCAGAAACAGGTGGTTGATTTTACCAATATGAGTGACAGGCAACTCGCAGAGTTTTTTAAAAAGCCATCTACCGGTTCTGTATGCGGCCGTTTTATGAACGACCAGCTGGAAAGAGCAATTGAAATACCAAAGAAACGTATCCCCTGGTTAAAATATTTTTTTACCATTGCCCTTCCAGCATTTTTTATTTCCAAAGCATCTGCACAACAGCAACCAAAGATGATGGGTAAAGTGATGAGACCTGCATTGCGGGATACAGCTAAAACAATTACTGTACCTCCTGTAAGGATGTTGGGCATGATAGCACCGTTAATACAACCTGTTGTAAAGGGAGATACAGTTATTCAAATAGTAAAAGAATCACCAAAAGCTACAGACATGATTAGAGGAAGGGTGGTTGATGAGACTGGTGAGCCTGTCCCTTATGCCAGCATAATTATGGAAGAAACCTAAAGTTGGTTTATCTGCCGACTCAAATGGGGTATTTAGCATTAAGCAACATACTTTTCAGAGACCTATCAAACTTATTGTATCCTCTGCTGGCTATGAAACTAAAGAGTTTGAGTTTTTAAAAACATACGACGAAATAGAAATAGAACTAAAAACGGAAACTGAATTACCTGAAGTAATAGTTACAACAAGCGGCATGGTAAGAAGATGTTACCGCACAACAGGAGAAGTTTTTGTCGCACCAAAAAAAGACGAATTGGAATCACAATCAAAAGCCCCAGAAAAAATAACAGCGACTGATAAAATTATAGAATCTGCCATAAAAGTATTCCCAAACCCTGTTACTTCAGGTAACAGTATCAATCTGCAACTAAAAAATATTACGGAAGGATATTATTCATACGAGTTGGTTACACTATCAGGCCAGCAAATTCAACAACAGGAAATCTGGATTGATGCCGAAGCAAAAGTTTTGAATATTGATTTGCCAATTCTTGCTGCTGGCAATTATTTTATCAGTCTTATTAATAGAAAATCAGGAAAGAAATCTACGGAGAAAATAATCGTTCAGTAAACTGTCAATTCAACTTATCATCTAATAGACAGTAGCAATAAGTTTTTAGCCACGAATGCACTAATAATGTTAAACATTAGTGCATTCGTGGCTTTGAATATAATTACATCACATCACATGTATATTACCTGAACCCCGGATGAAATTGCTCCAGGGTCTTTCTTAAAAATTCCCTGTCGAGATGGGTATAAATTTCTGTAGTGGTTATGCTTGCATGGCCCAGCATTTCCTGCACTGCCCTTAAGTCTGCACCGCCTTCTACCAAATGTGTGGCAAATGAATGGCGGAAGGTATGCGGCGATACTGTTTTTTTTATTCCTGCCTTATGCACTAAATCTTTAATAATATAAAATATCATTACCCTTGATAGTTTTGTGCCGCGGTTGTTGAGAAACAACACATCCTCGTTTCCTTTCTTTGGTTCGCTATGCACCCTTACTTCGTCCTTATATATGCTGATGTATTTTACGGCACTGCTGCCAATAGGTATCAGCCTTTCTTTATCGCCTTTACCGGTTACACGGATAAAACCCAATTCAAGATATAGCTGTGAAATTCTTAAATTCACTGCTTCGCTTACACGAAGGCCACAACTATACATTGTTTCTAAAATAGCTTTGTTTCTGGCACCTTCTGCCTTGCTTAAATCTATCTGGCTGATGATGTTTTCTATTTCATCAAAACTTAAAACATCTGGCAATGCCCTTTTTAGTTTTGGGGATTCTAATAGCACAGTTGGGTTTTTTGGTGATTTCTTCCAGCAGGCAATATTTGTAAAATGCCCGCAAGCCAGAAATCATCCTGGCCTGCGATTTATCTGAGAGGCCTAATTCGCCAATCCATTTAGTAAACAGTTGCAGATCTTTCAGTGTAACATCTGCAGGATTTTTTTTAAACTCTTTATCGAGCAAAAAAACAGTGAAGTGTTCTACATCCCGCAAATAACCCTGCACAGAATTATCAGAAAGGGATTTTTCTAATTGTAAATAAGATTTAAACCCTTTTTTATAAGGCTCCCACATTTTAGTTGATTCAGTTAATCAGGATATTAAGGGAGGGGCTAAAGTTCCCGGCCTTACTTACCAATTGCTAATACCCAATTCCTATATTACTCCCAGGTAATTTTCTTTTCCATTTCAGCCCACTTCTCATCAATTTTTACTTTTACCCAAATGCGATCGTTGGTAATGTTTACAGAATCAATATACTCATGTACTGCATCGTAATCTATTTCTATTGCTTTGCCAAAAGTCATCATGGCTTTTTTGCCGGTGTTTACATCTTCAATAAAAATATTGCCCCTGTCTGTAGCGGCCACAATATTTTCTGCAATAGAAAATTTAGGATCAATATTATTTATGCCACTTGTTCTTTTTGAATAAGACTCTTTTTTGTTAAAAGGCACTTTTAACTGGTAACCCCTTCCGGTAATACAATCATTAAAAATTATCCAGGCATAATCTGAATCTTTAAAAAGGCAGCGGACGAAACCCTTGTTTATTTTGGCAGAACTAAAATCAAACTTTGTTTTCAATAAACCCGCCATACCATCGCCATTCAATATCAAACTATCTGCCTGGCAGTTGTTAGGGATAATTAATACAGTTGGGTGTGATTTATCGTTGCCGGTAAACTTCAATGTATCTTTAAGGCAGGCGGTATCGCAAAATAATTTTGCACCCCCGCCGCCGGATGATTTGCAGGATATAACGAATAGGGTAATTGCTGCTACTGCAAAAGCCGCTGCTATCTGTTTCATATTTATTCTTTGATTTCTGCAAAAATAGCCATTGCATCATTGCACCCTCAAATTTCTTTTTACTTAGTTGGCTGGTATTATTGAATCATTATCTTCGGCCAATGAGTAAGATACCGCCCATTAATCTCCGTTCGTTTAAAGCAAAGGCCCGGCATACAAAAAACAGTATGCGCCGTTTTCTTTCTAAGATTGATAGAATTAAACCAGCCGGTTTAGATAAAACCATTGCCGGTTTGGAAAAAGAGGTATGGAAAGAAACAGATTGTCTCAGCTGTGCCAATTGCTGCAAAACAATGACACCGACCTATACTAAAAAAGATATGCAAAGGATTTCCGCACATTTTAAAATGACCGTGGATGAATTTAAAACGAAACACCTCCGGCAGGAGAGGGGCGGCGAAAGGGACTGGATGAATAAAACAGAACCTTGCCAGTTTCTTAATTTAAAAGATAACAAGTGCAGTATTTATGCCGTTAGGCCTGATGATTGTGCTGGCTTTCCGCACCTGTCAAAAAAATTTAAAGACTTTGTGCATATACATAAACAGAATGTGGAGTATTGCCCGGCTACTTATAAGTTAGTGGAGAAAATGATGGAGAGGATGAACTAATTGGTATTATTTTCTAAGAATTAATGACCGATAATTTATTTATTTCCTCCGGTACCACTACCACTTTCTTCTTTTCATAATCATAACAAACCATTCCTGTTTTAGCAATAGCAGTTACCATTAATCCGTTTGCAGTTTCTTTTTCTAATTTGTAATAAAGTTCAAAGCCAATTGCAGAAACTTCGGCAATGGTAACAGAGGCTGTTATCATATTACCATAAAACATTTCGGCTTTAAATTCAATGGCGGCATCCGTCATTATAAGTCCTGTACCAAATAAATTCAATTCAGTTCCACCTAGGCTTTTAAAAAACTGCATCCTCGCTTCATGTATAATAGAAAGCACCGCATCGTTACCCACATGGCCGCCATAATTAACATCGCTAATACGAATGGGGATAGTACAGGTAAAAGAAAATGCCGGAGGCAGGGTAATTTTAATTCTTGGCATATACAAAAACCTTTGCAGTAAAATTAGGGGAAAGAAGAGACAGGTTAATTATCCTGTAATGAATTTACAAGATTAACAATGTCAATAAAATTGCCGGGAGAAAGTGCCTTGGGGTGGTTGGCCATTTGTTTTCTCCATTTGCTCATCTGATCAAGGCATTCATCATCCTGCTCTTCGCCGGATACGCAACAAACCATCTCACCCATTTTTTTAGACATGCGGATAATGTTGCCTTCCGGTGTCATCAGTACAATGTATTTATCGGTGGTGGCTAACTGGTCATCTGCCGTAACATATGTTTCCGAAATATCAAATCCCCTTTCGCCAACAGTAGTGACGGGGTCAGGGATTATAATTGAAGGATCGGATGTTCTTGTCATTTTTCTTTTCAATGCAGGCACATCCACTTTTGCATAAACTGTTTTACTTTCTTCCAACGCTGCATCATTTCTTGCTTCATCATCAGCAGTTGTTATGCCATTTATAGCTGTTTCAGCAGTTAAAGCCGAAGCAATATTTTCTTTCTTTTGTGTATCAGCAGTTTTTACAGGTGTATTAACTGCAACAGTGCCATCACCTTTTTTATTATTGAATAATTGTAAGCCACCCCAAAACATAATGCCTGCTACTACAGCAGCGGCAGCATATTTTATAAATGGAGCAAACCTGCGGTGTTCAGGTATGGCAGCTTCTTCAGTTATATCCAGATTTTTTTTTATTGCGGCCCAGGCTGCGGCAGGTGGGGCTACTTCCATTTGGTATAATGCAGCAGCATTGCGGGGTTTCAATATTTCATTATTCAGCGAAGCAATAATATTTTGAAAAGCACCAAATGGCGGCGGAGCTTCTGCATTTCTTAAATTAGAGGGAAATTGAAATTCAAAACCACAATCATCTAATTGTGCAGCTATATTGCCCCACACCTGCGGTGGCGGTGCGGTTTCTAAATCCAATAACTTATTTCTTAGTTCGCTGCTCATTGTTTTGCTTTGCGTCCCCTTTGGGAATCTATAAAATTCCTCACCATATCCTGCAATATTACTTTGGCCCTTGATAATTGCGATTTACTGGTGCCTTCGCTAATACCGAGTATCTCACCTATTTCTTTGTGGCTATAACCTTCTACCACATACATATTAAAAACGGTACGATAGCCGGGTGATAACTCCTGTACCAATGCCATTATATCTTTTGCTGCCAGATCATCTAATGCCGAAGTATATTTTCCTTCAATGGTGTTTTCTTCTTTTTCAGTAACCGGGGTCAGGTATTTTTTACGGCGAAAATGCTCAATGGCGGTGTTTACAAAAACCCTTCGTACCCATCCTTCAAAAGAGCCTTCGCCACGAAAACTGTCTAACTTTTTAAAAATCTTAATAAATCCTTCCTGTAAAATATCCTGGGCTTCTTCCGAATTACCGGCGTAGCGGAGGCAAACTGCATACATACGGGGCGAAAAGCGGTTGTACAATTCTTCCTGCATGCGCCTGTCTCCTCCTATACATCCCTGTATTAAGTCGCTGTCACTAATATTAAGGTTGCGTTCAGTTGTCAAAATCAATAATTTGTTTATAAGCTGTTCAAAAATGCTACCAGTTTTTCAGTGGCCTTTTTCCGGTGGCTGTATTTATTTTTTTCCGCCATATCCATTTCCGCAAAGGTTTTGTTTGCCCCCGTGGGAACAAAAACCGGGTCGTACCCAAAACCATTGCTGCCCTTTCTTTCCATTATTATTCCCCCCTCACAAATGCCTTCAAATAAAGTTTCTTTTCCATGTATCAACAAAGAAATAACGGTTCTAAACCGGGCTTTGCGATTTGTATTGCCCGACAAATTAACCAAAAGCTTTTCAATATTCGCATCAAATGAACGGTTTTCCCCGGCATACCGGGCACTTTTTACCCCCGGTTCACCATTCAGGGCTTCTACTTCAAGCCCAGTATCTTCACTAAAGCAATCGGTATCCGTCATCTCAAAAATGGTTTTTGACTTGCCACTGGCATTTTCTTCAAGTGTATCGTATGGTTCGGGAATGTCAATATCAATCCCAGCTTCCTTCAGGGTTATTATTTGCAGGCTATTAGCCAGAACAGCCCGAATTTCATCAACCTTATGTTGGTTATTAGTGGCGAAGATTAATTTCATTTTTTACCAGCTTTAGTTTTTCATGGCATCGGTTGTTGTGTCACTCACTTATACGTTCCGTTTTCATGGCATCTTTTTAGTTCCTATAGCCCAAACATTTTCAAACAACCCCACAATTTCATTTTCTCTGCTTTATCATTCTCCAATTCTTTTAGTGCCGGAGCATATAAAAAAGAAATACCCGTAAATGCCTGTACCTGGTAATGTGGAAAGTTCATCGGCAAATCAAATGTGGCAGGTTCTATCCCAAACAGAAATACTTTCTTGCTTTTAAATTCAGTTGTCAATTGTTTATAACCCGCATCAGTGTGGTTATTGAGATTTACAATTGCCACATCCGCAAGCGATAATTTACAGGCACCGAGTATACCGGTTAAAAAAGCCAGTTCATTATCCGGCAAGTGTACCACTTTGCTATTATTTACAACTATTAAAATTTGCTGTTCGTTTTTGCCGAGCCATTTCCAGTTTGTATTTGTGCCTGTAGTAGTTGTTTGTGGCAGTGGCTCTTTTGAGGCAACGGGAATAGCCGCAGCATTCTTTTCTGTCACCAGGCTGTTTGTATATATTTCTGCCACAGCATATGCCGGTAATTCTATATTATTAATACTCATTAATTGTCTGCCGTTTATAATTAAGGATTGGATAGCTGCCCCTTTTTTCGTTTCTTTGTATTGTCAAAAATAATACATTATGACAGCAGCAATGGATATTTCAGTAACAAAAGCAGGTATAAGCAAACTTAAAGATTTGAACCTTGAGAATATGCCGTTTGGTAAATATTTTACCGACCATATGCTGGAGGCAGATTATGAAAATGGCGAATGGAAGAATGTAGAAATAAAACCTTATCAGCCTTTGTTATTAAGTCCCGCAGTGGCAGCCTTGCACTATGGTCAGGCAATATTTGAAGGCATTAAAGCTTATAAAGACGAAGACGATAATGCTTTCATCTTTAGGCCACATGATAACTTTCGCCGTTTTAATATTTCGGCAGAAAGAATGCAGATGCCTGCTGTACCCGAAGAAATTTTTATAGAAGGAATGCGCCAGTTAATTGCTTTGGATAAAGCATGGATACCTGCAAAACCAGATCATTCTTTATACATCCGCCCCTTTATGTTTTCATCTGATGAAGTAATAGGGGTGAAGCCTTCAGATAATTATAAATTATTAATTATTCTTTGTCCCACCGGGCCATACTATAGTGCACCCATGCGGATTTATGTAGAAGAACAATATGTAAGGGCAGTACCCGGCGGAGTTGGTTTTGCAAAAGCAGCAGGTAACTACGGTGCGGCTATGCTTGCTACTGCCGAAGCAAAGAAAAAAGGTTACGACCAGGTGCTTTGGATGGATGCTGCCGAGCATAGATATGTGCAGGAATGCGGCACCATGAATGTGTTCTTCATAAAAGGAAATACCGCCATTACCCCCGGATTAGAAGACGGCACTATTTTAAATGGAGTAACCCGCCAGAGTGTAATTACCATCTTGCAGGAAATGGGATTAACAGTCGAAGAAAGGGATTTAAGTATTGATGAAATAATTGAATCATACAAGGCCGGTGAGCTGCATGAAGTGTTTGGAACTGGAACTGCCGCCACCATTTCTTCCATAAAAGAATTGGGCTACAAAGACTTTGATATGAAGTTTGATGTGGGTAGCTGGAAAACATCACCGGAGGTGAAGAAAAGGCTTAACGACATCCGGGAAGGAAGGAGTGAGGATAAATACGGCTGGATGTATAAAATCTAAGTGCAGTTAATAGATGATAATTAACAGATAAAAGTGGAGGAAACAGGACTTTTCTAACTCCCTATTGATCAATAATTTCGACCTGTTTTATACAGTTTTCCCCATTCTTTTAATAGAAAAGGCAGGGTTGCAAAAAATTATCATCTTTCCGTTTTAAAATTATCAGCTATTCCCCTACCTTTGCCGTCCCAAAAATAAGGGTCAAAGAATGCCTACAATTCAACAATTAGTAAGAAAAGGAAGACAAATCATCAGAGCCAAGAGTAAATCAAGGGCTTTGGACGAGTGTCCGCAACGCCGTGGCGTATGTACAAGGGTATATACAACTACCCCTAAAAAACCAAACTCAGCTTTGCGTAAAGTTGCTAAAGTTCGTTTGACAAATAAAATTGAGGTAATTGCTTACATACCCGGTGAAGGTCACAACCTTCAGGAACACTCAATTGTTTTGATCCGTGGTGGAAGGGTAAAAGATTTACCTGGTGTTCGTTATCATATTGTTCGTGGTTCTTTGGATACTGCCGGTGTAAAAGACCGTAAGAAGAGCCGTTCTAAATATGGTACTAAGAAAGAAAAAGCGAAGAAATAATTAGGTAATAAGTTTTAAGTAATAAGTTATAAAGAAATTATAAGTCATGCGGAAAGCACAAGCAAAAAAACTCCCTTTAGCACCAGACCCAAAGTTTAATGATAAGCTGGTTACAAGGTTTGTAAATAATTTAATGTGGGAAGGTAAAAAAAGTGGAGCCTATACTATTTTTTACGATGCGCTGGATAAAGTAGCCAAGCAAACAAGTGAAGATGGATATGAGGTTTGGAAAAGGGCTCTGACGAATGTAACACCGGGTGTTGAAGTTCGCAGCCGCCGTATTGGTGGTGCTACCTTCCAGATTCCTGCTGAAGTGCGCCAGGATAGAAAAGTTTCTTTGAGCATTAAATGGCTTATCCGCTATAGCCGTGAAAGAAACGGACGCAGCATGGCAGATAAATTAGCTAATGAAATTGTAGCAGCAAGCAAAGGCGAAGGCTCTGCATTTAAAAAGAAAGAAGATACACACCGTATGGCCGAAGCCAACAAAGCTTTTGCCCATTTCAAAATATAAAAGATACAAGACACAGTTCACTTCAGATAATCCCGTCCCGCTTAAAACGGGACGGGATTATTTTTTGTATTATAATTATATATAAAAATGATTAGTTGTTCTGTAAGTATTGCGTCAAAGATGTATTAATAATGTACGTCCATCCCTCGGCAAAGCTTTCTCTTGCAAAATCGGGGTTGTTAACCGGGAATGTCTCTAGTCCTGCATGGGTGAGTTTCAACCTTGTTTTATTTCCTTCTGCAAAGAGTTCAAATGTAAGGTAAGAGAGGCCTTGGTATTTATCATAGCTCCAGGTATGTGTAAGCTTTCTTAAGGGGATAACTTCTGTTATTTTACAGAGATGCAGGTATTGTTCCCCTTTCTTACCCTCTCCATAAAATTGAAACTCAAAGCCAACTTCCGGCTTAAATTCTTTTAAGTCAAAATACCATTTCTTCATGGCATCTTTATCTGTTATAGCCTGCCATATTTTTTCAACCGGGGCATCAAATGTTCTTTCAATTGTAAAAGGTATCTTATCCATGTTATTTCTTCTTTGCAGCCAGCTTTTCTTTATTAGCCTTTATCCTGAATTTTACAATTTTAGTTACCAATGCAAGGGGCAAAGGTTTATCAAGCGGAAACTGCACTGAGCCTTTGCCGCTTTTATAAATGGATAGTGCTTTTTTAAATGACTCATGTGCTGTGGGAGTGCCGTAAAACCCGATATGGTTTTTATATCCGGCAAAATAAACAAGTATACCGTAGTATTTATAACCCGGCATACCATAGCTAATTATTTCTTCAGCTTCTGGTGCAGCTGCTATTATTGTTTTTCGCATTTCTTGCAATAGCAACTGTGTTTTCTTTGGGAAACCAGCAATATATTCTTTAACTGTTGTTGCTTTTGTCATGTTATATAATCAGGAATCCAACATTTTTGCAATATCAATTTTTTTCATTTGCATCAAAGACTGCATGGCTTTCTGCCCATTTTCCGGGTGCATCATTAACTGCCCAATATTTTTTGGGGTAATTTGCCAGCTTACACCAAATTTATCTTTCAGCCAGCCGCACATACTCTCCTGCCCGCCGCTGGCAGTAAGTGTATCCCAGTAAAAATCTATTTCCTGTTGGTCCTTGCATTCCACTACAAACGAAATAGCTTCATTAAAAGCAAACTCATGGGGGCCAAAACCATCCATTGCCATAAATACTTTGCCATCTAAAATAAACTGTGAGTGTTTTACTTTACCGGCCTGCTGTTCGCCTTCCCACGGCTGATACAATAAAATACCATCAACAGATGAAGCCGGAAAAACTCCGGTATAAAATTTTACTGCTGCTTCTGCATTGCCATAATTTTTTCCTACAAATAAAAAGGTGGGGGTTATCTTTTGGTTTACATCACTGTATTTGCCTTTAAAAATTTGCCAGGCCAGGCCGAAACGGTCCTGCACAAAACCATATTTTTCGCTCCAGTCATATTTGTCGAGTGACATCATTACCATGCCGCCTTGCGATAATTGTTTCCATAATTCATTTATTTCCTCATCTGATTCGCAGGTTACCATAAATGAAATGGAAGGGTTTGGTTTAAACATCGGCCCGCCATTTAAACCCATAAACTTTTGCCCGTTCAATTCAAAATTTACCACCATTGGTGTATCAACTGTAATTTTTGAGTTTGGAAAAAGGGTACAATAAAAATCAGCGGCAGCTTTGGCATTTCCATCATACCATAAACAAGGATGAATATTGTTTGACATATACTTTTTTAAGTAAAAATTATTTTTGATTGCAATTAAACATCCATCGTACACCATATTTATCGGTACCGCTGCCAAAGTAAGCCCCCCAAAACATATCCTGTAATTCCATTTCCACCAGGCCGCCTGCTGTAAGGGCATCAAATAATCGTTTTGTTTCTTCTTTTGTATCCGGCTCCAGGTTGATGTAGATATTATTGCCAAAGTTTACTTTAAAGCCCATCTCTTCGGGGGCATCGGTACCCATTAAAATATATCCGCCTGTTATTGGCAGTTCAACATGCATTACCAGGTTTTTCATCCCGTCATTCATTGGTGGCATGCCTTCCATCGGTGGCATATCACCCATCCGCCTGATACCCGGCTCTGTAAATTCAGTACCAAAAACTGATTTATAAAAATTGAATACTTCCTCTGTTTGGTTTGCAAAATTTAAGTAGGTGCTTACCCTTGCCATAAAAAATATTTTTAGAGTTGTTAAATGATAATATTAGTTGCTTTCGCAGATTGATTTTAATTTGTTCAATGCTTTTGGCCAAGTGGTTTCGAAATAGGCTTTAAAGTCTTCGTTAGAGTCCATCTCTACTTCCAGCACTGTTTGCCCGTTTACTGGTATAAAAGTATAATTTTCCAAGGCACCTGCCCAACCTTCCACTTCCGGGCCCGAAGTAATTTCGTTGTCCCCATGCAGTAACCCTAAATGCTCAATACTTATAAATTTATTGGCAACAGCCTCTTTTATCCTGCTTACCATGCCTTCTTTTTTCCTTCTTTTGATATACCTGCAAAAAGCATTTTAGCCCCGGTTTCCCATTTTCCTTCATAATAAGAAGATGGGTTAAACTCCGCCGTCCATTGCCGGTATGTTGCATCAGCAAGCATTGTGCTGTACACTTTTTCAGCTGTGGCGTTGATGGTTATTTCAAATTTTATCCTTTCCATTGGTTAAAGGTTTTCAGTATATTTTTTAAAATTGTTAAGTATGTTCTGCCAGCCGCCTTGCTGTAGTTCTACTGAGTTTTCATTTTCTGCTTCAAAACTTTCTATTATCCTGGTAGTATCGGCTTCGACATAAAAAAAGACTTCTGCCTTTCTTCCATCATCCATTGTATATGTTATTACTTTATGTTGTTTTACTTTATCATACACACCGCCAAAATCAAAACTAAAGCTGCCATCTTTTGCTGCCATTGTATAAGAAAATCTTCCCCCGTCTCTTAAATCATTTTCTGCTTTAGGGCAGTGCCAGTCATCAGATGCGTTATTCCATTGCATAACATGTTCAGCACCTGTCCAGCATTTCCAAACTTTTTCTACAGGGGCATTTACCTTAGTTTCAACAGTTAATATTGTTGCCATTTTGCCTTTTAGAATTTTTTAGGATACTAATATAAGAATGGCTATAAAATTGGCCAAATACTAAAATAGATATAACGGGTATTCCCGGATATACTTATGTGTTCCTTCTTTATGTTAAGCAAGGACTTAGTGTAAGATTATTCCCCTGTTTTTGTTTTTTGCATCTCCCGTTGCTTTGCCCTTTTGCTGAAATCTGCTTTTACTTTATGTACAAAAGCCTGAAGGGTAAAATAAATACCGCCGCAAAGAAGGAATGCAGAAACAATGGCATAAAAGTACCAGTCCCCTTTTTTTGCAAGTTCTTCCATAAATGCATAATAAGTAAGTAGCACACTACTGATTATGGCACCAAAACCAATAAGGAGTTTTACAAAGTAGCTTTCAGAATGACTGTCAGACATGAATTGGAATTTTAAAGGTTACTGCTTAAAGGTCGTCAAAAGTAGGAAAAAAATAATATTCTGTTAATGGTTTAAGGATATACGGGTATAACTATTTAGGATGTATATTTTTGTTGAATAAATTACGAAATGAGAAAGCTACTTGGTTTTATTGCGACCCTTGTTTTAATAAGCACTTCTTATGCACAGGAGGCACCAGAAGGGTTGTTTATTTCATCAAAAGCCCCTGATTTTAAAGCAAAAGACCAGAACGGTGCAGAGGTGAGGTTGAAAGATTTGCTTAAAAAAGGCAAAGTGATATTGGTTTTTTACCGGGGGCAGTGGTGCCCTTATTGTAACCGTTTTCTTTCCCGTTTGCAGGATTCGTTGCAACTGATAAATGATAAAGAGGCAACCCTTATTGCAGTATCACCAGAGAAAACAGAAAATATTTCGATAACAAAAGAAAAAACAAAAGCTGCTTTTTCAATACTGCATGATGAAGGCCTGAAAATAATGAAGGCCTACGATGTGGAATTTGAAGTGCCGGAAAACACTGTTACCCGCTACCGCAATGCAGGGATAGATGTTGAAAAAAACAACGGCAGCAACGGAAAATTTTTACCAGTGCCTGCTGTTTATATTATTGATAAAGAAGCAACAGTTATCTACCGCTTTTTTGAAGCTGATTATAAGAAAAGGCCTGATGTAAAAGATTTAATAAGCTATTTATAACTACTATTTTTTTGTGCCTTAATGCACAGGGATGAGATACTAAAGGGCCTGCCTTCAAAATCTACTTGTGGTTCTTCAATTGCTTTTACTGAAATAAACTTAAGGCCATTCGCTTCAAGGGTTGTTGCCCATTCACCTTCTGTATAAGTTGTAAAACCATATTTGGTAAAAGGCATTTGCTGCATACTTTCTTTGGTGCGGATGGTGGCAAAAAATTTTCCTCCGGGTTTTAATACCCTTTTTATTTCTGCCAAATGCAAATGGGGGTTGTCCCAAAAATAAACTACGTTGATACAGAAAATTTTATCAAAGGCTGAATCGCCGAAAGGAAGTTTGTCGCTGTTGCCATGATGTAAGGTTAATTTTCCAGCGGAAATTTTATCTGCGTTTATTTTTTTTGCAGCTTCCACCATCAGTGCTGAATAATCGATACCGGTCACGGTAATATTATTTTTCTTTGCAAATAATTTATCGAAGAACAACCCATTGCCAAAGCCTATTTCCAGTATTGATTCGCTTTCAGCAATTGCCATTTCAGGAATAGTGGCATCATACAAAAATTCATTGGCCTTATTCATCATTTGGCCAACCTTGTTTCCCATTACCCCGCCCGGTTTTCGTAGCTGCCTGGCCATGGCCTTAAACTTTAACCGTTGAAAAAATTGTTTGAACATAAAATAAGTTTAACGCCAGGTAATTTTTGCAACAGTGCCTTTGTTGCCTGCGAGGTACACCGTTTTTCCGGTTTTGGCAATGCGGCATATATTAAAACTTTCTTTGCTTATCCAATGCCATGTATTGCCACCGTTCTTAGAATAATCAACCCCGTTTAACCCGCAACATAAAATGGCTTTATCTGAAAGATATTCCACACAACTGCGATAGCCGTGAGGTGGTACTTTTGGGGCTTTCCATGTATTGCCACCATTGCCAGAATAAAAACAATTTTTTTCTGTTGCATCTGGTGTGTTGAAATCGCCACCCACTACAATCATTCTTTTTTTAGTGTTTTTCAAATCATAAATATCAAGGGAGTTGGCACCGGTGGTTTCTCTTCCCTGCACAAGAGGTAAAATTTTTTTTGAGTTAGCTGTTATCAAATTTGATTTAGTACCGCCGCTTACAACATAATAATCAGATCGGTTAAAATATCGGATGTTAGTACCACTTGCTGCAAAAAAGGCTTCGCCTGAATCAACTGCTGGTCTTTTGCCGGGCAAGCTTTGCAGCACCCAACTATTGCCCCCGTCTGCCGTTTCAATGATAAATGGCTGGTTACTGATTGGGTCGCCAACCACCATGCCATACTTATCCCCTGCAAAATCCATTGCATCCAAAAACATCCCTTTTGCTTTATTCTCATACACTACTTTCCATGTTTCGCCACCATCGGTTGTTTTTAAAATATAAGCAGGGGCATCCACACCCATTATTACGGCAGTGCTTGCATCAAAAGCTTCAATATCCCTGAATTCAACTTTCTCAAAACCTTTTACCGTCATCCAGTTCCAGTTTTTACCACCGTTTAGCGATTTACCAACCATGCCATTGCTGCCGCTTACCCAAACTACATTATCGTTTACCACACTAAGGCCACGGAGGCTTGTTTTGGTGCCGGTTGTTATTGTTTCCACCGAAGGTGATTGGGCAAACAATGCCGGGCAACGAAGAAATATTGCAATAAAAGCAATAGGGTATAAAAATTTATTTAGCATAAAGAGATTAATTATTTGTTTGGGTATTATTCATATTTCATCACTGTTCTTTTTACATTTCCATCTTCATAAAAATCCATTACGGCGTACGCCGGATTAAATTCCTGGAAAGCCCCTTTCCACCAATTGCCCGAAACAGCATTATTGCAGAAATACTTCACTCCAAGATATTCCACTTCATCCTGCAAATGTATATGGCCGCTTATGCAAACCTTTATATGCGGGTGCTGCATAAAGAGTTTTTTCAATTGCAGAAAATCAGTGTGCATTAAATTTCTTTTAATTAATAAGTCACCATTGCTTTCTGTTTTATCAAAAAACAATCCGGCACAAATGGAAAGGATGGGGATATGTGAAACAATGCAGGTAAACATTCCGGGAGGAACTTTGCTTAATTCTTCTTTCAGCCAGTTAAGTTGCTCCTCGTCTAATCTTACCAATATATCCGCCTGCGGGATTAAGTTGTGTACTGTCCAAAACAATAAAATGCCATTTGCCTTTTGAAAAGCTATAAAAGCGGTTTTTCATTTCAAAAGCTTCCTGCACCCATATCTTTCCATATTGCCTGTCAGCTTCTGGTTTATTTTCTTTTATAAACCATCCCCACACATCATGATTGCCGATGCAATGATAAACAGGCAATGAATTTTCTTTTTGTAAAATATTTTTAAACAGGTTGAATTGTTCAGCCGTTTTTTGTTTGTCTGCCTCCAACGCATCCATTATGGCATCGCCGCCATTAATAATAAAATCAACCGGGGTTTTTAATTGCTGAACATGGTGCAGTGCTTTTGCCATACCTGCTTCCGGAACCATGCCGGTTTTTACATGTATATCAGTAAGATAGGCAATGCGGATTGATTTTCTTTTTACTTCAGCCGCTTGCAATGTACAGGGTATTGCAAATACACCTGCTGTAGCAGCGGCAGCCTGTAGAAAATCTTTTCTCTTCATAAAAGAAAGATAGAAATATTATACCGAATCGCCATAATAAATAGTCCATTAGAAAGTTATAACTCTCTGGCTCTCGGTATTATACCAGAAAACAGTGGGACTATTAAATATTTATAAATGGTATTATTTTAGTTGTGCAAGCAGTTCTTCTTTGGATACAATACCCTGTCTGCGCCAAACTTCTTTTCCTTCTTTATAAACAATAAAAACCGGGATGGTTTCAATATTCAATTGTTTCATTAAATCTGTATGCACACCTGCATCTACTTTAATTATCGTATTGCTGCTTTCTAATTCTGTAATTACGGGCAGCATTTTTATACAGGGCGGGCACCAGGCAGCCCCAAAATCAACCAACATGGTTTTATCATTTGGGATGGATGAACTGTACTGCTCCATCGTCATTTGCGGCACATCGCTGCTGCCTTCAAGGGGTTTGTTATTTCCTTTCCAGGCATTAATGCCGCCATCCAGTTCGGTTACATTTTTAAAACCGTTGCTGCGCATCCAATTGGCTGCGGCATTGCTGCGGCCACCGGCAAGGCAATAGATATAAACAGGCTTGTCTTTGTCAATATATTTAACCCGGTCTAAAAATTCGGGTTGGTTGTTCCAGTCGGCCTGCAGGGAGTTTTTAATATGGCCGCTGCTGTATTCGGCGGCAGTTCTTACATCCAGCACCTGTATATTTTCGGCAGTGATGGCTTTTTCAAACCCGTCCGGCTTCATTTTTGCTTGAGAAGCGTCTTGTGCCTTACAGGCAGCAAGGGAGAAAAATAAAAAGGCAAAAAAAACGTTTTTCATTATTAAGGGGTTTCAGTACAAATGTAGGGCTAATAACCTTTCCTCCTTTAGGCAGGGCAGGTACAAAAAAATAACCTTATTTTTAGGCGTTGAAAAATGATTAATACTACTTTATGAAGAGGAATTTTATCTACTTATTTGCGGTGCTTACCATTGCATTTGCCGGATGCCAGAAAGAACTGAGCCAGGAGCAGGGCAATGTACCTGCGGAAGGCAGCCTGCAATCTGATGTATCGGGAGATTGCCTGCCCAAAACAGTTAACGGGGCTTATATAGCAGGTACCCCACTTACCACTGCCAACACCATACAGGTAGCAGTAAATGTTGTAAAAACCGGACGTTACGAAATACTTACCGATACGGTAAACGGATATTACTTCAGGGCGGCGGGTTTATTTACCGCAGTGGGTTCTAACCTGGTAACACTAATAAGCAACGGCACACCCTTTGCGGCAGGCACTAATAATTTTGTAGTAAGCTTCGACAGCACCTTTTGTGATATACAGATAGATGTATTGCCAGTTGGCTCTGGCCCGGCTACTTTTACTTTGGTTAGTGGCGGCACACCCAGTAATTGTGCCAGTGCAGTTGTTTCGGGAACTTATGCAAATGGGGTTGATGCAACAAGTGCTTCTAATTATGTTGATATAACTGTAAATGTTGCCACTACTGGTACATATACTGCTATTACAGCAACAGGCGGTGGCATGACTTTTACAAAAACAAGCGGAACTTTTACAAGTACAGGAAATCAAACAGTAAGGCTTCTCGCCAGTGGTACACCAACCGTTGCAGGGGCAAATACAATAACTTTTGCTGCACCTTTTGCCAGTTGCAATTTTACAGTTACAGTTGCTGCTCCGGGCAGTTATACGATTAATTGTGGTAGTGTTACAGTAAATGGTACATACACGGCTGGCGTTGCATTAGGTGCAACGAATACTAATTACAATATCAGTAACAGTTACTTACACCGGGTGCTTACAGTCTTAATCTGCTGCGGTTAACGGAATGATTTTTTCAGGTTCGGGTACTTTAACAGCAACCACTTCGGTTCAGATTACACTTAACGGTTATGGCACACCATTTTAAGCGAAACATCTAATATCTCTGTGGGTACACCTGCTTGTTTGATACCGATTGTTGTGCAGATGGGGGCAGTTATTGATTGGCAATTTACTGTTACTAATGCCCGATCTACTACTTATCAGGGAGAAACAGCCGGGGCTACTTTAGTGACACAACCCCCATTACCCGGCGTATTATTTGCTTACCTTGGTTCAAATACATTAGGTACAGATAATATATTAATTGCTCTAAATGATATTAGCGGCACAATAAATAACGGCGAAACATATAGTACATCTGCAACACTTTCTAACGCAGCAGGGTTTCAGTATGATGTAGCCCCTTTGGGTACCGGTGATGTTTATAAAGCAAATCCAACGCAAGCAGGTGTTACAATGATATTTACAGTAACAACCCATAATACAACAACTAAAACAATCACAGGTACATTCTCAGGTACTGCTAAGAATTCGGCAAGTCAGACTATCAATATTGCCTCCGGACATTCAAGGGTACTTACCCTTAAACTAAACAGTTAATATAATAAAGAAAAAGTGCAGCTATGTAAAGGCTGCACTTTTTTTATTTTCTTTTGTTCCCATTTAGATTAACAGTTCATTCATCCTCATCATTCTCGAAAAAAACATCTTTGCTGTTGAAATAATGCTGCTCCCATTGTTTTACTGCCTCATCACTCATACATTCAATAATATCATGCAAGCCATCTTTTTTTAATTTCCATTCGGTGGCCATCGGGTCGTCATACCGTTGTATAAACAGGCAATGGTCTGACTCAACAGCTACTTTTATCATAACCACCGGGCTGTCTTCTTTTTCTTTTATTAAATAATGGCAACCGGTTTCTAATAAATCATAAGTGTACATAGTATTTCCCTCCGTATTTAAAGTTCAGTCTCCGCAGTTAAAATTGGGGAATTTAATGAAGTAAGGGTATCCAAAAATACTGATTCAGGCAGTTTTTTTGCTGTAATTTTTTTGCAGGATTTTCCGGGCTGATAATTAAACGGTTAGAAGGGTGGTTGCAAGCTGTAAGCGGCTTTTACCCGTTTAGGGCCTACTCGTTTTTGCTTTCTGCTTTCAGCAGGATGTTTTCTTCAACCAGCATTTTTACCATTGCCAGCCCGATGGGCTCTGTTAAAGAAAGCTTTGAAGAAGCTGAAAAGGAACGGCTGCGGTAAGCATAAATAAGGCTGCCGGATGAAATATCATAGAAATTATTTTCCCATACATACCGGGTATGCCCGCCATAGTAACCGGTGGTATAGATGCGTTCCACTACTGTGCTATAATATTTTTCAAACCCGGGACAGCTATGGTATTTTTCAACAGCAATGTCTTTACCAGGCGGCTGATAAATATGTTTCACTTTATCAATTAATACTATAGTAAGCACTGCATCAAAACCTTTACTGCTTATTGTTTTTGAAGTATAGATTGAATCTGTATTTCCCAATTCACCAGGAAGAAAATTTTTATTGGCAGCAGCAGCGGTATAGCCCATTCCACACAATTTTTGCGAGATGTAATTTTCCATTTTTATAGCAACTTCAGTATCATTAACGGGGGCTATGCACAGCACTAATATGTCTGCATACTTTTTTTGTGTGGTGTCTGTTTCAGCATTGGGCGGGGTTGCGCCGGCGGAATAGCAACTGGCAATAATTGAAAGCAACGACAAAAAGAAGAATTTCTTCATACTCATATCTTGAAGAGTAAAAGTATTGTTGCTATTGAAAAACAGTGGTGAGTACCGTCATGTAACAAATGGATTTTTATCAGTACTTTTTTATTCTTCATCCTTTTTGTCGGGTTTTACCAGTATTTTTTTCTGCACAAGGCTTTCCGCCATCAGCATACCATAAGTGTGTGCCAGTGTTGTTTTAGATGTAAAGTCGAAAGAACGGCTGCGGGCAGAATAAATCATTTGCCTTGAGCCCAAATCGTAAAAATTATTTTCCCAGATGTACTTTGTTTCTTCTCCATAATAACCGGGAGAAAAAACCCGTTCGGAAACTGCATCAAAATACCTGTTAAACCTGCTATAGTTATTATAGTTGGAGTAGTCGGTAATCTTTCCGGGTACAAAATATTTTTCTTTGTTTTTATCAAGCAGCACCACTGTAAGTATGGCATCAAACCCTTTGCCTTGTATGGCCGCCGCCGCTTTTGCAGTATCGCCTTTTACAAATGTGCCAAGGGGGAATATTTATATTGGCAGCTATGGCGAGATAGCCCATTTCCCGCAAATCATCTGCAAGGTGGTTTTCTATTTGCTTTGCAAATCATTGTCATTATCTATAAGCACCCCCAGCACCAGTATTTTTTTGTATTGTTTTGGCACAGCATCTTTTGCTGCCCACGACTGGGTTATTTTTGTTGGCTGACAGGAGATAAGAAATGCCAGCAACGGAATGAGTAATAGTTTTTTCATTGTTATACTTTGAGTATTTAAAAGTATAACTGAGGAGAATCAGGAGGGGTGAGTAGAATCAATTGGAGGCAAGATATTAATCAGCAGTTTGTTTTCCCCACTTGTGAATAACTCAAATTCTCATTGGCAGATATGCTTTTGTTATATTTGCCCAAGCCTGACTAACGCCTCCCTGTTGGGAGGTTTTTTGTGGGTGAAATAGGACCTCATCCTGTTAAGAACCGGATTAGCGGAGTTTCCGATTGTAAAGAATGGTGCTGGGGTGAGGTGTGATGACTAATGAACTAGACGATGAATAGTGCGACGCAAGGGACGATGCTCAGGGTACTGAGGCTGACAAACAAAATTCTAAAAAACTGAAAACATTTGAGGGGATTGCTTCGGCTTCGCCTCGCAAGGAAATGGCAATGGCAAAAGAAAAAGAAAGCAACCTTTTTGACTACGATGAGGACAGTATAAAATCCCTCGACTGGAAAGAACATATCCGCCTGCGGCCGGGTATGTATATCGGTAAACTCGGCGATGGCTCATCTCCCGACGATGGTATTTATGTACTGGTGAAAGAAGTGATGGATAACTGTATCGATGAATACACAATGGGCTATGGCAAAGCGGTGGAGCTGAGTATTGAAGGAAAAACTGTTACGATCCGGGATTATGGCCGGGGCATTCCGTTGGGAAAAGTGGTGGATGTGGTGAGTAAGATAAATACCGGGGCGAAATACGACAGCAAGGCTTTTCAGAAATCAGTTGGGCTGAATGGGGTAGGTACAAAAGCGGTTAATGCACTCAGCAGTTATTTTAAAGTAACGGCGATAAGGGAGGAAAAGAAAAAACGGCTGAATTCGAAAGAGGGTGTTCTGATAAAAGAACATAAAGAAGCAAAGACAACAGAAGCAGAATGGCACTTTGGTCACTTTTATCCCGGATGAAACGGTTTTCCGTAATTTCAAGTTCCATCCCGAATTCCTCGAAAACCAGCTTTGGAATTATTGTTTCCTGAATGCCGGGCTAAAGATCATTTTTCAATGGAAAGAACTTTGTCAGCAAGAATGGCTTGCTGGACCTGCTGCAGCGAAAAACCAATGAAGATGAGATCCGCTATCCTATCATTCACCTGACAGGCGATGATATTGAAATAGCCCTTTCCCATACCAACGAATATGGGGAAGATATTTACAGTTTTGTAAACGGCCAGCATACTACCCAGGGTGGTACACACCAGCAGGCTTTCCGGGAAGCATATGTAAAAACGATCCGGGATTTCTTTAAAAAAGATTATGATGCCAGCGATATCCGAACAGGTATTGTGGCGGCTGTTTCGGTAAGGGTGGTGGAGCCGGTTTTTGAATCGCCAGACAAAAACAAAACTGGGTTCTAGTAAATGTTGAACCTGACGGACCGAGTATGCGGCAGTTCATGGCGGATTTTTTAGGTAAAGAACTGGATAATTACCTGCATAAAAACCCGGCGATTGCTGAAGCGCTGAAAAAAAGGATTGAGCAAAGCGAAAGGGAAAGAAAAGAATTGTCGGGCATTCGCAAACTGGCCAATGAAAGGGCCAAGAAAGCCAACCTGCATAATAAAAAACTGAGGGATTGCCGTTACCACCTGGATGATGAAGCCGCCGGCAAAAGGGAAAGGAAGAATTTATAGCAAAGCAAAATGAAACCACCATCTTTATTACCGAAGGTGATAGTGCCAGTGGCTCCATTACCAAAGCAAGAAATGTGGAAACACAGGCGGTATTTAGTTTACGGGGTAAGCCGCTAAACTGTTTTGGCCTTACTAAAAAAGTGGTGTATGAGAATGAAGAATTCAATCTTTTGCAACATGCATTGAATATTGAAGAAGGATTGGAAGGCCTTCGTTATAACAATGTCGTGATTGCAACGGATGCCGATGTGGATGGGATGCATATCCGTTTATTGCTGATGACTTTCTTCCTGCAATTTTTTCCTGATCTGGTGAAGCATGAAAAAGTATATGTGCTGGAAACGCCGTTGTTCAGGGTAAGAAATAAACAAGAAACTATTTATTGTTTCAGTGAGCAGGAAAAACAACATGCGATGAAGTAAACTGGGACCAAGCCGGAAGTAACGAGGTTTAAAGGATTGGGAGAAATCAGCCCGGATGAGTTTGGCACAGTTTATTGGAGCGGATATGCAGTAAACAATTGATGAGGGTGGAAGAAGGCGAACATATACAGCAATTGCTGGAATACTATATGGGAAAGAATACACCCAACGGCAGGAGTTTATTATTGATAATTTGAAGATAGTGAAGTTGGATAGCTACCGGTAGAAAGCAATTATAATTATATTTGTTTGAATTTCACGGCGATAGAAAAAGATATTTTGACATTCAGGTTTTGAATGCGGAGAAGTATGTAATCCCTTTCATAGAAGAGAAATTTCCGATTGAAAGCAGGAATGAGGGTTTTGGAAATCGGTTGCGGCGAAGGAGGAGTATTAAAAGCATTTATCAATAAAGGTTGCGAAGGTGTGGGAGTGGAGTTGGATGCATCAAGGATAGAAGATGCACAAAATTTTTTACCGGAAGATATTGCAGCCGGGAGATTGAAATTTGTAACTAAGGATATTTATAAGGTTGATGCGGATAAAGATTTTAACGGGTTGTTTGATATAATTGTATTGAAAGATGTGATCGAACATATCCATGACCAGGCAAAACTGATTGGGTGGATGAAAAATTTTTTAAAGCCAGATGGTATTGTGTTCTTTGGTTTTCCACCCTGGTACATGCCATTTGGCGGGCACCAGCAGATATGCAAGTCAAAATTATCGAGGCTGCCCTATATACATTTTTACCAAAAGGAATGTATAAGATGGATATTGAAAAAGAAAAAGAGAATGTGGAAGAAATGATGGAGATAAGGGAAACGGGAATCAGCATTGAACGATTTGAAAAAATTTGCAGAAAGAAGGGTATAGCTTTTTAAACAAGAGGCATTATTTTATGAATCCCGATTTATGAATACAAATTTGGCTGGAAACCAGAGAACAAATCAGTGATGATTAAAGCAATTCCTTTTGTGCGGAATTTTTTTACCACTTGTGTTTATTATATTATAACGCCAAATAAATAAAAATGATACATATAGTTTTTAACGAAAGTGAAGTAAGCCTGATGCAACAGGTAATGAGAATTAGATGAAACCTTGTCCGGAGAAGTTATTACAGATAAGAGATGATTTTGCAGTAGGGCCGTTGCCGGCATCGACACCGAAGAAGGCTGGCAGGCAAGATTGGAGTGGTGGAAAGAACCGATCTCTTGGTTCACCCTATCGAAAACCTGGCGGGCAGTTTTGATGACAGGGAAACAGTTAGCCAGATTAAAGTAAAGCTTAATGATAACCCTGAAGAAGAAGTATGGATATGGATGGGACAAAACCAGCATGATGTATCCGGCTATTATTGGTTGATGCCGCAACTAAAAGAATACCAGGGACGGGTGATGATTGTTTATCTGAACAATCTTCCTTTTATAAATGAAAAAGGACAATTGTTTTATCCATCATGGCTGCATGAAATACAACCGAAGGAATTTATTAAGGCAAAAAAACTGGCGAGACCAATTACATTAAGTGAATTTGAAATTGACCCGGATGAATGGAAAAAGATAGTGGAAGAAAATGCAACCGTAAGAATTTTAGAAGGAGGTAAAAAAATTGCAGGTAAAGAAGATAGTTTTTATGATGGGGAGATATTAAAAAATATAACCGGTGAATGGCAGAAAGCCACAAGGGTTTTATCGAATACACTAAACCGGATGAAAATAAAAACCGGTGATATCTTTTTAATGTACCGGATGAAACAGTTAATTGCTGAAGGCAAAATAGAAACAACAGGGATGTAACTAAGGGGTGGAAAGATTTTGATGTAAAGAAACAAGATGGTAAGCAAGGAGAAATATCGTTTAAAAAAGAAGAAGCGGCAGGGATAATACTTATTTGAATTTTACGAATAATAATTTATGGCATCTAAAAATAAATTAACAGATACGCAGTTCGATGATAAAGGCCTTTCCGGCCAGTACAAGACATGGTTTTTGGACTATGCCTCTTATGTAATCCTCGAAAGGGCAATACCTGCAATAGAAGATGGATTGAAACCTGTACAACGCCGCATCCTCCATGCCATGAAGGAAATGGATGATGGCCGTTTTAATAAAGTAGCAAATATTATTGGTCAGGCAATGCAATACCATCCGCATGGCGATGCTAGTATTGGCGATGCTTTGGTTAACATGGGACAAAAAGATTTGCTGGTAGAAACACAGGGTAACTGGGGTGATGTAAGAACGGGAGATGATGCCGCTGCGGCCAGGTATATTGAAGCAAGGCTAAGCAAGTTTGCATTAGAAGTTGCATTTAATAATAAAACAACAGAGTGGGCATTAAGTTATGATGGCAGAAAGAATGAGCCGGTTACGTTGCCTATGAAGTTTCCATTGCTGTTGGCACAAGGTGCTGATGGTATTGCTGTTGGGCTTTCCACAAAAATATTCCGCATAATTTCTGCGAAATAATTGAAGCGGCTATAAAACATTTAAGGGGTAAAAGATTTGATTTGCAGCCTGATTTCCTTACCGGCGGAATGGTTGATGTGGCCGATTATAACCAGGGCAAAAGAGGTGGTAAAGTAAAAGTAAGGGCACATATAGAAGAGGTGGATAAAAAAACACTGGCTATCAGGAGTGTCCCTTATGGGGTTACCACGACACAGGTAATGGAGTCAATAGTAAAAGCCAATGAACAGAATAAAATTAAAATCAAAAAAGTAACAGATAACACGGCGGCAGAGGTGGAAATACAGGTGGATCTGGCCCCCGGCATTTCTCCGGATATAACAATTGATGCCCTTTATAAATTTACTGATTGCGAAATTTCTATTTCACCCAACGCTTGTGTAATTGTTGAAAACAAACCACAGTTTTTGGGAGTGCAGGAGTTGCTAAAACTTTCTGTAGATAAAACAAAAGACCTGCTTGAAAAGGAATTGCAAATTAAATTAAATGAGCTACAGGAAAAATGGCATTACACTTCTTTAGAAAAAATATTCTTCGAAGAAAAGATATATAAGGAGTTAGAGAAGAAGCATGAAACATGGGATAAAGTGATTGAGGCAATTGATAAAGCTTTTATTCCTTTTAAGAAACAATTAAAGAGGGATATAACAAGGGAAGATATTATTAAGCTGACGGAAAAACCGGTTCGCCGTATTTATAAATTAGATATTGATGAACTGAACGACCAGATAAAAGGTTTGGAAGCTGAGATTAAACAGGTAAAGCATGACTTAGCGAACCTTATTGACTTTACCGTAGCATATTATGAAAACCTGCTGAAAAAATATGGTAAGGGCAGGGAAAGAAAAACAGAGATAAAAGAGTTTGAAGTTATTGAAGCAAAGCATGTAGCCATAGCCAATACAAAATTGTATGTAAACAAAGCAGAAGGGTTTATCGGTACCGGGCTGAAGAAAGACGAATTGCTGTTTGAATGTTCTGACCTTGATGATATAATTGTTTTTGCCAAGCGGGGAATTATGAAAGTGGTAAAAGTTTCTGATAAAACATTTATCGGAAAAGATATCCTTCATGCTGCTGTGTTTCAGAAGAATGATGAACGAACCACGTATAATATGATTTATGCGGATGGTAAAGGTGGAAAAAGTTTTGCCAAGCGGTTTAATGTAACAGGGGTAACAAGGGATAAGGAATATGATCTTACCAAAGGCGATGAAAACAGCAAAGTGCATTACCTGAGTGTAAACCCTAATGCCGAAGCGGAGCTGGTGAAAATAACGTTGACGCCCGGGTTGTTCGGCACATAAAAAAGAACTGGAATTTAATTTTGCTGAACTGGAAATAAAAGGACGCAGCAGTATGGGAAATACGATAACGAAATACCCTATTAAATCCGTTCGGTTAAAAGAAGCCGGGGTTTCAACTATTGCAGGAAAAAAATTATGGTATGATGACCAGTTTGGACGTTTGAGAACCGAAGAAAAAGGAAGTTATCTCGGTGTATTTGATGGGGAAGATAAAATACTGGTAATGTATAAGGATGGTAATTATGTGGTAACTGATCAGGAGCTTACCCAAAAAATAGATGCAGAGAAAGTGATTTTCATTGGAAAATTTAACCCGGAGAAAATTGTTTCTACTGTCTATGTTGATATGGACAAGAAACAGTTTATGGTTAAGCGGTTTAAAATTGAAACCACTACTTTAAAAACAAAATTCCTGTTTATAAAAGAAGGGGAAGGCAACTATGTAGACGCCGTAACCACAACAGACGAACCAGTATTGGCCATGCAACAGGGCAGGGGTGCACAAATAAGAAAAGGAAAACTGAAGATTACAAAATTTGCAGAGGTAACTAATTACAGAACAGTGGGAAATAAACTGGCCGATTATAGCAAGTCAACAGAGATGGAATGGGTAAAAGGTAAAGAGGGGGATAACCAACCGGAGTTGTTTGGATAAATAGAGAGTATATTCATATGCTAAACTATTTTGCCATGACACTTGAAACTATTATCATCATTATTCTTATTGGCGCAGCGGCTGGCTTGCTTGGAAGTACTCTTTTTAAAGGCAGCGGATTAGGCCTTGTTGGAAATGTTATTGTTGGCATACTTGGAAGTTTTGTAGGCAGCTGGCTGTTCAAGGAACTTAAAGTAAGCATCGGCAGCAGCCCTGTTGTTAATGCCATTATTACCGGCGCAATAGGGCCTTTGTTATACTTTTTATTTTAAGTTTGTTTACCGGGGGAAAGAGGAACTAGTTTTACTATTTAGCTTTTATACTTTTGTTTTTTCGTTTAATACGTACTGTAGCATTCTTTTCCAGGTTGCTGGATACCCGTAATTCATATTTATTTTTACCATCATTAATAACCATTAAAGCGGTATTTGGTGGTATTAAACCGAGGTTCTCTGCAAACATCGAAATTTCATTTGTTTCCTGCAAAGAGTCGAGCCTTACATTTAGCTTTATTGATTTATGTGTAAGCTTCTGGCTGTTGAGGATAAGGTTTTTATTATAGAAAATCGAAATGATGTCGCCATCAACTTCTCCGTTATCATACATACTGATAGTAAGTGAATCCGATTCTACTTCTATTTCATTCTGCACTTCGCTTTTCCGTTCATTAAATTCTTTTTCGGTCACATAATTGATTATCTTTTTTGGTGGCGGGGTTACTGCTACAGATACAAGGGTATCTTCAATTGCCGGTTTCCATACCTGGTAATTTTCTTTGTATTCACTGATGGCTTTTAGTACAGAATCTTTTTTGCTTATATCAGCATTGAGTGATAAATCAAAGCGGACATCGGCACATATATTTTTATATTCCGGGGTGGAAATAAATGCACCAACAAGATTAGAGCCGCTCCTGGAAATACGTAAAGTAGCTGCTATATTCATCGGGCAATCCACTTCCATTGCAGAAACAGAACCAAAATAAGTAAGGGGGATATTGTATAAACTAAGTTGCCTTGTAGTGGCATTGTAATTGCCCAGTACCTGTATACTGCGGTACGTATTTTTGAAATAATAATTCAACAAACCTTTTACATAATTTTTTTCCGGCTGCAATACCAGTTCTACTAAATAATTATTAGCAGAGCTGCTTGTTTTTACATTGGCATTGCCATACCAGTAACCAAAAACTGATTGTGATTGACTGGCAACAGAAACTAAAAGCAGGATAATTAACAGGAGTTTCTTCATGAGGAACTAATATCGGCAAAAATATTCCAGTTTCCGGCAGAAGTTTTACACAGGCTGTTATTTAAGAAATCTTTTCATTTCCCTGTCCACATCTTTTTGTTTGATGCTTTCCCTTTTATCATGTAGTTTTTTACCTTTGGCAAGGCCAATTTCTATTTTAGCAAGGCCTTTTTCGGTAAAACAAATAGCAAGGGGAATTAAAGTGAAACCTTTTTCTTTCAGCTTTCCTTCTATTTTTCTTATTTCCCTTTTTTGCAGCAGTAATTTCCTGTCCCGCAGGGGGTCATGATTGTTGGTAGTGCCATGTGTGTATTGGGCTATATGCAGCGATTTCAACCACATTTCTCCTTTATGTATCTGGCAATAGCTATCGTTAAAACTGGCCTTGCCTTCCCGCAGCGATTTTACTTCGGTACCAAGCAATACCATACCTGCCTCATATTTTGCATCTATGAAGTATTGGTGGTAAGCGGAGCGGTTTTTAATTCGGCCATGGTACAAATAAAAATAAGAGGCAAAATTACCTCTTACTTATCAAATTATGTTTTAATGATTAATTCTTAAACAACCCCAGCACCGTTGCCAGTTTCTCTTTCAGTTCTTTTCTCGGCACAATAAAATCAAGGAAGCCATGCTCCAGTAAAAATTCGCTGCGCTGAAATCCTTCAGGCAAATCTTTTTTAATGGTTTCTTTAATTACCCTTGGGCCGGCAAAGCCAATTAATGCACCGGGTTCAGCAATATTCAAATCGCCCAGCATACCGAAGGAGGCAGAGATGCCGCCAAATGTAGGGTCGGTAAGCAAAGATATATAAGGAAGTTTGTGCATCGCTAAGTTGAGAAAGTTTACCGCTTGTTTTTGCCAGCTGCATTAATGAAAAGGCACTTTCCATCATTCTTGCGCCACCGCTTTTGCTGATGACCATGTATGGCATCTTATGTTCAATAGCAATAATCAACAGCCCTTGAAAATTTTTCACCCATCACACTACCCAGTGAGCCGCCGATAAATTCAAAATCCATACAGGCAATTACAATATCATGCCACCCACTTTACCTACTGCCACCCGCATCGAATCTTTCAAATCTGTTTTACTCCAGATATCTTCTAATCTTTTTTTATAGGGTTTTAAATCGGTGAACTCCAGAAAATCTTTACTGCGGATATTATCAAACAATTCAACAAATTCATTGTTGTCAAACAATATTTCATAATATTCACTGCTGTTTATGCGGTGGTGGAAACTGCATTTGGGGCATACAAACAAATGCTTCCCTTAGTTCTGTAACGTGCAGATGTAATTGCAATCGGGGCATTTCACCCAAAGCCCTTCGGGGGTTTCTTTTTTCTCCGAGGTTTTAGTGTTGATGCCTTTTTTAATCCGTTTAAACCAGCTGCTTTTTGTTTCCTCTGTTTTTCCTTCTTCACCAGCCAGGTTCGCATCAAAATCTTCAAATTGTTTTGCCATAACCATTTGTTGTGTTACAAATATAGGGATTGTTGGCAGTTTGGAGTTTTGGGTTTTAAGTTTATGTTACCAGCTAAATTACTACTATCATTGCCTGTTGCGTCGCACACTTGTACGTTCTGTTCGCTGCTCAGCATTTATCGGCCCTCCACTTATATTCGAGCAACATTATTGTTGAGGGTGGCGGTTGTTTATAGAATGGCGGCGAGTCCCGCCGCTAAATTCATTTTATTTATAAATACATCTGGCGGGGACTCGTCTAGGAAGAAAAGATTTTAAAGCTTATAATGTATTGTTTTGCCGGTACTAAAATCAAGAATTTCTGAAATGTCACTAATGTTGCCTATAGAAAAAATAAACGGGTCGTCCTTTTTATATTTATTCGTATAAAGGATAATTCTATTCTCCTGTTGCCAGCTATATTTTAAATCTTTTTGGAATAGATTTTTTTTACCAGAGTATTTGTTCAAATCTAGATATTTGACAGGTTGCATACATGTTTTAAAATTTAATTTTTTAAATCCGGTTTCAAGCCTTTCAAGAAATAAATCTTGCCTCAAAATCAGTAAGCCATATTTGAAATCAGAAAACCTATTATCAAATGAATATTTCTTTGTTTTAGTAGATGCTTTTAGTTTAAATGCAGAGAAACAAAAAATATTTCCAAGCGGTTCTTTATAATACTCTTTGTATAACATTTTTGTTACATTCAATTTTTTCCATTCTGCTGTCGGGTCATCTGCTGGTTTTACAAGAAAGGAGGTGTTTTCCTTGTATTCTAATTTTATGACTGATTCAAATTTGTCTCCTCTATGTTCATCTTCTAACGAAGAAAAAAATGTTATTGTATTACAATAAAATGAACCATCTTTTTGCATTTTTTCTAAATGCTCTTTCTCTCCGAACTTAATAAATAAACTTACATCCATGCTATGTTGCTTATTGGTAGTGAAATTGTTGTTAACGGAAGGGACTTCTAAATTGCTGAATAGAATTATCGAACGATAAAGTGTGCGACGCAACCGAAGCTCAATAGTAGCAATGCAGCCGGGAAAAAAATACCCACCCAATCTCCTAAAGAAGTAAACCAATCAACTTCGCCTCCGTCGGCTGACGGAAGGGGATGTTTACCTACTTACTACTCGCCAAACCCCACTCACTTCTTCAACACCGTTTCAAACAATTTATAAATTCTTTTATACTCATCTGTCCAACTGCTGGGTTCTACAAAGCCGTGGTCTTCCATTGGATAACTTGCCAACTCCCAGTTATTTTTTCCCAATTCAATTAATCGCTGCGTTAGTTTTACTGCATCCTGGTAATGCACATTTATATCTACCATGCCATGGCAGATAAGTAAATTGCCTTTTAACCCTTCTGCAAAATAATATGGCGAACTTTTTCTGTAAGCAATGCTATCGGTAAATGGCTCATTTAAAATATTAGAAGTATAACCATGATTATAATTTGCCCAATCGGTAACCGGCCTTAGTGCAGCACCTGCTGCAAATACATTGGGTTCTGTAAACATACCCATCAATGAAATAAAACCACCATAAGAGCCGCCATACAGGCCAACATTTTTTGGATTAACACCAAATGTTTTCACCAGGTAGTTGGCCGCATCCACATGGTCGCTCAAATCTTTTCCACCCATGTGGCGATAGATACCGGTGCGCCAATCTCTCCCATAGCCAGCACTACCACGGTAATCAATATCCATCACATAATATCCATTATCTGCAAGCATATTATTAAACATATACTCCCGGAAATAACTGCTCCACCACTTATGTGCATTTTGTAAATAGCCTGCACCATGTACAAATAATACTGCTGGTTTATCTGGATTAGGTTTAGCTGGTTTGTAAATTCTTGCATACACATCTGCACCATCAGCAGCTTTAAAGGTTATTACTTCCGGGTCTTTCCATGCATAACTTTTAAATTCTTCGCTTTGTGCTTTGTTTGTTATTTGCTGAATTTTACCACCAACCCTGTTTTCTTGTAAGTATAATTCCCATGGTTTAGTAGAATAAGAATAAAGTACAGCCAGATATTTTTCATCAGGAGAAATGGTGACCTGGTTGGCACCCGTCATCGTTGTTATTTTTTCTTTTTTACCATCAGCAATTGCCATACGGTAAAAATGCTGCTCACCGGGGTGTACTTCATTTGTTGTGAGGTAGAAATATTTTTTATCTTTTGATAGTTGGGCTTGTTGTACTTCATACTTACCTGAAGTAAGTGTTTTCTTTTCGTTGCTTAAAACATTTACAGTGTATAAATGTGAGTATCCAGTTGTTTCAGAACGGTACCAAAATATATTTTCATCAATCCACCCGGTATTACCGCCACCAAAACCGCCGGTACCGGGGCCGCCAATCCAGGCTTCATCTCGTTGCCTGTCGAGCAATTTTAATTTTGTAGTTGAAGTGTCTAACAACATCAGCCATCTGTCTTTGTTATCTTGTGAACGGATATCGAGTACCGCATTCGTTCCCCTTGGTGACCAATTAACAGCCGAAATAGCAACTGCCCTGTTTGCTGGCTTCTTCTTTTTTCTTCTAATTGCTTTGGATAATCTTTTAGATAGTCAGGCAAATCTTGTATACCGGGTATTGAATCTGTTTTAATAGTAATGATGGTATCTTTTATTCTGTCGTATATAAATGATTCGGATGTTCCCTGTTGTGTTCCCACTTTTGTTCTCGCCGGTATGTCAGTTGTAAAACCTGTTTCGGTAACGTAATTCGGAACGATGGTTGTTTTTGCATTTGAAGGTGAAGTTGCTTTAAATAAACGATAGCTTACAAATCTTCCATCGGGGCTTATCGCTAATCCTTGTACGGATTTGTCATCAATACTTATAGAACGCAGTTCTTTTTCTTTTGGCAAGTTTTTAGAGTAAGCATCAGCGGCCTCTTTTTTTTCTTTTCTTTCTTTAAGAACCTGAAAGTATTGTAACTGATCATTCTTTAGCCATTGCTCTTGCTGGTTTGTTGATGATGCAGACGATGTTGCTCCCTGCCCTGTAGTAGCTCTTCCCGCAGGAGTAGTTGCTGCTGGGGCATCGCTACCGGTTTTTATATTTGTTAGTTGCAATGTTTCCCCAGTGGCAATATCCCATGCAAATAAATTCTGGCTGCGACTGTAAATAATTTTTGTTTCATTGAAACCAAATTGCGGATTGCTTTCTGCATCTGTAGTTTGTATAATGCGTTTTGTTTTTCCTGATTTAATGTCTGTATAAAAAATATCGCCATCTTTTGCCACCGCATAGGCCGTTCTTGCAATGTTGTAATTATAATTGCCTTGTGAATTTAAGGCTTGCTTTTCTGCGGTAGTAGCTTTAATTGGATTATTGTTGGTAGTCGTAATGTAATAAATAGAATCAGTAATTACTTTATCCGGATTCCATAAAAAATAAAGTTTACTTCCATCATTGCTCCAGAAAGTACCCGATGGCGATGTGCCCATCCATTTTGGATCCCGCATTATTTTTTCAACACTAAGTTTGTCTAACTGCTGCGAAAAAATTGCTACACAGAAAAATAAGGTTGCAAAAAACAATATTGCCTTTTTCATAGTTGTTAGTTTATGCACTAAATATATTGAGAAAGACAATACTACTTATACCGTTTGGCAAATAATGCTGAAAAATTTAATTATTGGGTGCGCCGCTGTCAACCCAGCAGATAATGGAGTTTCTTTGTGCAGTACTGAGGCTGCCACTTTGGGGCATACGACCCGATGCCACTGCACTTCTGATATTAGACCGGGCATTAAATATTTCTGTATAACTGGTAAGTGCACCGGGGCCATTAAAACTCCCTGCGGCATGGCAACCAGCTACGGCACAAGACGATTGAATGATGGGGTTTACATCAGCCGAAAATGCTTTATTGGTAACGGTGCTGCAATCAACAGAAGTGCTGCCACCACCTTTATCCTTGCTACAAGCAGTAATAATAATTAATGAGAATAAAATAATTATAAACAGATGAGCCTTAGTCATAGCCGATACTTTTGTCAATTAACGGAGAAGTGAAGTAATAAGTTGCTTTTTGTGTAAAAGTTTGCCTTCTTACATTTCTTTTAACAAGATAGCTGTAATATTTAATTAAAGCAAGACTGTGTTAGCCCTCAAGTAGTTTTGCCACCCCAAATGCTGCCCCGGCTGCTGCTGCACCAATCAGCATTACCCTTAAGGCTCCTATCCAGGGGTTGATGCCAGTGAGCTTACTTTTAAAATATCCAAAAACGAATAAGCAAAGCAATGTTACTATTGCTGATATTTTTAGTGCTTCTGTTGGGGAATTAATAAAGAAATACGGACTTAACGGAACAAGCCCCCCTACCACATAAGATAGGCCAATATTTAATGCCGATTTAGTTGCCCTCCTGGGATCGGGTTTTTCCAGTCCCAACTCATACTTCATCATAAAATTTACCCATTGTTTTTTATCCCGGCTTATTTCTTCTGTTGCTTTATCCTGCAAATCTTTACTAAGGCCAATGTTTGCAAAAAAATCTTTTGTTTCTTCTACTTCTCTGTGCCGCAAATTTTCTACTTCATAGTATTCCCTTTTCTCTTCACTGTTATAATGATCCTGTTCTGTTTTTCCGGCTAAGTATCCGCCGAGGCCCATAGCAATAGAACCGGCAGCCACTTCGGCAATGCCTGCAATAACAATGATAGAGGTAGAGTCAACGGCACCACTTAATCCGGCTGCCAATGCAAAAGGAACGGTAAGCCCATCACTCATACCAATTACAATATCCCGCAGCATTTCACTGCTTTTTAAGTGTTCTTCTGTATGTGGTTTGTTATCGTGGTGCAGGTGTGTATCCATAGAATGAAGATAAATATTTTGTACTCAAAAAAATAAGTACTTATCCTTATTGCGAATGATTTTATTAAGTAAGTAAAAGATTAAAAGTAAGTAGCCTATAATATTTCATAAACATGCTTATGAATATTTTTTGCAATTATCCCGGTAGGCACATCATTCTGATCGCCGCTAAAAGGGTCCTCTATTTCTTCAGCAATTAATTCAAGACTTGCCAGTACATAAAAAATAAATGCTACTACGGGTATGGCATAATACCCCAATTGAAATGCAAAACCCCAGGGCAGTGTCATTACATAAAAGAAAATGAATTTTTTTATAAATACACTATAAGAAAAAGGGATAGGTGTGTTTTTAATGCGTTCGCAAGCCCCGCAGATGTCTGTAAATGATTGCAGTTCTGTATTAAGAAAAAGCAGTTGTTCACCTGTTATCTTTTTTTCAAGATATAGTTTTTGTATATGCTGATAAATAAGCGAGGCGGTTTGGTTGGGGATATGTTTGTTATGGTCTATTCTGTCAAACAAGTGGCCATGTTCTTTATCATCAAATAGTTCCAGCCTTGTTTTTTCTTTATGCAGGTGGTTGTGGAGTGCATAAGCATAAGCAGGAATTATTTTTCTGAAAAACAGCCTTTGTTCTTTTTCTTCAGGTGGCAGGATGGAATTTAACTTCATGGCAAGGTTACGGCTGTTATTTACAAGGCTTCCCCAAAGCCTCCTGCCCTCCCACCAGCGGTCATAAGCTGTATTGGTGCGGAACACAAGCAGCATGGAGATTGCAAAGCCAAGCAATGAATGCATTACTGTAATATTTCTTACATGACTGTTGGCAGAAAGTTTCCAATACTCCAATTCTAAGTATGCAATAATGCCAGTGTAAATCCCTATACCAATTATTAGTGGAAACAACTGGCGAAAGGTGTCAGCTTTATGAAAACGAAAAACAAAAGTGAACCAGTCTTTGGGTTTGTAAGAAATCATATAACTAATTTAAACAACTTAATGATTGGCTGATAATATTTACACATTCCAGTATTTGTTCTTTACATATTGTTAGCGGCGGTGCAAACCGAATTTTATCGCCATGTGTTGGCTTTGCCAGCAAGCCATTTTCTTTTAGTTCCATACAAAGCCCCCATGCAGCATCTGCATTTGGGTGATTGATTACAATGGCATTCAGTAACCCTTTCCCCCTGACAATACTTATATATGGGGAGCTGATATTTTTTAATCCTTCTCTTAATAACTTACCCATGGCCTCTGCATTTTCCATCATCATCTCATCTTTTAATACTTGTAATGCTGCTATGGCTGTTTTGCAGGCCAATGGATTGCCGCCATAAGTGCTGCCATGCTCACCGGGCTTTATCGTCATCATTATTTCATCATCACATAACACCACACTTACAGGTAGCATACCACCAGAAAGTGCTTTGCCTAATAATAATATATCAGGTCTTACATTTTCATGATCGCAAGCCAGCATTTTTCCTGTACGGGCAAGGCCGGTTTGTATTTCATCAGCAATAAATAAAACATTGGCAGCTTCGCAAAGTTGTTTTGTTTTTGAGAGATAACCTTCATCTGGAACAAACACCCCTGCCTCACCTTGTATTGGTTCTACTAAAAATCCTGCAACGTTTATATCTTTTAAGGCTTCGGCCAAAGCCTTTGTATCATTATAAGGAATAGAAATAAAACCCGGCATATATGGCCCGAAGTTTTTTCTTGCAGAAGGGTCGTTACTGAAAGAAATTACTGTTGATGTACGGCCATGAAAATTGCCATCGCATACAATAATTTTTGCCTTGCCTTCTTCAATGCCTTTTACTTCATAAGCCCATTTGCGGCAAAGTTTAATACCAGTTTCCACAGCTTCCACACCAGTGTTCATTGGCAAAACTTTATCGTATCCAAAATAGTTTGTTATGAATTTTTCAAATTCGCCTAATAAATTATTATGAAAAGCCCGGCTGGTTAAGGTGAGTTGCTGCGCCTGTTCCATAAACGCTTTTACAATTACGGGATGGCAATGCCCCTGGTTTACGGCAGAGTAGCCGCTAAGAAAATCATAGTATTTTTTCCCATCTACATCCCACACAAATACACCTTCGCCTTTTGATAGTACAACTGGCAATGGATGATAATTATGTGCCCCGTATTTTTCTTCGAGATCGATATAGTATTGTGTTTTTGCTGACATAGCTATAGCTGATTGCATAAGTTGAAAATTGTAAAATGTAAATATTGAAAATAGGAAATGAAGAAATATCCCCGAGAGGGGAGAGGGGGCTTATTAACCTCGATGATTAAGTAAATCAAGATTGTCAGCAAGAAAAGAAGTATGTGCTGTTGTAAATTTCATTGGGTGCAAGATACAATTTCAAATTTGTTTTACAAAGTAGTGATGCGGAAAAGGAGATGAAAAGATTGTTTCTTCTTTAAAAATGCCATAAACAGTTGAGCCGCTGCCACTCATAGATGCGTAGAAGGCACCATGCTGATACAGGACTTCTTTAATAGTTTTTATTTCAGGATGATAATTGAAGACAGGTTCTTCAAAATCATTTATCAGTTCATCTTTCCAGGAGATGATGGGTTGTGTAATAATTTCTTCAATACTTATTTCTGGAATAGATGGCTTTATTTGTGAAAAAGCCCAGGCAGTATTGATGTGAATGCCCGGATTCACTATCAATATTTTATAATTGGCAAGATGAAATTCTAAGCGGTTTAACTCTTCGCCGCGGCTTGTGGCAATACATGGCTTGTTGATAATGAAGAAAGGAGAGTCGCTGCCTAATTGCAAAGCATACTCAAGCAACTGATTTTCTGAAAGACCTAATTTAAAATATTGATTGATTAATTGTAAAGCAAATGCACCATCGGCACTACCACCGCCAAGCCCTGCACCAGCAGGTATTGCTTTGTGTAAATGGATAGATATAGGTGGGAGAGTAGGAAAATATTTTTTTAATAGCCAATAAGCTTTTATACAACTATTATCATTTTCATTACCCGGTAATGCAGTACCTGTAATGCTAATGGTAGTATCTTTTTCTGCCGGAATTATTTCCAATACATCTTTAAGAGCAATGGGATAAAATACAGTTTCAATATTATGATAACCATCATCTCTTTTACGGAGGATGCGGAGGCCGAGGTTGATTTTACAGTTGGGAAATACTATCACTGATTTCAGGATTAAATGGATTATCAGGATGAAGCATCATTACAAAAGAATTGCCTGAAATCGGTAAAATGGTTTATTTGCGGCCTTTGTTACGGCTGTTTATTTCATCTCTTATTGCAATGGCCCGCATATAATCTTCTGTTTCTAACACATCATTCAGCAGGTGGTTTAGTTCATCAAGGGTCATTGTCTTCAGGTCTTCGTTGCCAGTTGGCGCATCCGATTCTACCACTACAGGTTGTTTGGCTTTTTTCTTTTTACCATCATCAGCATCTTCCATTAATATGCCTGCATTCTCCAGAATATTTTCGTAGGTATAAATGGGGCAGCCAAACCTTACAGCTAATGCAATTGCATCTGATGTACGGGAGTCAATTTCTATGGTATCATTTTCGGTAGAGCAAACAAGCTTGGAATAAAAAATGCCTTCCTGCAAATCGCAGATATTTATTTCATGCAGGTCAATGGCAAAGGCCGTCATGAAATTCTTCATCAGGTCGTGGGTAAGTGGGCGGCTGGGCTGCATTTTTTCTAATGCCACGGCAATGGCCTGTGCTTCAAAGCCACCAATAACGATTGGTAAACGCCTTAACCCGTTTACTTCGCCCAGTACCACCGCATACGAATGTGTTTGGGTAATGCTGTGTGAAAGGGCTACTATTTCCAGTTCGATTTTCTTCATAAATGCCCCACGAAACTAAGCGTTTTTTTGTAAAAATTAAGGGCATTAAAATCAAATACTTTCCACCTGATATTATTAAATAAAAATGGCTGGTATTTTACCAGCCTGATATTAAAATATTGAGAGAAATTTAAGTCACCCCTTTTAACTTTTTTATAGCAGCGTTCAGTTTCGGCACTATATCAAACGCATCACCAACAATGCCATAGTCGGCAGCTTTAAAGAAAGGGGCTTCCGGGTCTTTATTTATAACCACAATTACTTTGCTTCTGTTTACACCAGCTAAATGTTGTATGGCACCAGATATGCCAATAGCAAAGTATAAATTAGGTGCAATGGCAACACCTGTTTGCCCCACATGTTCATTATGTGGCCTCCAATGTGCATCGGCAACGGGGCGGCTGCAGGCAGTGGCGGCATGTAATGTTTTGGCAAGTTCTTCAATCATGCCCCAGTTTTCCGGGCCTTTCATTCCACGGCCGGCACTTACTACTATTTCAGCTTCAGTAAGCGGTACTTCGCCACTGGCTTTTGTAGTATTGGTAACTTTTATTTTTCCAGTGCCTGCATTGCTTGCAACAGTAACAACTTCAGCAGTGCCTTCACCGTCAATGGTTTTATAGGCATTGGGGCTAAGGGCAACTATTTTTACGGCAGTGTTTACAGCAATGTTTGCAAAGGCTTTGCCAGAGAAAACATTTTTCTTTACTACAAATCCGTTTGTTATATCTGGCAATGCAACAGCACCGGAAACCAATCCTGCTTTTAAACGAACAGACAGGCGGGGAGCAATCGCTTTGCCGCTAAGGTTGTTGGAGAATACAATCACCGTTGCACCGGTTGATGTCGCTATATCAGCAATAGCTTTTGTAAAAACCTGTGCATCTAAATTATTAAGGGCATCACCTGTTACATGATGTATTTTTTTTACACCATATTTTCCTAATGTTGCAAGGTCATCGCTTACATTGCCAAGTACAACGCCTTCGGCGGATATGCCAAGCTGTTCTGCAATTTTTGCGCCATAGGTTAATGCTTCAAGAGAAGCTTTTTTTACATGCTTATCTGCAGTATCAATAAATATAAGTACACTCATTGCTTAAAATTTATTTGTTGAGTAGAGAACAGAAAGATGAAAAGTGCCCTTCGTTACCTCAGGGTAAACTTGCAACAGACGATGATAGTAGTACTGAAGCTGGTAACAAAATTATCTTTCTGCTTTTATTAATATTCGATTTTATAAGAACTAATTAACCTAAGTTTCCGCCGCGGCGGAACAGGGTATTAAATAGCTTTCGCTTCTTCATGTAAAAGTCGAACTAACTCTTCCACATTTTCGGCATCCACCAATTTTACCCCAGATTTTGCAGGCGGCAAACCAAATCCTGCAACGGATGTTAACGTATCAACGGCTACAGGCTCCACTACTTTCAATGGTTTTGTTCTTGCAGCCATAATGCCCCGCATGTTGGGTATCCTTGCTTCAGCCATTCCCTTGGCTGCACTTATTGTTACAGGCAGTTCCACTTCACAAGTTTCTTCACCTCCTTCTATTTCTCTTGTAATGGTTGCTTTTGTTCCGGCTAATTCAAATTTGGTTGCGAGAGAAACATAGGGGAGGTCTAATATTTCTGCCACCATACCACCAATGGAAGAGCCATTATAATCAATTGTTTCTTTACCGGTAAGAATTAAATCGTAACTACCTTGTTTTGCCACTTCTGCAATATGCGAAGCAATGTAAAAGCTGTCGTGGCTGTCTGCATTTATTCTTATTGCCTCATCACCGCCCAATGCTAATGCTTTGCGGATGATTGGCTCTGCATCGGCAGTACCCACAGTTACTAAATGTATAGTTGAAGAAGCATCGGCTTCTTTTAATTCGATGGCCCTTACTAATGCATACCATTCGTCATAAGGATTTATAATCCACTGTACCCCGTTAGCATCGAATTTCGTGTTGTTATCTGTGAAGGCTATTTTTGCCGTTGTATCCGGCGTTTTAGAAATACAAACTAAAATTTTCATACAAATTGTTTTGTTTCTAAGAGAGGCTAATAATAGTTGTTTATGCAACTAAAGCAAAGATAAGGAGGCTAAAGAATAATTGATAATTTTTTAATTGATAATTTTTCGAATGGAAAGGGTACAGAAAATAAAATTGATGTTGAATGAAAACCCGGCAGATAGCTTTTTGCAACATGCCCTGGCATTGGAGTATATAAAACTTGGAAATGATGAAGGGGCAAGGCTTTTGTTTGAAGAAATCTTAAACAGGCAACCCGATTATATTGGCAGCTATTACCACCTGGCCAAACTGCTGGAGCGGAATGATAAACCCGATGAAGCAATAAAATGGTACGAGAAAGGAATGGAAGAGGCAAAGAGGGCGGGGGATAACCATGCTTTTGGAGAATTGAAGGGGGCTTGTGAGGAGTTGACTTTTTGATTAAAATATTTGAATAATATGACACAAATACTAAAGCTATCGATACCGTTAGTCTTATTTTCAGTTGTTTTATTTTCATGCGATAGCAGTAAAATAAAAGCCGTGGATTCTTTTGAAAAAATAACCAATAACGGGTGGGATAATATTAATGATACTAACAATGCCGTTAAGCCAATTATTGCAATTACGAATATTTCAGGAGCAGCAAAAACTGTAATTGACTGGGGTGAATCCGTTCGGTTATTATTTTTTCCTGAAAAATATGCAAAGAGCAAGATATTGTTACAACAAAACAATTATGCAGATTCAGTATTTTCAGAACCCTCTCAAAATTGTGTGCATGAAGAAGACACTGTAAGTTTTAAACAAACAATTGATTCAGCCTTGCAGCATTCATTTATTAGCCAGAACAACCGGAAAAAGCTAAGCGATACTCTTGTAAGCATGTATTTTAATGCAGGGTTCTTCAGAAACTATTCTAAAAATGGCGATACTACATTTCATATTATGGAAAATAGCGTAGAGTATTTTGTAAGGTTTGAAGGCAGGCTTAATTATACGGGGGCATTGGATAAAATTTGCGAAGGGAAACTTTCTCTTACAAATGGGAATACGGTTACCACATTTTCTCAACAAATCTTTATAGCTAACCTGGCTTTTTCAGTAACATTTAAAGAATACATGGTAAGCAATGATCCGGTAAATGGTTTTTCGGGAATAAAAATTAACCATAAGCAGTGGCCTGGTAAAAATGTTTATTATAAAACCTATGTTGCAAGTCGGGTAGCAGCAGATTTCGGGAAAATGAAACCTGTTAGAAGGCATAAACTATTAATGGCCACAAACTAATTTGTTGTTAGATATGGTGCAATCTTATTATACACTTCATCAGTAACCGCCATTACATTTTTAATATTCTCCACTCTTGCAAAGTTGCCATGTTCTTTTCTGTAAGCAATTACCGGGTTGCCAATGCCCCATTTAATGTAAGGGTGCATTTTTAACTCATCAATAGTAGCGGTATTAATATTTATTTTTTTAACGGGCAAGCTGCTTGCTTTTAAATATTGTTTTACCTTTTGAAAAGTAGAATCAGGTAATCCGAATGTTTCTCCCACTTGTGCAACTGAATAAAAGCCTCCCAGTTTATCTCTGAAGTTTACAATCCTTGCTGCAAGTTTGCTGCCGATGCCCGGCAACGCAATAAAGGCAGAAGTATCAGCAGCGTTTATATCCACTGCTGCATAGCGGGGTGCTATTGGTTTTGCAGGTTGGTTGTTATACTCATTTGTTTTAGCGGGATAACTATTGTTTGCATAATCATTGTTACTGCTTTGTTCAATTTTTATGTAAGGGGCTATTCTTTCATACTCATTGGGAAAAAGGCCATAAATTCTCTGTACATCTTCCGGCTTTCTAAACTTACCCCCTTTACTAAGATAGTTTTGAATAGTGTGTATAGTTTTCTCCCTTATGCCCAACCGTTGCCAGCCTTCGGCAGAAATTGTATTGGGGTCAAAATAAAATAATTCGCCTTTGGGTTTTGAGTAATTGTTTCCAGTTGGTCTGTCGTATTGATAAGCGGTGCTGTTATTATCATTGTTATAGTCGTTATATCTTCTCTGCGAATCAACTTCCTGCTTTTCCAATTTTTGCATAGCTGCTATCCAGGAGGTATCAGTTGTTCCTGTTTTTTGTTTTGATGATTTTATGGCTGAAGGAAGAAGAAATATACCCGCAATCAGGGCTATTATTACCAGAATAGCAATCCTGTCTTTTCGGGTAAAACTTAAGTAGTCGGTGGTAAAGTCCTTCCAACCCATGTATTAAAATTTGCCACAATATAATGTGCCTGTTTTTAGCAGCAAGTAACCATTTTAAGGTATTTCTGGCCTCATTATTGTTGGCAAACTTTTCTTTGTCAGCAATTTTAAATCCTTACCTTTGCCATCCTTTATTTTGGCCAATAATATTTTGACATCCCAAATCATGCACAAGTAACTGAATTTCATAGGTTTTCATTTTAAAAAAAATGAAAGCTTGTAGGTGATTTGTATGTCCCAACGTTGTAAAACCTTTTTTACGCATATGTCTTCAACAAAAGTGAACTCAAGAGTGGATTTTGGTAAGATTAAGCACCTGGCTGAAACACCGGATCTTCTTGAAGTACAGATTCAATCGTTCAAAGAGTTTTTTCAGTTAGAAACAACACCAGACAAACGTAATATTGAAGGTTTGTTCCGTGTGTTTAAAGATAATTTCCCCATTACGGATACAAGAAACATATTCGTACTGGAGTTTTTGGACTACTTTATTGACCCGCCCCGCTACTCTATTGATGAGTGTATGGAAAGAGGATTAACTTATGCCGTTCCGCTTAAGGCAAAACTTCGTCTTAGTTGTAATGATGAGGAACATGTGGACTTTCAGACAATCGTTCAGGATGTATTCCTTGGAAATATACCGTACATGACACCCCGTGGCACATTCGTAGTGAATGGTGCTGAAAGGGTGGTTGTATCACAACTTCACCGCTCACCGGGTGTATTCTTTGGTCAGTCTGTTCACCCTAACGGAACAAAGATTTACTCTGCAAGGGTTATCCCTTTCAAAGGTGCCTGGATGGAGTTTGCTACAGACATTAACAATGTAATGTATGCTTACATTGACCGTAAGAAGAAATTTCCGGTAACAACATTGCTGCGTTCAATCGGGTTTGAAACAGATAAAGACATCCTTACACTTTTCGGAATGGCTGATGAAGTGCAGGTAGATAAAAAAACACTGGCTAAGTACGAAGGCAAACGCCTTGCTGCAAGGGTATTGCGTACATGGGTAGAAGATTTTGTGGATGAAGATACTGGTGAGGTAGTTTCTATTGAAAGAAACGAAATAGTAATGGAAAGGGATACTGTACTCGATCAGGAGGCTATCACCACCATTATTGATATGGAAGTTAAAAGTGTGTTTGTACAAAGAGATGATGTGGGTGGAGATTATGCTATCATCTACAATACATTGAATAAAGATACTTCTAACAGTGAGCTGGAAGCGGTTCAGTTTATCTATCGTCAGCTCCGTGGAGCCGATGCGCCGGATAATGAAACTGCAAGGGGTATCATTGACAAATTATTCTTCAGCGATAAGCGTTACGATTTAGGCGAAGTAGGCCGTTATAAAATCAACCGTAAACTGAATGTTGATTTACCGCTGCAAAAGAAAACACTTACAAAAGACGATATTATTTTAATCATCAAGTATCTCGTTCGTCTTACCAATGGTAAAGCGGAGATTGATGATATTGATCACCTGAGCAACCGCCGTGTAAGAACAGTGGGAGAGCAGTTATATGCCCAATTCGGCGTTGGTCTTGCCCGTATGGCACGAACAATCCGTGAAAGGATGAACGTAAGGGATAATGAAGTATTTACTCCCGTTGATTTGATTAATGCAAGAACCCTTTCTTCAGTTATCAATTCATTCTTTGGTACATCGCAGTTATCGCAGTTTCTTGATCAGACAAATCCATTAAGTGAGATTACTCACAAACGCCGTATCTCCGCACTTGGGCCAGGAGGTTTGAGCAGGGAAAGGGCCGGTTTTGAGGTTCGTGACGTACACTATTCTCACTATGGTCGTCTTTGTACAATTGAAACACCGGAAGGGCCAAACATTGGTTTGATATCTACGCTTTGTGTACATGCCAAAATCAATGACATGGGCTTTATAGAAACGCCATACCGCAGGGTAAGTGAAGGAAAGGTGAACATGAAGGAATTGAAATTCCTTAGTGCAGAAGAAGAAGATTCAGCAAAAATTGCACAGGCAAATACCCCGTTAGATGAGAGAGGAAACTTTACTGAAGAAAAGATAGTTAGCCGGGAGACTGGTGATTTTCCGATTCTTGATAGAAATGATGTTCAATATATGGACGTTGCGCCTAACCAGATTGTTGGTTTAAGTGCTTCGCTGATTCCGTTCCTTGAGCATGATGATGCTAACAGGGCACTGATGGGGTCAAATATGCAACGTCAGGCTGTTCCATTGCTTCGTCCCGATGTACCTATTGTTGGTACCGGATTAGAAGGGAAAGCGGCAAGAGATGCAAGAATTCAAATCCACTCTGATGGTAATGGTATTGTTGAGTTTGTTGATGCAAACGAAATACATGTACGTTACGACCGTGATAACGAAGAGAAATTAGTAAGTTTTGAAGAAGACCTGCGTATTTATAAACTAACCAAGTTTATCAAAACAAACCAGGAAACCTGTATTAACCTTAAGCCAGCCGTTAAGAAAGGCCAGAAAGTTAAGAAAGGTGATTTTCTTACTGAAGGATATGCTACACAAGGTGGCGAAATTGCATTGGGTAAAAACCTTAAAGTGGCCTTTATGCCATGGAAGGGTTACAACTTCGAGGATGCGATTGTTATCAGCGAAAGAGTAGTAAAAGAAGATATGTACACTTCGGTTCACATTTCAGAATATGAACTGGAAGTAAGGGATACAAAACTGGGTGAAGAAGAATTAACGCCGGATATTCCCAACGTATCTGAAGAAGCAACAAAAGATCTGGACGAAAACGGTATCATCCGTGTAGGCGCACAGGTAAAAGAAGGTGATATATTAATAGGTAAGATTACACCAAAAGGTGAAAGCGACCCTACACCAGAAGAAAAATTACTCCGTGCCATCTTTGGTGATAAAGCAGGTGATGCAAAAGATGCTTCACTGAAAGCACCGAACGGTGTTGAAGGCGTTGTTATTGGAAAAAAACTTTTCCAGAGGGCCAAAAAAGATAAGAATGCTAAAGTGAGAGAGAAGGCGATGATGGAAAAATTAGAGAAAGTACATGAGAAGAATGAAAATGATTTAATGGAAGTGTTGCTGGAAAAACTAACAACACTATTAGCTAATCATACTTCTGCAGGTGTAGGTAACAACTTTGGTGAAATACAAATTGGCAAAGGCGCCAAATTCACAGAGAAAAACCTTAGGGGCTTGGATTTCGCCAATATCAATCCATTAGGATGGTCTGGTGATAAAAAAGTGGATGACAGCATTAATACTTTACTGCATAACTACAATATCAAGTTCAACGAAGAGTTGGGCCGTTATAAAAGAGAAAAATTCAATATCTCTATTGGTGATGAACTACCTGCAGGTGTATTGAAGCTGGCTAAAGTATATCTCGCAGTTAAGCGTAAGCTGAAAGTGGGTGATAAAATGGCGGGTCGCCACGGTAATAAAGGTATTGTAGCTAAAATCGTTCGCCAGGAAGATATGCCATTCCTTGAGGATGGAACTCCGGTGGATGTAGTATTAAATCCATTGGGAGTACCAAGCCGTATGAACCTTGGTCAGATTTATGAAACCGTTCTTGGATGGGCTGGTGAAAAATTAGGATTGAAATTCGCCACACCAATTTTTGATGGTGCTTCAGTAGATGAAATAGCCAGTTATTGCGCACAGGCTGGTTTACCAATGTATGGTCATACTTATTTGTATGATGGTGAAACCGGTGAACGATTCCACCAGAAAGCAACAGTAGGTATCATCTATGTTATCAAACTTCATCACATGGTGGATGATAAAATGCATGCCCGTTCAATCGGACCATACAGCTTAATTACACAGCAACCGCTGGGTGGTAAAGCACAGTTCGGTGGTCAGCGTTTTGGTGAAATGGAAGTGTGGGCATTGGAAGCATATGGTGCATCTAACATCCTTCAGGAATTATTGACATTGAAATCGGATGATATTATTGGCCGTGCCAAAACGTATGAGTCAATTGTAAAAGGTGAGAACGTACCAAGGCCGGGAGTTCCTGAATCATTTAATGTATTGGTGCATGAGTTAAGAGGTTTGGGATTAGACCTGAAGTTTGAATAAAGCTCAGTATTGATCAGAAAGATGAAGGGTGCGACGCAACGAAGTTGACTATTAGCACTGAAGATGGTAACAAAATACTATAACAAGAAATTAGAAACAAGCATATGGCTATCAGAAAAGAAAATCGTCCTAAAGCAGCTTTTTCGCAAATAACAATTGGCCTGGCTTCTCCGGATACTATCCTAGAAAGAAGCTATGGCGAAATTTTAAAGCCGGAAACAATTAACTATCGTACTTACAAACCTGAAAGAGATGGTTTGTTCTGCGAAAGGATTTTTGGGCCGGTAAAAGATTACGAATGTGCCTGCGGTAAGTATAAGCGTATCCGTTATAAGGGTATTGTGTGTGATCGTTGCGGTGTGGAAGTAACGGAGAAAAAAGTTCGCCGTGAAAGAATGGGGCATATTAAACTGGTAGTGCCGGTAGTACATATCTGGTACTTTAAATCTTTACCAAATAAGATTGGTTACCTGCTGGGGATGAGTTCTAAGAAATTAGAAACGATTGTTTACTATGAAAGATTTGTAGTAATACAATCAGGTCTCCGTGCAGATAAAGGGCAGAACTTTGGTGACTTACTGACAGAAGAAGAATATTTAGACATACTTGATACGTTGCCAAAAGATAACCAGTACCTGCCTGATGATGATCCTAACAAGTTCATTGCTAAAATGGGTGCCGAAGCAGTACATGATTTATTGGCAAGAATTGATTTAGATCAGTTATCATTTGATTTAAGAAATGCTGCTGCTAATGAAACATCTCAACAAAGAAAAGCAGATGCTTTAAAGAGATTGAGTGTAGTAGAAGGTTTCCGTGATGCAAATACAAGAATCACAAACCGTCCCGAATGGATGGTAATGCAATACATCCCTGTTATCCCACCAGAACTTCGTCCGTTAGTGCCGTTGGATGGTGGCCGTTTTGCTTCATCTGATTTAAATGACCTTTACCGCCGTGTTATTATCCGTAATAACCGTTTAAAAAGATTATTAGAAATCAAAGCTCCTGAAGTAATCCTTCGTAATGAAAAAAGGATGTTACAGGAAGCTATAGACTCATTGTTTGATAACAGCCGTAAATCAAATGCTGTAAAAGCAGAAGGTGGAAGGGCATTAAAATCATTGAGTGATGTATTGAAAGGTAAGCAGGGGCGTTTCCGTCAGAACTTACTTGGTAAAAGGGTTGACTATTCTGGTCGTTCTGTTATCGTAGTAGGGCCTGAGTTGAAATTGCATGAGTGCGGTTTACCAAAAGATATGGCTGCTGAATTATTTAAGCCATTTGTTATACGTAAATTAATTGAAAGGGGTATTGTAAAAACTGTTAAGTCTGCAAGAAAACTGGTAGATAAAAAAGAAGCTGTTATTTGGGATATCCTTGAAAATATATTGAAAGGGCACCCGGTAATGCTTAACCGGGCCCCAACGCTTCACCGTTTATCTATCCAGGCTTTTCAGCCTAAACTGATAGAAGGTAAAGCTATTCAATTACATCCGTTGGTTACCTCTGCGTTTAACGCTGACTTTGATGGTGACCAGATGGCGGTGCATGTGCCATTGAGCCATGCTGCTGTTTTAGAAGCACAATTATTAATGCTGGCTTCACATAACATTCTTAACCCGCAGAATGGTACACCAATCACCCTTCCTTCACAGGACATGGTATTGGGTCTGTATTACATTACCAAAGGCAAAAGAACCAACGAAACAGAAACTGTTCGTGGCGAAGGAAAAATTTTCTATTCAAGTGAAGAGGTAATCATTGCATACAATGAGAAAGTAGTTGATATGCATGCTTGGATAAAAGTTAAAACAAATATCCGTAACGCTGATGGTTTGATTGAACATAAATTAATCGAAACAACTGTTGGCCGTGTAATATTTAATCAGCATGTACCTGCCGAAGTTGGATTTGTAAATGCACTGCTTACTAAGAAGAACCTCCGGGAAATTATTGGTGATATTATTAAAATCACCAACGTTCCTAAAACAGCGAAGTTCCTTGATGATATTAAAACATTAGGTTTCCGCACCGCATTCCAGGGTGGTTTATCATTCAGTATTAATGACCTTATCATCCCTGATACAAAGGAAGAATTGCTTGATACAGCAAAAGGGGAAGTAGATGAAGTATGGGATAGCTATAACATGGGTCTTATAACAAACAATGAAAGATATAACCAGATAGTTGATATCTGGAGCCGTGTGGATACAAGAATAACAGAAACATTAATCCGTGAGTTAGCGGCAGATAAGCAGGGTTTCAATTCTGTTTATATGATGCTTGATTCAGGCGCAAGAGGTTCTAAGCAACAGATTAAGCAGTTGGCTGGTATCAGGGGCTTGATGGCTAAACCTAGAAAGTCTGGTTCTACCGGCTCTGAGATTATTGAAAACCCAATTCTTTCCAACTTTAAAGGTGGACTGAACGTATTGGATTACTTTATCTCTACTCACGGTGCAAGAAAAGGTTTGGCGGATACAGCTCTTAAAACAGCCGATGCTGGTTACCTTACCCGTCGTTTGGTTGACGTTTCTCAGGATGTGGTTATTACAGAAGAAGATTGTGGTACATTAAGGGGTATTGCCACAACCGCTTTAAAAGATAATGAAGATGTAATTGAACCATTGAGCGACAGGATTGCAGGCCGTACGTCACTGCATGATGTATATGAACCAATCAGCGACCAGTTACTTGTTGCCGCTGGTGATGAAATAGTAATTGATGTTGCCCGCAAAATTGAAGATGCAGGTATCGAAACAGTTGAAATCCGCTCAGTACTTACTTGCGAAAGCAAAAGGGGTGTATGTGTGAAATGTTATGGTAAAAACCTTGCTTCGGGTAACCTTGCACAAAAAGGTGATGCTGTGGGTATCATTGCTGCACAATCAATTGGTGAGCCAGGTACACAGTTGACACTTCGTACATTCCACGTAGGTGGTGTGGCAGGTTCTGCATCAGTAGAATCTACCTTAGCTGCTAAGTTTGACGGTACAATACAATTTGATGGCCTACGTACTGTACAAATAGAAAATAATGAAGGTGTAAAAACAGCTGTTGTAATTGGCCGTACAGGTGAGGTTCGTATTATAGATACAAAAAATGACCGCCTTCTTATAACAAACAATATTCCTTATGGTGCTACACTGAATGTAAAAGATGGCCAGAAAATTAATAAAGGAGATGTTCTTTGCACATGGGATCCGTTCAACAACGTAATCATGGCAGAGATAAACGGTACAGTTAAGTTTGAAAATGTACTGGATGGTATTACTTACCGTGACGAAGCCGATGAGCAAACAGGACACCGTGAAAAAGTGGTTATCGAAACAAGGGATAAAACCAAAATACCTTCCATACTAGTTGAAGGAAAAGAAAAGAAATCATACAACCTGCCTACTGGAAGCCATATTATTATGGAAGAAGGTGATGATGTGAAAGCCGGACAGGTAATTGTTAAGATTCCAAGGGTATTAGGAAAGCTGAGAGATATTACCGGAGGTCTTCCAAGGGTAACAGAATTGTTTGAGGCAAGAAACCCAAGCAACCCTGCAGTTGTTTCTGAAATTGATGGTGTGGTTTCAATGGGTGCCATTAAAAGGGGTAACCGTGAAATTATCATCGAAGCAAAAGATGGTGTACAGAAGAAATATCTTGTTCCATTAACAAGACAAATACTGGCACAGGATGGTGACTTTGTAAAAGCAGGTGCTTCTTTAAGTGATGGACAGATTGCTCCATTTGATATCCTTTCAATCAAAGGGCCGTTTGCTGTACAAGAGTATGTGGTAAATGAAATTCAGGAAGTTTATCGTTTACAGGGTGTGAAAATTAATGACAAGCATATAGAAGTAATTGTGCGCCAGATGATGCGTAAAGTAAACATTGTTGATCCGGGAGATACTATCTTCCTTGAAGATGATTTAACAGATAAGTTTGAGTTTGTGCTGGAAAACGATAATATTTTTGATAAAAAAGTGATAACAGATATTGGAGATAGTACGAAGCTCCGTGCAGGCCAGATTGTAACCCTCCGTGAAGTCAGAGAAGAAAACTCTATACTCCGAAGAAGTGATAAAAAGCCTGTAGAATACCGTGATGCAAAACCAGCCACCTCTTCACCAACATTGCTTGGTATTACCAAGGCATCGCTGGGTGTGCAAAGCTGGATATCTGCTGCATCATTCCAGGAAACAACCAAAGTGCTTTCATCTGCAGCCATACATGGTAAAACAGATCCAATGCTTGGGTTGAAGGAGAATGTAATTACCGGCCACCCGATACCTGCAGGTACCGGATTGAGGGATTTTGAGAATATGATTGTAGGCAGCAAGGAAGAGTATGAATTGCTGCAAACAACCCGTGAGGCAATGGCATTTGATGAAGACGAATAATAACCACGGATATTTCGATTTAATAAATTGATTTCACGGATATAATTAAGGAGTAAGAATTTTCTTACTCCTTACTATTTCTTAAAAACTGTTACAACAGAATCCTAATAAACCGTTAATCTATCCACCGGTTATATTTGCCCTTCGACTACTAACTAACTTTACTGTTCAAACTGTATTGAATGAAAAATGGTTTACTTATCTGGAATGTGGTGCTGACTTTGCTAACGGGTTATCTGTTGATTAACCACTTTAGTGGCGGTAAAGGAAGTTCAGGCAAAAAAGGGAATGCTGCTGATACTTTAAATGCCAATAAGCCTGTAAGTATTGCTTATTTTGAAATGGATTCGGTGGCTTCTGGTTTTGAAATGGTAAAAGCATTAAAGGCCGATCTTTCTAAAAAGGAAAACGATATGCAGAACGAATTGGATCGCCTTACCAAGGGGATACAGCAACGGTATATGTATTATCAAAACCTTGAAAAAGACGGAAAACTAAGTCCGGAGCAGGCACAAAGTGGCGGTGCAGAGATTAAAAAAATGGAAGATGATATGAAGGCGAGAAGAGCACAGATGGAGCAGGAGTATAATGATTTTATGGCGAAACGGCAGACAGATATTAAGACTAAAATAGAAGAGTATATTAAAGATTATAACAAGGCTAAAAATTATACATACGTTTTATCTGATGACCCGGGGCTTTTTTATTACAGGGATACTACTTATAATATTACAAAAGAAGTTATTGCAGGATTGAATCAAACGTATAAACCAGGAAAATAGAAATTGCTTAATTTACGAAGTTGTGAACCGAAATGTATTATAGTATATATTAAACCGAGGATTAAGCAACCTTCTTCGCTACAGGTTTTTTTGCAAATTGCCATTACGAAATAAATAAAAAAGGATTCAGGCAGCAGGAGAAATCAGTATGGAAATAAAAAATGCCAGTTATATAAAGCGGCATTTGCAATATCATCAGATAGAAAATTTATCCTAATGTCTTCTTTGCATCTTCTAAAAATTTCGCCAGGCCAATATCTGTAAGAGGGTGTTTTAATAATCCAAGAATAGAATCAAGGGGACAAGTACATACATCTGCACCAGCTTCTGCACATCTTACAATATGCAGGGCATTACGGATTGATGCTGCCAGTATTTGCGTTTTAAATCCTTGGATCGCATATATGTTGTGAAATCTGCTGTATCAATTCTACTCCATCCCAATTACTGTCATCAATACGGCCAATAAAAGGAGATAAGTAAGTTGCGCCAGCTTTTGCAGCGAGAATTGCCTGCCCGGCAGAAAATACCAATGTGCAATTGGTGCGGATGCCATTATCCGTAAACCATTTGATAGCTTTTATACCATCTTTTATCATCGGAACTTTCACAACAATATTCGGATGAATGGCTGCCAATTTCTTTCCTTCTTCAACTATGCCATCAAAATCGGTAGAAATTACTTCTGCACTTATATCACCATCCACCATTTCGCAAATGGTTTTGTAGTGGTTCATTACTGCATCTTGTCCTTTAATGCCTTCTTTGGCCATTAAAGAAGGGTTGGTTGTTACACCATCAAGAATACCTAATTCATTTGCTTCTTTTATCTGAGCAAGATTGGCTGTGTCGATAAAGAATTTCATTGCTGTTGGTTTAAATTAAAATTCTCCTTTAGGGGACAGGGGTAAAAAAAATGGCAGGCTACTCACATCGCACCGCTCAACCACCTACTCTTGCTGCCTTCCGGCCCTGGGAGGGTTCAGCAGGAGCTGGTCGTGTAAGACCTGCCGTCGCAAAGATAAGGGTAACGCATTTTTTATCAGGGAGAAATGAAAAGAAAAATCAATTTCTCTTCCTGGTTTTTTTAGTAGCAGGTGCGGGGGCTTTCATTATTTCACCTCTTGTTGGCAAAGCAGGATCGGGGGTTTGCTTTATCCAGATGATTCTTTCAATAAAAACTGTAGGATTGTTTTTTAAAACAGCTTTTACAGTTACTTTTTCTTCTTTAAAATCAAAAGGGAGTATTAGCTCATTCCCTTCAAATATGGCAGCAGCACAGGAGAATGTAACTTCTTTTGAGGTAAGCGGCCACCATTTGCCATTAGAGAGTTTGCCATCTACATTAATATAATTATGCTGCCCTTTTTTTAAGCTATCTGTATATAAATGGAAAAATATACTGTCAACTTTCTGAGCAGAAATTCTAGATACTAGAGCAGCAAAAAAAACTAAAAGAGTAAATGTTTTCTTCATAATTCCTGGTTATACTTTAGTAAGTCGCAAATCCGTACCAAAACGTTGGTTCAAGAGAAATCAAGTATTCTTTTAACGTTTTTTTTATTGCCCTTTCTTTACCAGCTTAAATAGAATTGTTTTTTCTTTTGATGGCCTGTCGCAATCTGCCTGCCCGGAAGTATTATCACTTACAAGAAAAAGATTACCCTGATCATCCACCGTAACTCCTTCAAGGTTCATACTGTAACGTTCATCTTTGTATTTATTAGATATCTCAGAAAAATTTTCTACAGTTATATTTTGCAAGGTGGCAGGCAAAAGGTTACCTGCACTATCCACATTAACAGATTCAATAAATTGTTTCCTTGTTTTTCCTTTTGAAAAAGATTTAAGGCAAAGCAACCTTGCATTTGTACTATCGTAGCAAATATCAGAATACCGCCATTGCGGGTTTTCTAATGGTAATTCAATAGTGGATTCATAGATTAAACCAATGGCCTGGTTTTCTGATTTATTTTTAACGGTAAAAACGAGGATTTGACATTTGTTCATATCGTCATTCCTTTCCCTTAACAGGTAAAACTTATTATTCTTTTCATTTGCTGCAATACCTTCCATTCCATCCCCGCTTTTTGATTTTGGAGGAAGTGGAAGAGAAGTAGCCACAGGTAAAAGAATACCATCACCCATGTTTACTTCATATACAGCAACTGTATTTTCGGAAATAAGATAAAGTTTGCCTTTATAAGAAGTTATACCCTCCATTTCAAAATTTTGCTGCGGTTTAGTATTAATACTGCTGATTATATTACCAGTTACCGGATCCGCAACTATTATAACCGGGCAACGTTCAGATGCCAAGAAAAGCTTATTGTCAAAATACTTGATTCCCGAAATGCAAACCTGCTTGTTCATGGCTTCTGGCAGGGGCATATGGCTAATAGCAAAATCGGCAGGTTGAAGAGCTGTTTGCGAATATGCTTGTGTAAATAAGAGAAAACTTAAAAGCCTAGATACTAAAGACCGCATAATGGATATATAATATGGTTGTATAATAAGGTGGATTGCTAAATTAAGAAAACAATTTCTGAACAAAAGACAGGTTTCTTACTCCTGTCCGAATAACTTAGCCATTGAAAACCAATAAACTGCTTCTTTTTAATCAAAAGTGCCTTCGGTTTTTCACAATCTATAAAATTCTTCCTCAAGTATTTGGAAGGAATAGCCATCACCCTTACCTTTGCACTCCCAAAAGAAAATTGGGTTTCACACATGTCGCAGCGAATAAGAATCAAATTACAGTCTTACGATCACAACCTGGTAGATAAATCAGCTGAAAAAATCGTAAAAACGGTACGCAGTACCGGAGCGGTAGTAACGGGACCTATTCCTCTGCCTACCCGCAGAAAAATATTTACTGTACTCCGTTCCCCACACGTTAATAAGAAGAGCCGTGAGCAGTTTCAATTAGCTACTCACAAGAGGTTATTAGATATTTATACCTCTTCTTCAAGAACTGTGGATGCACTTAGTAAATTGGATTTGCCAAGTGGTGTGGAAGTAGAAATTAAAGCATAAATCACCGATTTCGCAGATTTTTAAATGCGAATTCAAATGATTGAAGTTCTTATAAAGTTAATTTTTTTCATCTCTCAACCATTCGCTAATAAGCGAAATGATAAAAGAGCTCTGAAATGCGGATAAAAAAATCAGCGAAACCTGATAAAATTTTTTCATCCGCGATTAAATAAAACAAGCCATTCAGGGTTTGTTTACTGCCGGTACTTCCCCATAAAGGAAAAGGTCGGTGGCAAACGGGGATCGAAGTATCAGTCTATGTTATTAAATAACATAGAAGATACATGTCCCAATAACCTTGCAGGCATAAACTGTAAAAAATGAAAGGTATTATTGGGAAAAAAATTGGGATGACCAGCATCTTCGATCCTTCAGGCAAACAAACAGCCTGTACGATTATTGAAGCTGGGCCCTGTGTTGTTACACAGGTAAAAACCAAAGAGTCTGATGGCTACAGTGCACTTCAGCTTTCCTTCGGTGAAAAAAAAGAAAAAAACTCCACAAAAGCCGAAACAAATCACTTCGCAAAAGCACAAACTACTCCTAAAAGATTCTCCAGAGAATTCAGGGACTTTTCAATAGAAAAAAATATTGGTGAAACTATTACTACCGACATTTTCGCCGAAGGCGATAAAGTTGAAGTTGTAGGTACTACAAAAGGTAAAGGTTTTCAGGGTGTTGTTAAACGTCATGGTTTCCATGGTGTGGGTCAACAATCACATGGTCAGCATGACCGTTCTAGGGCCCCAGGTTCATTGGGTAACTCATCCGATGCTGCCCGTGTAATGAAGGGAATGAAAATGGCGGGCCGTACAGGTGGTGACCGTGTAAAAATGAAAGGCCTTCAAGTGGTTAAAATTTTTGCTGACAAACATTACATCCTTGTTAGCGGATCTGTTCCGGGTCATATCGGTTCAATTGTATTAATTCAGAAATAAGTTTTGATGTCATCCTGAGCCTGGCGAAGGATAAAAAGAAATAAAATGCAAATCGAAGTTTTAAATAAAGAAGGTAAAGCCACTGGCAGGTCAGTAGAACTGCCCGAAGAAATATTTGGTGCCGAGCCTAACAATCATGTGATATACCTTGCAGTAAAGCAATATTTAGCCGCACAGCGTCAGGGTACCCACAAGGTAAAAACCAGGGCTGAAGTACAGGGTGCAAGCCGGAAGTTACATAAACAAAAAGGTACTGGTGGAAGCCGTAAGGGTAATATCAGAAATCCTCTCTATAAAGGTGGTGGTACCATCTTTGGTCCAAAACCTCACTTGTATGATTTCAAATTGAACCGTAAGGTAAAAGACTTGGCAAAAATTTCTGCGCTTAGCTATAAGGCAAAAGAAAATGCAATTGTTGTGCTGGAAGACATATCAATGGATGCTCCAAAAACAAAAACATTTGTTGATATACTTGGCAAATTGAAAGTAGCTGATAAAAAAATAATGTTCATTCAGCCGGAGTATAACGATAATGTTGAATTATCACTTCGTAATGTGCCTTCTGTATTAGGTGTATTGCTTAGCGATATAAACACTTACGATATTGTAAACTCTGAAATATTGGTATTAACTGAAAGTGCAGCAAAGATTTTTTCCGAAGAAGAAAAAGAGGAAGCGTAATAAAAATTATTAAAAGCATCAAGAATGAAACCTTCTGAAATATTGATAAAACCCATTTTGACTGAAAAGGCGAATGCACAGCAGGATAAACTGCGCCGCTATGCTTTCAAAGTGGCAAAAAAAGCTAACAAGCTTGAAATTAAAAAGGCAATCGAAAGTTTTTATGGTGTAACTGTTGTTGGTGTTAACACTGCGGTAGTTCCCGGAAAAAATAAAAGCCGGTTTACAAAATCAGGAGTTATTTCTGGCCGTAAGCCTTCTTATAAAAAGGCTTTTGTAACAGTTGCAGAAGGCGAAAACATTGATTTGTATTCAAACATTTAAGAATAGCAGTACTGACTAATATCAGTGTTGATAAATAAAAGAATGGTCCGCAAGACCGCAAACATTGCAAACAAATCTAAGTACATAGTACTTAGAACTAAATATCTGAATAATGGCACTAAGAAAATTTAAACCAATTACCGCAGGAACCCGTTGGAGAATTGGTAATGCATATGCTGAAGTAACCACTAATGTTCCTGAAAAAACATTGGTAGAAGCTAAGCCAAGAACTGGCGGACGAAACTCTTCAGGTCGCAGGGCTATGCGTTACATTGGCGGTGGTCACAAGAAAAAATACCGTATAATAGATTTCAAAAGAAACAAAACTGGTCTTGCTGAAGTTGTTTCAATTGAATATGATCCAAACCGTACAGCTTTCATCGCATTGTTAAACTATGCTGATGGAGAAAAACGCTACATAATTGCTCCTCAGGGGTTGGTAGTAGGCTCAAAGGTTGAGAGTGGTATTGATGTTGCCCCTGAAGTTGGAAATGCACTTGCAATGAAGAACATGCCTTTGGGTACCAATGTTCACAATATTGAAATGCAGCCTAACCAAGGTGGTAAATTAGCTCGCAGTGCAGGTTCCTCAGCGCAGCTTACCAACAAAGAAGAAAAATATGCCATCCTCAAAATGCCTTCCGGTGAATTGAGAAAAGTATTAATAAACTGTTGGGCTACTGTAGGTGTTGTTAGTAACAGCGACCATTTTCTTCAAAGCATGGGTAAAGCCGGACGAAACAGATGGAAAGGTATTAAGCCAAGAACCAGAGGTGTTGCGATGAACCCTGTAGATCACCCAATGGGTGGTGGTGAAGGTAAAGCTTCAGGTGGGCAGCCTCGTAGCAGAAACGGTCAGTACTCAAGAGGTCTGAAAACAAGAACAAAAGGTAAAGGAAGTGATAAGATGATTATCCAGCGTAAAAACGGAAATAAGCTTTCTAAGTAATAAAGTAATTAATAAACAACGACATTAAATATGGCTCGTTCAATTAAAAAAGGTCCCTACATCGCCACACATCTTGAAAATAAAGTAGTGGCAATGAATGATGGTAAAAATAAAAAAGGGGTTATCAAAACCTGGAGCCGTCGCTCTACTATTTCACCTGATTTTGTAGGTCATACTTTTGCTGTGCATAACGGTAACAAATTTATACCTGTGTATGTAACAGAATTTATGGTAGGGCATAAGTTAGGTGAATTTGCACCTACCCGCCAGTTCAAAGGGCATTCTAAAAAAGAAGGTTAATAAAGAAACCCGCCTTCGTTAAAACTATGGCGGATAAATAAATAACAATGGAAGCAGTAGCTAAACTGAGAAATTATCCCACATCACCAAGAAAAATGCGTTTGCTGGCAGACCTCATACGGGGAATGAAAGTAGAGAAAGTATTGGCTGAGTTGGAGCATAGTCCTAAACACCCGGCAGTACCACTTCGCAAATTAGTTTTGAGTGCAATCAGCAACTGGAAACAAAAGAATGAAGGTGGTGATGAAAGCCAACTGGTTGTAAAAACCATTTTTGTGGATGGGGCAAGAACATTGAAAAGAATGAGACCAGCCCCGCAAGGTCGTGGCTACAGGGTTCGCAAACGCAGTAACCATGTAACAGTGATTGTAGATACAAAAGAAATAAAAAACTAAACGAATTTAATAAACCAATAACATGGGTCAAAAAGCAAATCCGATTGGTAACAGGTTAGGTATCATCCGTGGATGGGAATCAAACTGGTACGCCACAAAAAAAGATTATGCCGGCAAGCTAATTGAGGATCACAGAATCAGAACTTACCTGAATGCCCGTATCAACAAGGGTGGTATCTCAAAAATTGTTATTGAGAGAACATTGGGGAAACTGATTGTAACAATTCATACATCTAAGCCAGGTATCATTATCGGTAAAGGTGGTGGAGAAGTTGATCGTATCAAAGAGGAGTTGAAGAAATTAACTGGTAAGGATGATGTGCAGATTAACATCCTTGAAATTCGTCGTCCAGAGTTGGATGCGATGATTGTAGGTGATACAATTGCCCGTCAGATTGAAAACCGTATCAACTTTAAAAGGGCTACTAAAATGGCTATCGCATCTGCATTGCGTATGGGGGCAGAAGGGATTAAAATAAAATTGAGCGGTCGTTTAGCAGGTGCAGAGATTGCCCGTAGCGAAGAATTCAAGCAAGGCCGTGTGCCGCTGCACACATTCCGTATGGATATTGATTATGCCAATGTATTTGCGCAAACTGTATATGGTAAAATTGGTATCAAAGTATGGATTTGTAAAGGTGAGGTACTGGCTAAAAGGGATTTGAATCCAAATTTTATTGCTGGTGGAAAAAATGAAGGTGGTGCAACTGGTGGCGGCGGCGATAGAAGAGAAAGAAATGATAACCGTGGCGGTGATCGCCGGGATGACAGAAGAGGCGGCGGTGGTGGAGACAGAAGAGGCGGAGGCCGTGGTGGAGACAGAAGGAATTAGAAAAAAGCTACGAGCCACTATTTGTGAGCTACGGGCAATACAATAAAAATAAAGTTTCATTGCTATAGAGAGGGGGTACAGCCCGAAACTCATAGCTCAAAGCTTAAAAAATGCTACAACCGAAAAGATCGAAGCACAGGAAAATGCAAAGGGGCCGCATGAAGGGCGATGCTAAAAGAGGCACTACTATTTCTTTTGGTTCTTTTGCCCTTAAAGCATTAGATAGCCATTGGATTACAGACCGCCAGATTGAAGCGGCTCGTCAGGCACTAACCCGTGAAATGAAAAGAGAAGGTAATGTTTGGATTCGCATTTTCCCTGATAAACCAATTACAGCTAAACCTGCAGAGGTAAGGATGGGTAAGGGTAAAGGTAACCTAGAGTTCTGGGCAGCAGTTGTAAGGCCAGGCCGTATATTGTTTGAAATAGATGGTGTTGAGGAAAAAGTTGCCCGGGCATCATTAGCATTAGCTGCCGGTAAACTTCCAATTAAAACCAAGTTTATAATGCGCCGTGATTTGGTTACTGCGTAAAAAAAATAGTAAAAAGATGTCAAAGAAAGCAGATTTTGTAAAAAGTATACATGGTATGAATGAGCAGGACTTAAAGGCCCGGCTCGAAGAAGACAAACAAAGGCTTAAGAAGCTGGAATTTGCACATGCCATTTCTCCATTGGAGAACCCGATGACCATCCGTGGATTGCGGAGGGAAATTGCCCGGTTGAACACCGAATTGAACTTAAAGCAACAGCAAGCATAATAAAGCTATTAAAATGGAAGCAAGAAATTTAAGAAAGACCAGGATAGGTACTGTTACAAGTAATAAAATGACAAAAACTATTACTGTAGCCGTGGAAAGAAAAGTAAAACACCCTATCTATGGTAAGTTCGTAAAAAAGACCACTAAATTCCATGCACATGATGAGAAAAACGAGTGTAGCATTGGAGACCTAGTAAAAATTATGGAAACCCGTCCATTAAGCAAAACTAAACGCTGGAGACTGGTGGAAGTGGTTGAGAAAGTGAAGTAAGAAAACTACGAGCTGCGAAGCCATGAGCAACGAGCCGTATGAGAAAGATTAGTAATTGTTTAAACTGCTCCCTCCGCCAGTTGGCGGAAAGAGCTTAAAGCTTAAATAAAATGATTCAGCAAGAAAGCAGGTTAAATGTAGCGGACAACAGTGGTGCCAAACAGGTGCTTTGTATCCGTGTACTTGGCAACAGCGGACAGCGTTATGCAAGAATTGGTGATAAAATAGTAGTAACCATAAAAGATGCAATACCTGCGGGCGGCATAAAAAAAGGAACTGTGGCTAAAGCAGTAATTGTTCGTACTACTAATAAATTACGCCGCAAAGATGGCTCTTACATCCGCTTTGATGATAATGCAGTGGTGATATTGAACCAGGCAGATGAGCCAAGGGGTACCCGTATTTTCGGGCCGGTAGCAAGGGAACTCCGTGATAAAGGATATATGAAAATTATTTCACTGGCTCCCGAGGTATTATAAATTGAATAAAAGGGGAAACCCATTAATGATAAGAACATGAAAGCAAGATTCAGTCCCAAGTTTAAGATTAAAAAAGGTGATAGTGTTGTAGTTATCACTGGCGATGATAAAGACCTTACAAAACCCCGTATTGTTAAGGAAGTATTGGTGGAGAAAGCGAAAGTGATTGTTGAAGGTGTAAATATCATCACTAAACACACAAAGCCTTCTGCACAAAACACCAAAGGGGGCATTGTAAAAAAAGAAGCAGCCATCCACATCAGCAATGTTATGCTGTGGGATGCAACTGCAAAGGCCCCATCTAAAGTAAGAAGGGAAAGAACAGAAGGGAAAGGAGTAAGAATTTTAAAGAAATCAGGAAGCAAACTATAATAATTTGTAATCCTAACTAATAAGAAATTATCATGAGTACGAAAACATATACCCCAAGACTGGCAGACAAGTACAAAAAAGAAGTTGTACCTGCTTTGGTAAAAAAATTCAGTTACGAAACTGTAATGCAGGCTCCAAAACTTGAAAAAATATGCCTTAACCGTGGTGTAAACGGCGCAGTATCTGACAAGAAATTGATTGATATAGCAATTGATGAACTTACAACTATTGCCGGTCAGAAAGCGGTGGCTACAATGTCTAAAAAAGATATTTCAAACTTTAAGCTGCGTAAGGATATGCCTATCGGTGCAAGGGTAACACTGCGTGGTGTTAAGATGTTTGAATTTCTTGACAGGCTCATTGCCGTTGCACTTCCCCGTGTTAGGGATTTTAAAGGTGTAAATGAAAAATCATTTGATGGTCGTGGAAACTATACAATGGGTGTTACAGAGCAAATCATTTTCCCGGAAATTGATATTGATAAAGTGAACAAGATTACCGGTATGGACATCACATTTGTAACAACAGCAAATACAGATGAAGAAGCGTACGAGTTATTGAAAGAACTTGGAATGCCTTTTAAGAATGCAGCAAAAAGTAGTTCAAACTAAAATAAATAATAATTAACTATGGCTAAAACTTCAGTAAAAGCCAGGCAGAAGAAAAGAGAGAAAATGGTTGCCCAGCATGCAACTAAAAGAGAAGAACTTAAAAAAGCTGGGGACTGGAAAGCTCTTGACGAAATGCCGAGAAACTCTTCAAAAGTTCGGTTGAAAAACCGTTGCCAGATAACAGGGCGTCCAAAAGGGTATGTTCGTTATTTCGGTCTCTCCAGGATTATGGTAAGAGACATGGCATTGAATGGTAAAATACCAGGATTGAAAAAAGCAAGCTGGTAAGACATTAAATTTAAAAATTAAACTATCCAATTATTTCGTCTCATTTAAAACAGGACGGAACGTAGGAGGGCAAAAAATATGGTAACAGATCCTATAGCAGATTTTCTTACAAGAATACGTAATGCACAGATGGCAGGCCACCGTGTAGTTGAAATCCCTGCATCTAACCTTAAAAAAAGGATGACAGAAATCCTGTATAACCAGGGTTACATTCTTAAGTACAAGTTTGAGGATAACGACAAACAGGGAGTTATTAAAATAGCCCTGAAGTACGATCCTTCAACCAAACAACCGGCTATACAAAGCCTGGAAAGAATCAGCCGTCCGGGGTTGCGTCAGTACTCAAAGCCTGCTGAATTCCGCCGTGTGAAGAGTGGATTAGGTATTGCAATTGTTTCTACATCAAAAGGTGTAATGACAGATAAAGAAGCAAAAGCTGGTAATGTAGGTGGTGAGGTTCTTTGCTACATATATTAAAACTATCCCGAAAGGGAAATGATAAACGTTGCTGATACATTAAGCTGAACTATACTAAGCTGATCGGTCGCAACAAACTATAAACAATAAATTTAAAACAGATTTTATGTCTCGTATAGGAAAAAAACCAGTAGTTGCCCCAAACGGAGTTACTATATCAGTGGGTAAGGATAATGTGGTTACTGTAAAAGGTCCAAAAGGTGAGTTAAAGCAAGCTATTGACCGTGACATTACTGTAGAAGTAAAAGATGGCCAGATAACTTTTGCACGGCCTACGGATCAGATCCGTCACAGGGCAATGCATGGCCTTTACCGTTCATTGGTATCAAACCTTGTAACAGGTGTAACGGATGGTTATGAAAGAAAGCTGGAATTAATTGGTGTGGGTTTTAAAGCATCTAACCAGGGCAATGTGCTTGATTTGGCATTAGGTTTTTCTCACAACATCGTTTTTGAAATACCAAAGGAGTTAAAAGTGGCTACTGCACAAGAAAAAGGGCAGAACCCAATTATTACACTCGACGGTATAGATAAACAATTGATAGGTCAGGTAGCTGCTAAAATCCGTGGATTAAGAAAGCCTGAGCCTTACAAAGGAAAAGGTGTACGGTATGTTGGTGAAGTTGTTCGTAAGAAAGCAGGTAAAGCAGCTGGTAAATAATTAATGTAAATAAATCCTGGCAGCATCAGGATGAAAAATAAAAAGAGATGAACCCAAAAGTTAAATCACAAAGAAGACAAAATATCCGCTACCGCATTCGTAGAAAAATAAGCGGCGATGCTTCTAATCCGAGGCTGTCTGTGTACAGAAGCAATGCAGATATTTATGCGCAATTGATTGATGATACCAAAGGCCTTACACTGGCTGCTGCTTCATCAAGAGATAAAGATATTGCTGCGCAGAAAGTAACAAAATCTGAAAAGAGTAAAATGGTAGGTGCAGCTATTGCCCGTAAAGCAGGTGAGCTGGGAATTAAAGAAGTTACATTTGACCGTGGTGGTTATCTCTACCATGGCCGTGTAAAATCTGTAGCTGATGGTGCAAGGGAAGGTGGCCTTCAATTCTAAACAATAACAAAATAACTTTTAATCGTAAGTATAAATGTCAAAGCTTAACGTAAACAAGGTAAAAGCAGGCGACCTTGAACTGAAAGATAAAGTAGTTTCCATCAACCGGGTTGTAAAAACAACCAAAGGGGGTCGGGCCTTCAGTTTCTCTGCATTGGTTGTTGTAGGAAATGAAAACGGTGTGGTGGGTCACGGTCTTGGTAAAGCCAAGGAAGTGCAGGAAGCCATTACAAAAGGGATTGAAGATGCGAAGAAAAATCTTATTAAAGTTCCGGTTATGAAGGGTACTATCCCCCATGATCAGTGGGCTAAAGAAGGTGCTGCCAAAGTATTGATTAAACCTGCAGCACATGGTACTGGTGTAATAGCCGGAGGTTCTATGAGAGCTGTATTGGAAAGTGCAGGAATTACAGACGTATTAGCAAAGTCATTAGGTTCTGCTAATCCTCATAATGTGGTAAAAGCAACTTTTAAGGCGTTGGCATTATTAAAAGAACCAATTCAGGTGGCTAAGACAAGAACAATTGGTTTAAAGAAAGTTTTTAACGGATAAAAATCATAAGTATTAAGTTGTAAGTCTTGAAACCCTTTACTTATAACTTACAATTTGTTAATATGAAAAAGATAAAAATTACATTAGTAAAAAGCCCTATCGACAGGTCAGAACGTCAAAAATTGACGGTTCAGGCTTTAGGTCTTAATAAAATGAACTCTTCTAAAGAAGTAGAAGCAACCCCGCAAATATTAGGCATGGTAAACAAAGTATCGCACCTTTTAAAAGTGGAAGAACTGGCTAATTAGCCAATATGCTGATTGGATTATTCTTAATTAGCACATTATCACATTAGCAAATTAATAAGCGAGGGGTGATTCCCCGCCAAGTACAAAATCAAAAAAATGAAACTACACGAATTAAGACCTGCAAAAGGCGCAACACACAAAGTAAAAAGAATTGGTCGTGGTGACGGGTCAGGCCATGGCGGTACATCAACAAAAGGAACAAAGGGCGGACAAAGCCGTGCTGGTTATAAAAGCAAAATGGCGCATGAGGGTGGTCAGATGCCTATTCAACGCCGTGTTCCTAAAAGAGGTTTTAAAAACCCACACAGGGTTGAATACAAAGTATTAAACCTTGGACAAATTGAGCAGCTGGCAGAGAAATACAATTTTACTGAGGTTAGCCCTGAAACCCTTTATATAAATGGATTGATAAGCCAGACCGACAGAATAAAAATTCTTGGTAACGGCGAGATAAAGGTTAAACTGACATTTAAAGTAAATGCAGCAAGTGAAAAAGCTAAATCGGCTATTGAAGCAGCTGGTGGATCGGTGGAAATAGTTAAGTAATTTCGCTAAATTGCAACGACGCATTACAATGCGTCTTTTGTTTATACTACAGAGCTTTGGCAAAGTAGTATGTTTTAAGAGACTTAAATTTTATTAATCCCCGTGAAGAAATTAATACAGACACTCAAAAACATCTGGAGCATCGAAGAGTTGCGGGCCAAAATCATTTATACATTGATTTTGGTTGCAATCTATATTCTGGGTACACACATAGTATTGCCAGGTATAAACCCAACTGCCTTAAAAGACAAACAATCGTCTGAAGGTATCCTTGGTTTAATTAATGCATTCTCCGGCGGGGCTTTTAATAAGGCATCTATTTTTGCATTAGGTATCATGCCTTATATCTCTGCATCTATCTTTATTCAGCTGATGACAGTGCTGGTGCCTACTTTCCAAAAAATGCAGAAAGAAGGCGAAACTGGAAGAAAGAAAATCAATCAATACACCCGTTATCTTACTGTAGCTGTTGCGGCATTGCAGGCTTTTGCTTATTATGGTTATTTAACCAATATGGCGCAGCAAACTCCCGGAATGATTTATCCCGGCTATCCGTTCCTGCTTTCTACAATTGTTGTGCTTACGGCAGGTACACTATTTGTAATGTGGATGGGTGAAAGGATTACTGATAAAGGATTGGGCAATGGTACTTCTTTAATTATTATGATTGGTATCCTTACCCGCCTTCCGGGTGCATTCTTAGGTGAGTTAAGCCTTAAATCGGTTCGTAATGGCGACATACTTATTTTTATTATTGAAATTGCAATTTTAATTGCAATTGTAATGGGCTGTATATTACTTATACAAGGTGTAAGAAAAGTACCTGTTAACTATGCCAAGCAGATTGTTGGTAACAGGCAGTTTGGTGGTGCAAGACAGTTTTTGCCGCTGAAAGTAAATGGTGCTGGTGTTATGCCTATCATCTTTGCACAGGCTATTATTTTTATTCCTACACTTTTTACACTGGGAAAAAGTGACGGGGTTGCTGCTGCGCTTACAGACCATCGTAACTTCTGGTATATGCTTATTTATTCTGCAGTGGTAATTGGTTTTACTTTTCTTTATACTGCATTAATATTTAACCCCAAGCAAATTGCTGATAACCTGAAGCAGAATAATGGCTTTATCCCGGGTGTAAAACCTGGTCAGGCAACCGCTGATTATATAGGAAGCATTATGGATAGGATTACATTGCCAGGTGCCATCCTTCTTGCATTAGTGGGTATACTTCCTGGCATTGCACAAAGATTTGGTGTGTCTCAGGAGTTTTCTACCTTCTTTGGAGGTACTTCTCTTCTGATTATGGTGGGTGTTATTCTGGATACATTGCAGCAGATAGAAACACAATTGATGATGCGTAATTATGATACACTGATGAAGAGCGGACGGATACAAGGCCGCCAGACCACTTCAGCGATTCAGATGTAATAAAAAATATTTTTTGTAAACCCGTCCCGTTTCAAACTGGACGGGTTTTTATTTATTTTCAGGATATTTGCAGGGCTATGATGATTTTAAAAACAAACGACCAGGTGGAAATGATGCGGCAAAGTGCATTGCTCGTAAGTAAAACACTTACGGAAATAGCTAAAACACTTAAGCCAGGGGTTACGACTATCTCCATTGATAAAATGATAGGGGAGTTTGTAAGGGATCATCATGCTGTTCCTTCTTTCTTAAATTACAAAGGCTATCCGTTTAACTCCTGCATTTCTGTAAATGAAGTGGTGGTCCATGGATTTCCCGGTAATGACCAATTAAAAGAAGGCGATATTGTTTCAATAGACATTGGTGTAATACTAAATGGCTGGCATGGCGACCATGCTTATACATTTGCCATTGGCGACCCCGGCGATGAAATAATGAAACTGATAAGGGTTACAAAAGAATCCCTTTACAAAGGGATAGAAAAAGCTGTTGTGGGTAATTATGTTGGCGACATAGCCTATGCCATACAGGAGCATACAGAAAAAAAACACGGCTATGGTGTGGTAAGAGAACTGGTGGGCCATGGCCTCGGCCGCCACTTACATGAAGACCCGCAGGTACCTAACTATGGTAAAAGAGGCAGTGGAAAGAAATTAAAGGAAGGATTGGTATTGGCCATAGAGCCAATGATAAATATGGGTAAAAAAGATGTGTATACCGAAGATGATGGCTGGACAGTGGTAACAAAGGACGGCAAGCCTTCTGTACATTTTGAACATGATGTATGTGTAAGAAAAGGTAAAGCGGATATACTTTCAAACTATACCAATATTGAAAAAACCGAAGAGGAAAACCCTCATCTGCATACAGAAGCTAAAGTATCCTGTATTTAAGTTCTACCCTGTTGTCCATCCAAATTTCCTGCGGACTTGTATATGTATCTTTTATTGGAAAAAAGACACCGGCTTTAGCAAAAGCATCCCTTACTAATTCGGAGCAGATGTAGTTTTTATTTTTCTCTTTTTTGCCAATACGAAAAAATATCCTGGTCATTATACGGATTATTTCCCAGTTATCATAAGGCCGTGTAAGTTCATCTAATCCAAAGCTTACTCCTTTGTTCAGCCTTTCTTTTTCCAAATCAAAATTCAGTTTTGCCATTACAATCTGCCCTTTGTAGGGCCTCCTTTTACCTTTGTAATCTCTTAAATACTTTGATAAAGGAATAAGTCTGATACCAATCTTTGGTTCAGCTTCAAGTATCATAACCCTGCCAAGTTCCTCATCCTTATAAACAATAGCCACATGGCTCCAGGCACTTTTGGTAAGCCGTTGAATAATACCCGAAAACAAATAACTGCCCGAGCTAAAGAAGATATGCCCGGTTTTTAAATGCTCCCTTATTTTTTCGTAGGGGATTACGGGTAATTCTTTAATCTGTTTTTTTGTTACTGCTGCGGCCATAGTTAAGCGAACTTAACGAAAATTCAATTTTCTTTGTACTAAACAAGCAAATTTGTCAAAACATCTTGTAATAATCGGGGGCGGGGCTGCTGGCTTCTTTTGCGCAATAAATGCAGCAAGGCTTATGCCCGGACTGAGGGTGACAATTGTGGAAAAATCAGATAAACTCTTATCTAAAGTAAAGATAAGCGGCGGCGGCAGGTGCAATGTTACACATGCCTGTTTCGATATTTCAGAAATGAGCAGGCGATATCCAAGAGGTGGAAATTTTGTAAAGAAAACATTTCACCAATTTTTTACTACAGATACGATTAACTGGTTTCAAGAACGAGGGGTGAGACTGAAGGCAGAAACAGACGGAAGGATGTTTCCGGTAACAGATTCCTCTCAAACAATTATTGATTGTTTATTGAAGGAGGCGGGGAAATATGGAGTAGAGATTCGTATGAAGTCGGAAGTAAGAAGCCTGACGTATGATAACAATGGCCGTTTTAGTTTAGAATTTTCAGACCTCAGATTTCTTACCTCAGACTTTGTTTGTATCGCCAGCGGCGGCTATCCCAAAGCAAGTATGTTTGATTGGTTAAAATCATCAGGCCATATTATTGAAGAACCTGTGCCATCACTTTTTACATTTAACCTTCCTGCTGGTAAGGCAGGCCTTCCCAGGCATCCCATCACTCAATTAATGGGAGTAAGTATTGAAAATGCAAAAGTAAAAATTACAGGAACTAAGCTGGAGCAAACCGGCCCTTTGCTTATTACCCATTGGGGATTGAGCGGCCCGGCTATTTTAAAATTAAGTGCATGGGCAGCAAGGGAACTAAAAGAAAAGAATTGGGAATTTGGAATTACCACTAACTGGTTGCCCGATTTTACAGAGCATACAATGAAAGAGAAGCTGCAACTGATACGAGCCACTAATGCCCCGCAAAAAATTATTGGTAAAAATAGTTTTGGGTTGCCCAATCGTTTGTGGGAATACCTGTGTATTCAATCAGGGGTTAATCATGAAATGCGTTGGGCAGATATGCCTGCTGTGGCACAAAATAAATTAGTTAAGCATATTTGTAATTACGAATTTGAAGTGAAAGGAAAAACAACTTTTAAGGAAGAGTTTGTAACAGCCGGTGGCATTAAATTAAATGAAGTGGATGCTAATACGATGATGAGTAAAAAAATAAATAATCTTTTCTTTGCAGGAGAGGTGTTGGATGTGGATGGAATAACCGGGGGATATAATTTTCAACATGCATGGACAAGTGGCTGGGTGGCAGCGAAAAGTATAGCAGCAAGTACCTGATAAAAGTTTAAGTTGTATATTGATTCATAAATTTTCTTTTTGCTTTATTCCTTTTTAAAAATATGGGTGCGGCTGGCTGCAAAAATATTTTGCAATAAAATTATTGTCAATAAACCTTCGTTGCTAAAAATAGATGGGCCGCTGCTGATAGCGGCTAATCACCCCAACTCATTTTTAGATGCGGTGATATTGGATATACTTTTTAAAAAGCCTGTGTGGTCGCTGGCAAGAGGCGATGTTTTCAAAAAACCTTTTTACATCCGGCTGCTAACCAAACTTAAAATACTTCCTGTTTACCGAATAAGGGAAGGGGTGGAAAACCTTGATACAAATTATAAAACCTTTGATGCCTGTAAAAAAATATTCAGGGGTAATGGGGTGGTGCTTATTTTTAGTGAAGGTTTATGTATTAACGAATGGCACCTGCGGCCTTTAAAAAAAGGAACTGCCAGGCTGGCACTTAGTGCATGGCAGGATGGAATTGATGTAAAAGTATTGCCTGTTGGAATTAATTACAGCTCCTTTACGAAGTTTGGCAAAAATGTGTTTATTAATTTTGGTGAAATATTTACAAGTAGCGGTATTAACCTTGCTGACGCAGATGGTAAGAAGAACCAGGGGTTTAATAATATTTTAGAAAAACAACTACAGCAACTGGTTTATGAAATGCCAAAGAATGATTTTTTACAACAAAAAGAAAAACTTTCAGTAGAACTGCCTTTATTTATAAAAGCACTGTTAATTATCCCTGCCATTGCAGGATATCTTTTAAATGCACCTTTTTATCTGCCTGTAAAAATGGTTGCCCAAAGCCGTACAAAAGGCACCGACCATTATGACTCTGTAGTAACGGCCCTGCTTATTTTTTTGTATCCTGTTTACCTCTTTATAGCATCTGCTGCTTTATTGCTGCTTGGTTATAGCTGGTCTGGTTTACTTGTATTTATTGTTTTGCCATTTACTGCATGGACATTAGTAAAGGTGAAACGGAAATTTTAAAAACATACCTGTCTTGCCACCTTATTTCGTCAGCATTTCTCTCCCTAATCTTCCTTATTTTTGCCGCAATAAGGGCTTTTAAAACACAACGGCTTAATAAAACAATACAGTATGAACTTTAACCTTTCACAAATACCAGACAGGAAAATAAAACCCCGCCAATCCGGCATTACCATGGTAATGGATAAAGGCCTGAGTGTGCAGGAAGCCAAAAATTTTATGGATGGCTGCCATCCGCATGTTGATATTGTGAAGCTTGGCTTTGGTACATCCTTCGTTACCCCAAAGCTGGAAGAAAAATTAGAAATATATCGTTCTTATAATATACCTGTTTATTTTGGTGGCACTTTGTTTGAAGCATTTCTTATCCGTAACCAGTTTGATGATTATATAAGTGTATGCAAAAATTTTGGTATCGGCTATGTTGAAGTAAGCGATGGGTCAATTACAATACCCCATGCAGAAAAGTGCGGCTATATAGAAAAACTGACAAAACATTTTACTGTACTTAGTGAGGTGGGCAGCAAAGATGCGGCACATATTATTCCACCTTACAAATGGATAGAGCTCATGAAGGCTGAATTGGAAGCTGGTTCTACTTATGTAATTGCAGAAGCAAGAGAAGCTGGTAATGTTGGTATCTATCGGGGAAGTGGTGAAGTAAGGGAAGGACTGGTGCAGGAAATACTTACACAGATACCGGCAGAAAAAATTATTTGGGAAGCACCACAAAAAGCACAGCAATTATATTTTATTGAATTGGTGGATTGTAATGCCAACCTGGGTAACATAGCTCCTACAGAAGTAATTCCGCTGGAAACAATGCGTATTGGTTTACGGGGGGATACATTTGATTTCTATCTTGATAAAAAAGATTAAATGGCTAATATCCATCTTCATCCGCCAGCTGGCGGAGATGGGGGGCTTTATGGTTTAATCGGCTATCCGTTGTCACATTCTTTTTCAAAAAAATATTTTGAAAATAAATTTGAAGAGGAGGGCTTAACAAATTGCAAGTTCGAAAATTTTTCTATTCCTTCTGTTAATGACCTGCCGGATATTATAAATAAAAACCCGGAATTAAAAGGGCTTGCTGTAACTATTCCTTATAAGCAAGAAGTGCTTAAATTTTTACACTCCTCTCAAATCCCCGAAGGGCTAAATGCCTGTAACTGTATAAAAATTGACGAAGGAAAGTTAACCGGATTTAATACAGATTATATAGGGTTTGAAAAAAGTTTTTCCCCGTTATTAAAGCCACACCATACCACTGCATTGGTATTAGGTAATGGCGGGGCAACGGAAGCAGTCGTTTTTGTATTAAAGCACTTAGGAATTACTTTCAAAATAGTAAGCCGTAAACTGCACAGCTGTTCTGATTTGACCTATGAACAAGTAACAGAAACATTAGTAAGTGAAACACCCGTTATCATTAATACCACACCATTGGGTATGTACCCTAAAGTGGATGATTACCCACCGATACCATATCATGCAGTATCAGCAAAGCATTTTTTATATGATTTAATTTATAATCCGGGTAAGACATTGTTTCTTCAAAAAGGGGAGCAACAGGGGGCTGCAATAAAGAATGGTGCAGATATGCTGGCCCTACAGGCAGAAGGGAATTGGAAAATCTGGAATGGGTAATGCAGGTACAGGAAAACATATCATTAAAGCAATACAATACTTTTGGTATAGGAGCCAGGGCAAAATATTTTTCTACTTTTAAGTCTCCTGAAGAACTCGCTGAAGTTTTAGCCTTTAACTCCAAACCCCAAACTCCAAACTCCAAACTCGTTCTTGGTGGCGGCAGCAATATCCTCTTTACAAAAGATGTGGATGGGCTGGTTTTAAAAAATGAAATAAAAGGTATTGAACTGATAAATGAAGATGATGATTTTGTCTATATAAAAAGTGGGGCAGGAGAAAACTGGCACCAGTTTGTATTGCATTGCATAAAAAATAATTGGGCAGGGGTGGAGAACCTTTCATTGATTCCCGGTAACGTTGGCGCATCACCCATGCAAAATATAGGGGCTTATGGTATGGAAATAGAAAATGTATTCTGGCAATTAGAAGCTTATCATATCAACGATAGAAAAATTGTTTCATTTTCTAAAAATGATTGTGCATTCGGTTACAGGGAAAGTGTATTCAAAAGAGAATACAAAAATCAGTTTGTTATTTTAAATGTTACGTATAAACTAAATAAGAAACCCGTTTACAATACAAGCTATGGGGCAATAGAACAGGAACTGGAGAAGATGGGAATTAAAGAACTTTCTATTAAAGCTATCTCAGATGCAGTCATAAATATCCGTTCCTCAAAATTGCCAAACCCTACCGAGGTGGGCAATGCCGGAAGTTTTTTTAAAAACCCTGAGGTAAGCAGGCAAAAATTTGAGGAACTAAAAAATAATTACCCTGCGGTTGTTGGATATACTTTACCGAATGAGAATATAAAACTGGCTGCTGGCTGGTTAATCGAGCAATGCAGTTCCGCCTTAGGCGGAACAAACTGGAAAGGTTACCGGAGAGGCGATGCAGGATGCCATGCAAAGCAAGCCCTTGTACTGGTAAATTACGGACAGGCTTCAGGTTCAGAAATCTATAACCTTAGCGAAGAAATACTGCAAAGTGTGAAAGAGAAATTTGGGGTGGTACTGGAAAGGGAAGTGAATATTCTATAAAAGCAAAATTCCATCCGTCTGCTGACGGATGGAATTTTGTTGAGCTATAAGGATTCGAACCTTAACTGACTGAACCAAAATCAGTTGTGCTACCATTACACCATAGCTCAATCTGTATCCAATTTTTCAATTGGGAGTGCAAAAATAGGGATTGGTGGCTTTTGAGCCAAATGGTTTTTTAAAAGATTATACAGGTTTAGCTGTACCGACCCCCTCGGTTTCTTCCCTTACTTTCAATTCCTTTATTTTATCCAATGCCCTTGCCACTACATCACACATAATGGTGTACAAAGCTCCCTGTTTGGCATTCTCGTAAATATAATCCAGGGCCTGATCTTCATTTGGAATTGTTATTACAGGGATATTTGGGTTTACACTTTCAATTCCTTCTTTCAATAAGCCAATAATTTCTTCTGCCGTTCTGCCCCTTAAATTTTTATCGCACCGGATTATTATTTCATCAAATGAACGGGCAGAAATCTCTCCGAGTTCTCTTATGTCTTCATCTCTTCTGTCGCCTGTGCCACTAATAACTCCGATGCGGGTGGGGTAATCGAGTTTGCTTACAAAGTCACAAAGCAGCTTCAAACCATGCGGATTATGAGCAAAGTCGGCCAGCATCGTAAAATTTTTAAAATGGAAAAAATTCAACCGACCCGGTGTCAGGCTTTCGCTGGGGATAAATGTTTGTAATCCGATGCGGATATCATCAATAGTAATATCTCTGTACAAATACGCAGCCAATACTGCCGGCAAACAGTTATTAATATTATGCACCGCTTTTGCTTCGTACGTCAATGGAATATCTCTTGCCGGCAATACTCTTATTTTCCAGGTGCCTTTCATAATGGTGACATAGCCATTCTCATACACACAGGCCAATCCATTGGTAGCGCAATGTTCTTTTATTCTCGGATTATTTTCATCCATGCTGAAGAGAGCAATATTGCATCTCAAATCTTTCTTCATCGCATATACCAAATCATCATCCGCATTCAGCACTGCATAGCCATGTGGAAATACTGTTTCTGGCACTACTTGTTTTACTTTGGCCATCGCCTGCACATTATTAATACCGCCCAGGCCGATATGGTCGGCTGCCACATTCGTTACCACCGCCACTTCACAATTTTGAAAAGCTAAACCAGATTTTAATATTCCACCTCTTGCACATTCCAGTACGGCAAAATCAACCGTTGGATCTTTTAATACAAAGGCGGATGAAATAGGTCCGGTGCAATCGCCTTTCATCATCAGTTGGTTTTGTATGTACACACCATCTGATGTAGTGTAGCCAACTTTCTTGCCAGCACTTTTTGCTATATGGGCTGTTAGCCTTGTTGTTGTTGTTTTACCATTCGTTCCGGTAATGGCGATGATAGGAATTCTTCCGGCACTGCCTTTTGGAAAGAGCATATCAACAACCGGCTCGGCCACATTTCTTGGCAGCCCTTCGCTTGGGTCTATATGCATACGGAAACCGGGTGCTGCATTTACTTCTAATATAGCACCACCATTTTCTGCCACCGGTGTACGCAAATCCATTGCCATCACATCTATTCCACAAATATCTAAACCGATGATTTTTGCAATGCGTTCAAACATGAACACATTTGCCGGATGCACTTCGTCCGTTACATCTGTTGATGTACCACCCGTAGAAAGATTAGCGGTAGGTTTCAGCATCACTCTTTCACCCTTTGCCGGAATATGCTCTAAGGTGATGTTTTCATCATCCAGCATTTTTTGGGTAAACTGGTCAATGGTGATTTGCGTCAGCACTTTTTCATGACCAAAACCACGACGGGGGTCTTTGTTCGTCTCCTCTATCAGCCATTGAATAGTATGCACACCATCACCTACAACAGAAGCAGGTGTACGTAATGCTGCACAAATAAATTTATTATTAATTACCAGACAACGAAAATCATAGCCGGTAATAAACCGTTCGATGATAACACTGCGACCATAAACTTTTGCTGCTTCAAATGCAGTGAGAGCCTGCTCCCGGTTAATGATATTGGTGGTATTGCCTTTACCATGATTGCCATCAATTGGTTTTATCACCAATGGATAACCGAATTTACTGATGGCTTCATCCAGTCCTGCTTCCGTTCTTATCACTGTTCCTCTGGGCACGGGAATTTCGGCGGCTTCTAATAATAATTTTGTTTCTTCTTTATCACAGGCAATATCCACTGCAATATTGGAAGTGGTAGAAGCGATTGTTGCCCGTATTCTTTTTTGATTTACGCCATAGCCCAGTTGTACCAGGCTATGTTTGTTCAACCGGATGTAAGGTATTCCTCTCTTGGCAGCTTCTTCTACAATGCAACCGGTAGAAGGGCCGAGCCGGGTATCTTCCCGTATCTCCCGCATTTGCTGAATATCGTTTGCCAAATCATATTCAGTATTATCAATCAATGCTTGTGCAATGCGAACAGCGGCTTTTGCTGCATACAGCCCTGCATCTTCTTCCATATAGCTGAACACTACATAATACACTCCTTCTTTTTCGCCATCAGGTGTTCTGGTACGGCCAAAGCCGGTATCCATACCCGCAAGGGTTTGTATTTCCAGTGCTATATGTTCTATCACATGGCCCATCCAGGTGCCTTCCTCCACCCGTTTAAAAAATCCACCTCTTGTTGCTTCACTGCAGCGGTGCTCTATCATCGTCGGAAACATTTTTTCCAATCTTTCACGGAAGCCTGGAATGGTATTCGTTGGTTGCTGTTCCAGTTCTTCCAAATCCAATTTCATCTGGATAAGCTTGGTACGGCGTACACTCCAGTAGTTTGGGCCTCTTAGCACTTTTGTTTCGAGTATTTTCATAAAAATTCTATTAGGGTTGGAAGTTAGTTTTTTTTAACTATTTGACCAACTGTTGCACTACTATCAACTTTGGTTGCAAGTTTTCCTAAGGTAACGAAGGACACACTCGTACTTTCTGTAATTCTACTCGGCATTTGCAGGTATTACTATTTTTTCCGAATGTAGTTTCATGAGAAGTTTCGGCAATAGGGCTTAAATTTGGTGTATTGGCGAAAGTTTTTTTTGGCTTTCGTAAATAAATAAGTTGTGCGTCATTTTAGACAGACCTTATAACTCAAGATGAAAAAAAGTATAAAAATATTGGGGTGCACAATTTTGGCAATAGTCGCAATTTGTGGAACATCATTTTTGATAGACAATTCCAAATATTCTAATTGGAAAATTGTAAATAATTCTCAAACTATATCATGGGCAAAATTTGAGTGGACAAATGAAGAGTTAAATGGGAAATATTTTGAAAAAACAGCAATGTTTATTCCTTGTAAAGTTGATGGTATAGCAAACGTAGTAACTTTTCAATTTGACTTAGGAGCAGACCTGACAGGTATCTATGAAAATACATTCAGTTCATTTTACTCTCAGACTCCTAAATTAGAGCAAAAAATAAAACGACTGAAAAGCGGACTTCAATTTTGGAATAAAAGTAAGTCCATTGAGGACTTAAGTATAAGTTTCGGAAATTATACAGCAACAAATAAAAACGCTTTTGTTAAAAAAAATTATGGTGAAAGAGTAGAAATAATAAATTTAAATGACACAATTCATTTGGGCTCAATCGGAGCAGACTTGTTTAAAGGCAGAGTTTTGATTATAGATTATCCCAACAAACAGTTTGCAATTTGTGAGAAGGTCCCTCAAAACTATCAAGACAATCTTATTGACATTGATTTGGATAGAAACGGAAGAGTAATTTTGCCAATGAAAATTAGTAATAGAAATTATAGAATTATGTTTGACAATGGTTCAAGTATTTTCCCAATTATAACAAGTGCTAAAAATATTTCAAATTATTCAACATCGGCAGACATTGATACAATACAAATTTCTTCTTGGGGACAAACTCACAGAGTGACAGGGAAACTAATAAAAGACACTTTTGAACTTGCAGGACAAAATTTTAGTAACGTAAAAGTTTATGCAAACCACAGTGGACTTGGAATAGACAAAGCAACAGATGGAATGTCTGGCAATGCTTTGTTTTGGGACAAGACAATAATAATAGATTTCAAAAACAAAAAATTCGGTGTGAAATAAAACGAACGCACAACATTGTATTGCCAAAATGAGGGCAGAATTAAGTAATTGAACATTAGTACGCCTATGAAATTTTTGTGCTAAATTTAAGTGGAAGTGTTATTAATTCCCCGACTTCGGCAATACGTAGCTTTTCCAACTCCCACAATTTCCTACATTTACTTAAACAAACTCCTATGTCAGATTCACCCAGAAGAAATTTTTTGAAAAAAGCCGGTGCATTTTCTGCTACCGCATTTTTATCAGCCTTTAGCCAACCGGCATGGAGTAAAAATTTAGATGCTGCAGTAAGAAATGCAGAAGGAATACCACCGGATGAATTGGCTTCTGAAGAAGAGTTCTGGTATTATATTCAGCAGTCATTTACAGTGTCTCCCTATTTGATAAACCTGAATAACGGTGGTGTAAGCCCTGCACCCAAAACGGTACAGGATGCGATGAAGCGATACTATGATTTATGTAATGAAGCCCCCAGTTTTTATATGTGGCGGGAATTAGACAAAGGCCGGGAGCCACTACGTAAAAATCTGGCTAAACTGGCTGGTTGTTCCGCAGAAGAAATTGCCATCAACAGAAACTCATCAGAAGGATTGGAAACAGTGATATTCGGATTGCAATTAAAAGCTGGTGATGAAGTGGTGGCTGCCAGGCAGGATTATCCCAATATGATAAATGCGTATAAGCAACGGGAAATGCGGGAAGGAATAAAGATGGTTTGGATAAACCTGGAACTGCCAAGCGAAGATGAAGACTATTTAGTGCAGCAATATGTAAAAGCATTTACAGCAAAAACCAAAGTGGTGCATATTACGCATATCATCAACTGGAACGGGCAGATCTTGCCAGTAAAGAAAATTGCCGCCGAAGCACACAAGCGGGGAATAGAAGTGGTGGTGGATGGGGCGCATAGCTTTGCGCATTTCGATTTCAAAATCCCAGATTTAGATGCCGATTATTTTGCTGCCAGCTTACATAAATGGTTGTATGCACCTATCGGCAGTGGTATGCTGTATGTAAAGAAAGAAAAGATAAAAACTATCTATCCGTTATTTGCTACTAATGATAATCCATTGAAGGATGATATCCGGAAATTTGAGAACCTAGGTACCAGGCCTTTTTATATAGAGCAGGCAATTGGCAAGGCCATCGAATTTCATGATATGATTGGCAGTGAACGAAAAGAAAAGCGGCTACATTACCTGAAAAACTACTGGATGGAAAAAGTAAAAGATATTCCCGGTATAAAATTGAATACTTCTATGCACCCCAAATGGGGTTGTGCTATTGGTAATATTGGTTTTGCCGGAAAGAAAACGGCTGACCTGGATAGCTTTCTCTTAGATAAATACAAAGTACATGTGGTGGGAATAGAATGGGAAAATATTCATGGCATACGGGTAACACCAAATGTTTATACTACGACTAAAAATCTGGATGTACTGGTGGAAGGGATTGTAGCCTTTGCAAAAAACTCATAAATGTTAGTTTGTTTCTTTCTGTTATTTTTGCAGCATAAGAAAGTTTATGGATAACCCGTCACCGGCAATTTCATTCGACAATACAGAGTTTGCATTTGAGTATAAATCAAGTGAGCAATTAAAAAAATCCAGATTCCTTTTTTCAATGATGGGCAAACCATTATTGGTGAAAATAGGTACAAGGCTTGCCCCCTGGTCAATTAAAGCCGGGCTTCCGGTAAAAGGCATAATTCGTAAAACTATATTTCAGCAATTTGTTGGGGGAGAAACATTGGAGGAAACCGCTATTGTTGCTAAAAAACTCTGCGAATATAACGTACAGGTTATACTTGATTACGGAGTGGAAGGCGGTGATGATGGAGAAAAAGGGTTTGACCATTCAACCGAAGAATTTATACGAGTGATAAACTATGCGGCCACACAACCGAACATACCCTTCATGAGTATTAAGATAACCGGCTTTGCCCGGTTTGGTTTATTGGAGAAATTAGATGCTGTGATGCATACAGCAGAAGGCACATTGATGAAACGGTTTTTGAAATCTGTTGATAGTTTGTCTGCTGATGAAAAAGAAGAATGGCACCGGGTGCGCCACCGTATTATGCGTATATGCGAAACGGCGGCTGAGAAAAAAATTGGTGTATTTGTAGATGCAGAAGAAACATGGATACAAGACCCGGTGGATGCGTTGACAATACTGATGATGGATACTTTTAATAAGCAATGTTGCGTTGTTTATAACACCATTCAGCATTACCGACATGACAGGTTACAATTCTTAAAAGACTCTTACGAAGCGGCTGCTGAAAGAAATTTTATTCTCGGGGCAAAATTGGTACGGGGTGCCTATATGGAAAAAGAAAGAAAAAGGGCGGTAGAAAAAGAATATCCATCACCCATACAAGCCGATAAAGAAAGCAGCGATGCTGATTATAATGCCGGTGTAAAATTTTGTATTGATAATATTGACCGCATTGCATTAATCGTAGCCTCTCATAATGAATACAGTAATTTATATGCAACGCAGTTAATGCAGCAAAAAGGCTTGCCCCTCAATCATCCGCATATTCACTGGAGCCAATTATATGGCATGAGTGATAATATTACCTTCAACCTTGCCCATGCTGGTTGCAGTGTAAGTAAGTACCTGCCATTTGGCCCTATTAAAGATGTGATTCCCTACCTGATGCGCAGGGCACAGGAAAATACTTCCGTAGGCGGGCAAACGAGCCGGGAATTGGGGTTGATTGAAAAGGAGTTGAGGAGGAGAAAATCACAATAATTTAAACCTTATTAAAAAACAGTTGAATCCAAATATTATATTGTTCACAAATGTTTCCATTTCAGGATTGATAAACTTAACACTGAAAACCAATTCTTGACTTTTGCAACTACATTCACCACATTTTCTTTTGCACTCATTCCAATATCTCGCAGCCTGAGAAAATATTTTCATAGCCTCTTCATCACACCCATATCCCAGGCCTTTCATAATATCTGGTTCTACTATAAAACAACTATCGGTAAGTCTATATTTTATTTCTACTATGCCATATATATTCTTTTCTTCAGCCTCTTTTGGCCATTTCGATTTTATGGTTCTAGTACCACAATCACAATACTGAGCATTTACTTGCGCAGAAATGAAGCAAAATAGTAGTAGAAATATTTTCATATATCGAAGACACAATTTTAACATTATTCCACACATTCTTAACAGCGGACAGCAATCAGCTAATTGCAAGTAGCTTTTCTTTAACTTGCACCCATGCAGCAATACCTTTCTTTATTACAGCATATTTTAGATAACGGAACTCATAAAACTGACCGTACCGGCACAGGCACCCAAAGCTGTTTTGGTTACCAGATGCGGTTTGATCTGCAAAAAGGATTTCCATTGGTGACGACTAAAAAAGTGCACATGAAAAGTATTGTTCATGAATTGCTCTGGTTTTTAAAAGGGGAAACAAATATTGCGTACCTGAAAGAACATGGCATAAAAATATGGGATGAATGGGCAGACGAGAATGGTGATTTAGGTCCGGTGTATGGAAAGCAATGGCGAAGCTGGGAAGGAAAAGATGGAAAAGTAATTGACCAGATTTCGGATTTGATTGAACAAATAAAAAAGAACCCTGATAGCCGCCGCCTGATAGTGAGTGCATGGAATGTGGGGGAACTTTCGGAAATGGCATTGATGCCTTGTCATAATATGTTCCAGTTTTATGTAGCTGATGGTAAATTGAGTTGCCAGTTATACCAGCGAAGTGCTGATGTATTTCTCGGTGTGCCATTTAATATTGCTTCTTATGCCTTGTTGACGATGATGATTGCACAGGTTTGTGATTTAGCACCCGGTGATTTTGTACACACATTTGGTGATGTGCATATTTATAGTAACCATAAAGAACAGGTAAACCTTCAATTAAGTAGAAAGCCATTTGCATTGCCAGCTATGAAATTGAATCCTACAGTAAAAAATATTTTCGATTTTAAGTTTGAAGACTTTACACTGGAAAATTATGAATGCTATCCGGCAATAAAAGCCCCGGTGGCGGTATAATGCCCGTGAAGTATCTTTGCTCCTGACTAATGACTATCGACTCATGACTATCTCCCTCGTCGTCGCTGCCGCTACTAACAATGCTATCGGAAAAGAGGGGCAAATGCCCTGGCATTTACCCAATGACATGAAGCATTTTAAAAACGTAACCTGGGGGATGCCGGTAGTAATGGGCAGAAAAACTTTTGATTCATTAGGGAAAGTATTACCCGGCAGAAAAAATATTGTTATTACCCGGCAACCGGATTGGAAAGTTGATGGAACAGTAGTGGTAAAAAGTATTGATGATGCGTTGTTTGTTGCCAAACAGACAGATGCAAAAGAAGTAATGGTGATTGGTGGTGGCGAAATCTATAAAACACTATTTGATAAAGCCAAACGTATTTACCTGACAAGAGTAGAAGCAGAACCGGAAGCCGATACTTTTTTCCCTTCATTAAATCCACAGGAATGGTATTTAGTCAGCCAGAAAAACCATGAAGCGGATGAAAAGAATGCTTATAATTATTCCTTCCAGGTTTGGGAACGAATAGGTTAATCATATTTATTTTTTATTTATGTTCTCTCACTGGCAATTAGCAAAAAAATATTTCCGGTATTATCTCACTTCTTCCAACGGCAAAGGGCATGGAACACATTCGCCATTTATTTTCCATTTTATTACCAACGTACTGAACGACAAAAAAAAGTACAGCGAGTATGAAACAGTAGAAACCTTGCGAAAAGAAATGTTGCAAGATGAAACTGTTTTAAACATTCGGGATTTTGGAGCAGGTTCGTCTATTGCAAAAACCAATCAGCGAACCATTGCTTCAATTACAAAAAATGCGGCCAAGCCCAAAAAGTTCGGCCAGTTATTATTCAGGATGGTAAAAGCCTATCAACCTGAAACGATTCTTGAATTGGGAACATCACTCGGTATCACCACTTCTTATTTATCCTTGGCAAAACCTGATGCCCGTTTAATAACAATGGAAGGAGCAAACGAAGTGGCCAATGCTGCCAGGAAAAACTTTGAGAATTTAAAACTTCAAAACTATTCTTTAATCGAAGGGAATTTTGATGACACATTAACCACTGTCATTGGTGAACTATCATCGGTCAACTTTGCCTTCATCGACGGCAATCACCGTCAGCAACCAACAGAAAATTATTTTCATCAGTTGCTTTCAAAAATCAACGACGATTCGATTTTAATCTTCGATGATATTCACTGGAGCAAAGAAATGGAAGCAGCCTGGGATACGATTAAAAATCATCCTTCCGTCCGTTGTACGGTCGACCTTTTTTTTATCGGGATTGTGTTTTTCCGGCCCGAATTCCATGAAAAACAGCATTTTACCATCCGGTTTTAATATTCACTATCTTCGGCCGAAATCCAAAAAATTGTATTTCCCCTTATGACAATTGGAATATTGAAAGAACCCGCCCATGAAACAAGAGTTTCCCTTTTGGCCGAAGCGGTGGCCACATTAACCAAAAAGAATATTACTGTTCTTATAGAAACGGATGCTGGTGCAAAAGCTTTTTGCAGCAATGCTGATTATGAAAAAGCCGGTGCGCAAATTAAAAGCCGCAATGAAGTTTTAGCATCTTCTAATATCATTTTAACTATTCATGCTGTAGAGCAAACTGACATCGGACAACTCACATCTGACATCCTGATTGGTATATATCAACCCTTATTCAATGCTGATACAATGAAGCAATGGGCTGCCGGAAACATTACTACTTTCTCTCTTGATATGTTGCCTCGTACTACAAGAGCACAGGCAATGGATGTATTAAGTTCGCAGGCAAATATTGCAGGTTATAAAGCAGTATTGACAGCGGCCAATTCATATGGAAGATATTTTCCCATGTTTATGACGGCTGCCGGAAGTATAGCACCTGCAAAAGTTTTAATTCTTGGTGCTGGTGTTGCCGGATTACAAGCCATTGCCACTGCCAAAAGATTAGGTGCCGTGGTAGAAGTATTTGATACAAGACCTGCGGTGAAAGAAGAAGTAATGAGCCTCGGTGCAAAATTTATTGAAGTAGATGGCGCAGCTGATGCCAGTAAAGCCGGTGGTTATGCAGTAGAACAGAGTGAGGATTTTATGCAACGGCAAAAAGCAAAAATTGCGGAAAGTATTGCTAAAGCAGACATCGTTATTACCACGGCACAGATACCGGGTAAAAAAGCACCGATATTAGTTACAGAAGAAATGATACAAGCCATGCGAAATGGTTCAGTGATTATTGATTTGGCGGCCGCCACGGGTGGTAATACGCCGTTGACAAAAAATAATGAAACCGTTAATTATAATGGAGTAACGATTATTGGTAATTCCAATTTACCATCCACCATGCCAAGCGATGCGAGTAAATTGTATGGCAAAAATGTATTGAACTTTTTACAACTCATCGTTACTAAGGAAGGTGAAATAAATTTGAACTGGGAAGATGATTTAGTGAAAGGAAGTTGCATAACGCATAATGGAGAAATAACACATGAACGTTTAAAATAATTATGTAACCAGCTGTAGTGCATGTGGCATCTTCGTTTCGTCGCACACTTGTACTGCAGTACATATATCAACAATATGAATTTTTTAGATTGGATTACTGCTAATCAGCAAATCATCTACATTGTCATCCTGATGGTTTTTGTAGGCATAGAAGTAATAGGCCGTGTGCCGAGTGTATTGCATACACCCCTGATGAGTGGTGCTAATGCCATACATGGAGTGGTTATCATCGGGGCCATCATTGTAATGGGAAAAGCAGAAGGGGATAATTATCTCGCTTTGATTCTCGGTTTCCTGGCAGTGGTATTAGGAACACTAAATGTGGTAGGTGGTTTTGTGGTGACAGACAGGATGCTTGAAATGTTTAAGAAGAAAAAGAACCGCTGATTGGAGTGATTAAATGATTAAAATGAATGCATAGCGGCTTTGCGCCTTTGCGAGAAATAAAAAATTACAAATGGAATTGAACATTTTGACACTCTGTTACCTCATCGGTTCGGTAACATTTATTTTGGGATTGAAAATGTTATCTAATCCTGCTACGGCCAGAAAGGGAAATCTGTTGGCGGCTGTAGGCATGGTGATTGCTATACTCGGCACTATCTTTTTGTACGAAGAGAACGGGCAGAAGCTCGGCAACTACGGTTGGATATTTACAGCCATTGCTATTGGAACAGTTATCGGTTTTTTGTCAGCAAAAAAAGTGAAGATGACGGCCATGCCGGAAATGGTGAGTATGTTTAATGGAATGGGTGGTGCTTGTGCAATGTTGATTTCGGTGGTTGAGTTTAATCATTTGTCATTTAGTGTTGTTCCCGGATTCCATACTTTAGTCGTTTCGAATGAAGACAAAGGGACTTTGTTGATTATTTTATTAGGTCTGATTATTGGTTCAGTTTCATTTGCAGGAAGTATGATTGCCTGGGGCAAGCTAAATGGGAAAGTGAAAGATTTCTCCTTTAAAGGCCAGCATATTTTTAATATTATTTTATTATTGGTTATAGTTGGTCTTGCTACGTATCTCATTGGATGGACACCGGTAAATGCTAACATTATTTTCTATGCCATTTTTGCTTTATCACTTTTATACGGTGTATTCTTCGTCTTCCCAATTGGTGGTGCAGATATGCCGGTAGTAATTTCCTTACTCAACTCTTTTACTGGTGTGGCAGCAGCCTGTGGCGGCTTTCTGTATGATAATAAAGTAATGATGACTGGTGGTATCCTTGTTGGCGCAGCCGGCACATTATTAACTATGCTGATGTGCAAAGCCATGAACCGTTCATTAACGAATGTATTGATTGGTTCTTTTGGTGGTAACAAAACGGCGGGTTCAGTCGGTAGCAAAGAACAAGGAGCTTATAAAGAAATTTCGCTGAGTGATACAGCCGTGTTAATGAGTTATTCCAGCAAAGTGTATATCGTTCCAGGTTATGGATTGGCGGTAGCGCAGGCACAACATGCTTGTCATGATTTGGAAAAATTATTGGAAAGCAAAGGAGTGGAAGTGAAGTATGCTATTCATCCGGTGGCGGGCCGTATGCCCGGCCACATGAACGTATTGCTGGCAGAAGCAGATGTTTCGTATGAGAAGTTATTAGAAATGGAACAGGCCAATGAAGAATTTTCAAATACTGATGTGGTACTGATACTCGGAGCTAATGATGTGGTGAATCCTGCTGCGAAGACCGACCCATCTTCTCCTATTTATGGAATGCCGATATTAGATGTAGAATTGGCCAAAAATGTTATCGTTAATAAAAGAAGTATGAAGCCGGGCTATGCCGGTATTGAAAACGATTTATTCTTTCAACCAAAAACATCCATGTTATTTGGAGATGCAAAGAAAGTGTTACAGGATTTGATTGGGGAAATAAAAAATTTGTAAAAACCCGATGAACGACAATGCCATCGATACAATTGGTGAAGTGTTTTGGTTTTTAACTTTTGCTACGCTGGTAATCACCATTCCGGTAGTATGGAAGTATAGTAAGCAAAATAAACTTAATAAGTTATTAATTTGTCTCTTGTGGGCTTTTCTGCTGTCATTAACTTTTTTTATCGTTAGCTGGATAATTTTATTTCGAGATGGTATGGGGCCAACATAATAATTTACCCATGTGTTAAATGTAACATAGTTATTAGATGCAAATTCCATTAGAACTATTGAATTCATTGAATGTGACAAAAGCCTTCAACAAAGAAGCCTTTGAAAACGTACATACCACCGGCGAACAAATTACTTCAATACGGCTAAATCCTGACAAGTGTATTTCCCAATTAACTCATCAACCGATTAACCAATTAACACCAATCCCCTGGAGTCAATACGGTTATTATTTAGACCAGCGGCCATCCTTCACCTTTGATCCACTTTTTCATGCAGGCACTTATTATGTGCAAGAAGCCAGTAGTATGTTTTTAGAACAGGCATTAAAACAGACGGTTGATTTAAGTAAGCCCCTAAAAGTGTTAGACCTTTGTGCTGCACCTGGGGGGAAGTCCACACATATACAATCGTTGATTTCAAAAGACAGTTTGCTTGTCAGTAATGAAGTCATCCGTTCAAGGGCAAATGTGCTAAAAGATAATATTATTAAATGGGGTTGTGAGAATGTTGTGATAACTAATAACGACCCGAAGGGTTTTTCAAAACTGGAAAACTACTTTGATGTAATAGTAGTGGATGCGCCATGCAGTGGCAGCGGTTTATTTAGAAGGGATGCCGAGGCTATTAATGAATGGAGTGAAAATAATGTAGCATTATGCTCGCAGCGGCAGCAAAGAATTTTGACCGATGTATGGCCTGCATTGAAAAAGGATGGAATACTTATTTATTCGACCTGCTCATATTCAAAGGAAGAGGATGAAGAGATTTGTCAATGGCTTCAGCAAAAATATTCAATGCTCAATCTTCAATTATCAATTTTCAATGATTGGGGTATAGTTGAATCATCCGGTGGATATCGCTTTTGGCCCGATAAAGTGAAAGGTGAAGGTTTCTTTTTAGCTTGCTTTAAAAAGACCGATGGGGAAAGCGACGATACTTTCCGGTACAGGAAAAAACCTGAAGCAACAACAAAAAAAGAAATTGAACTTGTTGAAAAATGGGTGAAGACAGAAGGTAAAGAACTTATCAAATATGAAAATACAGTGTATGCATGGCCAATACAGTTAGTAAGGGATTTCAGTTTTCTTTTGGAACAACTCAGGATAATTTATTCGGGTGTTTTGGTTGGGGAACTTATGCGGGATAAACTGATACCTGACCATGCACTGGCTATGAGCAAAATAGTAGTAGATAACATCAGCAGGGTTGCTGTTAATAAAGAGCAGGCCATAAAATATTTTCAACGAAAGGATCTGCAATTAGATACAAACGGGAAAGGATGGTGTCTTATTGAATTTGAAGGGCAACCACTTGGCTGGGCAAATATTTTACCGAACCGGGTTAATAATTATTATCCTAAAAGCCTCAGGATTTTGAAGGAAACCCCGGATTGATTATGCATTAAAAACTGCATCTTTGCAGCACAAAATTTAACGATATGAAGCGGTTCATCCTTCTTGCTTTTTCTGCTATAATGCTAGCTTCTTCTTCGCTTGCACAAAAAGGAGACTTGACAGCCAAGAGCAGTGATAAAGGTTTGTACCTTGAACATAAAGTGGTATCCAAAGAAAGTTTTTATGCCCTTGGCCGTATGTATAATGTAAGTGCTAAATTTTTAGCTGCATACAACAAGTTAGATTTAAACAAAGGCCTTCAGATAGATCAAAAACTAAGGATACCGCTTACTGATACAAATTTTACCCAGACAGGCAACAGCGGTGCACCGGTTTATTATAAAACAGGCGATAAGGAAGGCCTTATGACAGTAAGCAAAAAAAACAATAATGTAAAATTGGCTAAGCTGAGGGAATGGAACAGTCTGGCAAACGATGAAATAAAAGAAGATAAGAAACTGATTGTTGGGTTTTTAACCGGAGGTGGGTTTAAATCTGTTACTATTGCAAGCAAGCCTGTGCCGGATGAACCAGTTGTAACAACAGTGGAAAAGCCGGAAACAAAACCCGAAACGCAGCCGGAAGAAAAAACTGTAGTGCAACCAGTGGAAACTAAGCCTGTGGTTAAACCTGTTGAAAAACCAGTAGTAAAAACAGAAACCAAACCAGCACCGCAGGGTGATGGATATTTTAAAACAGATTTTGAAAAGCAAATAAGGCTTACACCCATTACCAAAAGTGAAACAGTTACTTCAGGTATTTTTAAAACAGTAAGTGGCTGGCAGGATGCTAAATATTATTTGATGATAGATAAGGCTGCCCCCGGAACTATTATAAAAGTTACCAATCCATCAAATAACAAAGCAGTTTATGCCAAAGTACTGGGCGAGATGGCGGGCATACGGCAAAACACCGGATTAAATATCCGCATTAGCAATGCTGCTGCTGCTGCACTGGAGATTAAGGAAGATGATAAATTTATTTTGCAGGTGAGTTATTAATTGAAACGATAACCACGGAGAAATTCTTCTACATTCATTTTTTTCTTCCCTTCTGCCTGTAACTCTTTTACAAGAATATACCCGTTTGCACAGGCAAATTTTAAAAAGGTTTTACCATCGGTTTCATAATTACCTGCTGCAATATTAACCACCGCATTTTCTTTTTCACTTCTGTAAACTTTTAGTGTCTTTCCATTCAGAGAAGTAAATGCCCCTGGAAAAGGGGAGAGGCCCCTTATTAAATTGTGAACTTCATCAACTGTTTTTGTAAAATTGATTTTACATGTTTCGGTAAAAATTTTTGGCGCATGCTGTGTCTGACGGAGACCGTCAGACACAGCATGCTGTGGCGTTTCTTTTAACGAACCCTCAGCCAATCCTTTCACTGTTTCAACTAAAACCATTGCGCCAATTTCTTTCATTTTATCATGCACATCCCCAGCTGTATCATTATCATTAATGGAAAAAATTTGTTGTAATAATATATCCCCGGTATCTATTTCATGTTTCAGTTTGAATGTTGTTACACCCGTTACTTTTTCTCCATTTATAACTGCCCAGTTTATGGGTGCTGCGCCACGGTATTGTGGCAATAAAGAGCCATGAAGATTTACAGAACCCATTGGGGGCATATTCCAAACTACTTCGGGTAACATTCTAAAAGCGACAACAATTTGTAAATCGGCTTTCAGCGATTTTAATTCAGCTATAAATTCAGGATTCTTTAATTTTTCTGGCTGTAATACTTTCAGATTATGCTCAACAGCATATTTCTTCACAGCACTTTGTTGTAATTGCATCCCCCTGCCGGCAAGTTTATCAGGAGCTGTTATTACTCCAACAATATTGCAGCCTGCCTTTACTAAGGCACCCAGAGAGGCAACAGCAAATTCCGGGGTACCCATGAAAACAATCCGTACCCGGGTCAGGGATAAGTCAAATGTACCGGGGTTTGTTTCTTTTTGTTTAATCTGCTTCTCTATCATTATTACGAAGGTAAAGAATAGAAAAGATTAGATGAGTGGCTTTATTGCAACTTTATTACTGAAGTGTTTTAGTGGATTTAAAAATTTCACCATTTAGCTTTAACCCGTTTGATAAGTAATGGCTGATGTTGTAGCCCATAAAGCCTGCCCAATAGGGAGTAAGCAGTCTGAACTTATTTTTATCAACCCCCGCATTGGAAGCATAGTTGGTTAAAATGGTGGATAATACAATTGCTGCTTTTGCATGTTCGTCGGGTACATTATCTGCAAACACCAATTTCTTGGGTTTCTTACCATCGAATTTAAAAGCGATAATGGAACTTGATGTTAAGAAAGAAGCGTCTTGTGTTACGAGGTAATTTTTCATTACCATGTTGTTTTGAATAGTATAACTTTTAAGGCCAGCCCAACTCACTTCGGGTACTTCATTCATTAACCTTCTTACCCAGTCAATAGAAGCCCTTTCAGCAACCTCAACCGCTTCTTTGTTGTTGATCCTTGCACTATTGTCTTTATGCAATGAGTCATGTGAAACATGGCCGTTAAATGGTTTTGCATAAATTCCGGTAAACAAGTTCATTTTTTTTCTTGTACTGTCAGGTACATCATACCAAACAGGAATTGGGGAAACTCCCTTTGCTATATATGTATTTACCCAGTTTGAATGTGAATAGAAATCCTGAATGATATGCAAACTGGCCCCTATCAGGTTGAAAATTACAATTTGCCTGAAACCTGGTTCAATAGCTGATGAAGAAGAAAATTGTTTAAGTGCGGCTTTTGTATTTTCAAAAATCAGCTTCCAGTTTTTTTCTATATCGGCAGTAGTATAAATAGCGTCAAAATGAAGGAAATCGTAGGAATGGTCGCTTCGAAACAGGGCTTTGTTTATTTTTATTTTTGTAAGCTCCTCATTGCCCATATTTAATACGGCCATAAAATCTGTAAAATAGTTAGATACTTGCGTTGCCAGCCTTGCATCGCCGGAAAAACCGTTTACTACCATTGCTTTTCTCGTACACTCAGCATGCCACCAGGTATCAAAGGCCATAGTTTGTAAACTGCAAAGCATAAAAAGCGAGAAGATTATTTTTTTCATTGTTTAATTTTTATAGTATCGATTTTTTATTTCAGGTATTAATTCTGTCAATTTTTTTATTCTTCTTTCGTCAGACGGGTGTGTAGAAAGAAATTGGGGAAGTTTATTTTTATTAACTGCAGCCATGCGTTGCCAGAATGGAACAGCTTCCTCAGGGTTATAACCAGCCATACTCATAAATATCAAACCCAATTTATCAGCTTCACTTTCCTGCATGCGGCTGTTGGGAAGTGCAAGAGCAAGATTAGAACCAACCATATATAATCCCAGAAAAATTAATTGTGTGGCTTCCTTCTTTTCTTTTAGTGCTTCCTGTAAAGCTAATCCCCCTAAGCCAATCAACAACCCTTCACTCATCCTTTCGTTACCATGCCTCGCAATGGCATGGGCAATTTCATGTCCAATTACCACAGCAAGGGCTGTTTCATTTTGTGTAACCGGCAGTAACCCAGTATACACAACTACTTTGCCACCCGGCATGCACCAGGCATTTACAATATTTTCATTGATGGTATTAAATTCCCATTTAAAATTTTTCAGATCTTTGCTCATGTTGTTTTGTAACATATAGGCTTCCACTGCCTGCTGGATTTTATTGCCAACCCTTGTTACCATTTGTGCCCTTTCATCATATTGCGAAAGGGTGGGACTGGCTTTTACCACCGAATCATATTGTGTAAAAGCCATTTCCTTTATCATAAAATCTGGAACGAGGTTTAATTGTTTGCGACCAGTTACAGGAACTGTTTTACAACTGCTGAACCCGACAATAATTATACAGGTGGTAGCAAAGAAATATTTTTTTGTCATACTAATTTGATTATGGGTAAAAGTAAGGTTGGCAAATGCCATTAACAATCCCCTTAAACAGTGATTTATTTATTCTTTCAAACAAAAAACGGGTACTTCTATTTTCCCTGCCCATATATGGTATAGATACCGCTGCCAGGGTATTGTGCATCTATCATTTGTAATAACCTTGCACCTTTTATACAAGAGAAGTGGAGGTTGTATGTTTTTGCCTTGCCTTCTATGTCTGAAAATTTTACTTGCCAGTTATTTAGCACGGTAAATTTGCCAGATGATTTTACCTGCCCATATTTCATAGCTCCGACCATTCCGTTTACTACCAGCAATTTCCAATTATATGCGTTGCCTGCCCCAAACTCAAATGTTTCATTAGATTGGTTAATGTTCATGCCGGCGTAGTTGCCGGTATAAACATGATACAATTGTTGTACTCCGGCAAAGTCACTTGTCCAGGTGCCTTTGAAGTCGCTTGCAGCAACTGCAAACTTGTTATAACTAACCATTGCAAGCAACGGTTTAAGCAAATCAGTTTCACTGTCCCATCTTATAGTCTCCGGATCAAATTTATATTGCTGTATAAAACTGTTTTTATCGGGAGTGATAAATTCAAGCCAGCCACTGCTGCCTTGCCGGAACAAAAGAATAAATATCTGTTTGCCCGAAGCATTATCAGTAGCATAGCCCATACCGAGATGGGGCCGTTCGTATGAAGTGATATAACTTGTTTTATAATCTTTTAAATTGTTGTACCGGGGCGACACTAAAATATTCCAGGCTGCATTAGTTAACGGTTCAGGGTCGGCAGAAAATATGGTGCCTTCCTTTGGGTAATGAATCAGCACTTTATTATTTCCTTTTGCTACTTCCACCCAATCTTCCTGTGCTTTGCTTGTCCATCCGTCATCAAAATTAGTTGTACTAAAAGCATAGCCATCTTTTTTTGCAACTGTATTTGTTACCGCAGGCTTTACCGGATTTGGTTGTGGTTTATTTGCAGCCGGGGTTATTTTTTTAAAACTTATTGATTCTAAAAAATCAGATATTTCACTTTCATAAACATCAGAATTAGCAAGCACTAAAATATTTACCATTTTTTCAAAACCAGTGGATGTAACAAGTAAAGCAATGCCTTTGCTACCGTCGCTTTCAAAAGGGGCATACCCACTTTGTGCCTCCCATCCGTTTTCAGTTAGGATGGTTGCATTTCAGGCGGTAAAGAAACTGTAACCGCTTCCTTTACTACTGTTTCCCAGGCAGCATCAAAATTTTGTTTTGCATCATCAGTACCCTGAATGGATTTCATTAGTAATATCATGCAGTAAGTGCCTTTTGGAGCATCTTCTTTTGATAGCTGCATACTGCTTTCAGTAACTTGCTTTGCCCATCCTTTTGGAGCCGTGTAAGTAGTGATGTCAAAGGTTTGTTGCTGCGGAAAACAATATACTGGCAACAGTAAAAAAATTGATGGCAAGTGTTTCATTTTATTTTTCTTTAAAAAGTAAATATTTAATACCGGGTGTGTCTAGGTGCAGTATCCTTCCTCCTTTTACCACCTCAAACCATGCATCAAATTTTTCTGTTTTGCCATCCCAGCGTTTAGTGGCTGTTACAGCCCAATCGGTAGCAGTGTAAGCCCCGTTATATTTTTGTTGAAAAGTATTCATGGCTCCTACCCAGCCTGTAGCTCCATTGTGTACACTTGTATATGTATTATTACTGTTAAATTGAAATACATCTGCCGTAACAGCACCTGTAGCACCTACGTTATTGCCTGTTGTGGTGGAATACCAGCCCATCGTACCTCCTCCGCTGCTTGACCATTTTCCAATCAAATCTTTTTTGCCTACAGCAAATTTGTTATAGCTGCTCATTGCTGCAAGGTCGGATGTATATTTATCGTTTGCTTTAGGAAATTGCTGGCGAAAAGATGCCTCATCTTTTGCTGAGCCAATCGTTATGTATGCAGCGTTGGGGGCAATGCCCAGCCGCATACCAATAAATCTTTTCTGCCCTGTTTGGTTATATGTAGCCCAGCCTTCTACATAATCTGGTTGAAATGAACCCATAACTTCACCATCATCTTTATACTGTTTTATTTGGATGGTAAAATATTTAGAAACATAATTGTCCCAGTAATAATCCCTTGCTCTTAAACCAGTGCCTGAAAAATCACTTGCATTGTATGGCAGCGGATATAGCAGATGTACTTTTATATCCCCTTTTGTTACTTCCACCCATTTATCTTTTATAGCACTTGCCCAGCCGTCATCAAAACCGGTGGTGGAATAAGTAAATCCGTTACTTGCTGCTAGCTTTTTTCCGGCTTGCTCATTTGTTGGTATATTTTTTTTTGTATCGCCGGATGGCTTTGTAAAACTTACCGATTCAAGAAATGCAGTCATCTCTTTTTCATATACATCCGTATTGGTAAGTATTAATATGTTCACCATTTTTTGAAAACCGGTTGATGTTACGAGCAGGGCTACGCCATTTGTTCCTTCGCTTTCAAAAGGTGCATAACCGCTTTGTGCTTCCCATCCGTCTTCAGTTGCTGCAGGTTGCATTTCGGGGGCTGCTGATACTTTTACCATTTCTTTTACCACTGTTTCCCAGGCAGCATCAAAATTTTCTTTTGAATTTTCTGTCCCGGGAAGTGATTTCATTAACGTAATAACGCAATAGGTTCCCTTCGCCTCATCCTGTTTTGTAAACTGAATGGCGCTTTCTGTATTTTCCTCTTTCCATGCTTTGGGTGGTGTATAAGTTGTTATGTCAAATGTTTGCCGTTGGGTATAACAGAAACAGGATACAAAAAGCAAGCTTAATGTGCAAATTGTTTTCATATTATTTAATCTTTGGTAATTTTAATATTACTGATATACGCTTTCCCTTTATCTTCCGGAGGATTTTTAGACACCGTGTCAGATGTCCACTCCAGCTTATTGAAAACAGTATTGCTCCCCAATGCCATCTCTTTGTTATAGTCTTGTTTGTATTTGGGATCGCTTTCTACTTTTACACCATTGATATATGCAACAACGGATGTTCCTGACTTGACAATTTTTACATGTGCTTTTGTTTTTTTATTGGAATAAGATGCGAATTCTATACTGTGATATCCCGTAGCATTTGTGGCGGGGCTTCCTACACGAATGTTTGCCATGGATGGATATATTTTTATATTTTGTTCATTGCCGGGAGTGATGGATAAATTTACAGATGTGTTAGGACCAGTAAGATTCATCGTTACTGTTCGGCCAGTACGATTAGTATAATCAGTACAAACAAGATCAAACTCAAGTGTAAAATCAGCGGGTAATGGTTTTTTTAGGGAAGAGGCTAAAAGATCCGAACCACTGTCCATGTATAACCACTTACCATTTTCACCTGCTGGTGTTTCTATTACAAATCCACGATTGTTTTGCCGGGAACTCCAGCCGGAAGGCATGGCACCTGATTGAGCATCAGAAAAATTTTCCATGAAATGTACTCCTTCGGGAAAAGTTTTTGACTGATTGGCTTTGTTTTCTCTTGCATCAATCTTTGTTACAGCATCTGACAGTGTTACCGCCTTTAGTGGCTGATAAGTTTTGCCTTTTACTTTATCGGGATTAAAAAAATAATCATACACATACTCGTAATTGAAATTGTTGGTCATGGCTTTGAAGATATCCCAGTCCTTGGTAGTGCTTTTTTCAGTAGAGTAGGGAAAACTGATATGTACCCATTGAGGTTTGTCCAGTTTGGTCAGTTCATATACTTCGGGTTTGAAACGATAAACAGGGTACATCTGTTTCGGGTCATTGATTAGCGGTTCAAAGGGATCTTTTTCACCACGGAAACTGGTGCATGTCAACTGAGCCATATAAACAAAGGCCAGTTCCTGTAAACTGTTCCGGTGTTTGTTCTTGAATTTCTTAATATCGGCGAGAACTTCTTTCTGCATGGAAGAGTTGGGATCGGGATATCTTCTTTTTATCGCTTCTTCTGACTGGTCGAGTACTTCACCTTTTGACACCTGTACAATGGGCAGTTCATTCCCCTGCATCAGCAGCACATTCACAGTTCTTCCGGTGAAGTAAACAAAATAGTTCCCGATCTTAGATTGAATCTCATTTACGTACGGGGCATTTTTTTTTTCATCCTCATCCTTTACCAGTTTGCCCCTGGTATTATAATACATCGTGAAATAAAACTTGGTGGTGGTATTAAAATCATACGACACTTCCATTCCGTTAATACTATTTGTGAAGATGCTGATATAACTCGCCGATGCAGGTTGTGCTTTGATGATCTTTTTCCCAGAAGGGTCATAACAGGGAGCCCACATCCCCATGTTCATACCGGTTCCCTGTGGCAGGTATTGATATGCTTCGTTTTCCCGGTAATAGGGTACAGCATATCTTTCTTCCTGAGGCACTCCACCGATGGGGATATAACTTTTCTTGATCCAATCAGCGAAGGTATTAATGAGCCCAAGTTGGAAAGCTGTATAATTACGACCCTTTGCCATACCTGGCTTGGCTGGAGCATTATGTATTATAGGGGAAAGTATTCTGTCCCAGGGAATTACCTTCTCTTTCAGTTCATTCATACCAGGGTTTTGCATGTTTTGTGCAATTGTAATGGAAGCAATTACTGTGCAGAGGAGAATCAAGACTAATTCTTTCATCGTATTTTTCATATAATTCTGCTTTGTATTTATTTAGTAGGATCGTAGTTAAAAATATTGATATCTTTTCCTGCATGAACAGCATTTATATTAACACCACTGATGCCTATGGCTCCTTTAACACCTTCTTCCACAGGGTTGATCACATTAAATACTTCTCCCTTTACCTCGCCGCGGAGCCCCATGTCTGATGGCGTCCAGTCTTTATTAATAGTAAAATACATTTGACCTTTTGCGCCTGCTTCAAACCCCGGAAGTTCAGCAGATGCACCTAAGCCAAATGCAACAGTGAAATCGCCGGTCTTATAATTTTTCTCAACGCTTAATGCTATCAATTCGGTAAATTCTATTTCCCATCCCTCACAGTTGAATTTGACACCTCCGGCACCAAGAGGGATTTTTATAGTTACAGGACATTCGCCATCTGCTTCCTGCATTTCTTCATCCTTTGGGGGATTGTCAAGTATTTTATTGCAATCAATGGCAATATTGATAGGTTCAGGATATATTTTTTGTACTTCGCTCAGCCCTTTTATCCACCCCACTACCTGGCTGCCCAATTGGTAATGCATTGCTTCATACTCATCTTTGTTCAATAAAAATTTAAACCAATACATATTCTGGTTTACCAGCTCAAAGTATTTGTAATTCAAGTTTAATTCCACCGACTCTTGTGCAGGTATGGTAGTAGTAAGATATTCGACCAGGTATTGTTCTTTCATCTTACAGGCATCATACATTGAATTAATGCCGCTGGCTTTATAACCAGCTTCAATAGAGGTATTCATTTTTTTTATCGCACCCTCTACTGTAACCCTGGAGTTGGCCATTGCTGCTCCTCTAGCCGAAATGTCCTGAATTCCTTGCTGCTGTAATAAATAAAGCATTAATAAAGCCTTGCGTTTAAACGGCCCCCTTACCGTACGCATTACCATTTGCATAGCCCATTTGTTATTTGTTGATTGGAAAACTTCTTTTTTCTGTAATGCCTTCGAAATCCATTTTTGTTCCTCCGCTTCAAGATCCTGTAGCTGCTCCCACTTGGTAATTACTTCTTTCAGGGTTTTTGCAGGGGGTATTGTTTTATATTTTTGTGGGCTAAAATAATCAGCAACATCTTTCTTTTTTATATCATCAAAGTTCAGTTTGATATTTTTTTTCGTAACGTAATCGTCAAGCAGATCAGAATAGCCATTTTGAAGTGCCTTGGCAATATGTGTAGTGGCTTCATTTATCTTTTTCTGTTCAATAAGCATAAGGGCTGTGCCGCAATGTGCTTCGGCGTTGTAAGGGGCTTTGCGGATACAGGCTGCAAACATCATTCTTGCTTTGGTTGTGTCACCAAGCGAAAAATAACACTGCCCGATATTATTATATAAAGTTGCGTTAGTGTTTTTTGTAAGAAGGAATTCAAATACAGGTATGGCGTATTGAGGATAACCAGCCTGTTGCAAAAGGAAGCCCATGTTGTTTTGAGATAACAGAATATTATTATTTGCTTGCGAGCAAAGCAATGATGCATACACTGCGGCTTTCAGATTTTTTTGCAACAACAACAGTATGGGCAGGTTACTGATTGCTAGTTGATTGGTTTTATTATCAGCAATCATTTTTTTTACGGCAGTAATTGTTGCAGCATCAATGCTCTTTTCTGCCTGCAGTTGCATTTTTATAATAAATGCTTTGTATTGTGCTTCGTTGGTAAGCTTTGGGATTTTTGCAAGTATTTCAGTTTGCTTATCAGGCACCAATTTACCGTTACTTGTGCCGGATGAAGGTTTATTGTTCTTCATCATGTCCTGCACCATTGCTTTTTGGTCGGCAGGGATATCCTTCATTGCATCTTCCATCATTTTATTTATCTCTGACTGGGATGGAACTTTTAGCTGTGCAGGTTTTTTACCCGGTTGGGCAAATGATAGTGTGGCGACAAGGAAAAAACTGAAGAATATGCTGGAATATCTTTTCATAAATATCTATTTTGTTCACATAAAGAAAAACATTTGAAAGGCTGGTGATTATCCCTTAAAAGCAGGATTTATTTTTTGTACACAATCATTTTACCGCCGTGGGTCATATTATTCTTTCGCCACCATTGTGCATTAAAGGTATTATTGGTTATAGTACCAGTCAACTCAAATGAATCGCCAGATAAATATGTATAAGCAGCAGTAATAGTATTGCTGGTTTGCGTATATACATAAGTGCCTCTTGCCTGCACTACTCCAAACTGGTCAAGTACTTCCATGCTGCCATTGGCATTAAAATTTAATCTATAATAATTTTGGGTGTTACTTTCACCATACCCATAAGTACCCGTCCAATTGCCGGGTAGGTTAAGTGCTGTATTGAGTATGTTGATAGGTTTTTCCTGAAGCATTTTTTTGGGTACTCCAACATTTTTTGTTGGTGTACCAGTGAGCCCATTCCCCGAAGTATTGCTCGAAGCAAAAGATGGCAATACATCAGGAATAAATTCAATCTTCAAAAAAACTGCATAGCTGCCATTGCTTGACTGGATATTGTAAGTGCTTTCTTCAAACAATATTGTTTTGCCTGTTATAAAAGCAGGGCCTGGTGTACCTGATTGTTGGTTACGAAGTGATTTTTGATTATTCAGATATAATGCTCCTAATACCCTTGTATCAAGCACAAATAATGTTGGCGGGTATGCTATTTGGCAGGCAGGGCCAGAGCCCCCTGCATTAAGCCCTATTATCCTGTTGCCCTGTATATTCCCATTACATATTATCGGGCTAAATATGGATTGATATTTAAGGGCTGGGCCATACTTGTATTTGTCAAAAATTTGAAAAACCCTGTTATCAAATGGTTTTGTTGCATTAATAGCGGCATCTGGAAACGGGTAAGCCTGTTTGATTGCCCAATCAAGATCCATTTCCAACTGTGCATTAAAACTATTTATGGTATTTTTTTCGGGTCTATCCCATTCCCATACAGTTGGGGCAATAATAATATAATCACCCGCCTCAATATGTTCATCAAATATTGTTTTAAAAATATTCACCTTATCGCCTTCTTTAATACCGCCAAGGTCTGGTGTTTCTGTACCGGCCCTTGTCATTCCATTTACATTGGAGCCATAAATTACTGTACCATCAGCCCCTTTTTTAACAGCAGCCCAGTTTGAACGGGCATAGATGCGGTAGCTGTATGTAACAGATACTTCGTTTCCATGTCCATCAAACTCTACAACCCCGTCCCATGACCTTTTGAGGCATTGTACATTTTCTATTGACACTTTTAGCTGTCCGGGTACTTCTAATGATGATTGGCTATAAGCTGTACTAAAACCAAAAAGAAGGAAACAGGGGAGAATGACTTTTTTCATATAAATAAATTTTGATGATGTAAATATGACGTTTCAAAAAATGTTTTTTTATCCTGTAAAAACAGGATATTTTTAAAAGAAGAGAAAAATCATGGAAAAAGGGGAGAAGCCGGGTGGTATAAAAAAATAATTTTTGCTTCATGAAATACAAACTGCTTGCCTTGTTAATTCCGGTAATAGGCATTTTTAGCAATGCAAAATGCCAGGATTATAATAAGGACAGCATATTAAAAGTTGTTGCAGGCATACGGCAAATGCCGCCTGATACAGGGAGGGTACGTTTGTTGAGGGAAGCAGGTTATTCTATAATTGAGAACGACAGTGCTCTTTCAAAAACCCTGCTTGAAGAAGCTTTAGCAGAAAGTTTAAAAATTAAGGAAGCCGATGCGGTTACTAACAGCTATCGTATGCTGGGTATCTGGCACCGTGCATTTGGCGATAAAGACAAAGCATTAGAATTATACCGGGCATCATTACATTCTGCAACAAGTAACAATCACTTGTATCTGATGGCAGGTGCTTATTTTAATATCGGCAATATTAAATATGAGAAAGGAGAATATGACAGTTGTGTCAGCTACTTTCTTAAAGCAAATGAAATTTTTGATAACCCTAAAATATTTGATGATGAAACCCTTAAGCAACGGGTACTGGATAAAAAAAAATCTGACTTTGTATTCTAACATATAGTTCAAGTATTTAATACGCTGAAAAATTTACCAAAAGCGGATGAGTATATTGATAAAGCAATAGCTATTGGCAGAGTTATATAAAATGCTCTCTGTTTATTTGCCAATTATATGCAGCAAAAAGGCAGACAATTAATTATGAAGAATGGGAATTTTGGAAAAAAGCACTGCGAATAAGAGCTAAAGTATATACCCACAGTTAGAGTAAGCTAAATATTCAGCAAAACAGCCATTGCCAGAATGCATGATCAAAATGTGGCACAGGAGTATTTTGAATTGGGGAAATTAGATTCTTCTTCACATTTTTGCATTGAAGAGCCTGCACAAAGCCGAAGAGATAGGGATTAAAGATGGCATCGCCAATGCGAACTGGCAACTCGGGAGGATAGCCATGAAAGAAAATAAATTTTCATTGGCAGATAGTTATATTAAGAAATGCGCTGATTTTTTGGAAAATAGCGAAAACCCTACAGATAAAATGAGCTATTACGATGTAATGCGGGAATTAATGTTTGCACAGGGGCGTTACAAAGAAGCATATGTTTATTTTGAAAAATTTAAAAATTTAAACGACACTATTTTAAGCAGTGCAAGGACAAAAGAATTTTCTGAAAGGGAGGCAAAATACCAGTCGGAAAAAAAAGACAGCCAGATAAAATTGCAAAAGGCAGAAATAAAGAATAAAAGTATTTTCAATTATTTTCTCCTTGGCGGTGCTGCTACCTTATTGATTATATCACTGCTTTCTTATCGTACGTACAGGCAAAAACAAAAACTACAGCAGCAACGCATCAATGAATTGGAAACAGAAAAGCAATTAACCGCCACTGAAGCTGTATTAAAAGGAGAAGAACAGGAAAGAACCCGGCTGGCAAAAGACCTGCATGATGGATTGGGGGGAATGTTGTCGGGAATTAAATACTCATTTCAACACTATGAAAGGAAATTTAGTAATGACGCCTGAAAATGCCCAGGCTTTTGAACGCAGCATGGATATGCTGGACAGTTCCATAAAAGAAATGCGCCGTGTGGCTCATAATATGATGCCCGAGGCATTGGTAAAGTTTGGATTGGATACTGCATTGAAAGATTTTTGTAATGATATAAACCAATCCGGGGCATTGCAGGTGAACTTATCAATCAATAGGAATGGAGGATGCTGTAATAGAACAAACAACTGCCATTACCATTTACCGAATTGTGCAGGAGCTTATTAATAATACCATGAAACATGCAGCTGCAAAAACTGCTATCGTGCAGGTGACAAAAACAAATGACGAACTATCAGTATACAGTTGAAGATGATGGAAAAGGATTTGATACTCGGTAATTTTGAAACAGTCAAAGGGAATAGGCTGGAGCAATATTCAAAACCGGGTTGAGTTTTTGAAAGGTAATCTAGATGTGCAGTCTGAAACAGGAAAAGGAACTTCTGTTCATATAGAATTGAATATATAAATGGCAACCAAAGTTTTTATAGTTGATGATCATTACATGGTGATTGAAGGCATCCGTTCATTGCTTGCAAAATGAAAAAGGTATTGAATGGACGGGCCATGCCACCAATGCAGCCTCCTGCCTTGCTTTTTTGCAACAGCAACTACCCGATGTTATTTTAATGGATATAAACCTGCCGGATAAAAGTGGTATTGATTTGTGTAAAGAAGTAAAAGAAAAAATATCCTTCTGTTTTTATTATCGGTCTTAGTACATTTAACCAGCAAAGTTTTATTCAAAAAATGATGGATAATGGCGCATCCGGTTATGTACTTGAAAAATGCAACACAGGAAGAACTGATGGAAGCCATTGAAATAGTTGCAAAAGGGAAAACTTATTTAGTGTGAAGTTTCGCAGACAATGCGGATAAACACGGATGATACCAGTTTTGTTTTAACCCGCCGGGAAAAAGAAGTACTGGAATTGATTGCAGACGGAATGACCAATATTGAAATTGCACAAGAAATTATTTATTAGTGCTTACTACCGTGGATACGCACCGGAAAAACCTACTGGCAAAATTTGAGGCAAAAAATACTGCTTCCTTGATACATATAGCTTCCAGCTATGCAATTGTATCTGATTATTCAAAATCATCATACAACAGATATTTCTTTCTGTATCTTTTTGAATTCACTCAGTTTTGGCTCCCAGCTTTTTCTTATTTCTTCTTCGCTTATTCCTTCTTTTATTTGCTGCATCAGCAAATCATTTTCCTGCCAGTTTATTAAAGAAGATTCTTCCATTTTCCGATTGGGAGATGAAGAAACTATCTTTCTGCGGAAATAATTTATAAGCTTCTATCAGCCATTTTAATTGTATCCTTGTATCCACTTTGGCCAATACTTCTTCTGGTGTGCCGCTTAAATCCCAACCATAACAAACCTGTCCGTATAGTTTTGAACTTTTTGCGCCTTCATTTGGATTGGGAGTAAAGGAGTATAAATTTTTTGGAAACGAGGGGTGCCCAAATACCTGGAACTGTTTGTTGGTTCCCCTTCCTTCACTTAATACCGTTCCTTCAAAAAAACAGGTGGAAGGATATAAATAAATAGATTGAATATTGGGAAGGTTGGGCGATGGTTTTACAGGCAATACATATTTAGATTTGTGGTCGTACCCTTTACATTTGATTACCATAAAATGAAAAGGGGTGTCAACTGTTGGGTTGGTGGTAATATTATAAGCATTGATTCCATTTGCTTTTTCGCTAAACCCATTTTTCACCGAGCAGCATCATGGCATATTCACCCATCGTCATCCCATATACAATTGGTATCGGCTGTCTGCCAACAACACTTTTAAATTTTAAATCAAGCACCGGGCCATCTACATAAAATCCATTGGGGTTAGGCCTGTCAAGTAACAGCAATGGTTTTTGATTTTCCAATGCCGTTTCCAAAAACTCTTGCATGGAATTTATGTAAGTGTAGAAACGGCAGCCTACATCCTGTATATCAAAAATCAAAACATCTACATCTTTTACATCTTCTGCAGATGGATTTTTTTTAGCGCCATAAAGGGAAACAACAGGAATGCCAGTTTTGCTATCCATATAGTTACCTACTTTTTCACCAGCATCGGCAGTGCCACGAAAGCCATGCTCAGGGCCAAAGATTACTTTAATGTTACACCAAGTTTTTGAATGTATCAACAAGGTGTGTGTTACCAACCATTGAAGTCTGGTTGGCGAAAATGCCAACTTTTTTTCCTTTAATTAATGGCAGGTAAACACTTATCCTGTCTGCCCCGGAAATTATTTGTTGCTGCAATGGCTGGCTTGTTACTGCTACTTTTTGCGCACAGCAACTTTGCATTACCAATAGTAAAATAAAACCAAAGAAAAATTTCATATAATTATTATTTTAGACGGGATTGAAAATACAGAAAATATAAACTAAGACTGCCGAAAATATTTAAACGGTTGCATTGGGTTAATTAACCTACCTTGCAAGCCATTTTTAATTCAAAAAACAACAAAATGGCACAGGTAAAAAGTGGCGATAAAATAAAAGTTCATTATCATGGTAAATTAACTTCAGGAGAAACTTTTGATTCTTCTGCAGGCAGGGAACCGCTGGAATTTGAAGTAGGCAGCGGGGCGGTAATTCCAGGATTTGATGAGGGTGTAACAGGCATGGCTGTTGGGGAAAAGAAAACAATCAATATACCTTTTGATGAAGCTTATGGCCCAAGAAACCCGGAGATGGTAATTGAAATGCCAAAAGAAAGGTTTCCTGCCGATATGGAACTGGAAGTAGGGATGCCTTTGGGAATGAGTGACCAGAACGGCCAGCAATTTCAGGTAACAATTGTGGAAATAAAAGAAGAGGTGGTAATGCTGGATGCGAATCATCCATTAGCCGGTCAGGATTTGATATTTGATTTGGAGCTGGTAGAAATTGCAGGCGGAAGCCCTTTAATAATAATGCCGTAGAAAAATTAAAGTTTAACGATTTAATGGTTTAGGGTTTCACCTTAAGCCATTTTTCTTTTCGTATATTACATGTCCCAAAAGAAAAATTATGTTTGAAAACTACAAGTTCACTGCAGCTGAAAGGTTTGTGCGTTATGTACAAATAGATACACAAAGCGATCCGCTGTCAAATACATACCCAACTACAGAAAAGCAAAAAGACCTTGGAAAGATTTTGGCTGATGAATTAAAGCAGATGGGTATTACAGATGCACACATGGATGAGTGGGGATATGTGTATGCAACCATACCATCAACTACTTATAAAAAAGTTCCGGTAATTTGTTTTTGTGCACATATGGATACCGCACCGGATTGCAGCGGTACCAATGTAAAACCATTGTTGCATAAAAATTACCAGGGAGAAGATATTGTATTGCCCGATGACAAAACACAAGTGCTGAGGATGAGTGAATACCCTTATCTACAATCGCAGATTGGGAATGATATTATTACTGCATCAGGAAATACACTGCTTGGCAGCGATGATAAAGCCGGCGTAGCAGAAATAATGGATTTAGCCAATTTTCTAATGGCGAATAAAAATGTAAAGCATGGGGAAATAAAAATCTTATTTACTCCCGATGAAGAAGTTGGAAAAGGAACAGCTAAGGTTGATATGAAAAAACTGGCGGCTGATTTTGGCTATACACTAGACAGTGGTGATGCAGGTGCGTTGGAAGATGAAACGTTTAGTGCCGATGGGGTACAGGTGGTTATTCATGGTGTTATCTCCCATCCCGGTTATGCAAAAGGAAAAATGATTAATGCTATGAAAGTTGCTGGTGAAATATTAGCTGCGTTACCAAAGGACAGGTTGTCTCCAGAATCAACTGAAGGGAAAAGAGGATTTATCCATCCGGTACGGATTGAAGGTATTGCGGAGAAATGTACTATTGATTTTATCATCCGGGATTTTGACACAGCCGGGTTAACAAAGAAAGAAGATTACCTCCGCACACAGATTGAAGAAAGGATGCGGACTTACCCCAAAGCATCGTTTGAATTCACGGTTACTGAGCAATACCGTAACATGAAAGAAATTCTTGATTTGCACCCCGATGTGGTTGAGTATGCCAAAGAAGCGATTGAAAGAACAGGGCTTGAAGTAAAAATGGAAAGCATCCGCGGAGGTACTGATGGCAGCCGCTTATCTTTTATGGGGTTGCCTTGTCCAAATTTATTTGCTGGTGAGCAGGGAATACATTCTAAATTGGAGCATATAAGCATTCAGGATATGAATAAAGCGGTGCAGATGATGGTGCATTTGGTAATGGTGTGGGAAGAAAAAAGTTAATTTAATGAACCAGCTATAGTATTTCATGGCATCGCCTGTTGCTACGCTCAGTTCATCGTCCCGTTTTTCATGGCATCTTTTTTTAAACGGCCTCTGGCCGATTGTTGAACAATGAACAGAACCCCGAACGGAGCGCCGCAACTAAGATGCCCAAAGAACAGGAAGATGAACGGAGCGCCGCAACGAAGATGCCCAATGAACGGGACGATGATAAAAAAAGTATTTCGCAGAACTTATCGTAAATTACATTTCTAAATTTTAAACTATGGATATTGCAAATTGGCTCTCCCACAACTGGTGGATTATATTACTGGTATTTATTTTCTTCAGTGGGTTGTTTACTATTAACCAGGGATACATTGGTGTAATAACAATGTTCGGAAAATACAGAAGGGTAGCCAGGCCGGGATTGAATTTTAAAATACCTATACTTGAAGCAGTTGCCCGTAAAGTTTCTATTCAAAACCGTTCGGTGGAGCTGGAATTTCAGGCAGTAACATCAGACCAGGCAAATGTCTATTTTAAAAGTATGCTACTGTATTCTGTGCAGAATGCGGAAGAGGAAACAATTAAGAAAGTGGCGTTTAAGTTTTTTGCTGATAAAGATTTGATGCAGGCATTGATAAGGACAATTGAAGGAAATATCCGTTCGTTTGTGGCTACAAAAAAGCAGGCGGAGATACTGGCCCTGCGTAAAGAAATTGTGGAATATGTAAAATTTGAAATTGACCAGCAGTTAGAAACATGGGGTTATCATTTACAGGATTTGCAGATAAATGATATTACGTTTGACAAACTGATTTTGGACTCGATGAGTAAAGTGGTGGCGAGTAATAACCTGAAAGCTGCTGCTGAAAATGAAGGGCAGGCTTTATTAATTACTAAAACTAAAGCTGCTGAGGCAGATGGTAATGCCACTAAGATTGCAGCCGAAGCTGAGAAAGAAGCGGCCCGCCTCCGTGGGCAGGGTGTGGCACTGTTCCGTAAAGAAGTAGCATCTGGTATGAGCGAAGCGGCAGAACAAATGAAGCAGGCCAACCTTGATACAAATGTTATCTTATTTAGTATGTGGACAGAAGCCATTAAAAACTTTGCTGAGTATGGAAAGGGCAATGTTATTTTCTTAGACGGAAGCTCACAGGGTATGGAAACAACCATGAAGCAGATACAGGCTTTAATGGTAAAACATGCAGGAACGGAGAAATAGATTGAAGTCGGTAAAGACAGTAAGTCCGGAAGAATTTTCATTATTAATGAACAGTTCTTCCGGACTTTTACCTTTCGGTCTTTTCCGGTGGTATGTTAAAGAACTCTAAAACTTACCTAAACCGCATAAGCTGGCATTATTTTTCTCGTTTAGTGAAACGTTATTAAGAGTTGTTGAAAAAACTTTGATAAAATAAAAGCACCCAACACCTACTTTTACACCTAAAGAATAAAACTATGTTTGACCTTTTACAGATTACAGACTCACTGAACCAGGCCGCAAAATTAGCCACAGGCGACAGCAACCACGACGGTAATTTAAGTTTTTTTGAACTCCTAAAAATGGGCGGCTGGATAATGATTCCGCTGGCTGCTATGCTGTTGCTGGCTATTTACATTTTTGCAGAAAGGATGATGGCTATCCGCAATGCAGCAAAAATTGATGACAACTTTATGAACATCATCCGGGATAATATTGTAAGCGGCAATGTATCAGCGGCCCGCAATTTTGCCAAGAACACCAATAACCCTGTTGCAAGGATAATTGATAAGGGCATACAAAGAATAGGCAAACCTATTGATAGTATTGAAAAAAGCATGGATAATGTAGGCACATTAGAAATGTATAAGCTTGAAAAAAATCTTGGGATACTTTCTGTAGTTTCTAAAGCAGCCCCCATATTTGGTTTTGTAGGTACATTGATGGGTATGATGCAATTGTTCTCCAGTATTACCACTTCTAACCAGTTTGAGGTAAGCACTATTTCCGGCGGTCTTTATACAAAAATTATTACTTCTATTACCGGCCTTGTTATTGGTTTGTTTGCTTTTATGGCTTACAGCTATTTGAATACACAGATTGATAAGGCCTCTAATAAAATGGAAGCAGCATCGGCTGACTTTCTGGATATTTTGCAAGAACCAACCCGTTAATTACCACCCATGAAATTCAGAAAAAAACATAAACATGAATCGGAGGTTGCAACAGATTCGTTAAACGACATCCTGTTCATCCTGCTGATGTTCTTTTTGATAGTTGCAACATTAGGAAACCCGAATGTAATAAAAGTGGGTTTGCCAAGGGGATCAAAAGATACCAAGGCAAAACAAAACATAATGGTATCTATAGATAAAGACCAGAATTATTATATTGGAACTACAAAAGTAGAGTCATCCATTTTTGATTCTTTGCTGAGAAAAGAAATCAGAAAATTCAGGTTAGTAGTAGATACACCTACAGTAGTAATAAATGCAGACACTGCCGCTTTTTATGGAGAAGTGTACCGTGTAATGAAGATTGCAAGGAAGGATACGGCGAAGGTGGTGGCAAGAATTGGGCAATAGCTTATTTGGATTTTCCAAATATATCAGACAAGGCCGGATTTAATCATCCGGTCTTTTCCTTGCATATCCTTTCTCAATTCTGCAGTGTAACCTTCTGATTGCAGCAGTTGCATAGTTACTTCTCCAAGGTTTTCATGAATTTCGAAATAAAGCTGCCCATCCTTTTTAAGATGTGTTTTGCTAAATGTGGTAATTGCCCTGTAAAATTTCAACGCATCATTATCTGGCACAAAAAGGGCAAGATGTGGTTCATGTGCCAATACATTATTATGCATGGTTTGTTTATCTGCTTCAGGAACGTATGGCGGGTTACTTACAATAATGTCAAAGGTGGGCAGTTGCTCCCATGTTTTGCTAGCAAGTATATCAATTTGTTGAAAATTTATTTCGCTAGCCAATACTTCAGCATTTTTAGCTGCAACAGCTAAAGCCCCTTCGCTTATATCACAAGCCCATACTTCCACATTGGGATATTTATTTTTTAATGAAATGGGGATACAAGCACTACCAGTTCCGATATCAAGTATTTTAATTGCAGGTTTCTCTTTATCCGGTATCATACTTCTTACTTCATTGCCTATCCATTCCACTAATTCTTCTGTCTCAGGGCGGGGAATCAGTACATTTTTATCAACATAAAATTTTAGTCCGCAAAACCAGGCTTCGCCCAATACATATTGGACAGGCTCATGCTGCATTAATCTTTCGGCATATTGAATCAATAGCACTTCTTCTTTAGGTGTAAGGGCTTCATTTTTATAGGTCATCCGTTCTGCTTTCTTAGAGCCGGTAATATTCTCCATTATCCAATCTGTAATTTGGGAGGTTTCGCCTTTGTTGTAAATAGAACCCAGCTTGTTCAATAAAGTATAAGTAGCTTCCTGTACAGTCATAACTTGCCCCGTTCTGCGGGAATGACAAACTTAATTCATTTACTTTTGTGGTAATCATGTTACATCACTATTATATGCAACGCTGCCTTGATCTGGCAGTGAAAGGTGCAGGTAATGTAGCCCCCAATCCCATGGTGGGGGCAGTGCTTGTGCATGATGGAAAAATTATTGGCGAAGGCTGGCACCAGAAATATGGCGAAGCACATGCAGAAGTAAATGCAATTCGTCAGGCTGTTCTAAGTGATTTAAACGACACCACCCTTTACGTTTCATTAGAACCCTGTGCCCATTTTGGGAAGACCCCACCCTGTGTTGATTTAATCATCAAAAATAAAATTCCCAGATTGGTTATTGGTTGCTGTGACCCTTTTGAAAAAGTAAACGGTAAAGGGATAGAGAAATTACAGGCAGCAGGAGTGGAGGTGATTACCGGAATAATGGAGGAAGAATGCGAAGCATTAAATAAACGTTTTTTTACTTTTCATGAAAAAAAACGGCCGTATATAATTTTAAAATGGGCAGAAACCGGGGATGGTAAAATTTCATCGTTGAATGGTAAACGGCTGAAGATAAGTAACGAATACTCTAACAGGCTTGTTCATAAATGGCGAAGCGAAGAAGCCGCAATAATGGTTGGAACAAATACTGCATTGCTGGATAACCCGGAACTTACATCAAGGCTGTGGCCGGGTAATTCACCTGTAAGAATTGTATTGGATATGAACCTGAGGTTGCCGGCATCAATAAAATTATTTAATCAGAGGGTTAAAACAATTGTGTTTAATGGGATAAAGCAGGGTGATGAAAAGGGTATCCTGTTTTATAAAATTGAAAAAGATAAAAATATTTTGCAAGAAATTTGTAATGCTTTGTATCAACTGAAAATACAAAGTCTAATTATTGAGGGAGGGGCGAAGCTACTTCAATCATTTATAGCAGAAGGATTGTGGGATGAAGCGAGAATCATTAAAAACTCAGCAATAAATGCCGGAGCAGGATTGGATGTACCAGTATTAAGAGATGCAACGATGATCGAAGAAATAAAATTAAAATCCGACACAATCAACCTTTATTTGCATAATAAAACGAAAGCTATATGAATTGGATTGATTGGGTGGGCTACTTAGCCGCAGGATTGGTGGTTACCAGTTTCCTGGTAAGCAGTAACCTGAGGGTAATACGTACTATTAATTTTTTTGGAGCTGCTGTTTTTGTCGTATATGGTTTTCTGCTGAATGCAAACCTGCCGGTTATAATCCCCAACATATTTATTGCCTTGATTCAATTGTATTATCTCTTTATAAAAAAAGAAAAAAGTGCCTGACACCCTAGCAGAGAGCTTTTATTATAACACTATAGAGCAAACTGGCAATGCAGCATATACAGACCGGGGCAGCAAGTTCACCGCTTATGTATTCCCATTGGCAGATGTAGATGATTTTAAAGAAAAATTGGCGGCTATAAAAAAAGAACATCCCAAAGCCACCCATCATTGCTTTGCTTACCGCCTCGGCCTGGAAGGGAATAGTTACAGGGTTAGTGATGATGGTGAACCATCCGGCACAGCAGGCAAACCTATACTTGGGCAGATAGACAGCAAGCATCTTACTAATGTTTTAATAATAGTGGTAAGATATTTCGGCGGCAGTTTACTTGGCATACCCGGTTTAATAAATGCTTATAAATCGACCGCTGCCCTTGCATTGCAGGTAACACAAATAACTCAAAAGCCTGTTCTAATAAATTATCGCCTGCAATTTGATTATACACAGATGAATGATGTAATGCGGATTGTAAAACAGTTTGATTGCAAAGTAATAAAACAGGAGATGCAGCTTTTTTATGCAATGGATATTGATGTACCTAAAAGCCGCTTGCAGGAGGTAATAAATGGGTTAAATAATTTAAGGGATGTAGTAGTTGAGAAAATGTAAGGTTATTTCACTTCAAGAGATGCCTTTCCTTCTATTATGTTTTTCTTCTTGTTATAAACGGAAAGTATTATTCTTCCTGTTTTTTCTGTTTTGATAATATAGTTCCCCTCAGAAACCCTTAGGATACTTCCCTCAGAAATCGAAACTTCAAGATCTTCATCTTTTACTTTCGCAACTTTAATTTCAATAGGGTTATCTATTCCTTTTTTTACAGAATAAATTGAGATATCAAACCCATCTTCTGAAGAAACCATGAATGTAACCGGCTGCTTTCTAAAAGCTTTTACTGCACGGCCACTTTGAAATGCGGGGTTCCATTTGGGGCCTTTACTAATAACCCTTATCACTTCATTTTCCATTCCATAACCATTATTAGTAAGCGGTTTTATTTCAGATATGTTTCCTTCCTTATCCACAATAAATTGTATGATGGTTGTATAAAGCCCGGTTGGGGCACCATTATCAGTAGGAATGGATGCATTAAGGTTTTTCATAAGAAAGCCCCGCCATAATTTATCACCCCCGGAAAAGGAAGCCTCTATCTCCACCTTTTCAAATATTTTGTCTTCAGCATATCTTATTTCATTATTGCTGCTGTCTTTTATAACTACATCTTTCAAAATAAATTCAAGGGCCCCATACTTTCCTTTTTCACCATATTTTTCAATTGCATGTTTATCTTTTAATACATTGATGCTTTGTATGGTTTCCGGGGCAAATAATGTATTAATGTTTTTCTTTAACTCACGGATAGTACCGGCGGCCACTCCATTTACTACTATAAAAATATTTGAATCAAGTGGAGAGTTTTTTTCGACTGCGATAATGTGAACAGGCTTGCTTGTATCTGCTTTTGCATTAAATTTATTTCCTGCAAAAACAAATGAACTGATACACAGCAGGACTGCTGAAAATAAGTGCTTCATTTTTTAATCTTTATTTTTTCTTTTTCTACTTTCATCAATTACCTGAAAAGTTACCGGCTGCTTTCTGTATGCTTTTACCATTCTTCCGTTTTGGATAGCCGGTTCCCACTTTGGCCCTTTTCTTATTACCCTCATTACTTCTGCTTCCATGCAATAGCCATGTCGGGTAAGAGCTTTTACATCAGATATATTTCCTTCTTTGTCAACAATAAATTGAACTATTACTGTATAAGTTCCCGCAGGGGCACCATTTTCTACAGGTACAGCAGCATTAAGTGTACGTTGTAAATATTTTCTCCAATCATTGTCACCACCTGGAAAGCTGGCATCTATTTCAACTTCGTCAAATATTTTATTAACCCCGTTTTTTTCATCGTTCTCAGTTGTTGTTTCCTTATCCGGGAGTGTGGCCTGTGGCTTTGTTGTATCAGCCGGGGCAGGCAAATTTTTTGCATAAGAAAATATGCTCAAAAATATCAATAAGCCAACGAACACTATTTTCGCCATAAAACCTATTTAATGAAACGTTATAAAAATTTGATAGCATAAATATCCGAAAAAAAATGGCTTTATCTGCCCCTTCTTTGCTTATTTTGCAACAAACCAAAGAAGCCATGTCTGAACCAATTATAGAACTAAAAAATGTAAATATATACCAGGGCAGCAACCTTATTTTACAGGATGTAAACCTGACAGTGAATAAAGGTGAGTTTGTTTACTTAGTGGGTAAAACCGGAACAGGTAAATCAAGCCTGCTGAAAACCTTGTATGGCGAACTTGAATTAACTGAAGGAGAAGCTACTGTTGCCGGCTTTAGCCTTCGTGGGCTGGATTGGAAAAAAGTACCTTACCTGCGCCGTAACCTGGGTGTGGTATTCCAGGATTTTCAATTACTTACTGACCGTAATGTAAATGACAACCTGAAATTTGTATTAAGGGCAACAGGATGGACAGATGAAAAACTGATGAATGAAAAAATTGCCGATGTTTTAGATAAAGTGGGGTTAAAGGCAAAAGGGTTTAAAATGCCTTTTGAATTAAGTGGCGGCGAACAACAACGTATAGACATTGCAAGGGCATTGCTTAACTCACCGAAACTTATATTGGCTGATGAACCTACTGGTAACCTTGACCCCGAAACCTCTGACGAGATTATGAACCTGATTTTTCAAATTGCAAAAGACTACAACACTACGGTAGTAATGGCCACTCATGATTATATAGTTGTACAAAAATTTCCTGCAAGGATGATACGGACCGAAAGGGGAAGAGTGTCAGACAATGCTACCATAAGTATCGAGTAAAAGCAGCAGTATTTTTATCGTTATCGTAAGTATCGCCCAGTAATTTTTTTCGTAATGCTGTTTCTTCATTTGTAAATGGCTGGTTACTTAGCTGCATTATTATTGATGCAAAAGCATTGGCGTTGGCGGCCATGTGACAAGAAGCCTCTAGTCCTGTTCCTTTCACCATTGCTGCGTTTACAACGCAATGCCTTCCTCTAAATAATGCTTGTAATAATTTAAGCCTGATGCCTGTACTATTTTTATTAAATAAAGGCAACAAATTAATATGTGCATTTTGAACAAGGTCGTTCATTTCTGCTTCCGCAGGATTGGCAATCAGGGTTATTTGTTTATTGAGACTGGCTAACCGCCCTAATTTTTTTGATGGATTTTTTCCCGCAATTATTAATGGCTTTTCAATTTTTGAAAAAATATTTTTTATAAGCCAGGTGGCAGCTTCTTCATTTTCAGCTACTGATAAATTACCCTGATATAAGCAATAGCTGCCAATGCCTTCAATGTTTTCAATTTTTTGCCATGCAGGAAATGTTGGTATAAATTGCAGGTTAGTTAATTCCTTGTTTTTTGCTAATGCAATTATATCTTCCTGCGATACACAGGCATACATAACATTGCCGGGTAGCCCGATGGTATATTTTTTTATCAGTTTGCTTTCAATAGTAAAATATGTTTTTTTGACTAATGATTTTTCTGCCCTTGCCAGTTCTTTATAATAAATGCTTTCTTCGTTGTGCATCCGTACAATAATTTTTCTGCCATTCTTATTTATATATGGCAGGATGCCTGTACAGTGCAGGCCTTCTACTATAACGGGATGGTTATCTTCATTCAGCCGGCTGATTAGTTTTTCATTTATACGGGAAGAAACGATATAGGGTAGAGAAAGGGAGAAACATTTAAGCCATTTTTTTCTTTCATATACATTAATACTTTCGCAGAACTGTTTTAATTCTTCCGGGTTACCTCTTTCATTATAACTAAAATAATGCAGATGGATTAATACCCCGTTTTTTTTAAAAGCCATAATGCGGTTCATCATATCAATAGCTCCGCCATAGTCTGCCGGCCAGGGTGTATCTAAACATACAATATGTAAGTAGCGGCTCACTTATTAAAGATGGATTGATAAAAGGATAAAAGTATTTTTTCTTCCTGTTGCCAGCTTAATCCGGTCCTTGCTTTTAAACAATTCTGCTGCAAGGTTTGGTATAAAAGGGTGTTACCGGCCAACTGGTTTATTGCAGCTGCAATTTGTTCGGTACTGGTATCATCAATTAATACAGCAACAGGATATTGGTCATTTACTTTTTTATACTCAGGAAAATTCATTGTTACCTGTGGCAGGCCAGCATGTATGTAATCAAAAAATTTATTGGCTAATGAGTAATACTGGTTAAGTCCGGTATTTTCTACAAGATTTATTCCTATAAATGCCCTGCGGGAGATATGTTTTAGCGCATCAGGGTCTACCATCCCTTTTAATTCAATTTTATTCTCTAAGTTATAATCGGCAATCATTTTTTTTAGCTGAGGCATAAAATTGCCATCACCACATATCACTAATTTGTAGTTGCTATGTTGCATAGCTGGTATTAAATGTTCCAGCCCCCTTGCTTCGTTAACTGCTCCCTGGTAAAGAATAAATTTTTCAGTGTTATGGGGTTCTGCTTCATTACCGTTAATCAATACTGGCAGGTTGCGTATAGTTAAATAATCAGCATTGTATAATTCTTTAAATGCTGTTGCAATGCTGTTGCTTACCGTATAACCGGATTTATATTTGGGAATGAACCTTGCCTCCACCTTTTTCCACCATTTTTGTATGCGGGGCCGGGTTACTATTTCTTTTTGCTCAGTAAAAAACTCATGTGCATCGTATATCCGTGGGATGTTTTTTATTCTTGATATATAATAACAGGGGATGATGGTATCTAAATCAATAGCACAAATGGCATCTGTTTTTCGGAAGAGAAAAAATAGCATCAATCGTAAATTATACTCGGCATAAAAAAGTTTGCCTGTATTAAACCAGCATTTTATCCTTTTTTGTTTGTATTTCTTATCCGTAAGTGGAAGGGAAGAGTGTAACAATCTTCCTACCAATGTTACTGCATATCCATTTTCTACCAGCGATGTACAGATGCGTTGCATTCGCTGATCGTAATTAAGATCGTTTATTACAGTAAAGCTGATGTGTTTCAAAATAAAAGAAAAGGTTTTGCAAATATGCAAAACCTTTAACGATTAAAATAGTTTAATGTATTTATTGCATCCCACCGCCCATATCCATTCCACCTTCACCTTTATTGCTTTTGCGCTTAAACAGGTTGGCATCAAATTTACCAAACCGCCAGTTCAGGTTCAACCTGAATATCTGCGGATCCCTGCGGCGAAAAATATTCTGTACAAAATCTGTAGATTCGGAATATATATCCTGTCTTCTTGTCCTGAAAATATCATTTACATTAAGGGATACAGATGCTTGTTTGTTTTTAAGGAACTCGTAACGAAGGGCTGCATCTACATAATAATTTGGCCTTACATATCCTTGTGCGGCACTTGATTGACCAAAGCCACCGCCGCCGCCCATACCGCCGCGGCCACCACCAAACATTCCACCACCACCGCCACCGCCACTACTTCCACCTGGGGGTAAAACGGTTTTTGAACTATACTCACCAGAAAGCTGAAGAGTAAAGTTTTTGGGCAGTTTAAAAGTGTTATTCATTTTTACAAACCAACTGGCAAACTGATCTGAAGCAGGTTGCCCGGCTACGCCGGTATTTATTTTAGAAGTAAATAAACTGTAGTTAGACGTAACATCCCACCACTTAGTTATTTTGTTTTTTGAAATCAACTCCATGCCGGTTACATAACTGGTGTTGGCGTTAATGTAAGTACTTACCAAAATGTCTTTACCGCTGTTTGCATCGGTTTCTTTGGCTTGATAACGGGTTATCAGGTCATCGGTATTTTTATAGTAAAGGGATAATATAATATTGTCTTTGTTCTTAAATATTTTTTGATAAGTAAATTCAATATTATTGGTAAACTCAGGGCTTAGTCCGGGGTTACCACGGCTTATGTTCAGGGAATCGGTATAATCGGTGTAAGGATACAACTGGAAAAAATTTGGCCTGTTTATCTTTCTTGAATAATTCAACTGCATTTCCTGGTCTTTCTTCAGCTTCTGGCTAAGGTTTACACTGGGAAAAAGGCTTACCGGGTAGTCAACATTAAATGTTTGGCTTTTATCGGGCAGGTTGCCTTTATAATCAGAGCTTTCGAGGCGCAAGCCTAACTGGTAACCAAAACTCTTATATTGATTTGTATAAGTTGTATAAGCGGCATATATATTATCGCTGCTGTTATAATTTACAGAAAGAGCCGATATATAGGTAGCAGTACCAGCAGGGCTGAAGAAGTAGAAATCATTTTTGTTTTCTACCTCTCTTATTTGGGCTCTTACACCCATTTCCAACTTCGACTTTTCAGTGAGGGGTTTTACGTAGTCTGTTTGTAGTACAAGGTTCCTGTTTTCGCCTTTACCATTTTGCTGTTGTTTATTTGTTCCCAAGAATGTATTGGCCGGATATTTATATGTGTTTGAATTAATAATATTTTCAGAGCTGCTCATACCCACATTATAGGTAGCATCAACTGTCCACTCTTCTCCCTGCTTTGGAAAGTTGTGTTTAAAACTCAGCATACCACCATTCATGTTCATTCTAAAATTACTGTTTGATAAACGGTTGCTTAACGTTGATGTGTCAACAGGGGAGAGCCAGTCGGTAAGTATTTCGTTTGTGGAATAGGGTTTAAACCGTCCACGGCCAATCATACCGGAAAGCGACAGGGTATTCCTGTTATCAATAAAATAATCAAAACCACCACGAAGAAATGCAAAGCTTCCTTTCTGCACACTTTCATCTTCCTGTGTCAGTTTTGTATTTGGGGTGCCATAAGTAAGCCTGTCTGTAGTTCCGGTTCCAATTGATTTTCTTTGGTTATAATTAGCACTAATAAAATAGTTTGTTTTATTCTGACGGATATTAAAGTCGCCGCCGCCGCCAATTCTTGCACGGGAGTCAATGCTTGTCCTTATGTTTCCACTATAGCCTATCCTTTTATTTTTCTTTAATACCACATTTAAAATTCCCGCAGTACCACCAGAGGCATCAAACTTGGCTGAGGGATTGGTAATAATTTCCACACTTTCTATTGCATCAGCAGGTATCTGGTCAAGGCTCATAACCGTTGGGCGGCCATCCACAAATATCTGGGGAGAGTTATTCCTCATCGTTACATTTCCATCTATATCCACATTTAGCGATGGCACATTCTTCATTACATCAACAGCTGTACCGCCTACCGACACCATATTTTTATCTACATTAAAAATTTTTCTGTCAATACCCAGTTGCAAACCCGGCCTTACCGGCTGTTACTGTTACATTATCCAAGGTTTTTTCTTCAATATCTATTTTAATATTCCCTAAATCTTTATCTAATGCACCCATCATGGCACTCATATCACCACCTGGCTTAAAGTCGAACGTTACGGTTTGTTCATATTCTTTAAAACCCACCACACTAATTTTTAATTTCAACTGGCCCATTACAGGTACATTTTCCAAGTAAACCCGCCATTTGCCTTTGTAAGCATCCCCGCTATAACCACATCTTTCCTTTTTTTGGAAACAGTATCAAACTTATTTTGTATTAATTGTACAGATGCATATTCAATTGCTTTTTGGCTTTTGGCCTCTACAATTTTTCCATACATGGTGCCTGTGGTATTTGCCTGCCACCTGTACCGCCAGGCCGGCCTACACCTGGCTTGTGCAATATCTTAAATAACTGATAAAAACAGTACAGAAAACTATACTTTTCTCATTTTAAACGATTTTGATTTAGACGCGCAAAGGTGCAAGAACCTGCTGACAGTTTATGACATTTGATAAACGGCATATGACAACACATTAGAATAGCTAAAAGTTGGGTTGAATTGGATCACGAAATGAATTATTTAGATGGTGAAATAGGTAATCAGTACCTGCACTACACCAATTATAAAGCCAATAACAGCACCGATAATTTCAACAAAACGAAATTCTTTCGACATTATCTGCAGAATACTTCTTCCAATTTATCAGAGGAAAAAGAGGAAACTTTTTAATAACAATTTGCTCCAAGATCCAGCTCCGTTTTCAGATTGGCAGCATATTGCCGCATTATTTTTGGAAAAAGGCTTTCTATTTCCGTCATAAAGGCCTCTTTCAATTTATTTATAGTCTTATCTCCGATAAACATACTGATAACAGGCATTTCATTACTAGCCTGTTTCGCAGAAAATCATCAATATGGGCTTCAATCAGCGGCATCATTTTCTTCAGATTCTCCGGGTTGCTGATCTTTTGTTCTATATCAGAAAGGAGAGAAACTCATCGCTGACCAATTTTCCCAGCTTTTCAGCAAACTGCTTTTGCCTTTTTGGAAAAATGCCCTGAAAAGTAATGCCCAGTATTTTTTTTGGCTGGCGGGGGTGAAAAAGCATTTTTATAGCCACCCAATTAGTAACCCAACCAATAAATGCCGAAATAAACGGGATTAATATTAAGCCAGTAGTTCATTATAATTATTAAAAGTTGCAAAGAAACTAAAACGAAAGCCGTATTCAAAATCTGCTTTTGGAATAAGGCTTCATTTTCTATATTTTTGCAATCCAATATACGGTAGCCATAGCTCAGTTGGTTAGAGCATCAGATTGTGGTTCTGAGGGTCGGGGGTTCGAGCCCCATTGGTTACCCACTTAAAAACTCCGTTCCGATTTAATCGGAACGGAGTTTTCTATTTTATAACTGTTTTAAGTAGCCTAAAATGGTATAAATACCTTAAACCAGGCTTCACCATTCATCAAAAACCATTGTTAAATGCCCGTAAAGACAAGAAAAACAGGCTTTTTGCGTTATTTTTGACTCAATGTCCGATACACTTAAATATCTGTTGAATATGAAAAGACTTCCCATAATAATCATGATGGTCGTTGCAGCATCGTTCCTTGCCTTTAAAACAATAGGCACAGCACTAAATACTGCATCCGTACCCCCATCTAAGTATGAGCAAATTCTGAAACTGGTAAATGAGATGCTTACACAGGGTCATTTCAACCCTCAGGATGTAAATGATGAATTTTCAAAAAAAGTGTTTAAAAAATTCATCAGTGAGTTAGATCCCGAGAAAAATATTTTTACCGAAGGCGATTTAACCTCATTAAAAAAATACGAAACTAAAATTGACGAAGAATTAAAAGGGGCTAAAGTCGAATTCTTTTTACAGGCAGGTGCTTTATTTAATAAAAGAATGGAGGAAGCGTCGGCAATATATAAAGATTTGCTTTCCCGTCCGTTTGAGTTTACAGCAAATGAAGAGGTACAGTTGGATGAAGATAAATTAGGATTTACTACCAACGCTGCTGAGTTAAAAGACCGTTGGAGAAAGAAAATAAAATTTACGGTATTAGAAAGATATGCCGACCAATTGGAGCAAAGAGAAAAGAATAAGGGTAAAGAAGGGTTTGTAGTTAAAACAGATCAGGAACTGGAAAAAGATGCAAGAGAGAGGGTTGGCAAATCATTAGACAGGGTGTTTGACCGTTTCCGCTTTAAGTTTAATGATGATGACAAGTTCAATGTATTTGTAAACACCATCACTACTACAATGGATCCGCATTCGGAGTTCTTTCCCCCGGTTGATAAAAGATACTTTGATGAAGAAATGAGTGGCCGCTTTTATGGTATAGGGGCATCATTGCAATATGATGATGGTAATATAAAAGTATCCAGTATACTTACAGGCAGCCCAGCCTATAAATCGGGAGAGTTGCAACCCGGTGACGTAATTCAAAAAGTGGCACAGGGAAAAGAAGAGCCGGTTGATCTTACTGGCTATGTAGTTACAGATGCGGTAAAAATTATCAGAGGGAAAAAAGGCACAGAAGTACGGCTTACAGTTAAAAAAACTGATGGTAGTGTGAAAACTATTATTCTTGTCCGTGATGAAATAGTGCAGGATGAAACATATGCCCGCAGTGCTATTGTAAAAGAAGGTGGTTCTAAAATCGGTTATATTTTCCTGCCGGAATTTTATGCAAATTTTGAAGACCCGAAAGGTAACCGTTGCTATATAGATGTGGCTAAAGAAATAGTAAAACTGAAAGAAGAAAAAGTGGATGGTATAGTGATGGATTTAAGAAATAACGGTGGTGGTTCTTTGTATGATGTGGTGCAGATGGTTGGTTTGTTTATTGATGAAGGACCAATTGTGCAGGTGAAAGACAGGGATAATAAACCATCGGTATTAAAAGATAAAGACAAGAATGTATTGTATGATGGGCCTCTAACGGTGATGGTAAATGAATTTAGTGCCTCTGCATCAGAAATATTTGCTGCTGCTATACAGGATTATGGCCGTGGGGTTATTATAGGCAGTACATCCACATATGGTAAGGGAACAGTGCAAAGAAATATAGGATTGGATGAAACAGGTTTTTCAATGTCAAATTCTGATTTGGGAACAGTGAAATTAACCTTGCAGAAATTTTATCGTATTAATGGCGGTTCTACACAATTGAAAGGGGTAAGCTCTGATATTGTAATACCCGATAACCTGGAGTATTTGAAAGTAAGGGAGAAAGATAGTCCCGATGCGTTAGGTTGGGATGAAATAACTAAGGCTGGATACACCAACTGGAATCCGGGTTATAATCTTGAAACAATAAAGCAACTGGGAAATCAGCGAATAGAGAATGACCCTTCTTTTAAATTAATAAAGGAAACTACAGAATGGCTTTCTAAGCAGAATGAAAAACCCCGTTCAATCAACCTGGAAAAATACAGGCAGGAGAGAAAAACTATTAGTGAATCTGTAAAACAATTAGAAACATTGTTGAAGTTAAAGGCACAAATAGATGTTCAGGCTTTACCTAAAGAAGTAAATAAATGGGGAGACGATAAAGCAAAGCAGGATCGGTTTAACAATTGGCTTAAGGATAGACAAAAGGATATTTACCTTGATCAGGCAGTAAGAGTGATTAATGATATAATAAGCCAGCAAAATATTGCGAAAGGGAAAAGCACAGAACAACCGATAAAGAAAGCATTTTGATAGTTACAGAAATATAATTTTAAAAGCGGCTGATTAATCAGCCGCTTTTTTTATGCTGCCATTATACTAACAAAGCTGTAAAAAGAATCTTGCAAGACTGATATAGCAGGTTTTGTAAAACTGGTTTGGCATTAGTAAAATCTTCCATCATTACAGTAAAACCTGACATTGAACGCCGATAAGTAGCAAACTAATTTTAATTGCCTTGAAATCAGGTAATTGCTATGCCAGAAATATCATCAGCCGTTTATCCGGTTATTAAAAAATATTTCGAAGAATTTGATCTTCTTGAAACCCGGAAGACAGGCTTCCGCATTATTACAGAGGATGATATTAATTTTCATGCAAAAGAATCAGGGGATTATTTTCCACACCACATGGATGAGGAATGGTGCAACACACAACCTTTTAAACACCGCATTGCACACGGTACTTTAATTTTTACAGCAGCTATTGGCCTTACGGCAGAATTAATTAATGAGGTATCCATGACTTATGGTTACGAACGGTTAAGATTTATTAAACCTGTTTATATTAACGATAAGCTTTTTGTAACGGTTACTATACAAGAGAAAAAAGAACATAAGAAACCCGGCTACGGAGTAGTAACAGAATTAGTGGAGTGTTTTAATCAAAACAATGAACTGGTAATGGTATGCGAGCATTTATTACTGGTAAGCAAAAAGGGTAACTAACATGGCAGCAGTTTTAAGAGGAATAACATGGGGGCACAGCAGGGGCATTACACCTCTGCTTGCTGCCGCCCAGCGGTATGAGGAGTTGCATCCTGATGTACAGATTCAATGGAAGAAGAGGACATTACAGGAGTTTGCTGATTTCCCTATTGAGAAATTAACGGAAGAATACGATTTATTAATTATTGACCATCCATGGGTTGGATGTGCCGCAGCAACAAATTGTGTACTTCCGCTGAATAAATATTTATCTGAAGGATATTTACAAAACCAATTTGAGAACTCCGTTGGTGGTTCACATCAGAGCTATAATTATAAAGGCAGCCAATGGGCATTGGCAATAGATGCCGCCACACCGGCAGCCAGTTACCGTAAAGATTTATTGCAAAAAAATAATACAAACCTGCCTGAAACATGGGAGGAGTTAATAGCATTGGCAGTAAAAGGGAAAGTAGCAGTGCCTGCTATCCCTATCGACCTATTAATGAATTTTTATAGCTTTTGCATTGCCAATGGGCAAGTGCCTTTTCAGAATGAAACAAAAATTGCAGTTGAAGAAACAGCTGTAGCAGCTATTGAAACAATGAAAGAATTTTATTCGCTGGTTGATAAAAAAATGTTCAATTGTAACCCCATTGCAGTGGCTGAATTAATGAGCAGTACTGATGATTACTGGTATTGCCCTTTCGCATACTGCTACAGTAATTATTCAAGAGCTGGTTTTGCAGAGCATTTGTTATACTATGCCGATGTTGTTTCAGTAAATGGGAGTAGGCTTAAAACGACTATTGGCGGAACTGGTATTGTCTGTTTCTTCATTCAGTAAGTATAAAGATATAGCTGTAGATTTTGCACAATGGATAACTAATGAAGAAATACAGTGTACCTTTTATTTGCATCATGGGGGGCAGCCCGCCCACTGCAAGGCATGGACAGATAAAGAAGCAAATACATTTACAAATAATTTTTTTAAAAATGTATTGCCTGTTATGAATAATGGATATATCAGGCCAAGATATAATGGGTATTTACATTTTCAGGATAATGCCGGCTTACCATTGCAAAAATGTTTGCTGGGCGAATTGTCGGTAAAAAAAGCATTAAATGAAATGAATAATATTTACCAGCAAAGTTTACATCACAAACCACAATTATCAGTTTTATGAACCAGTTGCCATTACATGGATTAGTGGTGCTGGAGTTCAGCCAGTATTTATCGGCTCCGTCGGCTGGTTTGCGTTTGGCAGATTTGGGTGCAAGGGTTATTAAAATTGAACGGCCTGATTATGGTGATGCCGGAAGAAAGTTAGCCATTAAAAATATGTGGCTCGGCGATGACTCATTGTTGTTTCATACAATCAATAGAAATAAAGAAAGCTTTACAGCCAATCTGAAGGACGCCGCTGATTTAGAACAAGTAAAAATGCTGATTGCAAAAGCTGATATTATTATTCATAATTTTCGCCCCGGTGTAATGGAGAAAAACGGATTGGGATATGATGATGTTAAAAAGATAAACCCCTCTGTTATTTATTCCTCTATTTCAGGTTACGGTAAGTCGGGCAACTGGAAAAATAAACCGGGTCAGGATTTGTTGTTGCAATCTATAACAGGACTTGCATTTACCACTGGCAACGCCGGGGAACATCCAATGCCTTTTGGTTTAGCTATTGCAGATATGTTGGCAGGGGCACAATTAACACAAGGAATTTTAGCAGCAGCGGCATCAAGACAAATTACAGGATGTGGTGCTTTGATTGAAGTGAGTTTAATTGAGTCGTTACTTGATTTTCAGTTTGAATTGCTCACTACTTTTTTTGCCAGCAACCAGCAGCCGCAACGAGGCCTTATAAACAGCGGGCATACTTTGTTAAGTGCACCCTACGGAATTTATAAAACAGCAGATGGATTTCTGGCATTAGCCATGATGCCACTTGATGAACTGGCAGATGCAATTGATTGCAACGGGTTAAAAAAATATAACGCATCACAAGCCTTTGAACAAAGGGACGATATAAAGAAGGTTATTGCAAAACATCTAAATATCCAAACAACTGCATACTGGCTCTCCCATTTTCAAAAAAATGATTTATGGGCTGCAGAAGTATTAAACTGGCAGCAATTGCAAAACCAGGAGGCATACAAGATGCTTAATATGGAGCAAACAATAGGGTTGAATGGTAAAAAAATGCGTACAACCCGTTGCCCGATAAAAATTAACGGTAATTTTTTTACCAACACCAAACCTGCGCCTGAATTAGGTTTTCATACAGATAGTATAAAAAAAGATTTACTGAATAGCCCCAGCATTAACGGGGTTCATCATGCAGGTGGGGCAAGTACTGGCAGCAATAAACTATTAAAAGACCTGGTAATTGTCGACTTCAGCCAATTCCTCAGTGGCCCTTATGCCACTTTGCGCCTTGCTGATTTTGGTGCAGAAGTAATTAAGGTGGAAAAAACAGGTACAGGGGATATTTGCCGAAACCTGTATGTATCCGATATTAAGATTGAAGGGGAGTCAACTATTTTTCATGCCATCAACCGTAATAAAAAAAGTTATGCTGTTAATTTAAAGGACGGTTTTGATTTGAAAAAAATAAAGCAACTTATTGCAAATGCAGATGTGGTGGTGCATAATTTCAGACCGGGTGTTATGGAAAGATTGGGCTTAAGTTATACGGAAGTAAAAAAAATAAAACAGGATATTATTTATGCAGAAATAAGTGGTTATGGTTTTGAAGGCCCATGGAAAGATTTGCCGGGCCAGGATTTGTTGTTGCAGGCAGTTTCTGGTTTAACATGGCTTAGTAATAATGATGGAGAAAACCCAACACCAATGGGTGTGGCTGTAGTGGATATATTGGCAGGCACACATCTTACACAGGGAATATTAGCGGCTTTATACAGTAAGCAAACAACAAATGAAGGTGCATTGGTGCAGGTAAGTATGCTCGAAAGTATTTTGGATTTTCAGTTTGAAGTGCTTACTTGTTTTTACAATGATGGTAACCAGTTGCCGCAACGCAGCACTATCAATAATGCCCATGCTTATGTGGCAGCACCATATGGTATTTATAAAACAAAAGACAGTTTTTTATCTTTAGCCATGACGGATATTGTAAAACTTGGTGAATTAATTGGCTGTAACAAGCTCACAGCATTTACGGACAAAGGGAGCTGGTTTACCAGCAGGGATGAGATCAAAAATATAATCGCACAGCATTTATTGGAAAACACAAATGAATATTGGTTAAGTATATTGGAGAAGGCTGACATTTGGTGCGCCCCTGTTTACAATTATGAAGAATTGGTGCAGCAGGAAGCATTCAAAAATTTAGATATGGTGATGACAGTAAAAACAGGTAAAGGCTTTACCATGGAAACCACCCGTTGCCCGATACAGGTTAATGGAAAAATACTTACCTCAGAAATTGGCGCACCGCTCCTGGGTGAACATAATAGTATCATTGATAAAAAATTTAACTTGCAACAAACTGTTTCATCGGTATAAATATGCAACGCATCATTGATACACACATCCATGTCTGGGATTTTGAAAAAGCTGATTATCCCTGGCTCAAAGGCGACATATCTATTCTCAATAGAACATATACTATCAACGAAATTGAAGCGGAGAGAAAAGCCCAAGGTATAAGCAACGGGGTACTGGTTCAAGCAAGTTGCAATTTGAACGATACTAATTTAATGTTAGGTGTGGCTGAGGAAACCGATTGGATTAATGGTGTAGTTTGCTGGCTGCCATTGACGGATACAGACACAACTGCAAAGTTGCTCCAGGAAAAATTTTTGCCACACAAATACTTTAAAGGGGTAAGACACCTGATACATGATGAAAAAGAAAGTAGCTGGTTGCTACAGCCGTCGGTGATTGAAAGTTTAAAATTATTAGCTGCCAATAATATTCCTTATGATGTGGTTGGTGTCTTGCCAGAACATATTGAAACAGTATTGAAAGTTGTGGAGCTGGTACCTGAATTAAAAATGGTATTCGACCACCTGAATGCACCACCAATTCCATCAGGTGAAAAATATGGCCGTTGGGGTGAACTGATGAAGGAAGCAGCGCAAAACAAAAACTTGTATGCAAAAATTTCCGGATTGGGTACAGCAGGCGGCAATTTTGAAAATAGAAAGGCAGAAGATATAAAACCCTATGTGGCATATGCATTGGAGCATTTTACAACAGACAGATGTATGTGCGGCGGCGATTGGCCGGTAAGTGCTTTGGCAAATAGCTATAGCAATACTTGGAAAGTAACAAAGGAAATTGTAAACTCCTTAATAAATGAGGAAGAGGGTGAAAAAGTGTATTTCAAAAATACTAACGGATTTTATCATTTGCAACTTGCATAGCTTATTCAGCCGCAAATGGCGGTTATTAGTGCATTCGTGGCCTTTTTCTTCTGTAAATTTGAATTCATAAGATTAGTATGTTTCAGCAGGCTATATATATTATTGGTGCCGGTGGCATTGTAAATGATGCACACTTGCCTGCCTATAAACTAGCTGGATACCATGTGCAGGGTATCTTTGATTTAGATCTCGCAAAAGCAACTAATACTGCCACTAAATTTTCAATACCACAAGTCTTTAACAGTATCAACGAAATGATAGCTGCTGGAGGAACTGATGCTGTATTTGATATGGCGGTGCCGGGTAATGCAACGATAGACGTATTGCGGCAGTTACCCGATGGGACAACTGTATTATTGCAAAAACCCATGGGAGAAAATTTGGCAGAAGCAACAGCAATTTTACAATTATGCCAGCAGAAGAAACTAAAGGCGGCAGTAAATTTTCAACTTCGCTATGCTCCATATATTTTGGCTGCAAAAAAAGTAATAGCAGAAAATAAAATTGGGGTCATCAATGATATTGAAATAAACGTAAACGTTTTTACCCCCTGGCATTTATGGAGTTTTTTAAATGATGCACCAAGAGTGGAAATATTATACCATAGCATTCATTATATCGATTTAATACGCAACCTCTTGGGCAATCCGAAATCGGTGTATGCCAAAACAACAAAGCATCCTTCCATGGCGCAGTTAGCGTCTGTAAGAAGTAATATTATTATGGATTATGGCGAATTGGTGGCCGCCAATATTTTAACCAATCATTGTCATAATTATGGCACACCCAAGCAGCAATCGTATATAAAAATAGAAGGCAGCAAAGGAGCTATTAAAATAAATTTTGGGGCATTGATTGATTATCCCCGCGGAGCCGCAGACAGTTTTGAGTATGTATTGCTGCAAGAAGGTAAAGAACCCGAATGGAAAACAATGCAAGTAGAAGGCAGTTGGTTTCCGCATGCATTTATTGGTAGTATGGAGCAGGTATTATTAGCCGCTAATAAACAAATTGAACAACCGGATAATAGGGTAGAAGATTGTATATATACAATGGCCTGTGTAGAAGCAGCATATAAGAGTAGCGAGGCGGGTGGTATAATTGCAGTATTATGAACGAGTGGGAAACAGCATATGTATCCTGTTTACAAAAATTATGAAATTAATTGTGAAATTAGACTTTACAACTGACCAAAAAGCCCCACTTTGGAGGAACTTGGGGAAGCTGTTTTATCATATCATTATTGATATTGTCAAAACTATCTTTCGCACAACAAATCGCTTTTCCCGGAGCAGAAGGCTTTGGCAAATATGCTACCGGTGGCCGTGGTGGAAAAGTGATTACCGTAACCAATATCAATGACAATGGCGAAGGAAGTTTTCGCTGGGCACTGGAACGATTTCCCGGTGAACCATTAACCGTTGTGTTTGCAGTAAGTGGGTTAATAGAATTGGAATCAAACATCGTTATCAAACGTTCTAATATTACTATTGCTGGACAAACCGCACCGGGTGATGGTATCTGTTTGAAAAATTACTCGTTCATTGTTAAATGGAGCATCTTCCAAAGGCAATCATAGCAATATCATTATTCGGTTTATCCGTTCAAGACCGGGTGGTACTGATAAAAAAGGCCTATATGGGTTTGATATGGAAAACTGCCATGACGTAATTATTGACCATTGCAGTTTCAGTTGGGCTAATGAAGAATGTGCAGCCATGTATGATACTAAAAATATAACAGTACAATGGTGCATTGTTAGTGAAGGTTTGTATCATGCAGGCCACATGAAAGGCAACCGTTCTTATGGCGGTGTGTGGGGTGGACAGTATGCCTCTTATCATCATAATTTAATTGCGCATCTAAATAACCGTGCCATTCGTTTTAATGGAGCAAGGGCTCATGATACCATTGCATTTATTGATTATCGCAATAATGTTATTTATAATTGGGGAAATACGAATGCTGCTTATGGTGGGGAAGTAAATATTCCGGAGGAGTATCGCAGGTCAATATTGTAAACAATTATTACAAACCAGGGCCTGCTACTCCTTCTATTTTAAAATTTATACATGTAAACCCTTCCAATAGAAAACTAGAAAGGAACTTGTCATTGCTTTGCATGGTAATATCATGGAAGGCAGATAAGTCGTCTCACTAATAATAATATCAGAGGTATTGATTTTCCAGAAGCTGGCTATCTACGAAAATGCGACTTGCAGAAATCCTTTTTCATTTTGAGTTCCTTGCCGGAAAGCAAACATGCAAAAGATGCTTATAAAGATGTTTTAAAATATGCTGGAGCTATATTGCCAAAAAGAGATGCAGTGGATGAAAGAGTTATTAATGAAACAAAAACAGGAACCGCTATTGGTAAAGGAGTGTTTGGTAAACCCGGTATAATTGATTTCCCTTTCAGGTAGGTGGGTGGCCACAGTATAAAACAATGGCTGCCCCAACAGATACGGATGGCGATGGAATGCCAGATGAATGGGAAATAAAAAACGGATTAAATAGCAGCGATGCTTCGGATAGAAATAAAGTAGGTGCTGATGGATATACTATGCTGGAAAAATATTTGAATGAGCTGGTGAAGAGTAAATAAAATTTTGTAACCAGCTTTAGTTTTTCATGGCATCGTCCCTTGCGTCGCACACTTGTACTTTCTGTCCATTGGTCAGCAAAACTGCGAAGCAGTTAAATTTGAATAACCCCCGATGCAATCAGGGGCAAAATAACAAAACGCAAACAACCCCAATGGGGTTGAACAGAAATGAAGCAAATAATTATTATAGCATTAGTAATCGTAGCACATAATGCCAATGCACAAGTAGGCTGGGGCGATAGAATAAAAACACCCCGGGAAAAATTTGCTGTGCAAAAAATTTGGGATGCAGAAAAAGCATTGGGACTTAACCGCAGTAACCATCTTATCTCTTTTCGTTATAAACAAGGTCCAAAAGAAGGTTTCACTATCACTACTGTAAACAATAAAACAAAAATTGAAGGTAGTGATGAAACTGGTTTGCTCTACGGCTGTTTGGAATTTGCTGCACAACTAAAAAAACTAAAAACCTATCCAAAAACCTTGAGCATTACCGATGCTCCCGAAATGGTACTCCGTGGCCAGTGTATCGGTTTACAAAAATCAACCTACCTCCCAGGAAGAAATGTATATGAATATCCCTACACACCTGAAACCTTTCCTTGGTTTTACGATAAAAAATTGTGGTTGCAAACATTAGATTCGATGGTGGATAACCGGATGAATTCTTTGTATCTCTGGAACGGACATCCTTTCGCATCATTAGTAAAACTGAAGGACTATCCGTATGCCGTGGAAGTAGATGACGCCACTTTTAAAAAGAACGAAGAAATTTATCGCTTCATTACTACAGAAGCAGATAAAAGAGGTATTTGGGTGATACAGATGTTTTATAACATTATTGTATCAAAACCATTTGCAGAATACCATAAAATAAAAACACAGGAACGGGAGCGGCATATTGTCCCGGTAATTGCAGATTATACCAAAAAATCTATTGCGGCCTTCGTAGAAAAATATCCTAACGTTGGCTTAATGGTTTGTTTGGGTGAAGCAATGGAAGGAACAGGTAATGATGATATAGAATGGTTCACCAAAACAATTATTCCGGGTGTGCAGGATGGATTGAAAGCTTTGGGAAAAACAGAAGAACCGCCGATTGTACTACGGGCACATGATACCGATGCGCCTGCCGTAATGAAAGCCGCATTACCAATCTATAAAAATTTATATACCGAAGCAAAGTTCAATGGCGAGGCATTGACTTATGCAAGACCCAGAGGTAGTTGGGCAGAACTTCATCAGACATTAAGTAAACTTGGAAGTGTGCAAATTGAAAACGTTCACATACTTGCCAACCTTGAACCCTTCCGGTACGGTTCACCTGATTTTATTCAGCAATCTGTTATTGGTATGCATGAGGTAATGGGTGGAAACGGTTTGCATTTATATCCACAGGCATCTTACTGGGACTGGCCTTACAGTGCTGATAGTGTAAAAGGTGGTAAACGTTTATTACAAATAGAAAGAGATTGGATTTGGTATAAAGCCTGGAGTCGCTATGCATGGAAAGCGAAAAGAAACAGGGAAGAAGAAATTAATTATTGGAGTAAATCGTTAGCAGATAAATTTGGTTGTAGCATTGCTGATGGACGCAAAATTTTAACAGCTTATGAAGAAAGCGGTGAGATTGCTCCTAAATTGTTACGCCGCTTTGGTATAACAGATGGTAACAGACAGACATTAACACTGGGAATGCTGATGACACAACTCATCAATCCATATCGTTACGGGTTGTTTACATTATTGTATGATGCAGAAGCACCGGAAGGTGAAATGCTCTTAGATTATGCCGACAAAGAATGGAAAGGAGTAAGGCATGTTGGCGAAACGCCAGTGCAGGTTATTAAGGAAATTGAAGAACATGCCAAAAACGCCGAATCTGCTATTGTGTATGTTTCTGTTAGAAGAAACATAGATGAATTTGCCAGGTTAAAAAATGATATAGTTTGCTATCGTTATTTGGCTCTTCATTTTTCTTATAAACTAAGAGCTGCACTTGCAACATTACGGTACAAATATAGCTCAGATTTAGTCGACCTTGAAAGAGCATCGGATTATTTAAAGGGAAGTTTAAATTTATACAAGGGGTTGAAAATCTTTACTGAAAAGTATTATCTGTATGCCAACAGCATGCAAACCTCTCAACGCAAAATACCAATGCGAGGCGTTGATGGCACTTACAAACACTGGAAAGAAATGCTGCCGGTATTTGAAGCAGAACTGAATACTTTTAAAAGAAAAATTGATTCGCTGAAAAATGATGCCGGAAAAACCTTGGTTGATGTTAAGCCATTTAAAAATGCAGCAGTCCGCACAACAGATTCGGCAGAAGCATACTTTACTATTGCAAAAGGCAACAGAATATTTGCAGATACTAATCTCGTTATAAAGTCTTTTGCAAAAGAATTAGAAGGTTTGCAGGGGGTGAACTTTGGCTATACGCAACAATTAAAAGAAAATGCCAGTTTTACTTTTGTAAGCGACAAACCAGTGAAAGTACTCGTAGGTTATTTTAAAACACAACGGGCAGCATTTATAAAAGATACCATTTACTTAAAAGAACCCGAACTGGAAACCAATGCCAGTGCGGATGATTATGGACAGGCTGAAATAAAAATCTCCAATGCTATTGCTATTGAAGGAATGCCGCCGGTAAATATTCACACCTATAATTTTAAAGCAGGAAAAAATAGTTTAAAGCTGGAAAAAGGGGTTTGTTTGATTCTTGGTTTTGTAGATGGTGATACGGTGGTGCCGGTATATGATGCAGGTTTGATGAGTGATTTGAGAAATAAAAGTTTAGATTGGTTGTTTGAATAGGTCTCTCATAGATTTTATGGATTTGCGCAGATAAAGTAAAGAAAATCTTTGCCCTATGGGCTAAATATAAATAGCAGAGTATGCCAAGCCCCGAAGGGGCTTAATGTGAATAGCCCCCGATGCAATCGGGGAAAGAAATGAAGATAGTGTAACAGAACCCCGAAGGGGTTCAACAAAAAAAGGATTGAATATAGTAAACATCCCCGCCTGGGCGGGGCGAATTTGCGAAATAAATTGCTTTTGGAAATTGGGGTGGGTTGCTGATAAGCGAACAGAGCCCTGAAGTGTGCGACGCAACAAAAGCCGATCGTAGTAATGAAGATGACAAACAAAAAAATTAAATATTCTTTCTTCTTGTTTGCATTGTTATGTGTAAACATTGTTTCAGCACAGGATTTAAAACTCTGGTACAAACAACCCGCCATCAAATGGACGGAAGCATTGCCAATCGGCAACGGCCGTATTGGTGCAATGCTATTTGGTGGTATAGAAAACGACCGCATACAATTTAACGAAGAAACATTATGGAGCGGCGAACCCAGAAGCTACAGTCGCCCCGGTGCATACAAACATTTAGATTCTATTCGTCAGTTGTTATTTGCAGGCAAACAAAAAGAAGCAGAAGCCCTGGCGGAAAAAGAATTTATGGGGTTGAAAAGTTTTGAAGGAGCGAAAACCGATTGGATTACAAAAGCTGCTGCAGAAAAAAAGTATGCTGCTGAAAACTTTGACGACAGCCAATGGAAGACGATGACAGTGCCAAGCTGGGATGGTTGGGAAACAGTTGGCTTTGAAGCATTGGATGGTGCAGTGTGGTTAAGAACCAATTTTATACTCCCCGATGATTGGCAACCAACGGACATGCTACTGGATTTAAACCGTATCCGGGATAATGATTTTACGTATGTGAATGGAGTGCTGGTGGGTACACAACAAAACACGGAAGCAAGAAAATATAGCTTAGCAAAAAACATTTTGCATAAGGGGGAAAACAGTATTGCTATTTTGGTTCTTAACTTTAATGATAAGGGTGGCATATACGGTTATAAAGACACGGCAAAACACATCGGTATTTATCCGGCGAATAATGAAGCCGCAAAAATTTCATTGAACGGCCAATGGAAATATTTGGTGGTAGATGATAATCCGCCGCCGGTAGGTGCCTACCAGGCCAGTTACCAACCTTTTGGTGATTTGAATTTACAGTTTATCAATACGGCAGGCGCAACGAACTATCGAAGAGAATTAGATATTGCCAATGCCGTTGCTGCTACGGCTTATTCATTGAATGGGATAAATTATAAAAGAGAGTATTTTGTATCGGCACCTAACCAGGCTGTAGTAATTAATTTAACAGCCAATAAAAAAGCAAGCATCAGTTTTGAAGCAGTGCTTAGTAGTCCGCACAAAGGTTATACTATAACAAAGCTGAGCAATAATACGGTGATACTTTCTGTGCAGGTACGTAACGGTGCCTTACACGGTAAAAGTTATATGCAGGTAAAAACCAAGGGCGGAACTGTTGTGATTGATAATGGAAAATTAAAAATTGAAAACGCTGATGAAGCAACGCTGTATTTAACTGCTGGTACTAACTATAAAAACTATAAAGATGTTTCTGCTGATGCATCGCTGTCATGTGTGAGTGCATTAAAGTCTTTGCAAGGAAAAGCATACACACAAGTAAAAACGGCACACATAAACGAGTACCAAAAATATTTCAACACCTTTTCAATCACACTTGGAGACTTCAAATTATCGGAGTCCAAGAACCCCCCTTCGGGGGGCAGGGGGGCTGAGTTAGGGGAGGCTACTAATGAACGCCTCGCCAATTTCTCCAACGGTAACGACCCTTCCTTCGCCGCACTCTACACACAATACGGAAGATACTTACTCATCTCTTCATCAAGACCCGGCACCAGACCTGCCAACCTGCAAGGCATCTGGAATGATTTAACCAATCCGCCATGGGGCAGCAAGTACACCACCAACATTAATGCAGAAATGAATTACTGGCCGGCAGAGTTATTGAATATGTCACCTATGCATGAACCGTTGTTCAAGATGATTGAGGAATTAGCAGCAACAGGAAAACAAACCGCCAAAGACCATTACAATGCACCGGGTTGGGTACTGCATCACAACACAGATTTGTGGAGAGGCACAGCGCCTATCAATGCCGCTAATCATGGTATATGGGTTACGGGTGGTGCATGGTTGTGCCAGCATTTGTGGGAACATTATTTATTTACACAGGATAAAAGTTTTTTGAAGAACAAAGCTTATCCATTAATGAAAGAAGCCGCTTTATTCTTCAATCATTTTTTAACTAAAGACCCAGTAACAGGTTATTTAATCAGCACACCCTCTAATTCGCCAGAGCAAGGTGGCTTGGTTGCAGGCCCAACAATGGACCATCAAATCATCCGTAATTTATTCAGTAACGTAATTGCAGCAGAAAAAGAATTATCTATTCATTCAGATTTAGCAGAAGCATTAAAGGAAAAAATAAAACAATTAGCCCCCAACAAAATTGGCAAACATGGCCAATTACAAGAGTGGATGCAGGATGTTGACAATCCCGATAACAAGCATCGTCATATTTCACATTTATGGGGTATGTATCCCGGCAATGAAATTAATTATGATGCCACACCTGATATGATGAATGCAGCAAAGCAGTCATTGGTTTTCCGTGGTGATGAAGCAACTGGTTGGAGCCTCGGCTGGAAAATAAATTGCTGGGCAAGATTTAAAGATGCAGAACATGCATTCACCATGGTAAAAATGTTGCTGAGCCCGGTAAAGGGTGGTGCAGGTAGTTATCCTAATTTGTTTGATGCACATCCGCCGTTTCAGATTGATGGCAACTTTGGTGGTGCCGCCGGCATTGGCGAAATGATTATACAAAGTCATACAAAATATATTGATATACTTCCGGCATTGCCTGCTGCATTTGCCAATGGCGAAGTAAAAGGTATTTGTGCAAGAGGTGGTTTTGTAATGAATATAAAATGGGGTGATGGAAAATTGAATCGCCTAACTGTTACCTCTAAAGCCGGTCTGCCATTAGTGCTGCGATATAATGGGAAAGTAAAAACAATCGCCACAACAAAAAACGGAATCTATCAATTTGATGCGTCGCTTAATAAATTATAAAAACAATTGGATAGCCAGCTTCAGTATTTCATGGCATCATCCGTTGCGTCGCACTCTTGTACGTCCGTTAATTCTATTCAGCATTATTCAACGACTTCGATTACAATTTTTAGTTCAAAATATTCGGAGTCTGAGAACCCCCCTTCGGGGGGCAGGGGGGCCTTCTCTGTGCCTCTGTGTCTTTGTGTCTTTGTGTTTCAACGCTTATTCACAAAGACAAGATATTTCGTTGAATGAAAATTGGCTTACTTCATTAAGCACAACAAACACTTGGAAAAAAGTAAACATTCCCCACAATTGGGACGACTACCATGGTTACAGAAGATTGCTGCACGGCAATCTTCACGGCTATGCAGTTTATAAAAAAGACATTACTATTAAACAATCCAAAACCGGCAAACGGTTCTTTTTGTTTTTTGAAGGGGTAGGTTCTTACGCCACTATATTTCTCAATAATAAAAAAGTAGGCGAACACAATGGTGGCAGAACAACATTTACAATAGATATTACAGATGTTATAAAAACAGATGGCACAAAAAATGAACTCGAAGTAAGAGCTTCTCATCCTGCCAATATCAAAGACCAGCCCTGGGTTTGCGGTGGCTGTAGTGATGAAAGAGGTTTTTCAGAAGGCTCACAACCAATGGGGATATTTCGTCCGGTGCATTTAATTGTAACGAATGATATCCGAATAGAGCCATTTGGTGTTCATGCATGGGCCAATGTTAAAAGCGGAAATGCTGATTTGAATATTAATACAACTTTAAAAAATTATTCAACTCAGTACAGAACTATTAAAATCAACCATCAATTTTAGATGCTTTTGGAAAAGTAATTAAACAGGTTTCACAGACTCAAAGAATTAAAGGGGGCGATTCAACGTTGTTTCCATAAAAAATATTGACATCACTTCCCCGGCACTTTGGTCAGTTGGTCAGCCATACTTATATACAATAGAATCATTTATTACTGAAAACAATAAAGTTCTTGATAAAGTAGCAACGGATTTTGGTTTCCGCACCGTCAACTGGAATAATCCAACGAATCAATTCTTTTTAAATGGCAAACCAGTATTTATAAATGGTATTGCAGAGTATGAACATTTGCTCGGTCAAAGCCATGCATTCAGCAACGAACAAATTGTTGCAAGAATGAAATGGATACAAGCCGCAGGCTTCAATGCATTTCGTGATGGGCACCAACCCCATAATTTATTGTATGGAAAACTGTGCAATGAAAAAGGCATTCTCTGGTGGACACAATTATCTGCCCATGTTTGGTACGATACCAAAGAGTTCAGAGATAATTTCAAAAACTTATTAAAAGAATGGGTGATTGAAAGACGAAATGACCCATCCGTTATTTTATGGGGTTTGCAAAATGAAAGTAAACTACCTAAAGATTTTGCAGAAGAATGTACCGCGCTTATTCGCTCATTAGACCCAACAGCATCCACACAACGATTGGTCACCACTTGCAATGGTGGCGAAGGAACAGATTGGGATGTACCACAAAACTGGACAGGTACTTATGGTGGCAATCCTGCTACTTATGCAGCAGATGTAAAGAAGCAAGTATTGATTGGCGAGTATGGTGCATGGCGAACAATAGATTTACATACAGAAGGGGGCTTTGTACAAAACGGAATATTAAGTGAAGACCGGATGACACAATTGATGGAACAAAAAATCCGATTGGCAGAATCAGTTAAAGACAGTAGTGCGGGACATTTCTTTTGGCTACTCACTTCGCATGATAACCCGGGTAGAGTGCAGGGTGGCGAAGGTGTAAGAGAATTAGACAGAATTGGCCCGGTGAACTATAAAGGATTACTCACACCGTGGGAAGAGCCAACGGATGCATTTTATATGTATCGTAGCAATTATGCTGATAAAAATAAAGAACCGATGGTGTATATCGTTTCACATACCTGGCCCAACCGCTGGATGAAACCGGGAATAAAAGACAGCATCATTGTTTATTCCAATTGCGATGAAGTGGAACTGTTTAATGATTTAAATGGTTCGTCTTTAGGCAGAAAAAAGAAAAATGGAATAGGAACACATTTTCAATGGGATAGTGTTAATATCCGGTATAATGTGTTGAGTGCTGTTGGTTATGTAAACGGGAAAGTTGCTTCAACAGATATAATAGTATTGAACCATTTACCGCAATCGCCAAACTTTATGGACTTTAGAGATAGATATTCGACTGTGTTAAATCCTCAAAAAGGTTATAGCTATGTTTACCGGATTAATTGTGGTGGCCCGGATTATAGGGATGGAAATGGAAACATCTGGCAGGCCGATAAAAACTTTGCAACTTCATGGACAAAAGATTTTCAAGAAGTACCGGAAAATTTTGCCAGTCAGCGCAGAACATTTTCTCCTGTTAAAGGAACAAATGACTGGAAACTGTTTCAAACTTTCCGATATGGCAAAGAAAAATTAAAATATGAATTTGATGTACCGGATGGAGAATATTTGGTGGAACTATATTTTATTGAACCATGGCTGGGCATTGGTGGCGGCATGAAGGCAAGCGGCATGCGATTGTTTGATGTAGCGATTAATGGTAAAACAGTGCTGAATGATTTAGATATCTGGAGTGAAGCAGGAACTAATGCAGCGTTGAAAAAGGTGGTGAAAGCTAAATCAGTGAATGGAAAAATCATTATTTCATTTCCGGAAAGTAAAGTGGGACAAGCCGTGATTTCAGCAATAGCTATTGCCTCATTGGATAAGAAAATAAAGCCTGCAACATTTGTACAGTCAGTTCATATCAGAAGATGTAATGGATGTAATCTTATGCCATGGCTGGATATTGGCGATAAGAGTTTACCAGCACTCCCCGACAGTTATTAATGCTCTCCCTTCAAATCTTTATGGAGCAGATTGGTTACAAATCAATCAGAAACAAATTGACGAACCTGTCTCTGTTTTTGTAAATGAAGATATGGATGTGTTTATTGGCTATAAAAAATCGGCTCTTATTGCCGAGCCGAATAAGATGTCTGGAAATACGAATACAGAAATTGTAACCGACGAAAAAGGCGGCACAGTGTATGAAGTCTTCAAGCAACGGTATAAAAAGAATAGTGAAGTGATGTTAAATGTGAATGAGCAAAATATTATTGCTTTTCTACCTGTAAATAACATGCAGCCTGCATACGATTTAAAACCAATTGTCCAGTATAAAACAAATGTGGTTAAATTATCAGAAGGAGCCGGTAAAGATTCTCCAACGGAAGATATTGTTCAGTTCTTAAAACTAATAATGAAGTTAGTATCGAATATTCTATTCAAATCGGGGCAGCCGACATTTATTCCATCACTATGAAATATTTTTATGGAAAAGAACAGATGGTAAAAGGAAAGCTGCAATTAATTGGTCCGGGAAACACCATGATGCTGGCCGAAGAAGTTTCCTTTACATTTACCCGTGACGGCAAGTGGAACCAGTTTGCGATTAATACCGGCTCACAAATTAATGCTGGTAATTATATTGTGCGGCTGGTTATTGAGAAGGCCAATGGATTGGCCATAAGCGGCATAGATATTCAATAAAAATCAGGAAATGCGATTGTTAATTGTTGCTATATGTTTTTTACAAACCATAACTGGCTTCACCCAGTTGTCAGTTGCTCATTTGCAAATTGAAAACAGGACAAATCCAATTGGAGTTGATAATGTAAAGCCAAGGTTTAGCTGGCAATTAGAGAGTAGTCAGAAAAATGTATTACAAACGGCTTATCAGGTATTAGTAAGCGATGAGGAAAACCTGTTGCAAAAGAATATCGGTAATATCTGGGATTCAAAAAAATTTCTGGCCAGCACCTCGATACAAGTTGAATACAAAGGCAAACAACTTTCTTCAACTAAGAAATATTTCTGGAAAGTAAAAGTTTGGGATAGTAAAGGCAATACCAGTAACTGGAGTAATGCTTCATATTGGCAAATGGGTTTGTTGCAGCGAAATGACTGGCATAACGCAAAATGGATTGGCTATGACGAAGTGGCTGATTCGTTACGAATCTTTCCGCATGCACATTTAAATGGAAAAAGAAGTTGGGGCCAAAGAAGAAATGTATTGCCGCAGATGCGGAAGGAATTTGAAATTAATAAAGTAATAAAATCCGCCACCGCTTATGTCAGCGGCTTAGGACATTTTGAAATGTACCTGAATGGAAAAAAGGTAGGCGACCATTTCTTAGACCCTGGCTGGACAAACTATGCCAAACATGCACAGTATGTAACTTTTGATATTACTAAAGAAATACAACAAGGAAAAAATGCAGTAGGCGTAATGCTAGGCAACGGGTTTTATTATATACCCGGACAGCGATACAGGAAAATGACTGGTGCTTATGGACATCCTAAAATGATAATGCGGACTATTATTGAATATACTGATGGGTCATCAGAAGATATTATCAGTGATGAAAGTTGGCAAACGTTTTCATCACCCATTATTTACAGCAGCATATTCGGCGGCGAAGATTATGATGCTAATCTTGAACAGGAAGGTTGGAATAAACCAGACTTCTTAAAGGATGGAAATCATTGGTTTGATGTTATTGTCACAACTGGTCCTGAACAACTACAATCGCAAATGCAGGAACCGTTAAAAGTAATGCAACGATTTCGTACTGTTAGTAAGAAAGAGTTAAAGAACAATGTTACTGTATATGATTTAGAACAAAATTTTTCAGGTATTCCTTCTGTAACAGTTAGTGGGGGAAAAGATGACACTGTAAAAATATACTGTGCTGAATTATTGAATACTGATGGTACAGCCAATCAGAAAGCAACTGGGTCACCATCTTATTTTACGTATATATTGAAAGGAGGTTCTGATGAAAGCTGGCAACCACGGTTTACTTACACTGGCTTTCGCTATATGCAGGTACAATGTATTCCAAAAGATAGTGGTAAGGCATTGCCGGTGATTAAGAATATTGAAGGTCTGCATATAAGAAATGCTGCCCCAACTATCGGCTCGTTTACTTCATCAAATGAATTATTCAATAAAACAAACACATTAATTGACTGGGCAATAAAAAGTAATACAGTAAGATGGGCGGCGAACTAAACGAACTTGCCGAGCGGATGGCGATGATGCGTCTCGCCGGTGTGGACCCGGCCCGGGCCTTGCTCGAGTTAGCCGCGGACCTGTTTCTTCTGACCGGCGCCAACCGCGCTCGCCCCCTGGACCTCGTCGACCTCTCAGACCGGCACCTGGCCGATGTCCCCGTACGCGGCAACACTGCCGCCAGAAACGCCGCTACGCCCTCACCGCCGCTGTGCTCATCGCCAGCGGCGTCGAAACCAGAGGACACCAGCTGGTGGCGACTCAACGACCTGTGGACCCACGCCCTCGACGCCAGCCTCGCGTACCTCCGCGCTGCCGCCGAGGCCCGCGGCGTCACGCCTCAAACGCTCGCCACCCAACTGCTCAACCACCGGGACACAGGCATGGTCGAATGATCAAGAGCGCACGGCGAACAGCGTCGACCAGCTACCCGCAATGGTCGGTCGCAGCAGTAGCCGCTCGCCTGGCGATCTAACGGAGGTACGCTCGCGACGATGGCCACTGTGGAAACTCGACGCCAGGTGCGCGCCGACGGCGGGGACGGTGCATTGCGTTACCGGGTCATTTGGCGGGATCCATCGCACAAGCAGCGGTCAAAGACCTTCGCCCGCAAGCTCGAGGCTGATCGCTTCGCTCGAAGTGTTGAAGTCGACAAGGACCGCGGGCAGTACATCGATCCCCACACCGCAGCCAAGACGACGTTCGCGACCTACCTCGAGCAGTACCGGGCCACTCGCGTTCATCGGCCGTCCACCTCGGCGGCCAGCGCATCGCGGCTCGACAACCACGTGGTGCCCACCTTCGGGCCTCGCACCTTGTCCAGCATCCAGCGCAGCGACATCCAAGCGTGGGCCTCGACGCTCGCCGGGCGGCTGGCGCCGACCACGGTGGCCACCGTCTACAAGGAACTCGCCGGTGTGTTTCGCGAAGCGGTCCACGACGGCGTGCTCAACGTCAGCCCCTGTCGCCGGATCAGCCTCCCGAAGCCGGAGCACGGCCAGATCACCCCGCTACTGGTCGAGCAGGTTCACCGCATCGTCGAGCACACCCCTTTGCGCTATCGGGCCCTCATGGTCCTTTGCGCCGGGTGCGGCCTGCGACAAGGCGAAGCGCTGGGCCTAACCGTGGATCGGGTCGACTTCCTGCGTCGGACCGTCCGTATCGATCGCCAGATGCTGACGCCGGCTCGCGGCACCCCGCACTTCGGCCCGCCGAAAACTCAGGCATCGGTGCGCACCGTGCCACTCCCCCAGATCGTCGGCGACCGGATGGCTGCACATCTCGCGGGCTTCGGCGAGGGGCCCGATCGGCTGGTGTTCACCTCGGTCACCGGTACACCGCTGCGCCGCAACTGGACCGGTGGGATGATGCGCCGAACCATCGCAGCAGCCGGACTGCCCGCCTCGGTCACGATGCACGATCTCCGCCACTTCTACGCCTCGCTGCTCATCGCCGAGGGCCAAAGCGTCAAGGTCGTACAGAACCGCCTAGGACACCGCTCCGCCGTCGAGACACTGGATGTCTACGGACACCTCTGGCCGGACTCGGAGGCCGACACCATGACCGCGGTTGACCGGGCTCTCGCCGCTGTGGCGGTGTTGTAGGCCAGGGTGGGTCAGGTCTCGCCCTCTGGCACCAGGCGGGTTCAGGGAATCAGGATCAGCGCCGAAACATGCGAAGGCCGCACGACAGCGAAATCGCGGTGGTTGAACGTCGCGACCGTCGTGATGTCGAGTCGCTCCGCGACGGCGACAATCGAAGCGTCCACCAACCCGAGGCCGAGGTCCGCATAGCGGCGGATCAGCTCCGTCGACCTTGCGTAGTCGGCGGGCTGCATTTCTACGAGAGACAGCTCGCCGGCAAGGATCGCGTCCAAGAACGCCGCTTCGGCATGAGGCCCAGCGCTCGTTCGACTTGCCAGGCCGTCTCCGCAACGACGGTGCTGAGCACGAGGAGCTCGTCCGATTGGCGACGCAGCACCGAGGCTGCCGCCCCGTGGTGAGAATCGTCCGCGTCGAGGGCACCGAGCAAGACGCCCGTGTCGACAAGGATGGCCACTGATCAGAAGTTGGCGGCGTCCGCGTCTGCGGTCGCTTGAGCGCGGATGTCACGGTGGCGTACCGATAGATCGTTGCGACCGGAATGGCCGATGCCGATGAAGCTGAGCCGCCGCTCGCCGCTCGACGGCGCTGGACGAAGGTCCTCGGCAAGCTCCTCGATGAGTCCCACGACGCTCAGCCCGCGGCGTTCGGCCTCGGCCTGCAGCCGAGCGGCGACCTCATCGGTGAGCGCCACGTTGATCGTCATGACGAGCAGCATACCGCCGGGCACGAAGGCGCTTCGTACGGCTACTGCGAGCGGGCACCGCGGGTCCAGGGGTAGCCGTCGCTCCCTGCCGTGAGGCGCCCTCGATCGATCGACTGCAGCGGCTTACCCGCGGTGTGTGATGTTGCCTGAGTGTTGCCTGGGGACCCCCAAATCCTGACATTTTACCTGGTCAGAGCACTGACGTCCCTGTTCCCCGCGTACAGGCCCGCTCACCGCCACCACCAGGGCCTATGCCCCGAGATGACCTTCGCCGAAGCGGATCTTCGGCGCGCTCGGTAGCGTCGATGCAATGCCGTCAAGGACGTTCGATTCGACGGAGGGCTCTCGGGTTCTCGTCGTGCGTCACCGCGAGTCGACCTGGAACGCGGCAAAGCGCTGGGCGGGGCAGGCTGACCCGCCGTTGTCCGTCGCCGGCTGGGCTGACGCCGAGGTGATGACCGGGTTCATCGCGCCGCTGGGGTTCGCCACCATCGTGTCGAGCGATCTGGCGCGGGCGGTGCAGACGGCTGACGTCGTCGCCACCCGGTTGCCCGACGCCGTCCGCTACCAGGACTCACGGCTGCGCGAGCATGATGTCCCCGCCTGGGAAGGGCTGACGCGTGACGAACTGGAGTCGGGTTGGCCGGGGCTGTACGCGGCCTGGAAGGCAGGCGAGACCGATGAGTTGCCGGGAGCCGAGTCGTGGCCCGTCATGGAGGCCCGGATCCTCGCCGGATTGTGCGACGCCGCCGATCGACCGGGTCCCGTGCTGGCGGTGGCCCACCAAGGCGTGTTCCGGGTTCTCCGAACAGCGATCGGTGTCGAACGGCCGCCTCGCTCGCGTGGCGTCTGGCTCGAACGGGACCCATCGGGCGCCCTGAGAGCCACGGGGACCACCCGCCTCAGGCCCGTGGCCGAGGTGCCCGGTGGAGAGTGAACACCTGCGCCACCGGGCCGAACTCGTTCGGTTGGCCGACTCGTCCTTCTCGGAGCTCGTAGCCGCCGAGGCCACCCGACGCGGTATCGAAGCGAAAGACCCTTGGCGTCGGGAGTGGGCGGAGTTCGACCCCGGCGTCGAGCCGTTCGCGTCGATGCTCTACGCGGCGGCGTCGGGCCCGCAGGTCCGGGTCACGGTGCATCGCATCGACCCGGGCGACGCGGTGCCAGACGCCGCCGGCTGGGTTCGGATCGTGCCCGTTGGCGAGGACAATGCCCTCGATGGGTTGGCCACGCTGCTGGAGCGCCACCCCGCCGCGATCATTGTCCGCTACCGACCCGGGAAGCGCTGCGTTCTGCGGGTCGGGGACGGAGCCGCCGTCCGGTACGCGAAGCTGGTCGATCCGGCGACGGGAGCGATGCTGCATGACGTGGCCGTTGCGCTGACCGCCGCCCGGCTGGAGGGTCGGGTGGCGTTCAGAGTGGCCGAGCCGGACCACTTCGACGCGGAAATCGGCGCGCTATGGCAACACGCGGTCGCCGGCACCGACGTGATCGACGCCCTGCGGACCACCACGGCACCAACGATTTCCCGGCGCATCGGCCGGGCACTCGGGGAGCTCACCGTGAGCGGCGTGCCAGCCGTGCGGCACATCAGCGTCGAAGATCAGTTGGCGCGTTCAGCACGGGCCGCAGCCCACGTGCGCCGCCGCGTCCCGGCCCTGACGGCGACCATCGACCGGGTCATGGCAGAGCTGGCCGAGCGCCATAGGGCCACGGGTCCCGCGGCACGGTGGCCAGTGCACGGTTCACCGCACGCCCGCCAGTGGCTCGACGACGGCGAGACACTCGGTCTGGTTGACTTCGACCGGTTCGCGACAGGGGACCCCGAACTCGACCTCGCCACCTACCTGGGCGAACTGGACTTCGAGCGCCAACTCGCCCAACCGGTGCCCGAGTTGGCCGCCGCGCTGTACGACGGGTTCGAGTCGACCGGACCACGCCTCGACCGAAACCTGCTCGGTGCCTACCGGGCTCACAAGCGGCTGGCCAAGGTGGCACGCACGGCGAAGGCGATACGGCCAGACGGGGATGACCGAGCGATGCGCCACCTCCGCCGTGTGGTCGCCTCGCTCGACGACGCCGACGCACTCGGCTGAAGCGCGGGCCCCGTGGTGCGGTCGTCCGCGTCAAGGGCACCGAGCGAGACGTCGCCACCGGCGGCGAATCCGGCGCCGCCGCCCGAGCGACCGACGAGAACGCAGGCTTCACTGAACCACCCTCACCACCCTCGGTTGACCCACGTTCGCGCATTGTCGCTGAGTTGGCACCCGGAACGGGCGAAACTCTGGTCATGAGCGATTCGGCGGAGTCCACGGACCTTGACACCTTGGCATCCAGACTCGAGATCGCCAGCAGTCACGCCACGATGAACGTCCCGATCGTGCACCCGAGCGACACGGCCGGAGCGGTTCGGGAACGGCTGATCGGCCCGCTGTTCGCCACGGTGGCGGACATCGCGGTCTGCGTCGACGGGCGCCTCGTCGGCCTCGTGGAGATCGAACGCGTGCTCGCCGCTGACCCCAACACCGCGGTCGACCGGCTGATGGACCATAATCCGCCGGCGGTAGGACCGAACACCGATCAGGAGATCGCGGCTGGGGTGATGGTCGACCATGGCGAGGGAAGCCTCGCGGTCATCGACGACGACGGAGTGTTCCTCGGACTCATCGCACCGAACAAGATGCTGGCGGTCCTGATGCAGGAACACGACGAGGACCTATTGCGGTTCTCAGGCCTGCTCGCCACCGGCGGCGTGTCGCGGCTTGCAAGCGAGGAGCGCGTCGCCCGACGCCTGGTCCACCGCCTGCCGTGGCTGGCGATCGGACTGATCGGGGCGATGGTCTCGGCCTGGCTCGTCGGCTCTTCAGAGGAGCAGCTCGCTCGTACCGTGCAGCTCGCGTTCTTTCTGCCAGCGATCGTCTACATGGCTGATGCCGTGGGCACCCAAACCGAGACGCTGGCCGTTCGTGGTCTCTCCGTGGGCGTGCCAATTGGGCGTTTCGCAGCCAAAGAGCTGATCACGGGCGCACTGATCGGCGTATTTGTCGCTGCCTTGTTCTTCCCGTTCTGCCTCGTCGCGTTTGACGACGTGGCGTTGGCCGTCACCGTGTCCCTCGCACTGTTCGCCAGCTGCGGCGTGGCCAGCGTGGTCGCGCTGCTCTTGCCGTTGCTCCTGACCCGCCTCCACAAGGATCCAGCGTTCGGGGCAGGTCCCCTTTCGACCGTTGTGCAGGACCTTCTCTCCATCGCCATCTACCTCGCGCTCGCCTCGGTCATTGTCGGCTGAGCGAGACCGACGCGCGCACCTCCGAGTAGGCCCGAGTCCACCGCGCTCCCCCTGGGGTGGTCGACCAAACCATGCCTGCCCGGCGACGAACGCGCGCTCGGTCCCAAGCCCGCACCGTGGGCGCAACCAGCCAGGTGTGAGTCCCTGCGCAGGCCTGTTCTGGATGGCCCGGCCAATGCGAGAGAGATCGCTCCTCGGCCGCGACGCGCTCGTCGCCGAGGTGACGAGGAAGGACGCAGGACGGCGATGCCGCTCGATGCTCGGTCGTCAGCTGCCGGCGCTGTAGATCGCACTGCCGAGCACGATCAGGACCACGAGCGCGACCGAGACGACAAGACAGGTTCGCGCGACCGGATTTGATTGCCGCCGACGTCGGGCACGGTGCGCGGCCGTGGCGGAAAACCCGATGGCGACAAGGGCGCTCGTCACGCTGAGAGGCGGGATCAACGCACCGAGAACGGCCATCACGGTTGCCACCAGTCCAGCCCGAGTGGGGAAGTCGAACTGCTTCCAGTTCATCAGAGCAACGTACTGGCGACACGCAGCCACCCCCGCTCGACCGGTGACCCAGAACGCGTCGGCGAACGGCACTCATCAACCATCACTCAGCCGCCCGCTCAGGCGCTGGTATGGGCGACCACCGGGTGAACAGCGTCGGTCCGGTGACGGTCGTGGTCTTGCCGAAAGGTGCAATGAGGCTCAAGCTCCGGGCTGCTCAGCCACAACGGAGTCCTGCCAGGTGCGACGTTCACGCGGTCAGCTCACAAAGATCGTTGCGGCCTGATGCCTGCACGCCCGGTTCACGGAGCCCTCGGCCGAGCAACGAGCCGCTGGACACGAGGTGGCTGAGCGGTCGGCCGAGCACCCAGCTTCGCCGTCGGCGGGGTATGTAGCGGGGTATGTAGTGGTGAGCTTCGCCCGGGGGCCCGGCGGGGACCGCTCCGGCGAAGGTCATGGCCCGCTGCTGCCATTGGACGATCTGGTGACCACCATGCGCCGTGATGGATCGCCGCCGAAGGCCCAACTGACAGTGACGACATACCGTTGGGTACTGCCGCCAGGCACTTCTTCGATCCCTCCAGCCCATACCGAAGGGTACCCTACCGTAAGGCACCCTACCGTACTATACCGAACGGTACGGCATGGCGGCGTGCCGGTCAGATCACGTCGATGGTCTGGAGGTGGGTGTCTTCGTTAAAGGACACCAGGGCCGGAACGCCGCCGGTGCGGACCCGGGTGATGGTGGCCTGGCCCAGCGTCATGCGCCAGGACGTCTCCGGCCCCACGCCCAGCGCCCAGGCGACCACGGCCTTGATGGGGGATACATGGCTGAACACCACCACGTCGCGCTCGGCGGCCTCGGCAGCCAACTCGGCACAGGCCCCTTCGACCCGGGCCTGCAGGTCGGCCAGGCTCTCCCCGCCGGCGGGCACGAAGCCGGTATCGCCACGCCAGCGGGCCCACACGTCAGCACTCACGTCGCGCACCGGGACCCCGTCGAGCGTGCCGTAATCCAGCTCGACGAACCGTTCGTCGATCTCCACCGCCAGCCCCAGCGCCGCCGCAGTCTGACGGGCCCGCTGCAAGGGACTGGAGATCACCCGGGGCGACACCAGCGGCGACAACGACGCGGCGATGGCCCGGGCCTGTTGCTCCCCCACCGGGTCCAGCGGGTTGTCGATGCGGCCCTGCAAGAGGCCGGTGGCGTTAGCCACCGTGCGGCCGTGTCGAACCAAGATCAACATGTGCGCTCCTGCCCTACGGTCACGGTCACGGTCATAGGCACGGTGGTCAACGTCATGACCCGGCCAGATCCCGGCCCAGGCGGCCCTGGGTGAGGAACTCCCGGCGACGTTCCGGTTCGGTCAGCCGGAAGGTGCGGATCATCCATGCCAACGCCGCCAGCCCGGCCAGTTCCTGCAGCACGACCAGGAGCACCGGCCCGGCCTCCGGCAGCGGCCGGTCCCGGAAGTCCCAGCCGAAGAACGGCCACCAGAACAGCCGCTGATCGGCCCAGGTGCCGTCCAGCACCAGGTGGGCGTACAGCCCGATCGGCAGGCCCAACCAGCGCCGCTGCCAGCGCCGATGCCCGCGCAAGGTGACCATCACCACCGCCATGATCAGCGAGACGGCAACGGCGGTGTGCAGCACCATGGGCCGCCCCGCCACCACCTCCAGCAGCGGCAACACCGAGGCCGCCATCACCACCCGGTGATCCAGCGCCGGGCTGCGGAATACCGACCACACCGCGGCGAAGCTGCACCCCACGAACCAGAAGAACACCGTGGACTCAGTGCCTGTCGCCCAACACCGAGACGATCAGTGCAACACCAAGCGGCCGCACTCGTCGCACTCGTCGAGCCCGGCCGGTTGGTGGCGGATGCGGTCAGCCTCCACGGAGGGCATCTGCAGCGGGCAACCCTCACAGCGCGAGCCCACCAGCCGCACCACCGTGGAGGGAGCCAGCTCGCCGCGCCGCCGTTCGTAACGGGTGAGCGCCTCCGGTGGCACCTCTCCCGCAGCCTCGGCCCGCTGCCGGGCGACAGATGCCAGCTCCCGATCCAGCGCCGCTTGGGCCTCGGCCAACGCCACCGTGGCCGCCGTGGCCGCCGTTTCCGCCTCCGCCAACCGTGCGGTGAGGCCCGACAGCGCCTCCACCAACGGTTCGATCTCCATCATGAGCTCCAGGATCTGCTCATCGAGTTGCCCGGCCCTGCGGCGCAGATGGGTGATCTCCTCTTGGATGGCCTGCAGCTCCCGCAGCGCCTTGACCGTTCCGCCATACAGCCGGCGATCCTCGGCGTCGGCCTTGGTCCGCAGGCTGGTGGCCTCATCCTCCAACCGGCGCTGGCGGGTCTCAAGCTCGCGGCGGGGGGCACCGCGCTCGCTCAACTCAGCCTGCAGCGCGGCCACCGCGGCCTGGGCCCGGTCCAACGCCTGGCGCTCGGGCAGGGTGTCCAACCGGTGTCGCAGCGCCCCGCTGGTGTTGTCGAGCTCCTGCACCTTCAGCAGCATGGCGAGCTCCGGCATCGGCGGGATGTTATTCGACCGGCTCGCGCCGGCATGGGACGGCAGCCCGCTCGCACCGCTCCGGTGGATGCGGCCGAACCCATCCTGGCGGCACTGGCCATTGCCGCGGCCGCCATCTCCACCGCCACCGGGTCCGACTTCGGCGGGGCCTGGTTGTCATGTTGTAGCGCCCCCGGACGGAGCGGTGCCACCTAGCCTGAGTCGGTGACCCGTTTCGCCGTTGTGGGTGGCGGCATGATGAGCCGGGTCTGGGCCGAGGCCCTGTTGGCGGCGGGTCATCAGGTCGTGGGGGTTCCCTCGGCCGATGCAACCCGAGCCGGCACCGACACCGACACCGGCTCGTCAGCACCGGTTGCCGTTTCGGTCATCTGCGGCGCGGCCGAAACCCGTGCTGCAGGCGCCGCCGCCGCCCTGGCAGCGGGGCTCCCGGTGATCACCGAGTCACCCCTGTGCGCCACCTTGGCACAGGCTGACCAGCTCTTCGAGGCGGCGGTCGGGGGCGCCCCGGTGGCTGCGGCCCACAACCTCCTCTGGGCCCCGCTGGTGGCGGAGGCGGTGGACCGGGCCGCTGGGCTCGGTGCCGTGCACTACGTCGGCGCCCACGCCACCCTCCCCCGCGCCGACCACCGCTCATCCGGAGCAGCTGACCCCGGAGGTGTCCTGTGCGAGCGGGGACCCCAGGTTCTGGGGTTGATCCTGGCCCTGTGCCGGTGGGACACCCCAACCGAGATCCGCGCCACCCTCAGCGAGACCGACCCGGGCGGCGCTGACACCGCGGCCCGGGTCGAGCTTCGCCTGGCCTCGGGGACTCGCTGCCAGCTCGATCTGGCCTGGGCTGGACCGCCGGGCCGGGGTGAGGCTCGATTCGATGTGCAGCTGGCCACCGTGCACTCCGCCCTGCGCCTGGAGCTGCTCCCCCACGCCCATCTCGAGCATCTGGGAGTGGACCTGCCGGCCGCGCCGCGCCGTTGGCCCCAGGCGCCACCACCACTGGAACAATTCGGGTACCTCGACCAGATCCAGCCCCTGCTCGACCAACTGGAAGGGCGGACACCAGCGGCGGGGTCGGTGGCGTTGGCGCGGGCGCTGCTCGACCTGGTCTGCGCCGCCTACCGGTCCGCAGGCACCGGCGCAGCCGAACCCCTGCCCTTCGCTGGCCCTCGGGAGCTGACCCCACACCAGATCTGGCGCCTGGCTCAGGCCGGCTGACCTGCTGTTCTAGCGGTCAGGCGGACAGCTCCCGCGGCCCGGGCAGAGCTGGTTCACTTCGTCAAGCGCCCGCCGGATCGAAACGGTAGGGTCGCTCGAAAAGCTGAACCCCCGGGGGTGCGTTTCGTGAAGAGCTACCCGTCCTCGCAGATCCGCAATGTGGCTCTGGTCGGTCATGGCGGCGCGGGGAAGACCGCGCTGGCCGAGGCCATGCTGCTGCGTGCGGGGACCATCAGCCGGGTCGGCGGGGTCATGGACCACGATCCCGAGGAGAAGGACAAGGGCATGAGCATGTCCCTGTCGCTGGCGCAGTTCGAGTGGCGGGACCACAAGATCAACCTGGTCGACACCCCCGGCTTCCCGGATTACATCGGCGAGGTGGTGGCCGCGCTCAGCGTCGCTGACCTCGCCGTGTTCGTGATCAGCGCGGTCGACGGCATCGAGGTGCAAACCGAGCTGATCTGGCGCACCGCCGCTGACCTCGGCATCCCCCGGGCGGTGTTCGTGTCCAAGGTCGACCGGGAGCGGGCTGACTTCGACAACGTCGTCAGCCAGTTGCAATCCCGTCTGGGAGCAGGCATCGCCCCGCTGCAGCTGCCGATCGGGTCGGAGGCCTCCTTCAACGGCGTCGCGGACCTGCTGTCGGACACCGCGTACACCTACAGCAACGGCACCGCCACCCAAGGTCCGGTCCCCGACGAGCTGGCCGATCGGGAACACGAGGTCCACGACGCCCTCATCGAAGGCATCGTGGTGGCCGACGACGCCCTTTTGGAGCGCTACCTCGACGGTGACCTGCCCTCCCTCAGCGAATTGGCCCACGCCCTGGCCGGCGGGGTGGCGCAGGCCAGCGTGTTCCCGGTGGTGTGCGGCAGCTCCGCCAGCGGGGTCGGCGTTGATCGGCTGCTGGACCTGATCGTGGAGGAGGGGCCCTCGCCGCTGGATCGACCGGGGTTCAAGGTCCTGGCCGGGGGCGAGGAGATCAACGCCATCGCCGAGGAGAAAGGTGACCCGCTGGGCTTTGTGTTCAAGTCCATCGCTGACCGCCACGTGGGCCAGTTGTCCCTGGTCAAGGTGCTCTCCGGCGCCATCAACCCCGACGACCACCTGTTCAACACCCGCACCGGGGCCGACGTGCGGCTGCATTCGCTGCTGTCCACGGTCGGCAACGACCGCAAGCCCGCGACCACGGCCTCCTGCGGGGACATCGTGGCGGTGGCCAAGCTCAGCGACGTGCACACCGGGGACACCTTGGCGCCGCGCAACAAGCCCGTCACCGTCCCGCCGCTGCCGTTCCCCACCCCCACGTTCCCGGCTGCGCTCAAGGCCAAGACCCAGGCCGATGATGACAAGTTGGGCATCGCCCTCGGTCGGCTGCTCGACGAGGACCCGTCACTGCGCCTCGAACGCAACGAGGAGACCCGCCAGACCATCCTGTGGGGCATGGGCGAGGCTCACCTGCGCACCGCGATCGACCGTCTGGCCAGCAAGTTCGGGGTCGGCGTGGAGACCGAGGACATGCGCATCGCCTATCGGGAAACCATCCTGGGCAACGGGGACGCCGAGGGTCGCCACAAGAAACAGTCCGGCGGCCGGGGCCAGTTCGGGGTGTGCTTCCTACGGGTGGCGCCCAAAGGCCGGGGCGAGGGCTTCGCGTTCGTGGACGCCATCGTCGGCGGCGCCATCCCCCGTCAGTTCATCCCGGCGGTCGAAAAAGGCGTGATGGAGACCATGAGCGACGGTGGGGCGCTGGGCTTCCCGGTGGTCGACATCGAGGTCACCTGTTATGACGGCAAGTTTCACACGGTGGATTCAGACGAGATGAGCTTCAAGATCGCGGGGCGCAGCGGGTTCCGCGAGGCCTGCGCCAAGGCCAACCCGGTGGTCCTCGAGCCCATCTCCCGGGTGGAGATCCGGGTGCCGTCCTCCGCCCAGGGCGACACCCTCGGTGACCTGAACAGCCGTCGTGGCCGGGTGCAGGGCACCGAGGTGGGCGATGACGGCGAACAGATCATCACCGCCCTGGTGCCCACCGCTGAGCTGTTGCGCTACGCCATCGACCTGCGCTCCCTCTCCGGCGGCCGGGGCCGTTTCAGCTTCGCTCACGATCACTACGAACCGGTCCCGCCCCAGCTGACCGACAAGATCCTGGCCGACGC
>CAWJAG010000001.1:0-3915 GCA_963840755.1 uncultured Chitinophagaceae bacterium | reverse complement strand
GCAACAAAATAAAGTTTTTAAACTTTCCGTTTATGTAAAAGTAGTTAAAGGCAGCTTTTTTGCTGTGCCATTAGTCTGTAAACAATTAAAAAACTTTTATGAGAATGCCATTTTCACTTAATACTGTGTTTAAACTTTTTTTTTGTTACTGTAATTACAATCTTACTTATTTTTTCCTGTAAAAAAAATAGCAGTAATGGGGGTGCAATCCCACAACGGAACCCTTCCGATTTAACCACACTGGTAAGTTCTTCTGTATCCGGTTTTGTTACAAACGAAAACGATGCTGCAGTTAGGGGTGCAAAGGTACAATTTGGTGAGCACTATAATTGTAACTGATAAATATGGCTACTTTGAAGTCAAGAATATAAAGGTAGTGATGAATGCTGCAACAGTTACTGTTTCTAAAACCGGTTATTTTAAAGGCATTAAAACTTATTTAGCCACCGCGGGCAAAGCTGCTTTCTTCAGAATAAAATTAATTCCTAAAACGATTGCAGGCAATGTTAATGGCAGACCGGGGGTACGGTTACTTTAGCAAATGGTTTAAGCATTAAGTTACCGGCAGGCGCAGTTATGAATGCAGCTACTAATTCGGCTTATATAGGCCCAGTTAATATTGCAGCATTTTGTATAAACCCTGAAGCCGCAGATCTGAATTCAATAATGCCTGGTGATTTAAGGGGTGTGGATAATGAGGGTATCTATGATTACTGCAAACATTCGGCATGGCGGCAGTGGAACTAACAGGTACATCAGGAGAATTATTACAAATTGCAACAGGTAAAAAAGCAACTCTTACACTTTCAATACCATCATCACTTGCTGCAAGTGCACCTGCTACCATTCCTTTATGGTTTTTTGATGAAGCAAAGGGTTTGTGGAAAGAAGAGGCGGAGCTGTAAAAACGGGCAATACTTATGTGGGCGATGTAAGCCATTTTTCATTTTGGAATTGTGATTTACCGGGTGATTTTGTGCAGTTTAATTGTACATTAAAAAATTCAGCTGGCGATCCGCTTACCAATGTCTTCGTAAAAATAACCGTTGCTGGACAAACAATTCCGCAATGGGTTATACAGATTCTTCAGGTTATGTAAACGGTGCGGTGCCTAGTAATTCAAACCTAGTTATGGAAGCATTTATCAACTTTAATTGTAAACACCACTATATTCGCAAACATTCAATACTACAAATGTGAATATTTCTTTGGGGAATATTACAGTTTCCAACCCCATCAACCTTTCAACAATAACCGGCACGGTAACCAATTGCACTCGGCACCCGGTTACAAATGGGTATATTATCTTAAGGGAGGGAAATGCATTTACCGGTACGCTTTGAATAATTTGGGTGTGTTTAGTTTTAGTAAGAATTTCTGTATATCCTCAATGATACCTAACTCTAATAGGTGAAGATATTACCAGTCAGCAACAAAGTACAAACATCAGTTTTAATGTGAATGCAGGGACAAACATAACCGGTAATATCCAGGCCTGTGGGGTTTCCACTCGGAGTTTGTAAACTACAGTATGAATGGCACTACGCTACAACTTTATTACCCCGGCTGACACTATTGAATTAATTTCTAGTAATTGGCATCCCATTTCCTTAGCAATAACAGCCTATACCCCTGCAAATAGTCAGCATGCGGTAGCTGTTAGTATGGAAAAAACAGGAATGGCAGTTGGCAGCAGTCAAAAACTTCGAAGTTTTATGGAATGGTGCCGATACTATGTACATTATTTCCAACACCGATATTTGTAAATATCACAGAATATGGTACTGTTGGGCTATTTGTCGCTGGAAACTTTACCGGAATTATATCTGAAATTCCTCCGTCAACTGTTCAGCATGTTGTTACCTGGAATTTCAGGGTAAGAAGTTAATTAATTAAAAAAAACATGTCTATTAAATAGCTTTCTTGCCAAAACAGTAAGCTTTTTTATTCCCTCAAACTAGGCCTGTTTCCTTAAATTTGCGTTTCTAAAGATCGCTCAAAAAGAAATACTGTATGGCACAAAAAATAACCATGGGCTGCAACGGCAAACTTAATGTTCCCAACAACCCCATTATTCCTTTTATTGAAGGCGATGGCATTGGCCCGGAAATTTGGGATGTAGCACAAAAAGTATTTGATACCGCTGTGGAAAAAGCCTACAACGGCACCCGTAAAATTGAGTGGAAAGAAATGCTGGCCGGCGAAAAAGCTTTTAAACAAACCGGCGAATGGCTGCCTGCAGAAACCTTACAAGTTGCAAAAGATCACCTCGTCTCCATCAAAGGGCCTTAACCACACCTACCGGCGGTGGCATCCGTTCGCTGAACGTAGCCATGCGGCAGGATCTTGACCTGTACGCCTGTGTAAGGCCGGTTAAATGGTTTAAAGGTGTTCCTTCACCGGTAACGCATCCCGAAAATGTGGACATGATCATCTTTAGAGAAAATACCGAAGATATTTATGCAGGTATTGAGTGGAAAGCCGGATCGCCGAAGCACAAAAATTTGAAAAATTTTTGATAGAAGAAATGGGCGTGAAAAATATCCGTTTCCCCGGCGACAGCAGTTATGGTGTAAAACCTGTTTTAATGAAGGCAGCAAACGCCTGGTAAGAGCAGCCATTAAACATGCACTTGAACATGATTTTCCATCGGTATCATTGGTACACAAAGGAAACATCATGAAATTTACCGAAGGCGGATTTAAAACCTGGGGTTACGAAGTGGCCAGACAGGAATTTGGCGATAAAACTTTTACCTGGGATGAATGGGATGAACTGAAAAAAGAACATGGCGAGGCACATGCCAACGAAGTGCAGCGCAAAGCCCTGCACGAAGGCAAATTGTTGGTAAAAGATATCATTGCTGATAATTTTTTACAACAGATATTGATTGCTCCAAAAGACTTTTCGGTAGTTGCAACGCTGAACCTGAACGGAGATTATATTTCGGATGCACTGGCAGCAGAAGTAGGCGGCATAGGCATTGCACCTGGCGCCAACATCAATTACAATACCGGCTATGCCGTATTTGAAGCCACGCATGGTACAGCACCAAAATTTGCAGGCACCAACAGCATGAACCCTTCTTCTGTTATTTTAAGCGGTTGCATGTTGCTTGAATATATTGGCTGGAAAGAAGCAGCTGATCTGATTGAGTCTGCATTGCAGGCTACCATCATGCGCAACCAGGTAACTATTGACTTTTATAACCTGATGTCCGGTGCCACCCTTTTAAAAACAACTGAATTTGGCGATGAAATTATTAGAATTTAGACATGGGATGCTGGTAACGGCTGAGTTTGTATGCTGAAGATAGAGTAGTGGATGTTGTAGGGACTGGATACTGGATACTGGATGCTGGATACTGGATAATTAGATTTGTATAAGGTTTATGAGTTATAAGAAACTTGAAATTTGGCAGTTAGCCAGAGAATTAAGTATTGAAATACATAAAATGACTTTAGCACTTCCAAAATTTGAACAGTTTGAAGAAGCTCAGCAAATCAGAAGGTCGGCAAAAACAGTTAGAAGTTGTATTGTGGAAGGATATGGGCAGAAGAAGGTATAAAGCAGACTTTATAAAATTCCTTATTATATTCTTTATCCTCAAATGACGAAACAATTGACCACCTTGGAAACACTTGTTTGAAACATGCCTCTTTAAAAGACGAAGTGCTTTACAATATCACTCCATCAAAAGTTGGAATTATTAGGAAAAAAACTAAATAACTTCATACAGGCAGTAGAGCGAAGTCATAATGAATTTCCAAATTCTAGATACTACCTAATCAAAAATCCAGTATCCTGTATCCGGTATCCAGTATCAAGCATCCAGTATCCAGTATCAAGAATCCAGTATCCAATATCAACTCATTACGTACATTTGCAAATAAAAAAGAATCATGACCAAAATTA